>JAFQZR010000027.1 GCA_017405785.1 Erysipelotrichaceae bacterium
ATACTGTACTCTCTGTTCTTTACGCCTTTGGGTCTTCCTATCGCCATATTTGTTCCTCCTTTATTTCATCATAAGAAAAAGTAGACTTTGGATTAAGCCCTTTGACTTTTTCCATGTCTACTTTTATCTTACTAGTTCAGTTCACTAAGACTGAGGCTTTATCTTTCTTATGGCTCTCTGGCACCCAGCCAGATGTAGTAACCGCCGATTATCATGAATCCCAATGAAACCAGGCCCAGTGCCGCCATCAGCAGGTAAGCCGAAGTGGTATACTCAATGGCAGTGGTAGTGGTTGGATTGATGTCACCTGGGTGGGTATTGTTAGGATCGAAATTGCTGGTTCTGATAATGGTGAATACATAGGAGTTTACATCCCCGTTTTCACCGGTCAGAGTGACAATGATCTGGTTGTTTATCTCTTCAGAGACTTCCATTATGCAGTCAGGGTTTTCCGCTACGAATACCGGATTAAGTTCAGTTATTCTGCTGTCGACTTCAACCTTGTATGCAGTGATGAGTTTGTTGAAGACAGGGGAGCACTTGGCATCAGGGAAGTCTGCGGTTTTCAAATACAGGCTCTTAAGTGTCTTTTCAGCGACTGTTATGGTCAGGGTGTCATTGCTGAAAGCCTGTTCCTTTGAAACCGGCTGCTCGGCATATACCGGATCAGGGATGACTATTTCATCAATGCATCCGCCCATGGCCTGACAGGCTTTTTCTTTCTCTTTGGCTTCATCTATGTCTTTCTGGTTTATGACTACGCTTTCGGTAACCGTAATATTTGCATAGATGTCAGAAGTTGTAATATCTATAGTCGGAGTATCGCTGTGTACTGCAAAAGTGATGGTGAACAGTACCGTTTCCCGGGCGATAGGGCTGGATGACCGGGCGGCAAAGTAGACGGAGCCAGGCTTGTCATCGTCAAAGTTGATTGCCATTTCCGTGAGGTCCGGATTCTTTTCCACACTGAATACGCTTAACTGTGAAGCAGGGTAATCAATATAGCCTCTGACATTGTTGACGGCATCACCGCGTATCGAGAAGTCAATAATAGCCAGCGAATCATTGCTGGCATATGATGTTCCTGATAATGTCGCAAAAAAACTTCCTGCTGTGACAGGTATCATGGTAAACCGCAGTGTTACAGCTGTGATAACCCCGATAATCAGCTTTTTCATATTGTTATCTTAACACTATTAATTCTTTTACTCAAGTTTGCCCGAAAAGTATATAATTAAGACAGAATAATACAGGAGGTCATCATGTCATCATATATTTTATCAATTGACCAGGGTACAACCAGTTCCCGTGCCATTGTTTTTGACGAGAAACTGCAGATTGTCGGCATTTCCCAGAAGGAAATCGAAAACTTCTTTCCAAAACCTGGCTGGGTAGAAATGAGCGCTGAAACAATTTATGATTCCGTAGTTGAAGTGGTTAAGGATGTTCTCATCAAAACACGTATCATGCCGATAGAAATCAAGGCGATCGGCATTACAAACCAGAGAGAAACCACGATCGTCTGGGACAGAAAGACCGGTAAGCCGGTGTATAACGCTCTGGTATGGCAGTCCCGTCAGTCCAATGATCTGTGCGAAAAGGTCATCAGAGCCGGACATTCCAGCTATATTAAGCAGAAAACCGGTTTAACTGTGGACCCTTATTTCTCTGCCAGCAAGATCAGATGGATCCTTGACCATATCGAAGAAGGGCAGTTAAGAGCTCTTAACGGCGAACTGATTTTCGGTACTGTTGACAGCTGGCTGGTATACCGTTTATCCAACGGGCGTACTCATATCACTGATGTATCCAATGCCAGCCGTACGATGCTGATGGATATCGATACACTGCAGTGGGATAAGAAACTGCTGGATATCTGGAATATTCCTGCATCAATGCTGCCGGAAATCAAGGCAAGCTCCGAAATATATGACCACACTGATTTCCTCGGTGTTGAAATACCTATTGCCTCTGTCATAGGAGACCAGCAGTCTGCTCTGTTTGGCCAGATGTGCTTTGAAGAAGGACAGTGCAAGAATACTTACGGAACAGGATGTTTCCTGCTGTTCAATACAGGCAAGAAGAGGGTCGACAGTAAGAACGGACTGGTTTCCACCATTGCATGGAAGATCGGTGATGAAGTTTATTATGCTCTGGAAGGCTCAGTATTCGTAGCTGGAAGCGCAATTCAGTGGCTTAGAGATGGTCTCAAGCTTATTGAAACAGCCCCGGAAAGCGAAGATAAGGCTTCTTTAGTGCCTGATTCAGGCGGAGTATATGTTGTTCCGGCCTTTACCGGCTTAGGTGCTCCATATTGGGACCAGCATGCCCGCGGTGCCATCTTCGGACTGACAAGAGGAACTACCAGAGAACATCTCATCAGAGCAACTCTTGAATCACTGGCTTACCAGACATATGATGTCATCGAAGCTCTGGAGAACGATACCGGCATTTCCGTCAAGGGATTACAGGTTGACGGCGGTGCCTGCCGCAACAACCTTTTGATGCAGTTCCAGTCTGATATTCTCCATGCTGAAATAATCAGACCTGTCAACTTTGAAACCACGGCCTTAGGCGCCTGCATGCTGGCAGGATTGGCTACCGGGGCATTTAGCTCGCTATCCGATCTTAGATTAATGTATAATGTAGACCGTAGATTTGAGCCAATGATCAGCATTGCTCACCAGTCCCGTTTAGTTAACGGCTGGAAAAAAGCTGTCAGGGCTACGATGGAATACTAGGAGGAAAAATGATATTTGAGTATACTCCAAAAGGAGTCTGCAGTCAGCATTACACATTTGACATTGAAGATGATATCATCCAGAGCGTCGTCATTATCGGCGGCTGCCCGGGCAATCTTAAAGGCATTTCCAAACTGATTACCGGTATGAACATCAACGATGTCATCGCCAGACTTGAAGGAACAACATGTGGGCCTAAGGATACAAGCTGTCCTGACCAGATCTCACGTGCTTTGAAACGGTACAGAGATCAATCTGTTAGTTATTAAAGAAAAATAATAACAGCTGACAATCAATAAAAGGAACGTCGAAAGTGACGTTTTCTTTTCGTTTTGGCTATTTCAAATGTGCTATGGAGAGTGATAGAAAATCAATTGTTTTTAATACAAAAATACCTTTGGAAAAAATTTGACATTTTGCGAAATTTTCTTAAAAAAGAAATCGTCCCCTGCATAAAGTGCTTCTGAAACTTTTGTGATCTTATCCAGAGGAATGCCTCTCATGATAGCTATGATATTGGTTTTTCTAAGATGTTCATATACTGATATATTTAATACCTCAATTATTCTATTATAATCAATTTAACCAAATTCAAATTAGGAAAAAATACTCTCTTATCAGAATAACGTAGAAGAGAGTATTTTATTTGTACTTGTTCCTTATGATCTCCATGGCTTTATCCAGATCGTTTTCAGCTACAATCGTCAGCATTTCTCTCAGTATAGCCTTTGTTTTTTCAGGCATCAGATACTGTTCATGAGACTTATCCATGAACTCCAAACCGCTGGAGCGATGGTATTTATCTTTCTGATAAACCATGCAGGCGGCAATGCGGTCACACAGCATTTCCTTAATGTATTTCATCGGCATTTCCTGAACCATAAGCTTACCGTTCTGCTGATCGATCCAATACTGCCAGTGATGTCTGTTGCGTCCTTTGTGATGCAGCCAGGCAGTGGACAGACCTCGTTCTTTTCTTTCAGCATCGATAGGAGAACGGTTGCCTTGGAAATATTTAACTCCCAGCCAGAATTCCGAAGGGGAATACTTTGACAGGTCATGTGTCAGCCCCTGATAATAAAGGCCTAACTTAAAACATAGCTTGCATACCAGAAAACGGTGCTGATTCACCGTGTGTAAATGACCAAAGAATGATTTTACATAATTCTGCTTACCGTTCATAAGTTCATATTAGACAGTTATCCTTTAATAAGCAAGAGGGATTTGATATAATAAACGAGGTACATTTTTATGAGAAAACGTGACTGGCTATTCGTTATCACTCTGATCCTTGCCGATCAGTTAAGTAAACTCTACATCTCATCCACGATGCAGGTTTCTGAAAGCATCAAGGTTATAGAAAACTTTTTCTATATCACTTATGCCAGAAATACCGGAGCGGCCTGGAGCATCGGGCAGGGAATGGGTTTTGTTTTTGTGGGTATTGCGATTGCCATGTCTATCGGTATCGTATATTATCTCTATAAGCACAGCGATGTAAAAAAGCTGACAAGATTTACGATGCTGCTTATTGTTGCCGGAGGAATCGGCAACGCCATTGACAGGATAAGATTCGGATATGTAATTGACTTCCTGGATTTCTACATTTTCGGATATGACTTTCCGATATTCAACATCGCGGACTGCTGCATTACCATTGCTCTGTTCGCCCTGATACTGATAATGCTGACGGAAAAGGAGTAAGAATGGATACTATTGATATCATCGTTGATGAAACACTGGCAAACCAGAGGATAGACAAGCGGTTATTAGAGGTAACCGGTTTTTCCCGTACCCGTTTCCAGCAGCTCATTTCCGAAGGACTTGTCTGTGTCAACGACGAACCGGTCAAATCCAATTACAAGCTCAGACTTAACGATGTAGTCAGCATTGAAGTACCGGAAACTGAAGAATACAACGTTGAACCGATCGAGATGAATCTGGACATCGTCTATGAAGATTCAGATGTAATAGTCATCAACAAGCCTCGCGGTCTGATCGTCCATCCTACGGTTACTACTAAAGAACCAACACTGGTCAACGGTGTGCTGGCTCACTGCAAGGATCTTTCCGGCATCAACGGTGTCATGAGACCGGGTGTCGTTCACCGTATTGACAAGGATACTACAGGTCTGATCATCATGGCTAAAAACGATGAAGCTCACCAGTTTCTGGCAGCTCAGCTGGCTGATAAAACCATGAACCGCCGTTATTACGCATTAGTAAGCGGTGTTATCGGTCATGATAACGGTACAATTGATGCACCGATAGGACGTGACCCTCATGACCGCCAGAAGATGGCTGTCACTGATAAAAACAGCAAGGAAGCAATTACCCGTTTCCGTGTCATAAAGAGATATAAAAAGAATACTCTCATCGAGTGCTCGCTTTTAACCGGACGTACTCATCAGATCAGAGTCCACATGGAATACATCGGATATCCTGTTGTCAATGATCCTAAGTACGCTCCAAAGCGCAGCAGGGGAAACGGACAGCTTCTGCATGCCCATCAGCTGACTTTCATTCATCCGCGCACCAAACAGCAGATGACACTAGAATGTCCTCTGCCTGATGATTTCCAGCGGTATCTTGACACACTTGAAAAGCAGGAGGAATCCTTATGAGCAACTCGCGTCTCTGGATAAATCAGCTTGTCAAGTATCTGATCATTTCTCATGATTACGCTCAGATCAGCTTCGTCAATGCCAGCAGGGAAAAGCTGGCTGACAGTGTCTGGATGGTGAACCCGAACAGCCCGTTTATGCTGATACATCTTTCCGGAAATCCTCAGAGTCTCAACATAGCCCGTAAACAGCAGATAATGAATGAGGCTCAGTCCATATTCAACGCCTTCAGAAGAACGGGCAGGATCCTGGATATCTGCTTTGATCTGGAAGGCAGAAACTTCACGGATGAACTGATCACTTACATCGTTTTATATCCGCGGTGTGAACTGACTGAAGAGATTGCCAAGCTGTTCCCTGAAATCAATACTGTCATATATGACGTTGACAATGCCGAAGAGGAGATACGCCATAACAATGAGGATGTGAGAAACTTCCTGATCAAGAAGATGAAGGTTTCCAGCAATCCATTCAGAAGTCTGACAGATCTGAAGGGATCACTGTCAGTGACATTTGTTATATGCCGGATCATCTGCATTGCCGTATGGGCTCTGATCAACACTCTTGCCAATGTCAAGAACATACCTCCGACATACATAGCTCTTGCATTCTCAGCCTATTTCAAGCCGTATATCACTGGACTAAACCAGTGGTACAGACTGCTTACTGCCGGATTTACCCATGTTTCCTTATTCCATCTTCTGGCAAACCTGATCGCCTTAAGACCGATCTCCAAGGCCGTGGAAGAGAAACTCGGGGCTTTAAAAACAATGACCATACTCATTGTTTCAATAATCACGGGATGTCTGTTTATATATTTCGGCAATTCCAGTGAAATCTCTGTCGGACTCTCCGGCGGTATCTACGGATTAATGTCTGCCCTGATGGTCATGTACTATCAGGAAGGGCTGTTCCGCATACCGGCCATAAGACAGAGAATGCTGAGTACCATATATCTCAACATCATTCTCAATTTCCTGCCTAACGTCTCGTTTTTAGGTCATCTGGGAGGTTTTGTAGCCGGAGTATTCCTGGGCTTCATCTTCTCGGAAAAGACTGACAGAAAGCTTAAAATCAACTTTACGGTTGCCTGGTGCATGCTAGTGGTTTTCATGGTTGGTTACTGTGTACTGAGACATCAGGTCTCAAACATCTACCCTGAAATCGATCAAAGAGTCGTACAGGTCTTACAGAAACTGAATCTTAACGATTATGCCGAAACCATAAGAAAGGCATTGCGGAAATACTATTAAGGGAGGATAAACATATGGGAGAAAAGAAGATACTGACATGGGATGAATATTTCCTGTCACTGGCACACTTAAGCGGCAAGCGTTCAAAGGACCCTAACACTCAGGTAGGGGCAGTCATCGTTGATGATAAAAACCGCATCGTTTCCATCGGATATAACGGCATGCCGAGAGGCTGCTATGATGATCAGTTCCCATGGGGCAGGGAAGGTTCATATCTCGAAACAAAATACGCTTACGTCGTTCACGCCGAACTGAATGCCATTCTGAACTCCTACCGTCCGGTAGAAGGCTGTTCGATCTATGTTTCACTGTTCCCGTGCAATGAATGTGCCAAGGCCATCATTCAGTCCGGTATTAAGGCTGTTTATTACGAGTCAGACAAATACGCCGACCAGGATAACTTCATTGCCTCGAAAAAAATGCTGCTCAATGCCGGCGTGACATTAAAGCAGCTTGAATTCAAAGTTGATATTGATGTGAATATTACAGAAAACGACATATAACACTGAGGTCTGTTTCCAGATATTTCTCATCTTTGGTTTTCAGATAACTGATCACATTGTCCGTCAGTGCTTTGGGAGTACTGGCTCCGGAAGCTACGGCTATGCGGTCAGTCTCATTAAACACTTCATTTACAAGGTCCCTGGCAGTTTCTATGCGAAGGACTTTTTTTATGCCGGCTTTTTCTCCCATGTAGGCCAGCTGGCGGGTATTATTGCTTTTGGGATCACCGACAACAATGAGGACATCTGTATCTTTAAGCTGTGCCACAGCATTCTGACGGGTTCTGGTGGCACTACAGATCTCTTCAGCTATCGTGGCATCAGGGAATCTGTCCAGTATGATCTTTATCATTTCAGCTGTATCATAAACCGACATTGTTGTCTGGGTAGTTACCAGTATTCTGTCATTATCACAGCAGACATTTTGCGCATCTTCAATTCCCGTCAGCAGAATTATGTTTTCGCTAAGGGAAAGGGCAGCCTCTGATTCAGGATGATGATGCTTGCCGATGTAGAAAACGGTATAACCGTCTGCCAGATGTTCTTTAATAATTTCATGAGTCTTACGGACATACTGGCAAGTGGCATCGATGACCGTCAGGCCTTTGTCAACTGCTTTCTTTTTTACTTTCCGGTCAATTCCGTGAGCAGTGAAAACGACAACACCATTATCGATCTCATCAACCAGTTCGCTTTTTGTCTTTACAGAGTCATCCAGAGTGATGATGTTTCTGGTCTTCAGAGCTTCTACCAGATATCTGTTATGCACCAGCATGCCCACGATGTAAACAGGCTGATCAGGATAATCACTGACAGCTTTCCTTACCAGAGCCAATGCGCGTCCGACTCCGGCACAATAGCCGGAAGGTCTGACTTCCTTTATTTCCATTATCATCACCCAATAATAATATACACGTTTGAAAATCAATTGAAAATTGTTATAATTTTCATATGATTAATATTAATGAATTAAAGCCTGAGATCCAGGCACTTATCAAGAAGAAGAACTTCAGAGACTTCACCCCGATCCAGCAGCAGGTTTATCCTCTGATCATGAAGGGAAGAGATGTAGTCGGAATCTCTGCGACGGGAACCGGAAAGTCTCATGCTTTTATTATTCCCGTGCTGCAGCTTGTTGATACCTCCAAGGATCAGATCCAGGCTGTCATTACCGCACCAACCAGAGAACTGGCACGTCAGCTGTACCGTCAGTTCAGTGAAATAAACGAATTTGAACCATCCTACCGCATAAAGCTTGTCAGCTCAGGCATCGATAAAAACAGAATGATCGAATCTCTTAACAGCCAGCCGCACATCGTTATCGGAACGGTTGGCCGCTTAAAGGATCTTTTTGTCGATGAAGCGGTATTAAGGCTTGATCAGGCTAAGATACTTGTCGTTGATGAAGCAGACATGACTCTTGAACTGGGATTCATCGATGAAGTGGATCAGATCTGCGGCAGACTAAACCGCAAGCTGCAGATGCGGGTATTCTCCGCAACCGTCCCGGCTCAGCTGCAGCCGTTTCTGAAGAAATACATGTACAGACCGGTCATCGTTGAAGCCAGTGAAAAGCATCCTAACAATCCGCAGATCGAGCATATCCGGATCAACTGCCGCCACCTGACTTATCAGGAAAAGCTGCTCAGAATACTTCCGGGCATCAATCCGTATGTGTGCATGATCTTTGCCCGCACCAAGGAAGAGGTCAAGACTACTGCCACCGCAATGAAGGATGCCGGATATCAGATAATCGAACTGCACGGTGATCTTTCCACCAGAGAGCGCAAACAGGCCTTAAAAGCCATCGATAACGATCAGATCAGCTACATTGTCTGTTCCGACATCATGGCCAGAGGGCTGGACATTCCTAGTGTTAGCCATGTCATATCCCTGGGATTACCGTCATCTCTTGACTATTATACCCATCGCTGCGGCCGTACCGGCAGAGCAGGGAGAAGCGGTGTTTCCTATGTTCTTTTCAATGAAAAGGATATCCCGGGCTTAAAGGTCTTAAGAGAAAGAGATTTTGATTTCCAGTATCAGGATTACCGCAAGACCGGTTGGGTCACCGTCAAACCTTTTGACTATAAGCCGACCCGCCGGAAAGACGAATTCGACGAAGAAGTTGAGAAGATAAAGAAACGTCCGGTCAGGAAAGTAAAACCGGGCTACAAGAAAAAAATCCAGGCTGAGATCGACTCTGTCAGAAAAAGACAGCGCCGTCTGAAGATCAAGGCTTCGATCAAGCAGCAGCAAAAGGAAAGGGCCAAGCGGAGTCAGCGCACCAAGAGTGGAAAATAATGCGTAAGATCGGAAGCCACGTATCCATGAGTTCTCCTGACTATATTGCAGGATCAGTAAAGGAAGCATTAGCCTATGGGGCTGATGCTTTAATGCTGTATACGGGAGCACCGCAGAACTCCTTCCGCGCTCCGATTTCTCAGCTGAGGATCGAAGAAGGATTGACCATCTGGAAAGAACACGATTACGATCCTGTTGACATCATCATTCACTGTCCTTACATCATCAATCTGGCTAATACGCTTAAGCCGGAAACCTATGAAATGGGGAAGGAAGTACTGAGAAAGGAAATTGACCGTACCATGGCCATACAGGCCCGTTACATGGTACTGCATCCCGGCAGTGCCTTAACAGGTGATGTTACCGAAAGCCTGTTACAGGTTGCCAGAGGCATAAACGAAGTTTTGCGTGAAGATGATAACGTCGTCATAGCATTGGAAACAATGGCCGGAAAGGGTTCTGAAGTCGGTAAAACATTTGAAGAAATCAGGCTCATCATCGACAATGTCATATACAAGGACAAGATAGGGGTCTGCCTGGATACCTGTCACATTCACGATGCCGGATATGATCTCAGCGATTTTGACGGTGTTCTCAGACAGTTTGACGAGATCATCGGTCTTGAAAAACTGTGTGTTGTACACGTCAATGATTCCAAGAATGTCAGAGGTGCTCACAAGGACCGCCACGCCAATATCGGATACGGTGAGATCGGATTTGACATCCTTAATACCATTGTTCATCATCCGGCTCTTGACAGCATTGCCAAGATCCTGGAAACACCATACATCAACAAGCAGGCTCCTTACGGCTATGAAATAGAAAACTTCCGTAATGAGCAGTTCAGGGAGATACCGTTATAAATGGACGGCATTCTAATCGTTAACAAGCCTGAAGGAATTACCAGTCATACACTGGTCCAGAAGGTCAGACATATACTCAATACTCAGAAAGTGGGTCACACGGGAACTCTGGATCCTTTAGCCAGCGGTGTGATGCTTTTGACTGTGGGAAAGGCAACCAAGCTTCTTCCGTACATTGTTTCCCATACAAAGGAATATATCGCAGTTATTAAGTTAGGAGTTTCCACTGATACTCTTGACATAACCGGTACGGTACTGAAGGAAAAACCTGTTGTATCAGTTGACAGGGAGCAGGTCATTTCCGTTCTAAACGGTTTTTTAGGTAAGTCAATGCAGGTACCGCCGATGTACAGTGCCAAGAAGATCGACGGCCATAAGATGTATGAATTTGCCCGCAAGGGAATCGAAGTTGAAAGAAAACCTGTGGAGATTGAGATCTTTCATATAGACCTTCTCGGAATTTATGATGACGAAATAGTATTCAGAACGGTATGTTCTTCTGGCACCTATGTACGAGTTCTGTGTCAGCAGATCGCTGAAAAGCTGGACAATGAGGGATGCATGAAATCATTGGTCCGTACGGCAGTGGACAGATACCGAATCGATTATTCCTGTACCGTTGAAGATATTGAGATGGGAGAATACGATGTCCTGAGTGCATATGATGTTCTGAAGAACTACCGTTATGTTGAGATGGATGATCTTTCCGCTGTTTACAACGGCAAGCCTGTAAAGCTTGACTGCGATGATGACATCGTCTTTATCACTCATGAAGAAAAGATCATTGCAGCATATAAAAAGGACAATGACATTTACAGATGTCAGAGGGGGCTGTGGTAATGAAAACATACAAAGTAAACATGCATACCACAGGTCATTTCAGCCCGTCTGCAGCCTGTATAGGCCTGTTTGACGGGATACATCTGGGACATGCAAAACTGGCTGAAGAAGCCCTTAAAACAGCTGAGAACAAGAGTATCAGAAGTGCAGTAATTACCTTTGATCCTGATCCCCGGGAAGTATATCTCAAGGGCGTCAGAAGAGAACATCTGATTACCAATGAAATGAAGTATTCCATGTTTGAAAGGATGGGTTTTGACAGAATCTACATCATTGAGTTTGATGAATTGTTCTGTCAGATGCAGCCTGATGATTTCATCCGCTATCTCAACAGACTCAATGTAAAAGAACTGATATGCGGCTTTGATTTCTCATTCGGATACCGCGGCAAAGGTAACAGCGATACACTATTACAGAGTACTGACAGAAAGTTTAATGTTATGGTCCTGAATTCCGTTGATTATCTGGGTCAGAAGATCTCATCAAGCCGCATCCTTGAAGAACTTGACAGGGGAGATATCGAAACTGTTTCCGCATTGTTAGGGTACAGCTATACTGTCGTAACTGACAGAAACGGACGCCTTCATCAGCACCTGCCATCTGACGGTAACTATCTGGGCAGGGTTAACGGAAAAAACCAGTCGATTACCATCGAAAAGGGTGTCATTACCGAGCCTTTATGTGCAGGGGAAATGACACTGGTGTTTGAAAAGCGTATATGATAACTTTTAAAAATATGATATAGTGATAGGGAGGTAAAGAACTATGGCAACTGAATATATTGTTTCAAAGAACAGAGAGAATGAATACGGAATGATCGGTCTTTCCACCGCGGTTTTTGAGAGTATCGCCGCCAGCACTCTGGAAGAGATTCCTGATGTCAAAGTTGCCGCCCGCAACGGTCTGAAAAAGAGCATTTCATGTAAGGTGGTTAACAGTTTCATCGTCATTAACATGAACGTCATAGCCAGCCGTCACGGTAATGTAACTGAGATCAGTTCAACGGTTCAGCAGAGAGTACATGACGCAATCGTTCAGATGACTGAGTTCAGAGACGTTATCGTCAATGTCAATGTAGTGGGGTTCTATTTTTAGGCAGGTATGAAACGCAGAGACCAGAGAATTAAGATCATGAACTGTCTTTATCAGTATCTTCTTACTGAAAAGACGATTGAAGATATATTTGATGACAACCTTGATGTCGATGACAAGAAATCGATATCTTTTATCGTGGAAACCACAGTCAACACCATTGAGAACATGGAAGAACTGCAGAAGGAAATCATTGAGAATCTGACTCCTGACTGGCAGTGGGACAGACTTGGCTACATTGAAAGAGCGCTGCTGTTAATGGGCGCCTATGAAATCAGACATACTGAAACCGACAAACCGGTTATCATAAACGAAATAGTTGAAATATCCAAGGTATACTGTGACGAAGAGGCAAGCGGACTGTTAAACGGAGTTCTGGACAAGCTGTGATCAATAATAAGATCTATTCCATCAAAGAATTAAGCAACGCAGTCAACAATGTCCTCTCCAGCATAAACATCGTAACCATAGAGGGAGAAGTAGTTCTCCCTATGATAAGAGATAGCAGAACAAATCAGGTAAGAAACAAAGAGTTAGATCCAAATGAGCACTGGTATTTTCCGTTAAAGGATTTGAACGAACCAGATGACTATCAGTTTGATGTAACTGTTTTTACGTATAACAGAGTGGCTGACGTCATACCGAAAAACGGCGATGTCGTCAGAGTGACAGGTTACGTAAACCGTCAGAATGTTTCCGTATATTCCAAAAGCAACAAGCTTTCATTCAGAGGATATAAGGTTGAGATAGCCGGTACCGGACAGTTCTACGCAACTTTCAAGAAAACCTATGCGAAACTGGAACCTCTCGGTTATTTCGATGCGGCCCGCAAGAAACCGTTACCGCCTTATCCAATGCGTATCGCGGTTATCTCCGGTAAGCAGACGGCAGCCTTAAGAGATGCCGTATTCCAGATCGAATCACGCTGGCCCTGTGCCGAAACCCTGGTCTTCCCGGCACTGATGCAGGGAGCAGTATCACCGGCCTCCGTTATCAGAGCCTTAAGACAGGCTGATGCTAGCAACTGCGATGTCATGATCCTGACCAGAGGGGGAGGACAGGTAAGTGAGCTGTGGTGCTTCAACGATGAAAACCTGGCCCATGAGATCGCCCGACTGAAGACACCGCTTATTGCCGGACTTGGTCATAAACAGGACGATACCATAGCCGGTCTGGTAGCAGACTATAATGCCGCAACACCGACCGAAGCGGGAATCATCGCCACACCGAAGAAATCCGAGGTTGTCAGAGACATAAATGACTCTGTCGACCGCATTAAGACTACGGTACACAACAAGATGAATATTTCGTCCCAGCAGATAAAGATCCTGGAGATGGAACTTGATAAGATCAGAGTCAGAGGAGAAAATGAACTAATCGGCATTGATTCTCTGATGAAGCAGCTTAAGGAGTATCTTAAGAAGATGCCAACTGATGAGGCCCTGCCGCTGAACTATCTAAAAAATCAGCTGGCTGCCAGCGGCACAGGCATCTGCCGTAATAACCGGATACAGATAGCTTCACTGAAGGATACCCTGTATCCCGATATCATGAAGTATTATACACATCAGTTACAGACTGTCAGCCGATCGCGGGAACTGATCGATACCCTGGGACCTCTGAAAGTCTTAAGAAGGGGATATTCGGTAACCCGACAGAATGAAAAAGTCATCAGATCTGTTGATGACATTACAGCTGATGACATCATGGAAACCAGACTGGCTGACGGTTACATCATCAGCAAGCCTCTGCGAAAGGAGAAGAATCATGGATAATCTGACATTTGAAGAAGCCAAGAAGAAACTGGAAGAGATCGTTGCGAAGATCAGAAATGAAAACTGTACGCTGGACGAAGCCCTGAATCTTTATGAGGAAGGCGTCAGGCTGGCAAAATTCTGTGATGAAAAACTGTCAGTTTTCAAGACCAGACTGGATGAGATAGTAGATCAGACAGGAGCGATCAGCGATGAGCGGTAGTTTTGAGGAGTATCTGGGCACTATTATCAGAGAGGATATCCAGGTCGACAAGGCAATGAATTACGCTCTGACGGCCCCTGGAAAGCGTTTAAGACCGCTTTTACTGCTGGCCTTTATTCAGGACTGCGGTTTTTCGGCTGAACATGGCTGGCAGTGTGCTGCTGCCATTGAAATGATCCACACTTATTCACTGATTCATGATGATTTGCCGGCAATGGATAATGACGATCTGAGAAGGGGACGTCCTACCGTTCACAGACAGTTTGATGAGGCAACCGCCATTCTGGCCGGTGATGCCTTGCTGACAAAGGCCTTTGAGCTGATTGCCGATTCCAAATACACTGATGAGGAAAAGGTTCAGCTGGTATCAATTCTCTCCAAGTGCGCCGGACATCAGGGCATGATCAAGGGACAGGATCTTGATCTGGCCTTACTGACCAGAGAAAACATCGAAATTGACGATCTGTCCATGATGGAATACTACAAGACAGGCATGCTGCTTACTGCTCCGCTTTTATGCGCTGCCGTACTGACCAAGCATACTGAACTGGAAACCCAGATCCTTGACATCGGCAAGAAGATCGGCCTGGCTTTCCAAATCCAGGATGATGTACTGGACTATACTTCCAGTGAACAGGAAATGGGCAAGAGCATTTCCGATGCCAAAAACCAGAAGATCACTTTCTATAACATTCTCGGACTGAAGGGCTGTACCGACATTTACACCAGACTGTACAACTCTGCCATCCGCGACATAGATCTTCTGCCGATTGGACTTAACAGCGTCAAGAAGATCATTCTTGACATGAGAAACAGGAGAAGATAGTTTTTCTGTCTATAAAGTAATATGAAACTGTCTATGTATCTGGTCCACAACGGAACATATCCCAACAGATCTCAGGCTCATAATGCCATCAAGGAGAAAAGAGTCAAAGTCAACGGCATAACCGTAACCAAAGACGGCTATGAAGTTGACGAGAACGATCTCATTGAGGTTGAAAAGGAAGAAAATCAATATGTTTCCCGCGGCGGATATAAGCTGGCAGCTGCTCTAAGCACATTCAAAATATCCCTTGAAAACCTTACGGTTTTGGATATTGGAGCCTCTACAGGCGGCTTCAGCGACTGTGCACTGCAAAACGGAGCCAGAAAAGTGTACGCCTATGATGTCGGACACGATCAGCTGGCAGAATCATTAAGAAATAACCCTAAGGTAATCTCCAGAGAAGGAATAAACGGCCGCGATCTGCACAGAGACAGCTTCGAGGAAACAATTGACTTCATCTGCATGGATGTCTCATTCATCAGCTGCGTCAAACTGCTTCCCAACATTGCTGACATACTGCATGATAAAGGACAGGCAGTCATATTATTCAAGCCGCAGTTTGAGGTTGGTCCGCCTTTTCTCAATAACAAGGGCGTTGTTAAAAACAAAGAGATCGTTTCCGTAAAGATGAAGGAAACCGAGGAAACAGCTTCCTTGCTAAAGCTTAAACATATGGGTACCGTAAAGTCACCGATTACCGGACAAAACGGCAACCAGGAATATCTGATGTATTTCGTCAAAGAAGGGGAATAAATGCTAAGAACTCTCTACATTCAGAACTTTGTTCTGATCAAACAGCTTCAGCTGGATTTTGACAGCGGAATGTCGGTTTTCACCGGAGAGACCGGAGCCGGCAAGAGCATTTTCATCGATGCCATCGGTATACTTATCGGCGGACGTTTTAATACGTCCATGATCCGTAACGGAGCTGTTAAGTGCATTATCGAGGGCTCTTTTGATGTCGATGAAGAAACAGCTGCCAAACTGGAAGAAATGGGACTGGACAGTGAGGATCTGATCATTACCCGTGAGTTTACCGATTCCGGGAAGACTGTTAACCGCATCAACGGCCGTTCCGTTACCGCTGCCTCAATCAGGGACATCCTGAATGAAAAGATTGACATCCATTGTCAGCGTGACAGTCAGTATCTGTTAAACAGCCGTTATCATCTGAATCTTTTGGATCAGTACTGCGGTAATAAACAGCTTCTAAAGGAAGTATCATCAGCGTACAGTGAATACCGTAAGCTGCAGAGCGAATACGACCGTCTGGAAAGCAGTGATTACAGTGCTGCCCGGCTGGAAATAACAGAGTATCAGCTAAAGGAACTGAATTCTCTTAAACTTAAGGCAGGGGAAGACGAAGAAATTGAAGAACAGCTGAAAAAGGCTCAGGCCCGCGAAAAGACAGCTGCTCTGGTAGAGAATACCAGAGAGATGTTCACTTCTGATGACGGCATACTTACCAGGTTATACGAGTTTACCAGAAATACCGATGGTTTCGGACCGTTCGGTGAGATATCAGGTAATATTGAAAACATCGTTAATGCTTATTACTCAATAAGTGATGACTACGAGAGTATCATCGGTTACTTTGATTCCGATGATCTCAGTGTTGAAGACATCGATGCCTTAAACAGCCGTCTTTATGAACTTCAGAGAGCCAAAAGAAAGTACAATCTTGACATAGACGGTCTTTTAGCTCTGAAAAAGCAGCTGGAAGAGAAACTTGATAGTTACTCTAACCGTGAATTTACACTAAAGGAAGCAATGAAAAAGGCTGATGAAGCCTATAAAATATATCTTTCAAAAGCCTCTGCCATCAGCAAGATCCGTCAGGATAAGGCTGTGGAACTTGAACTGAAAGTCGTCGAGCAGCTGAAAGATCTCAATCTGGAAAACGCTGTATTCAAGACATCATTCTCCAAAGGAAAAGATACAGCCTCAGGTAACGATGATGTTGAATTCTTGATCTCCATGAACAAAGGGATGCGGTTACAGCCTTTGGCTGATGCAGCCAGCGGCGGTGAAACCAGCCGTCTGATGCTGGGTCTTAAGACCGTATTTTCATCATTACAGGGAACCAGACTCATCATCTTTGATGAAATTGACAGCGGTGTTTCCGGTTATGTCGCTTTTAACATGGGTTTGAAGATGAAAGAGATCTCCAGAAGATGTCAGGTATTTGCGGTAACCCATCTGGCACCGGTAGCTGCTTTTGCGGATCATCATTTCCACATCGAAAAGACACAGAGCGATACTACGGTAACCGATGTTGTCGAACTTGATCATGACGGAAGAATACATGAACTGGCTGTGCTGTCTTCGGCAGCCGTGACTTCATCATCGCTGGCTGCTGCCGATGAGCTGTATCAGAAAGCCGGAAAGGCATGCAAATGAAAGTCCGGGAAGCCATTGAGAACTATCTCTATCAGATCTCGGTAATAGAGACCAAGTCAGAGAATACCATATCTTCATACCGTAATGATCTGTCCAGATATCGGAAGTACCTTGAAGAGCAGGGGATAGAAAACATCGAAGATGTCACAAACAACGATCTGAAGATCTTCATCGGCGAAGCGCTGGATGAACTTCACAAGTCTTCTGTAGCCCATCTGTTGACGACCTTACGCAGTCTTCACAGCTATCTGTTCCTTAACTTCAATTTCCGTGATCCTACTGAAAACCTGACTGTTAAGGTCAATGCCGATCATCTGCCTTCTTTTTTAAGCGAAGAAGAAATGGATCTGTTACTAAACAGCTTTGATGACCGGAATCCGCGTGAATATTACCAGAGAACCGTTCTGGAGCTCATTTACAAGACCGGGATGCGTGTTTCGGAAATCTGCAATCTGACTGTCAGCCAAATAAATACCGTTCATAAACAGCTCAGAATCACCGGTAAGGGCAATAAGGAAAGAATCGTTCTGATGGACAGTGATGTCACCTACAGGCTTCAGCATTACTACCGCAACATCCGATCAGTATGGCTGAAAAACCGCAATGAAACGCGTTTCTTCATCAACCAGAGAGGAAACACTCTCAACAGGGAATATGTCTTCCGGCTGCTGAAGAAAAAACAGAACGAACTCAATCTGCGCAGCATTTCCCCGCATTCACTGAGACATTCCTTTGCGACACATTTGCTGGAAGAAGATACCGATCTGAGAACGGTACAGGTCCTGTTAGGTCATGCAGATATCTCCACAACGCAGATATACACTCATGTTCAGGCCTCCAAGCTGCATCAGGCTGCCGGTAAACTGCCGAGAGCATCCATGAAGGATGAAAAGAAATAGTTAATTCACAGTTCACATTCTCTTAACAAGAGGATGTTTTCTTTATTCCGGGAAATATATTAAAATGTAGGTATGCTGAAAATAGAAAACCTTAAGATATACGAAGATCTGAGCAAGGAAGAGCTTATTGACAGAGCCTTAAAAAAGGCCAGTATCAAACCCGGGGATGTCATCAGCTGTTCGCTTACCCGTAAATCCATAGATGCCAGAGACAAGAATGATGTCCATTATTCCTGCAGTTTTGAGGTGGAAGTTCGTAATGAAAGAAAATACCCTAAGCTGAAAAAGGCCTCACATAAGCAGCTTCCGAAAGTAAACGTTAACAGAGATTCCTTATACAATCCGGTCATTATCGGAGCCGGACCTGCAGGTCTGTTCTGTGCTTTGACGCTTGTGGAATACGGATATAAGCCGATAATCATCGAGCAGGGTGACTGTGTCGATGGAAGAATTGACTATGTCAGACAGTACCGTGAAACCGGCAAGCTCAGGTCTATGTGCAACGTACAGTTCGGGGAAGGGGGAGCAGGGACTTTTTCCGACGGCAAGCTGACAACAGGTATAAGTTCACCTTACATAAAGAAAGTACTTGAACTGTTCCATCAGTTTGGCGCCCCGGAAGAAATAACCTGGCTGGCTCATCCGCATATCGGAACGGATAATCTGATCAGCATATTGAAGAACATCCGCAATTACATAACCGAAAAAGGGGGAGTCTATCATTTCAACACCAGAATGACAGACATCAGACAGGAAAACGGTCTTATAAAAGTCATCTGCAATGATGAGGAATTCCTTACCGATGCACTGGTTCTGGCCATCGGCCACAGCGCCAGAAGCACTTTTGAGATGCTGAAAGACAGAAATGTCGAAATGAAGCGCAAGAATTTCGCTGTCGGTGTCAGAATTGAGCATCTTCAGGAAATGATCAATGAAGCCCAGTACGGTATCGTAACAGATCTTAAACTGCCTCCGGCGGAGTACAAGCTGGTATATCATAAGGGAGAAAGAGCCTGTTACAGTTTCTGCATGTGCCCCGGTGGCGAAGTTATCGCCTCGTCCAGCGATGAAAACGCCATCGTGACAAATGGCATGAGCTATTATAAAAGAGACGGCAGAAACGCTAATTCGGGCCTTCTGGTCAATATAACATCTGATGATCTGGACGGCGATGATGTTCTGGCTGGTATTTACTTCCAGAAAGCTCTGGAGGAAAAAGCCTTCATTCTGGGCGGCAGCAATCACAATGCTCCGGTGCAGAGATTTGAAGACTTTGAACTCAACAGAAAAAGCGACCACATCGGAAAAGTAATACCGACATATTCACCGGGATACACTTTAAGCAATCTTAACGAAATATTACCTGAATATGTATCAGATACACTCAAGGAAGGAATCCGTCATTTTGACAGCATAATAAAAGGCTTTGCGGATCCTGACGCCATGCTTACCGGTGTTGAAACAAGAACTTCTTCACCGATAACAATTGTCAGAAACGAAAAATTGATGTGTAATATAGATGGTGTATATCCATGCGGCGAAGGCGCAGGGTATGCAGGTGGCATCACATCTGCCGCAGTAGACGGCATAAAGGTAGCCATAAAAATCATTGAAGACAAACGATGACAGGGGGCATTAACATACATGACTGATATATTGAATTTCTTATTTGAACTGGTACAGAACATGAATCCGATTCTGGTTTTCATACAGATACCTCTGGCCATTGCCGCAGGACTGACCGTTATATGGATATTACTCAAGCTTTTCTTCCTGGCACGTGACATCAACAGAAAAGTCAGTGAAAAGCAGGACAAGAAAGAAGAACAGGCAAAAACAAAGGAAAAGAAAAACGGGCAAAAAAAGACTGAAAAGAAGGGAAGCTGAACGCTTCTTTTTTCTTGTTTCAAATAAATTAGTTTGAAATCCAACTATTTGGGTAAAAAGGGGATATTGACGTATTTTGATTTATATGCTACAATTGGAGCATATTAGGAGCATGTAATATGAACAGTGAAAAAGTATCAGTTAATATCAACGACGATAAATTAGCGAGGATCGATCTGCTGATCAGCGAAGGTTTTTACAGCAACAGAAGCGCTTTTATCAATGATGCAATAACTGATTTATTGGATCGTAACGGAAATCTTATAGAAAAGATTCTCACAGAGAGCAATAAGTCATACAGTACCAATACATGGTTTATCGGCGCTCAGAATTTATCAAAAGAATATCTGGAGGATTATCAGGCACACAACACCAAATTCAGCATAAAAGGATTCGGTGTACTGTTTATCGACAGTGACGTTACGCCAGAATTATTAAGCAATACAGTAACTCATATTTCAGAGAAAATAATCGTCAGAGGAAGCAGTGAAGTACTGGAATACGTTAAAAACATCAGAAAATGACCGATTTTCGTCCAAAATATCTATCATAATATAGATTATGCGAAGTTGTTGTAATAATATTATGATCTGGTAAAGCAGTAGTTTTTCCATCCCTTTTCTGTAATTCTGGAGCATTTTTCTTTTAGAAATTGTACAGTTACCTTAATTCTTTATTCCAAATCAGTCAGACATATGTCTGTCTTTTTTTTGTTGTCTATTCTCATTCCTGATTACTGTAACCTTTTCCTTCTCAAAGTCCCCTTTAGTTTACATTCAGTTTAGGAGCATTTATCCTGCTTACATTATCATTTTATGCTACACAATAATGCTTTAAATATAACTAATCGACAACATGATAAGTATTTATCATAAAAATAGTTGGATTTCCAATCATATTCCCTCCCCTCTCTGTTCAAAAAGAAAAACCGGTTACCCGGTTATCTGAATAAAGCTGTTTCAGGAGCAATCTGTTTATCATCCACTTCCTTACACATCTCATAAAGATATCTCATCGCTATTACACATGGAATCGAATAATTACCGGCATTGATAACGTCATTTTCAATATCAGGAAGCTCTCTTTTTATTGATTCCATCAGTATTTCAACGGTATTGGCTTTGATATAGTGTTCGTCACCTGTCAGCTCAACCTTTGATTTTTCCTGCAGCAGCACATTATCATCATGCATTCTCGATATGCCAATGAATTCTGCCTTTCCGGCTTTTTCCGCCCATTTATAGTATCCGATTACTCTGGTATCGACATAATCACTGTAATTGCACTTACGGCCGTTAAAGGCTTCTTCAAACAGTTCTCGGTTGATGCTGTAAGTTATCAGATCACGGAAATCACCGTTTCTGCCTGACTGCCTGATGTCTGAATAATCGACGGATCCGCTTCCGGTCGGTACGATACGTGATACGCTGCTTTGAGCCAAAAGGCTCTGTTCATAAAGTCTGATGCTGTGATTGTCAAACAGCAATGTTGACCCGCCCGGTTCGTTTGCGCACAGATAATCGGTTACAGTTTTAAGCTGTCCGTTATTGGTAATACAGCTCAATTCACCATCAAGTTTAGCTACTGTTTCATTGTCTTTGTTAAAGATAACTTCGCTGCCCGGACAGATATTAGTCAGAAAGGAATCAAAATAACAGGTTTTATGTAATACGACTGTACTGCTGTTTTCGTCAAATTCACGTGACATGCCGTACTTGGATTCATTGAAGAACAGTTTTCCGAAGTAATTGGCATCAAGATACTTTCTCTTCAGGAAATGTCTGTATGTCTCCCAGTTCTTCTGGATCTTCTTTTTCAGCAGCTTGGAATAATCGTTTTTCTCAATGTACTTGATTGGCCGGTCGCTGCGGAGAAACTCATTTGCCTGTTTTCTTACGAATACCTGACTTTTCTCACTGCCGTTAAGGATCGTTATCTTTTCCCAACCCGGGAATTCAACATCATCGTAATAGTCTTTCTTTCGGCGTATTGACGTGAACTTTTCTGCATAGTTGTTCAGGTATTTTATCAGATCCAGAATGACAGGCAGAAGCGCAATCACGGCCACGACGATACTGCCGTTTCTGACTACCAACAGGTCACTGAAGAATCCGACCATGGCCAGAACAAAGCTGAGCAACGATACTGCTCCCATTATGTTGAAATTGGTTTTCAGCTTGTAGCTGTAATAGCTTATTCTGTTTCTCAGAAGATACTTGATATATGTAACGGCATTCATCCCTTCAATTATAGCATTTCCGTCAGACAAAAACAGAGAGAATTCCCTTCCCTCCATTTCCGGATCATTTCTAGAACTTGCGGAAGAATCTGCCAAGATACACCGACAGGATCGTAGAAATGATTCTGTAGATCAGATATACCATATAAAAGACCTCCTGATACTTATTAGTCAGGAGATCTTTGATTACGCTTTTTATTGTTCAGATTCGGCACTTTTCAGTTCGAAATAGAATGTCGATCCTTCGTTTACCGCCGTAATGACGCCGAAATTACTGTTGTGTTCTTCCAGGATGGCCTTGGCAATGGCCAGACCCAGTCCGGAACCGCTTTGGGCACGCTGATACTTGCGGTCATTCTTGTAATATCTGTCCCAGATATACGGCAGAACGTTTTCATCAATTCCCGGCCCGTGGTCAGTTACTTCAACACGGATCGTTTCTCTGTTGATCAGATAACCTTTTACCAGCACCTTACGGTCATCACCGTAATGCTTAAGGGCATTGGAAATGAAGTTGTAGATAACTTCGTTGATCCTGTTTTTATCACCCAGTGCTACCAGTTCAGGCTCACATTCAACAATGATCTGTACCCCTTCCTTCTGGGCAATGGTATTGAACTTCGCTGCCGTTTCAACAATGTTCTGTGACAGATCAAACGGCTGGATCTCAACCTTAAGAGCCTTGGCCTGAAGTTTAGACAGGTTAAGCATGTCAGATACCAGAACGTCAAGGTTATCCGTTTCGTTAATGATGATATCCAGATGTTCGTTTCTCTTGGCTCTGTTATTGCCGGAAATGTCCTTGATCATCTCGGCGTATGCCTTGATCATCGTCAGCGGAGTCTTAAGGTCATGAGATACGTTGGCCAGCAGTTCCTTTCTGGTCTCGTCAATGTTGGACAGCTCCTCCGCAGCTACTTCAAGAGTCTCCTGCAGTTCGTCTACTTCATTGATATAGCTCTTGGTAAAGCTGACATCGTAATTTCCCTGTGCCAGCTTGCCCGCTTCATCCTTGATCTTTAGAATAGGTCTGGTGATGAAATTGGAGAAGATCATCGATATGACAATAGACATGAACAGAACAATGATCGCCAGAATGAGATACTGGTTCTGTGATGATCTGATGATGTTATCCATTGACTGCAGTGCAAAGTTGGAAAGAATGTAGTAACGGTTGTTGTTGATGATGTATTTCTCACCGTAGATCATGACTTCCTGACTGGTAAAGTCAATTACATAGTCATCACGAAAATAAGTGTTTGATTTTTCCTTTTCCATGCCCTCCAGTATGTTAGGGTTCAGAGAACCCTGAGCATACAGAGCACATCCTGTTTCTCCCAAGGCATCAGAGCTCTTGGAGTCTGTGGTCGTGGCGTTGTAAATGAGAATGCAGGCATTCTTGGAAGCCGTAAGACGGTTGATCTCGCTGGTCTTGACATCATCTTCCAGGTTGGAAATGGTGATATCGTAAATGTTTCTGTTAAGACTTATGATATCCTTTTTCAGTGTTGCCTTGTAGAACGGTTCCATCAGGAAGATCTGGGAAAACAGCAGCAGCAAAAGAATGCTCAGCGAAAAGAGCATGAAATAAGACCAGGTCTTGAAGTTCAGCGAGTTGAAAACCGACTTATTGATCTTGTGCAAACTTATATCCTTCCCCTCTTACGGTCTTGATCAGGGAACCGTACGGTCCCAGATTCTTTCTCAGCATTTTTATGTGGGTATCAACGGTTCTTTCGACACCGTAGAAATCATAACCCCAGATCTTTTCCAGCAGAGTATAGCGTGATACCACGACGTTTGGGTTCTGCAGGAAATATTTCAGTAAATCAAATTCCTTGTTGGTCACATGTACCAGTTCACCGTCAACGGTCACTTCATGGGAAGTAACATCTAGAGTTATGCCCCGGTAGCTGTAGAAGTTCTTTTCTCTGGTAACCTTACCGCCGGAACGCTCAATGACCACTTTGACACGGGCCATCAGCTCCTTAGGTGAAAACGGCTTGGTAACATAGTCGTCAATTCCCAGATCAAAGGCATAGAGCTTGTCATCTTCATCCTGACGGGCTGACAGGATGATGACCGGCACATTCTTGATCTTCTTGATGTTGCGGCAGGCTGAATAGCCGTCCAGATTAGGCATCATGATATCCAGGATGACACAGTCAAAGTCTTCCCTTTCAACCATCCGGATGGCTTCTTCCCCATCGCTGGCCTCTCTGACTTCATAGCCATACAGCTTTCCGTATTCCCTGAGTACTTCTCTGATTTTGATTTCGTCGTCTGCAATTAATAGTTTCATTTTTCTTACCTGCCTTAGTCGAGCTGTAACAGCCTGGTAACGCGGACGGAGTCTCTGTTGGTTATGTTCCCTTCCGCATAGTATATGACATTCTTCTTTATTCTGTTTCTGACCTTCTCATACAGTTCCGGCATGATGGCCAGTGAGATCTCTCCGCTTTCATCTTCGCCGTCGATGAAGCACATCGTGGTTCCGGAGTTCTGCAGATAGTGTTCCTTAATGTAACGGGATCTGACAATGACGCTTACCTTACCCTTTTTCCGCAAGGCTGCTTTGGCAGTCAGTGCTTCAGGATAGTCTTTGCGATAAGCTTCAACCGGATGTCCGTTTATATATACTTCAATTATACCGCTTTCCAGTCGGGCTTTGTCCTTCATTTCCGGAAGTATCCGTAAAGCCGGGCGGGAAGCCAGTGAGTAATCCAGACGCTTCTGCGCTTCGCTGTAGCAGGTCTGAGCATAGGTAATAATAATACTCATGTTTGCCAGCATCGTCGCTCTGGTGAGCTTAAAACAGTCACAGGAGCCACTCAGTATCAACAGCCTCAGCTGATCTTCACTTACCCTGCTGATATGACAGCGGCATACAAAGTCGAAATAATCCGCAAACATGCCGTTGGTCTGTCTGTCCGCTATGATGTTTCTGATCACATTGCGGTCCAGACCCTTTATCAGCGTAAGAGGTGGCAGCAGTTTACCATCGCTGATGGTATATTCGTCGGTACTTGAGCAGACATTCAGGCCGGTAAAGGCGATGTTGCTGCTGCGGCATTCCGCCAGATAGGCATTGGTTTTCTCCTTGTTGCCGACAATGTTGTTTAAAACCGTCTTATAAAAAATAAGCGGATAGTGAGCCTTCAGATAGGCCTGCTGATAGGCAATTGACGAATAGGCAACGGAGTGTGACTTGTTGAAACCGTACTGGGCGAATCTTTCGATCTGCCGGAAGATCTCTTCCGCGATAACGGAACTGTATCCGTTTTTCAGCGCTCCTGAAATGAAGTCGTTTTTCAGCGCTTCGATCTCCTGTTCGTTCTTCTTGGATATGGCCTTTCTCATGATATCAGCCTTGCCGTAGCTGAAACCGGCGATCTTCTGAGCGGCCTGCATGACCTGTTCCTGATAGATCATGACACCGTAGGTCGGCTGCAGTATTTCCTTAAGATCCTGGTGAATGTAGTTGACCCTGCCGCTTTTGCGGGCTTCGATATAGTCAGGTATGAACTTCATCGGTCCCGGACGGTAAAGCGCCACAATGTCGACAAGTTCACTGAAGACATTCGGCTTTATCTGTCTTAACAGATTCTTCATGCCTTCGCTTTCCAGCTGAAAGACACCGGTGGTATCTCCCCTGCCTAAAAGCTCGTAGGTTTCCCTGTCCTGCAGATCGATCTTCAGCAGATTGAGCTCATCAGGTATTTCATCCAGAATGTCGTTAATGATCTTAAGATGTCTCAAGCCCAGAAAGTCGATTTTAATAAGTCCCAGCTTCTCAAGATAATTCATCTGATACTGGCACATCAGACCCTGACCGTAGGAAGTCAGCGGCACGTAGTTTATCAGAGGATCCCTGCTGATGATTATGCCGGCCGGATGGGTAGTCAGAAGCTTAGGAAGTCCTTCCAGGCGGCACGCTGTCTGATACATCTTCAGGGTTCTGTCTTCTGAATTGACAGCCTGAGCAAACTTAGGATTGGTATCATACAGATTCTTCAGCGTTCCCTTGTAGTTATCAGGTATGTTTTTGGTAATGAGATTGACCGTAGATGACGGAATGTCCATGGCCTTGCCCACATCGATCAGCGCCTGTTTTGTCGCAAAGGTACTGAATGAGACAATGCGGCAGACATTATCACTGCCGTATGTCTCTCTGACGTAATCGATCAGATCGGTCCTTCTGTCGTCAGGAATGTCTATGTCGATATCCGGAAGCGTTATTCTCTCCGGATTAAGGAATCTTTCAAATAACAGACCGTACTGTAACGGATCAATATGTGTAATGCCCAGGCAGTAGGCTGTTAAACTTCCGGCAGCAGATCCCCTGCCGATACCGACGTTGATTCCATTGTTACGCGCATAACGTATGATGTCCCATACTATCAGGAAATAGTTTTCAAAACCCATGCCTGTTATGACATCGGTCTCGTATTCCAGTCTTTCATAGTATTCAGCCGGCACTTCCTTACCGGCAAATCTCTTCTTAAGTCCGACCTTAGCCAGTTCTTTCAAATAGAGCCGGCGGTCAGTGATATCATTCCGGCGATAATCCGGTAATGAGGCAGGTTCCATCTGCGAGAGATCAACGTTGCAGGAATCAGCCAGTCTTTCAGCGTTTTTACGGCTGATATCATCGTACATGCTGACATACTGGCTTAAAGTAAGCCGGTTAAACCCATACTTAGAGTTACTCTCAGATATGGTTTCCTCGTTGTTCAGCTGCTGCATTATCCTGTAAACCCGGAAATCCTCTTCCTTTTCATATAATGCCAGAGGCATGGCAATAGCCGTAAGACCGTTGTCAAAAGCCAGCTGGCTGATGTCAGCGTTGAGCTGGTAATCATATATTCCTCTTGCCGGTTTCAATCCAATGAAGATATTTCTTTCCTTGTACCACTTAACAGTTACCCCGGAATCCCTGATGTTTTTCTCCAGATAGCCGCCATAGCAGACATCGATGATATAAAGATTGTCACTTAAGGCGCTGAGACTTTCCTTGTCATAAACCTTGTTTTCAGCATTTATGGCTGTCGTTACCTTCAGAAGCTCTCTGAAGCCGTCCAGATTACGTGCCAGAAGCACAAACGGATATCGGCGTTCATTGATCCGCACTTCGATTTCCAGCCCGTAGACAGGCTTTAAACCGCGTCTGGTGCAGGCATAGTAGAATTCCATCGTTCCGTACATCACGTTTCGGTCAATAAGACCGACAGACTGATAACCGTTGTTCCAGGCAAAATCAGCCAGCTGATCAATGGTCAGACAGCTGGCTAAAAGACTGTAACTGCTGCGGTTATACAGTAAAGTGTTCATCGTTTATTCCTTTTCCCTCATATCACGCAGAACATCCGGTACCAGTTCCGGTTTCAGATGTCCGATTCCGGAAGCGCTCGGGTGTCCCCCGCCGCCGTATTTCCGGGCAATCGTATTGATCACAATTCCATGTGATCTCAATGAAATGTTATATTCCAGACCGTTTTTGTCTTCAATTATGGTCGCATACTTGTCAACACCTCTGATGTTCTGCATGATGTTGACCATGTCTCTGGCTTCTTCTTCCTCCAGATCCATTTCCTGCAGATCCTTGGCCGTCAGAAGCAGATAGGCAAAGTTACCGTCAAAGACGATCTTGTTACGGGCAGCGGTTTCCGCCTTGTAGATGCGGATCTCGCTGTCATATATCCTTCTGTTGAGAGTATCAAAGTTGATTCCGGCTTCGGCCAGTCTGGCAACTACGCGGAAAGCGCGGGCATTCACCTTTTCAATGGTCATTTTCAGAGTATCGGTGGAGATACCGGCATAAAGATAATCGGCAGCCTTGACTGATATATGCCATCCTGCATCCATGGCCAGCTCCGTCACTATCTGAGCGCAGCTGGAAGCATCGGTATCAATGATCTCATGATTGCAGATCTGCTCGACAAACGGATGATGGTCAATTCTGATGGAATCAGCACACAGTTTCCAGCTGTCAAGTTCCACGCGGGCCAGGTTGCTGGTGTCGACAATGACAGCCAGGGATTTTCTGACTGTTTCCTCATCTGCTTCATCCAGCGGTTCCAGAAGATATGGATTATCCAGGTCATCTGTTCCCAAAGCATAGACTTTTTTATCAGGATAATTATCATTAATCAAAGCCTTCAAGCCCAGCTGTGAACCGTAAGCATCATAGTCCGCACGGATATGGCGGTAAATGCAGATGGAATCATACTGCTCAATCAATTCCTTTATTTCTCTGTAATCTGACATATTAGTTACTCCTTAACATTTTATTATAGCATAAAGAGATCTATTTCCCTATAGGGCAGAAAAAAGAACAGTCTCCTGTTCTTTATTTCTTCTTACTTATCAAGGCCTAACAGACGGCAGGTATCTCTGGCAATTACCAGTTCCTCGTTTGTCGGGATTACCCAGACGGCGATCTTGCTTTCAGGTGTTGAGATCTTGGCAACCTTGCCTCTGATGGTTTCATTGAGTTCGTTGTCAATGTGAACGCCTAATGCTTCTGTCAGAAGTTCGCAGATCTCTCTTCTTACTGAAGGGTCATTTTCACCTAAGCCGGCTGTAAAGACGATACCGTCAACATGGCCTAACTGTACATAATAGCTTCCGATGTAGCCTGCAACTCTCTGGGCATACATCTTTCTGGCCAGGATGGCACGTTCGTTGCCCTCTCTGAAGGCCTTGTCAACGTCTCTGGCGTCACTGGAGACACCGGAAATGCCTAACAGACCGCTCTTCTTATTAAGAGTATTGATCATTTCCTTGGCGCTTAAGCCAGTCTTCTCCATCAGGTATTCCATTAATGACGGGTCAATATCACCGCTTCTGGCACCCATCATGATTCCGGCTAACGGAGTAAAGCCCATTGAGGTGTTAATGCACTTGCCGCCCTGAACAGCTGCCAGTGAGGCACCGTTGCCTAAGTGGCAGGTAATAACGTTTACATCTTCAGGCTTCTTGCCTTCTAACTGGGCAAAGCACTCTGATACGTACTTGTGGCTGGTGCCGTGGAAGCCGTATCTTCTGGCCTTGTACTTTTCATAGTATTCCAGAGGAATCGGGTAAAGGAATGTTTCCGGCTTCATGGTCAGATGGAATGCCGTATCATAGACAGTTACGTGCTTGACGTTAGGCAGAGCTGTCGCGAAAGCCTTGTATCCGATATAGTTTGCCGGCATGTGCAGAGGTCCCAGATCCTTCATGTCCAGAATGTCCTGAGCTACTTCCGGAGTGACTACTGCAGAATCGCCGTATTTCTCACCGCCATGGAGTACTCTGTGTCCGACAGCGTCGATCTCGTCGAGCTTTTCAACGATCTTATAGTCGACCAGGGCTTTCAATAACATGTCAACAGCCTGCTGATGGTCCTTGATAGGTTCTACATGGGAATGTTTCTCACCGTTTACTCTGATGGTGAAAATAGCATCATCCATGCCGATTCTTTCTACAACACCGTCAGTCAAGACTTTTTCTTCAGGCATCTGGAATAATTTGAACTTTAATGATGAACTGCCTGCATTAACTGCCATTACCTTACTCATATTTTTCCTCCTTAATGATAAGTTCCTGTAATATATCCTTCCCTTCACCGTCACAGTGTCCGTTTAATTCACTGTACTTTGCCAGTCGTTCCTGACTGTCTTTCTTCAGGTGAAGCTTTGATTCGTATTCTTCCAATATTCCCCGTGTTTTTCTGATTGTATCATAAACCGCATTACGGGAAATATCCAGATTTTCCGCGATTTCCGTCAGCGAAAGATCTTCGTAATAATAGTACTTGATGATCTCCTTCTGCCTTTCTGTCAGCAGATTCTCATAGAAAGGTATCAGAGAATTGATATGATCGAAATCCATCAGCTTTCCGCCTCTTCTATAACGGTTCTGAGATAGCCTTCCAGATAGAATTCTGTGATGGCTTCGATCTCCTCGCCATAGGTGATGAACCTTATCGGCAGATTGTACTGATCCTTGATGGCCAGTACGATTCCGCCCTTGGAAGTACCGTCCATCTTGGTCAGAATGACACCGGTGATGTCGGTTGCTTCGATAAACAGCGCTGCCTGGGAAAGGCCGTTCTGACCGGTGGTGGAATCAATGGTAAGCCATATCTGGGAAGGCTCCCCTTCCATTTCACGTCCTACGACCTTTTTCATCTTGGTCAGTTCCTTCATCAGGTTCTGCTTGTTCTGCAGTCTGCCGGCGGTATCGGCGATTATAATGTCGACCGGATTTTCCTTAAAGTAGCGGCAGCCGTCAACCAGTACGCTGCTAGGATCGGCGTTTTCCCTGCCGGTAACGCAGTGTACATTAAGTCTTTCGGCCCATCTTACCAGCTGATCGACAGCTCCAGCCCTGAAGGTGTCAGCTGCGATCAGACCTACGGTATATCCGTGTCTTAGATAATAATCAGTCAGCTTGGAAATCGATGTTGTCTTACCGGAACCGTTGACGCCGACCATCATGATCATCGCAGTCCTGCCCTTTTCAAAGTTCAGTTCCGGAACGTTTTCCTCATCGTAGATCTCACTCATGACATCTACCAGAGCATCAATGCAGCCCTGTTTGGTGGTGATGAACTTTTCCTGGATCCTGTTTTTGAGCATGTCGATGATCTTTTCACTGGTCGTTACTCCGACATCAGCTTCGATAAGCACAACCAGAAGCTCTTCCAATAGATCGTCATCGATGCCGTTGAATCCGCCCAAAAGAGCGGTCAGCTTGGCACCCAATGAGTTATTGGACTTGCTGTAGCCTTCCAGATAGGTGTCGAGATCACGTTCTTTTTTCTTACCGAACAGCCGCATCTTCCGTCTTTTCCTCCGCATATGTCAGGGCTTCCTTCAGCTTTACCTGAATTACCTTTGAAACGCCCTTCTGTGGCATGGTTATACCGTATAATACATCACATTCCGTCATCGTACCAGGTCTGTGGGTAATGACAATGAACTGTGATTCATCAGAGAACTGATGAATATATCTGGCGAATCTGTCAACGTTTCCCTGGTCAAGTGATGCCTCAACCTCGTCAAAGATGCATAACGGCATCGGTCTGGCCTTTAATATGGCAAACAGTACGCAGATCGCAATAAGTGATTTTTCACCGCCGGAGAACAGCCTGATGTTCTGAATGTTCTTTCCCGGAGGCTGGGCATTGATGTCAATACCGGTGTTCAGGATATCATCAGGATCTTCCAGAACCAGTCTGGCCCTGCCGCCGCCAAAGAGAACCGTAAACACTTCATTGAGAGACTTGTTGATCTTGTCAAACATCTCACGGAACTGTCTGGTCATGACTTCATCGAGTTCATTGATGGCCTGAAGCAGCTGATTCTTGCTGGACTGCAGATCGTTGAGCTGACCGACCAGGAACTCGTAGCGGTCGTTGACTTCTTCGTATTCCTCAGGAGCATCAAGGTTGACATTGCCCAATGAAGCTATTTCCGTTCTTAAGGTCAGAACTTCCTGTCTGGCTTCATCAAGATCGCCTTCAAACGGTTTCTCTGAGGCAAACTGGTAAGTCATGCGATATTCACGGGACAGTCTTTCAACCTGATTGTCTCTTAAGGCTTCCAGTCTGGTCTTTTCAACCTTGGAGTTGTTGTATTTCATCTGTACCAGAGTATTCTCCTGGCGTTTCTGTCTTAACTGGATCTGCTTGCGCTGTTCGTCAGCTGACAGATTTATTCTTCTGGCACGCTTGGTTGCGATATCATTGCTGATGGTATCACGCCGCCGGTACCGGGCATTCAGCTTTTCAATCAGTTCGTCAGCGAATGACTCACGGTTTTCTTCCCGGTCAGTTCTGATACGGTCATATTCTTCCTTCAGTGATTCGTACTTGCTGCGCTTTACCGCCAGTACCTGCTGTAAAGTGGCCAGCTGTATCTTGGTATTGATGACGGTCTCGTCATCTTCATCCTTCAGCTTTCTGTATTTGTTAAGTTCGCCGTTGAGCTTATCAGCTTCCAGTCTGGCTTCAGCGCTCTGGGCTTCGATTTCCTGCAACAGTGAACTGATGGTCATCGGAGTCTCTACCTTGCGGTTGAATCCGCCGGAGATGGAACCGCCGCGGTGGATGGTATCGCCATCCAGAGTGACAATGTTATAACCTTGTCTTAATCTCTGAGCCAGCACACCGGCATTTTCCAGATTATCGGCAATCATCGTATTTCCTAACAGTGAAAGCAGGACACCGTCGTATTTTTCCTCACAGTCAACGAAATCGCTGGCCAGGCCCAGGAAACCCTGGGTATTTTCGGCAATGACCATGTGATCCTTGTTGACATAACGAGGCTGCATGACATTCATCGGCAGGAAAGTCGCTCTGCCGGACTTGTTGTTTTTCAGATATCTGATCGCGTTGCGGGCAGCAGCATCGGTAGTAGTTACGATGTGATATACCGCTCCGCCTAAGGCTGTCGAAATGGCCTGCTGATAACCTTCATCAGGCTTGAACAGATCAGAAACCGTTCCGCAGATACCAGGCAAGGCGTTTTTGGCTTCCATGATGCTTTTGACACCGGCATGTCCCTGTAAAGGTGCTGCCAGCTGGGCCTGTAAGACGGCTTTGCGGCTGCCCAGATAATTCAGATTGGCATTAACGATGTTCAGCTTGTCCTGCAGCTGGGAAATGAGGTTGTTATAACCTTCAATTCTCTGATTGATCAGTTCATTGTCGGTTTCCAGCTGTTCATTACGGCTCTTGCGGTCTTCATATTCAAATCTGGCTTCTTCCATCATCAGCCTTGTCTGTTCGATCTTGGCTTCGTCAGTGCCGGATTCTCTGATATAACGTCTTCTTTCCTCGACTTGGATCTTACGGTGTTCCAGAGTCTGGATCTCATTAATGACCTTCAGAAGCTCATCCTGCTGCAGCTGGACATTGTCATCGATCTCCTTGATCTGCTTTCTGATGTCTTCCAGTTCAGTGTCCAGAAGCGTCAGTGAAGCACTGGTAGCGGTATCCTGGAAATTCAGGTCTTCCAGCTGCTTGTTGACGGTATCCAGATCGGAAATGTAATTTCTGATATCATTAACCAGAACCGCAACTTCGATCTCGGTAAGTCTGTTTTTCTTTTCCTCATATAACTGAGCCTTGCGGGCTGCTCTTCTTAACGGAGCAACCTGCTTCTCCAGTTCATTGACAAGCATGTTCAGATTGTCAATGTTGTTCTGGGTGCGTTCAAGTTTGTTGAGTGATTCTATCTTTCTCTTCTTGTACTTGGCAACACCGGCGGCCTCTTCAAACAGGCCCCTTCTTTCAAGCGGCTTGGCTTCCGCAAAAGCAGAGATGTTACCCTGAGAAATGATGCTGAGGGAATCCTTTCCCAGACCGCTGTCCAGAGTCAGATCGACAATGTCCTTCAGGCGGCATGGAACGCGGTTGATCAGGTATTCGCTTTCGTTGGTGTTCTTGAATAACCTTCTGGTTATTTCGATTTCGTCATAGTCCGTATTCAGATAACGGTTGGTATTGTCAAAAACGAGAGTTACTTCTGCCAGGTTCACTCCCCTCTTTCCTTCAGCACCGACGAAAACAACATCCGTCATCGACTGACCACGCATGTTCTTGGCGGACTGTTCGCCCAATACCCATCTTATGGCATCAGAGATATTGCTCTTGCCGCAGCCGTTAGGACCGACAATACCGGTATACGGTGAATCAAAAGTGATCACGGTACGATCGGCAAAAGACTTAAATCCCTGTAATTCAATACGTTTTAAAAACATGTGCTTCCCTCACCTAGTAAATTATACAAAATATTCATAAATAAAGGAAGAATAAGGACAAAGAAAAAGCAGCTTCTATAAGCCGCTTTTGACGAATTTTCTTAATGCGTCGATATTCTGGAATCCCATGGTCGAATTGACGACTTCCCCGTCCTTCAGTAAGAACAGTGAAGGTATCGAAACGACACGGAAGGCTCTGGCCAGCTCCATGTCATTGTCAACGTTTACCTTGTAGACATGGAGATCTTCACCAAATTCCTCAGCCAGTCTTTCCAGAACAGGAGCCAGCATCTTGCAAGGTCCACACCAGTCGGCGAAGAAGTCGACCAGTACCAGTCCCTCAGATACCTTCTCCTTGAAGTTTTCAGTATTGATGATTTCCATTTTTATCTCTTCTCCTTGTAAAGTGAGCTGGCTGCAGCTTTGTCAACTATGATGACGACATCCGGATGTTCCTGCAGTACAGATGCCGGAACATTCTCGGTAACAGGTCCCATTACACATGCCTGGATGGCATTTGCCTTATTTTCGCCGTTGGCGACCAGGATGATCTTCTTAGCTGCCATAACATTTGAGATGCCCATGGTAATGGCCTGTACAGGTACTTTTGTGATGTCATTGTCGAAGAATCTGGCATTGTCCTGAATTGTAGACAGGTTCAGATCAACGACATGAGTTACTGAATCGAAGGATGTGCCCGGTTCATTGAACCCGATGTGGCCGTTTGAACCGATACCGAGGATCTGTACATCGATGACGTTTTCGTCAAGAGCCCGGTTATAGGCTTCACACTGTTCCTTTAAGTCACCTTCACTGCTTGGAATATGGATGTTTTCTTCCGGAATGTCCAGCCCGTCAAACAGATTGCGGTGCATGAATGAGTAATAGCTTTCCGGATGTTCTTTTGGTAATCCGACATATTCGTCAAGGTTGTAGGTTCTGACCTGCCGGTAAGATGTTCCGTTTTCTTCGTGGTCCTTGATCATCAGCTGATAAAGTCCGACCGGTGAAGAGCCTGTGGCCAGTCCCAGAACCGCATCCGGCTTTTCCGTGACGGTCTTCTTGATCTCCTCAAACGCTTTCTGTGATATCTCCTGATAATCATTGACTCTGATAACTTTCATCATAAACAGTATTCTCGCTCCTTCGTAATTAATATAATCAGTAATTGCTAAAAACTCAATTGTTTTGATTATCTGACTTTACGGTTCTTCGGCACTCTCAGTGACAGTGACTGAGGAATGATCTCAAAGGTGGCTTCCGTAGTAGAGGTATTCTCACCGTCAATCTGAAGATTGACTTTTCTGTCGAATTTCATGGATACTTTCTTTCCCTTCAGTATCATTACTTCCGGCTGACCGACATGCTTGCCCTTGGAATATTTCAGGATCAGCTGGATCAGTCTTAAGGTTTTTACCGGACCGTTGACCAGACAGATGTCGAAGTATCCGTCAGTCAGGCTGGCTTCCGGAGCAGGGTTGAACATTCCCCCATAATATGCGCCATTAGTTACGACCGCTATAACGGAATTCTTAGTATAATGCTGACCGTCTATTTCAATATCAGTTTTAAATGTCTGGGGATGCAGTCCGACCTTGAAGGCTGAATAGGCATAAACCAGATTTCCCGGAATATTAAGTTCCTTTTTGACGTAATCGCAGGCATAGACATTGATGTCTGCGTCCAGTCCGAAGGAAGTGATGTTCATGAAGCGTTCTTTACCGTTCATCAATCCGGTATCGATCATGACGTTTTCTCCTTCGATAAGACTGACCAGGACATCTTCCTTCTTGATGATTCCCTTGTCTACAGACTTGTAGAAATCATTGCCGGTACCGCCCGGTACAACACACATTGTCACTCCCGGATTAATGCCGTCGAGCACTTCCTTGGCCGTTCCGTCGCCACCGACAGAATAGACGATGACATCGTCTTCAGCCGTATACTTTGACGCCAGTTCCGTAGCATGTCTGACATATTCAGTCTGTTCGATAACATATTCGCCGCCGTTTTTGGCGAAGTAGCTTTCAATCATGGGGATGTATGCCACTCCGTTTCCCTTGCCGGCTGTAGGATTTACAATAAATACATGTTTCATGGTACCCCTCCCATTAATAAAAAATAGTATAGCACCATTTAACAGTCAAGGAAAAGAAAAAAGCGCTTTCGCGCTTACTTGACGATTATGCCCTGGTTAGGTGCCCCGGCAGCATTTGATTCATCAGTATCAATATGCATTGCCAGTGCGTATGAATCGCTTACTCTGACTACTGTGTTGTCAAATACCAGTGAGCGGGTATCATCAACCCCGTTGAATACCTTTACGGAGACGATCTGACCGTTCTTTACTTCGTAGTGATCAGCATCAGCTACAGTCATGTGAACATGTCTCATGGCAGCGATGACGCCTTCTTCTACTTCAACTTCTCCGGCAGGGCCGACCAGCTTGCATCCGGCTGAACCGGCGATGTCGCCTGATTCTCTTACCGGTGCCTTGATTCCCAGCTGTCTGGCTTCCGTTAAAGATACTTCGATCTGTGTCTGCTTTCTTACCGGTCCCAGAATTGAGCAGTTAAGCTCTCCCTTAGGTCCGACAACCTTGACCTTTTCGTTGCTGGCGAACTGGCCCGGCTGTGACAGCATCTTTCTGATGGTGAGCTGATAGCCTTCACCGAACAGTTTTTCCAGATGTTCCTGGGTTACATGAACATGTCTGGCGCTAGTTTCTACTAAAAATGTATCCTGACTCATTCTACATCCCCTCTTTCGAAATCATTATACATAAAATGCCCTTTTTATACCATCAATATATTGTTAATTGTTTACAAAAACAGTCAAATATGTTTAAATGATTAAGCATGGCGGATGTGGTGAAGTTGGTTAACACACTGGATTGTGGCTCCAGCATTTCGTGGGTTCGAGTCCCATCATTCGCCCCACTTTTAAATCAAGATCTCTGAAATCAGAGATTTTTTTATACAAATGAAAACAGCTGGTCATTCAGCTGTTTCTTTTTTATGCTTCCGGCAGACGTAATTCGATCTTGAACAGATCGCCGTCGATGAACAGATCCAGTGATCCGTGCTGAATGTCAGCCAGGCTTCTGGCGATGTTCAGACCCAGTCCGCTGCCTTCGGTATGGCGGGAAGAATCCCCTCTGACAAATCTCTCCATGAGCTCTTCGGAACTGATGTTGAGCTTTTCCTTGGAAATGTTTTTTATCGAAATGCGGACATCGTCTTCAACCTTGTCAACATCAATATAAACACGCGTGTTAGGCAAAGCATACTTGTAGATGTTGTTATAGAGGTTGTTCAGGATCCTCCAGAACAGATTTCCGTCAGCCATGACATAACATCCGTTTTCCGGAGTTGTGACTATGACATCAAGTCCCTTCTCCTGCAGTTTCTCCTGATATTCAGATAACGACTGGTTCAGGATCTCGTTGACATTGATCTTTGTCAGTTCAACGTTAATGTTACCGGTAGAGGCCTTGGAAGCTTCAATAAGGTCTTCTATGAGCTTTTTCAGTCTGTCTGACTGTCTGGCCAATACCTCCAGATACTGCGTCTCTTCTTCATCGGTATGCTCCTTCTGCAGCAGATCAACATAGTTGATGATACTGGTCAGCGGAGTCTTTATGTCATGAGAGACATTGGTGATAAGTTCCGTCTTCAGATGTTCTGATTTCATTTCCCTTTCAACTGCCAGTCTGATTCCATCCTGAATGGAGTTGATGTTTTCGGCATGCTGCTTGAGAGAATTAGGCATGAGATTTGTTTCTATTTCGGCGTTGAGATCTCCCTTTGCTGTCTTAGCTGTCTTGACTTTGATCTCATCAGCCTTTACCAGCCACCACAGCATGTAGGCACATACGACCACTGTCCGTATTACCAAAGGAATGTATTCCTGCTCGTCTATTGAGAACATCATGATAAACAGATAGATGACTAACAGAACGATGAACTTCCAGACGATTCTCAGACCCAGGAAGATCTGACATATGTAGGAAATAACGGCATAGCTGATGGTATTTTTCAGCAGGCCGCCCTTCTTGATTCTCTTGGCAGTTGATACCATCCAGAACAGTACCACAATGCCGAGAACCAGCAGAATTCCTACTATTCCCGCTATGGATAACGGATCCATGTAAGGCAGATTATCCAGATCTTTTCCGGCATATATTACCAGCCCGCACAGTCCGGCACAGACAGCCGTAAACATGTCATAAGGCATTCTGTCAAAGACATTCAGGATCAGACCGTCATAGCTGTTGTCATAACCGGCGCTGGAAAGGATGAATAACAGGTCCATTATTATGCCTATGATCAGTCCTACTGCGACGGCAATAACGGTAACCACCTGGTTTTTGTAACTGACATAGTCGTTGCAGCTTGTCTTTATTTCATCATCATAGATCGGCGGATCATAGAATCTGATCTCTATTTTAAGGTCTTTGCTGTTACGCTGTTTAGGCATGGCGGTATGGAATGAATCAAGATGCTCTATCGGCATGTTGGCATCTTCGTTTATGTAGTAATAGAAGAATACATAGGTAACCAGATCATCCGCTTCACTCGGACTTTCCAGCACCTTGACGTAGTCATTGCCTTCAGCTTCGTATACCGCATATGAATAGTTCGCCTTGTAATTGATTCCGTTCAGAGTATTTGGATCGCTGATATAGTAATCCTGGATGTCATAAGCCAGCCGGCTGGCATCCCTGATCCCCTGATCTGACTTGTAGTATGAACCGCTGTCATCAAATACTCCGGCATTGTACATTTTTATTCCCAGATATCCGCAATACAGAAGTCCCAGACACATCGCGATCAGAAGGATTACGGCTATGGCCTTGGTGAAGACATTCTCGTATTTCTTAGGCTTTCTTGTTAGACTCATTGTTATCCTCCATCCTGTATCCATGACCCCACACTACTTTTATGTAACGGGGTTCAGACGGATTGATCTCTATTTTCTCGCGCAGATGTCTGATATGAACGGAAACGACACCGTCACTGGTGATAGGTGTTTCGTTCCATACGGCTCTGTATATTTCATCGCTGGAATAAACCTTGCCAGGATTCTGCATCAACAGTCTCAGGATACCGTATTCCACCGGTGTCAGTTCGGCATCGTCACCGTCAACGGTAACACTCTTTTTGTCATCGTCAAGGACAATGCCCCCGATCCTGATAACAGTGGAGTTTTCGACCTTGCTGCCAAGCTGGGTGTATCTTCTTAGATGCGATCTGACTCTGGCCAGAACTTCAACGGGATTGAATGGCTTGGTGATGTAGTCATCAGCCCCGATGTTAAGTCCCAGGATCTTATCGCTGTCCTGGCTCTTGGCCGTCAGAAAAATAATGGGAACATTAGTGATTTCTCTGAGTTTGCTGGTAGTCTGGATGCCGTCCATGACAGGCATCATTATGTCCAGGAGAATAAGATCTACGTTATTATTTCTGACAACATCTATGGCCTGCTGACCGTCATAAGCTGTAAGCAGTTGGTAGTTCTCGCTGGAAAGATATATTCTAAGGGCATCAACGATGTCCTTTTCATCATCACAGATAAGTACAGTTGCCATAAGCATCACCTCTTTATCAATACTATAATATTTCTGCGCTTTAAGAAACAACAGTCATTATCATTAAGTATTTCTTAAGCATGAAAAAACGGTACCGGGTACCGTCTTCTGTATAATCTATCTTGCTTTCTGCTGGAACTGATATGTACGCCATTCAAGCAGCTGAATTGCTTTCTGGAACTTGATCAGATTGTTACGGGCAGCTGTCTGATGATCTCTGAGGATCTGATATCTTTTCTTATATCCGGCCTGCCCTTCCTTTGAAAGCTGCATGAATTCTCTTATCTTTTCCAGCGGCATACCGGTATCAGCCAGACAGATAACCAGTCTGACATCATCGATGTCATCGTCAGTAAAAACACGGGAATTATACTTGTCCCTCTTGATGTTAGGGAACAGATCCATCTTGGCATAATAGCGGATGGTGTGTTCATTCTCTTCAACTATCTCTGCAACTTCCTTGATTGTATACATATAGCGTTCCTCTTTATGTCAATATTATATAACAAACACGCAAAAAACTGTATACCTAATTGAAAATAAATCTTAGAGTTACTCTAAAGGCATTAAATATTCAAAGGATTTACTTGATATATTTAAATTCTTAAGTTTGATAAAAGATATCAGTCGTTATAATCCTCGTTAGGAATGAAACTGACAAACGGATAAGGGCATATTTCTCTCATTGTATGCTCGAATATCACATCTTCCGGACCGTTGCAATAGACAGGTGTATCAAATGATTCACAGAACTCCGTCATGACCTGTCTGCAGGCCAGACAAGGAGCACTGTCTTCCTTTCCTCCTCCCACTACTGCCAAAGCCTTGAACTTACGGCAGCCGCTGGATACCATGTTGAAGATGGCCACACGCTCTGCACATACAGTCATTCCGTAACTGGCATTTTCAATGTTGCATCCGGTATAGATATTGCCGTCCTCACCCAGTACGGCAGCCCCTACCTTGAAATGTGAATACGGGGCATAGGCTTTTTCTCTTGCCTCAATTGCTCTGTTTATCAGTTCCCTTTTCATAGTCGCTCTCCTTTCAAAAAAGACCTTCTCCCGCGGGAAAAGGTCTGTAATTAATAACTAGATCTTGCCTAAAAGCTTGAACATGTTCTTCTTGTAAACTTCGACACCCGGCTGGTTGAAAGGATTGACATCCAGCATCAGAACAGTCATGGCGCAGGCTCTGAAGAAGAAGTAGATCATGTAGCCGTAGCTGAAGGCACTGTTATCCTTGAGTGTTAACAGAACATTCGGAACGTTACCTGTATCCACATGAGCATCTACGGTACCGCGGCAGGCCATCTTGTTGATCCAGTCGAGGTTCTTACCGGCCAGATAGTTCATGTTGTCAAGATTGGCTTCATCTGCCGGGAAATTCATATCCAGCATCGGTTCTTCAAGCGTCAGAACGGTTTCGAAGAATGTCTTATTGCCTTCCTGAATGAACTGACCCATGGAGTGCAGATCTGTAGTAAAGGTTACGCTGGCAGGATAGATACCCTTTCCTTCCTTGCCTTCGGATTCACCATAGAGCTGTTTCCACCACTCGGCTATCATTGTCATAGAAGGTTCATAGGTAACAAGTATTTCGTTGCTCTTGCCCTGCTTTTCCAGGATTCTTCTGATTACGGCATACTGATAGGCAATATTCATATCCAGATCAGGATCTCTGAAATCTTCATAAGCCTGCTGGCAGCCCTTCATCAGTTCATCGATATCGATGCCGGCAGCAGCGATAGGCAGTAAGCCGACAGCGGTAAATACGGAATAACGTCCGCCGATGTCATCAGGAATGACAAAGGTTCTGTATCCTTTCTTGTCAGCCAGTTCCTTAAGGGTTCCTCTGGCCTTATCGGTTGTGGCTATGATTCTCTTTTTGCTTTCTTCAACACCGTAATGTTCAACGATGTACTGTTCAAAGATTCTGAAGGCTACGGCTGTCTCAGTTGTGGTGCCGCTTTTGGAGATGACATTGCAGTAGACACTCTTGCCTTCGATGTGCTTCAGTATCTGCATCAGATATGTTGATGACAGACCGTTGCCACAATAGATGATCTCCGGCTTGTCATCCGGATATAAGCCCTTCATCATCTCGATGGCGCTTCTGGCACCAAGATAGGAACCGCCGATACCACATACCAGCAGAACATCAGCCTTTTCTCTGATCTCGCCGGCTGCTTCCTTGATTCTGTCGAATTCTTCCTTGTCATAGCTGTACGGCCATTCTACCCAGCCGATATAATCATTACCCTTGCAGGTCTTGTTCATGACTGATTCATGAATCTCATTGACTTTTTCCTGATAGTCTTTCAGATCTTCCTGTAAAAGTGCTCTGCTGTAATCCAGTTTCATAATTTCCTTCTCCTTTTTTATCCATTGAGGCAAAGCTGCCTTCAGCACCTCAAAGCCGGTATCGCTGCCCTTCACTGTTATGCGTGAATAGCTGCGGCGGGTATGCCTTGACGGCTGAACAGCTTTCAGTGACAGAGTCAGATGATTGTTTTCAGGGTTTATATCGATTATCTTGACGACGATCTTTTCTCCGAGTTTGACAAAATAATGCACATCTCTGACGAAATCACTGCTGATCTCCGAGATGTGGATCATGCCGTCATACCTGTCATCTACCTTGACAAACGCTCCGTATGGCTTGATGCCAGTTACTATTCCCTGCACAACCTGACCGATCCTGTATTCCATGTTTTTCACCATCTGTATTATAACACAACAATTGAATATTATACTGAGTTCATTTATAATAATTTAACGGGAGGTGAGCATGAATGTTAGACAAGATGTATCCGTTCTATGCAGCAGCCTTTGCGTGTCTGATGGCACAGCTGCTCAAGCCCTTCATCCGTCTGGCCATTGATCATGAATGGCATCCTGAACTCATCCTGGCATCCGGTTCAATGCCTAGTTCCCACGTTGCCCTGGTATCCTCTCTGTGTCTGTCAGTAGGTTACATTGACGGCTTCTCAAGCACGTTGTTTGCTGTTACACTGGCGCTGTCACTGATAATAACCTATGACGCAGCCAATGTCAGATACTATGCCGGCCAGAACATCCAGCTCACCAAGAAGCTGATCGATGATCTTACCGAACTGGGACAGCTGAACCCTACCGATCCGATCTATTACAAGAAAATGAAAGAAGTCCTGGGACATACCTACCTCGAAGTACTTGGCGGTGCCATTACCGGACTTGTTACTTCATACATATACCATTATTTCATATTTAAGAGGTGATTCTGTTGAGCGAATTATTAGAAACAAATGAAAAGATAACTGATGAAAGAATCGATCACGTCAAGAAGATCATCAGCCATTTAAGACCTTATATCATGGGTGACGGCGGTGATATTGAGTTTGTATCCCTGGAAGATGACATCGTCTATGTCAGACTGCTGGGTGCCTGTGTCGGCTGCTCACTGATTGACGTAACTCTGAATAACGGTATCAAGAACTGGATCATGGAAGAGATCCCGACCATTACGGATGTCATCATGGTTCAGGATACTGTTGATAACTCTGACCTGTTCAGTTTCTGATGCCTGTCGTATAGATGGGCTTTCTTTTTAAAGCATATGTTCGGATATCTCATATACAATGACGCTGACGGCAGCGAAAACGACAAGAAAACATATCAGGACTGTTACTGCGGCTTATGCAACAGACTGTATTTTAACTATGGCAATCTAGGCCGTAATACTCTTTCCTATGACCTGACTTTTGTCAATATTCTGCTCAATGCGTTATACTCCCCTTCTTATACCCGCGGGGAAGAAAGATGTCTGATACATCCTGTTAAAAAACACACCTACTGCTACAGTGACATCACTGATTACTGCTGCGACATAAACATTCTTCTGTCATACTATCATTTTCTGGATGACTGGAACGATGATCATAACCGCAAGGCCAGATCTCTGGCCGATAAACTGCAGCCTGCGTATAGAAAAATCAAAGACAAGTATCCTGAGAAAGTTGAAACTGTCGAAAGATGCCTTTCAGCCATTACGGACATGGAAAAGCACAATGTTCTCAATCCGGACGGACCGTGCAATCTTTTCGGCGAACTGATGGCCCGGATCCTCGATTATAAAGACAGTGATATCTCCGAAAAAGTAAAAGCCATGGGCTATCATCTGGGTCGCTTCATCTATCTCATGGATGCCTACATGGATTTCAAGGACGATATCAGAAAAGAACGTTATAACCCTCTGATAAAGATGGATCTTAACGATGTTCCTGACATTCTGGAAAACATCATGGCCCAATGCTGTCTGGTGTATGAGGAATTGCCAGTAAGCGAATTTAAAAGTATACTTGATAATGTCCTGTATTGCGGCGTATGGACCCGGTACAGTAACGGAAAGGATAAGAAATGAGAGACCCCTATGAAGTACTGGAGGTTAGCAGAAATGCAACGGAAGAAGAGATAACCAAGGCATACCGCCGACTGGCCAAGAAGTACCATCCCGATCTCAATCCGAATAATGAAGAGGCAGCCAGGAAGATGGCTGAGGTTAATGCTGCCTATGACATGATCAAAGCCGGTAACTATGATTATCAGCAGACCCAGCAGCAACAGCAGCAGCAGACTTACGGCAACCCTTCAGGACAGCAGTACTACAGTTACGGTCCTTTCAGTTTCTATGACTTTACGGGTTTCTATCAGCGACAGCAGAATGCCTATAACGGTTTTACGGATTATGACAATGTCAGAGCTTTTATCAATAACGGTGCCTACAGAGAAGCGTTAAGCATACTGGCGGGCATTCAGTACCGCAATGCCGAATGGTATTATCTGAGTGCCTATGCCAACTACATGCTCAATAACCGTGTTACGGCGCTGGAACATGCCCAGCAGGCTGTTAGACTGGAGCCTGACAATTACTCCTACCAACAATTGCTGGATGTCATAAGAAGCGGTCGAACGGCCTATCAGAACCGCCGCCGCGTCTACCGTGCACCGACATCAGCCAGCAGACTGTGTCTGGCTTACTTCATACTTAATCTGCTTTTCACCCTTTTCGGAGGAAGAGGCTGCTGGTATCTGCCGTGGTGCTTCTTCTGGTAGTTTCAGGAGGTTTCGGATATGACAAAGTTTATGAAAAAATATGCTCAATTCATGACAGGAAGATACGGAGTCGATGACCTGTTCTATTTCCTGATGGCCCTTGTTCTGATTACCGGGTTATTTCCGGCCTTCATTCTGAAAAACGGACTTTCCCTGGTCAGATGGATCATTTTCGCTTTTGGCCTTTTCCGTTATTTTTCAAAGAACATTCAGGCCAGACAGAAGGAAAACATGTGGTTCATGAAATGGTTCCGTCCGATCAAGAAGGAACTGAAATTCCGGTTTACCCGCATCAGATACATCAAGACTTACAGATACCGCAGATGCCCGCACTGCCATCAGCAGCTGCGTCTGCCTATCAACAAGGGCAAACATACCGTTGTATGCCCTAGCTGCAATAAGGAATTCAACGTAAACATTTTATTCTAGTATGGAAATAAAGATCACTGAAGATATCGCTGCCATCTTTGAACGTTTCGCCTCATCAGACTATGAGGCTTTTCTGGTTGGCGGCTGTGTCCGTGATGCCTTAATGGGACTTACACCTCACGACTATGACTTTACCACCAACGCAACCCCGCAGCAGGTTCATGAAGTTTTCTCCGATTATCACATTATCGATACCGGCATCAAGCACGGTACGGTTACTCTGATGGTCAACCATGAACCGTATGAGATTACCACTTACCGCAAAGAAACCGGTTATGACGATCACCGTCATCCCAACAGCGTTTCCTATTCCCAAACACTTTATGAAGATCTGGTAAGAAGAGACTTTACCATAAATGCCATGGCCTACAGTCCGGAAAGCGGACTTGTCGATTACTTTGGCGGCGTAAGCGATCTTAACAATGGCATACTGCGCTGTGTGGGCGTACCGGATGAACGTTTTGAAGAAGATGCCCTGCGCATCTTAAGAGCCCTGCGCTTTGCGGGAAGACTGAACCTGAAGATCGAGGAAGAAACCGAAAAAGCCTTATTCAGTAAGGCCGGACTTCTCAGATATGTTTCCGTTGAAAGGATTGCCGCCGAATTCAACGAGATCCTCTGCTATGAAAATGCCGAATACTATCTGGACAGATACAGAGACATTATTGCCGTATTTCTGCCGGAAATTACCGTGATGTTTGACTTTGACCACAACAGCCGCTATCACTGCTATGACATCTGGCATCATACTCTTAAGGTCGTAGAGAATGTTCCGCAGGAACCGATCATCAGATGGACTGCCCTACTCCATGACAGCGGCAAGCCGGTCGTTGCCCAAGAAGGCAAAGACGGTCATCTCCATTACATCGGCCACGCTGAACAGTCATACAGGATCGCCACGGAAGTCATGGAAAGACTGCATTATGATAATAAAACATCAAAAGCTGTCTGCCAGCTGGTCAGAGAACATGATTACATATTCAACAATGACGGGAAAATCAGAATGTTACTATCTAAGTATGATCTGGAGTTTGTGACCAGACTGATCCAGCTGCAAAGAGCTGATAACCTGGCCCATGCCCCTGAGTTCATCAGAGATGATGCCATTTACGATGAGCTTCTCAGAAAGGCTGAGGAATTCAGCCATGATATCCTGCATCTGAGCGATCTGCGGATCGATGGCAACGATCTTAAGGAAATAGGTATCACAGGTCCTTCCATTGGTTATTGCCTTGACAGAGCCTTTAAAATGGTCTTACAGGGCAAGATCGCAAACCAGCGTGAGGAATTGCTGAAATACGTATCATCACTCAAATTAAGCAAGTAAAAAGGTCTCGGTTGAGACCTTGTTTTTTTTATTCACCGTTACCGGTATTCTCTTGTCCGGAGCCGTTTTCACCAGGGTTGTTTGAAACATTCTCCCATTCAGATGAATTGTCTTCAGTCTGAGTATTATTCTCATTCTGATTACTGTTTTCATTCTGGTTGTTATTCTCGCCCTGATTATTGTTCTCGCCCTGATTGTTGTTATCCGGATTATCAGGAACGGTAGGACTTAATTCCCTTATGGCCGTAACGACATTGAGTCCGTTATCTGATTCAGAATAGGTTATCTCATACATCGTGCCTTCAGTTAAAAACGGTACGATGCTTTCGTTGGCGCTGAACGGAATCTTGAACTTTTCATCATAAGTGGAGATAACATACATGACACCGGTATCCTTGGTAATTGACTTTATCTCGATGATGGAGGTCTTTGTGTCCTTGTCACCGCTTGGATCAGGATCAACTGACGGATCAGGTTCCGGAGTAACCCCGCCGTTCATCATCTTGAGATATTCATTAGCCGCATATTTGATGCCGTAAGAAGCATCGGTAACACTGACCTTCTGATAGTTCTGTACGTCAACAAAGGCATACATCTTAACAAGTCCGCCGGCATCCTTAAGTGACAGAAGATACGTCGGTCTTCCATCCAGACAGATCAGTAACGGGAATGTTGATGTGTAATTCTTTTCCTGGACCTGTCCTAATGCGGAATCCATGGCACCGTATTCCTCAGCGCCCGGTACGGCATAGTAGAAGGCCTGATGAGTACGCAGGTTCACCATGACGAAGCCGATGTTGCTTTCATCGGAAGCGATGGATGTAATGCCGGTATACATGTAGACATCATCCTTGTTGGTAATATACGTGTAACCGTCAGTGCACTGGACAACACCTTTCTGGGCAAACTGTGAGTTCACATATCCGCCCTGATACATGCCCCAGTCATTGATTTCCTGAGTTACCAGATGAGCGTCATAGACATTGTCGATCCAGGTTGGTACTTCCCCTACCTTATATCTCTGCATTTCACCGGTGATGGCGTTGCAGACGATGACTCCGTCAACTCTAGGCATGATGTTGACCCACTTGTACTGCAGGGTCTGGATCACCCAGTATGGATTGCCCTGTTCGTCAAGTTCAAAGGCTGTATCTCCCAGAATGCAGAATGGATTGTTAAGCTGTACATGACGGTGCAGATTGTCAAGCAGATATGCTGATTCCAGATATTTGATTCCCTTTGCGGTTCTGACAACTTCGGCATCGCCTGTTGTGGTATCAACAATTACATATCCCGCCGTACCTTCCCTGTTGGAGAAGTACTTATAGAAGTCACGGTGATCCAGAGGTGTTACTCTGACAATCTGACCCTTGTAGTTTATCAGTGAATACTCATCGTTAATGACAAACTGGGATACCAGATCAGGTATCTGACCTACTACTCTGTCGCCGACTTTCTGTGATGAAGCCTTATCCAGCAAAGGAAGATTATCGAAATCAACCTCGGTAATGTCCTGTTCGAATGAAGAATCATAGACTTCGATTCTGCTGGCATATGCCTTGGAAGAAGTGACCGGTGAAACCAGCACCATTCCTCCGAAGAATACGGCAGCACCCAGGATCAGTATCAGTAACGGCCACAGTGACTTGCCTTTGTTGAAGCCTTTTTTCAGAGCAGCTTTCTGAATCAGAAAATACAGCGGCAGAATAATGGCCGGCGTGAAAAAGATCCAGAACTGCAGAGAACTGACATTGATTGGCGGTAATATAACTAAATAAGCAACTGCCCAACCTATGATCCACAGAACACAGGTTACGATAGATAATCTCTTAAACATTTAGCATCACTCCGTTCGCCATAATTATAACACATACTTTATAAATTAAAAGCGAACCCATCATTTCACACAAAAAGGAATCAGCGATTCCTTTTTTCCGTGTTTGAACTATTCTGTAGTAAAGTTATCGAAATAACCCTGAACCAGAACGACCGGAGTTCCCTTGTCGCCTGATCCGCTGGTCAGATCGCATAATGAACCGATCAGGTCGGTAAGCTGACGAGGAGTGGTTCCTTCAGCTTCCATCTTGCCAACCAGAGAGCCGTCCTTGGCTCTGATTCTTTCTTCAATGGCCTTCTTGAGGGTTTCACCTGACAGATCAGCGAAGTCATTGTCAGCCAGATACTTCAGCTTCAGTTCGTTTGGTGTGCCCTGTAAGCCGGCAGTTGAAGCCGGTGATACAACAGGGTCAGCCAGTTCCCAGATCTTGCCGACAGGATCCTTAAAGGCTCCATCGCCATAGACCATTACTTCAACATGCTTTCCGGTCTTTTCCAGGATAGTCTGCTGAATGGTTTCAACCAGATCAGTGCAGTCTCTCGGGAATAGCTTTACAGTGTCCTCATTAGCCTTATTTGAGCCTAACAGACCATATTTCTCATTGTAGCCAGAATCACCGACAGGTGCGGTATTCAGGTCATCCATGGAATAGACATTGGCGCCGTATTCCTGCAGAATCCTCTTTGTTCTCTTTCTGGTATGGATGTCGCAGTTGATGACGTTGTAAGTGTATTTCAGAATGTCAGTAGCATGGTTGGCAAAGACAACTTCAACATCACAGCCTGTTTCCTTGATGACATCGCAATAGTACTGAACATAGTCAACACCGGTGAACGGATGTCTGTTTTCACCGAACAGTTCTCTGTACTGTTCCAGTGACAGAACGGTTGAATAAGGATTGATTCTCTTTTCGTCAAGCTGGTCTTCCGTTAACAGCTGGTTTCCTACTTCATCGCGCGGATAAGATAACATCAGCACGATCTTTCTGCAGCCCTTGGCAATGCCTCTTAAACAGATGGCAAATCTGTTGCGGGATAATATCGGGAATATGACACCGACAGTGTCTCCTCCCAGCTTGTTTCTGACATCAGCGGCAATGTCATCAACACTGATGTAGTTACCCTGGCTTCTGGCCACAACTGATTCGGTAATGGCGATTACATCTCTGTCTCTGAGCTTGAAGCCTTCGCTTTCAGCGGCTTCCAGTACGCTGTTTACAACGATGTCAGCCAGGTTATCACCTTCTCTGACAATTGGGCATCTGATACCCATTGATACGGTTCCAATTCTTCTGGTCATAGTAGTTTTTCCCTTTCTAGTCAGTCAAAAACACTATTAAATTTTAGTACAAAACGGCTTTCACCGCAATAAAAAATGACTGAGAAATCAGCCATCCTTCAGGTTCTTTTTTATAAAATCATACAGTTTGTTATAGATGTGTTCGTTGAACCATTTTTCATTGGAAACAGAGGTCATCATCTCCAGCGGAAACCACTTTACGCCACTGTTCTCATCCGGCTTTATCTTCAGAGGTTCATCACTGTCAGCCTCCAGCAGATAGGTAATATTGTAGTGCAGGTGGCCTGAAACATACCTGCCTCTTTTTATGTGTCCGGCAACGGTCAGAATCTCCAGTGAAATGATATCATCGCTGATGAATTCCACTTTTTGAAGTCCGGATTCTTCTCTGATTTCCTTCAGAATGACTTCCTTAGGATCAGGATTACCGTCCAGATGCCCGCCCATCCAGCTCCAGGAATCATAGATATTATGATATACAAACAGGAACTGGTCTCTCTGATGATTCAAAACTATGCCCGACACGGTAAAATGACCGGGATCTTCCCTGTTTATCCGGGGTTCTCTGGCCAGCTGGAGCATTATTGCCTTATCTCTTATTTCCTGTTCGTTAACAGGTATGTAGTTTCGGATAATATCGTACATACTTCAATTCTACTGCTTACAGTCATAATTGAAAACAGAAAAGACCAGTGGTCAGAGAATAACGCATAAACTATAATGTTGGTATATGATACGAACTTTTGAATATGTCATTAATATATCGCAAACCGTCAAGCGGTTTCTGCTGAAAAACGGCTATTCCAAGAAATGTCTGTCTTTTCTTAAGAGTCACAACGGAGTGATCCTTAACGGCAGTCCTGTTTTCATGACGGCTGAAATGAAAGAAAATGATGTACTTAAGATCGTATTTGATGAAAGCGAAGACAATTCAATGGTTGTTGATACATGCATACCTTTGGACATTGTTTATGAAGATGAGGACATCATCGTTGTCAACAAGCAGGCTGGATTACCTGTCCATCCAAGTTATGACAACTTCACCCATACCCTGGCCAACCGGCTGTCGTATTACTACCACATTCAGAATGAAACGTATGTTAACCGCTGCATTACCCGCCTGGACAGCGACACTTCCGGCTTTGTCTTATTAGCCCGCAATCCCTACAGCAGTGCCCTACTTTCCGACATGCTGAGAAACAAGGAGATTCACAAGCAGTATACAGCTATCGTTTCCGGTAACTTTACGGAAACAAACGGTACCGTAAATAAACCGATCTACCGCCCTTCTCTGGACAGCGTTAAAAGAGCTGTCGCTGAAAATACTGAGGGTCATGAGGCAATTACCGATTATGAGGTCATAAAACAGGTACCGGGAGCATCCCTGCTGCATATAGATACCAGAACAGGCCGAACTCACCAGATCAGAGTTCACATGGCGTACATTGGTCACCCTTTGCTGGGAGACAGACTGTATAATCCTTGCCCGGATACCATGCCTCGACAGTGCCTGCATGTCAGCTGGCTGGCCTTCAGACACCCGATAAAAAAAGAACTGATGGAATTCAGCTCACCTATACCTGAAGATATGAAAATGACGGAACTAACTGATTAGTTCCGTCATCATTTCTCTGCCGGTTCCCACTTGCAGCGTACCGGTGAAACGATGAGTCCTTCTTTCTTCAATACGGCAAAGACTTTGTCGACCACCTTACGGTCAAGTCCGGTCAGTTCAGCTACCTTTCCGGCATTTACCGGTTCACCGAACTTCTTCATGGCTTCCAGAACGATATCCTTTGGTTCCATATTCACATCTCCTTCACCTTTATGATATTCGATAAATACCTGATTTACAAATCAATTGCCAGCTAATTCTCCGTAAAAAGCATAGCTCTGATGTTATGAATATACGCCTGTCTGCGGCTCTGCACTGATTCTTCACTCTCATTGATTTCAGCGATGAAATACTCGCAGAGATAACTGGAAATCGGATTCTGATAAGGAATGATGACAATGTTTTCCGGATCAATATCATATGTGGACAGAATCGCTCTCATCTGCGCAGCAGATACTCCTTTCATATTCCAGAGTTCCTCAATTGTCTTCTCTCTGTTTGTTCCCGCCAGTACGCCAAAGGAATAGCTTTCAGGTGCCATCTGCCAGATGTAGACTTCCAGACCTTTGTCGGTTGGAAGATCAAAGTATTCAGGATAGTGTTCTCTTAATTTTGTCAGATCATCACTGTCTGTTCCCCGGTCTTCTTGAGCAGTGTAATACCATGGAATATCACTCACATCATAACCGATGTTAAACTGACTGTTATCTTCTGTAACCTGACGATCAGAAAATTTAACATCTGTAACTGTTTCTGTATTTCCGTCATAATAGATTACGATCATTCTGTTAGTGTCCCCGGGATTCAGGTAAATGTCTCCATAAAACCCGCTGAGCATACTGTCCGGCTGGCCCCATGCTTTCAGGATTTTTTCACGGCGAACATTAAACAGTTTTTTGTTGGCTTCTGCTTCACTCCAGGTAAAAACCTTCTCAAGAGCAGGCAGTTTTGAGCATCCGGTTAAAACCAAAAATGATGATAAAACGACAATAAATATTAAACCTTTTTTCATACTCCAATCAAAATGTTCAGATTACGGATCTCACCATCCGTAATTTTTTTATTTACAGCCTGTGCCTGTTTCTCCAGGTCAGTGCTTTCCGTATCACTCAGTTTCTGTCTGTATAATTCATCCGCAACCAGTGATGCTATAGTATCAATCATGCCTTTCTTGATCTTGGCTTCTTCATCACTGTTTCCGCTGTTGAGCAGATATTCCGCAAACTCTGCAACAACAGGCAGAATCTCAAGCTGCCTTAAACCGGCAAACTGCCACTTGTAATAAGGCGTATACCTGTTATTCAGAAGGTAGACTACATGTATCGTTGCATTTACGAATTCACTGATGCATAACTGTGCAGCACCCAAATCGTTTCTTTCCAGTGTTCTGGCATAGTTATACTGACCAGCCTGATTCATCAATACCAGATAACCGGCCAGTTTCTTCTTTCTGATGTCCTCAGGATAGTCGGACAGTCTTTTTCTTAAAGTAGTGACTACATCACTTTCATCTTCAAAGATCTCACCGTTGACTGCTTCCAGCAAGGCATATTCCGGCAAGGTCAGCCACTGATAGTAACTCAGAGTTCCGTCGGAAGTACCGATCTTTTCTTCAAAATACTGTCTGGCACGGAACACCCCTACTCTGTTTCCGCCAACCGGTGACAGCAGGCTTCTTTTGTATCCCATGAATTCCTTTGAAAGCTTGTTATAGGCTTTTTCAAGCTGAAAGGCTGTTGATTCACTGACTATGCTTTCATCCGGCAGAAAAAGACAGAACCCCGGTTCAAAATCGTGATCCTGGGAGATCTCATCATCAAAGCCGTAACACTGCGATCCCGAGCCGGTCAGTCCCACAGCTATCTTTTCTCTTAGTCCCGGGAACTGAGTGTCCAGCATCTGTTTTCCGCAGTATTCATAGTACCGTCTGGCCAATTCAAGACCTTTCATTGATTTCTCTGATCCTTTCCTTCAGTTCATCACTGTAGCTGTACCACTGGAAATACTCGTATATAGGATAACACTTATCTGCTACAAAGGCATAGTAACCGTCACGTTCGGTATTCTCATCATCCAGACACAGCTGGGCATTATAGAGATACTCGACGATCCGGTTTTCACTGTCTTCGTTCAGTCCGTGCCTGGCAATATAGGCATCAGCCAGATTAAGCCAGGCCATGGCTTTTTCCAGTTCGCTCTGCGGACATTTTTCCAGTATTTCCATGGATTTGTAATAAAGCTTCTCAGCTTCATCAAACTGCTTCAGCTGTACTAAAGTCGTAGCCATGTTATTGCATAATGATGCGTACTTGTATTCGTTGTTTTCAAGATGTTTCTCATAGATCTTCTCTGCCTTGCGGAACAGTTCCATGGCCTTGTCAGGTTCATCGAACGCAGTATAAACCGTTGCCGCATTGGTATAGCATGTTGCACCGGATACGGATTCCTCATATTTCAATACTGGCAGTAACTCTAAGGCCTTTTTTATGGTCTCGTAACCTTTGTCTTTATCACCGATTTTACGGTAATAACCCATCATTTCGTTATATACCATGAATTCACCCTGTCTGTCATTGCTCATCTGAGCTTCACCGATCCAGAACTTCAGCATGTTTTCAGCCTGCAGGTATTCACCCTCACTCATCAGCTCATCCAGTTTCTCCGAGATCCTGGTCTGAGGAATATGGCTTACCTTCTGTTTTGTTCCTTCAGGTTTACCGCATACAACGCATTCAGGTTCAAGATAATCTTCAGGTTTGATTGTATCGTTATTCATATACTGCTCCTTAAGTGAAACTATCTCTGATTTAATGATACCATTTTTAAGCACAATTATTATCTGATTGTTATATAATGTAGACATGAATATCGGTGTATTTGATTCCGGAATCGGAGGATTGACGGTACTTGAAGAAGTAATCAGACTGCTGCCAGGCTATGATTACATTTTTTACGGTGATTCAGCCAATAATCCTTACGGTGAAAAAAGCGATGAAAGACTGATGGAAATCACTTCTGATATCGTTGAGTGGTTCAGACAGAGAGACTGCAGACTGATCATCATTGCCTGTAATACAGCCACTACCAGATGCCGCAAGGAACTGATGAAGAAATATCCGGAACTAGTTTTCATCGGTACCGTTCCGGCGGTAAAACTGGCTTGTGACAAGGGATATAAAAACATCCTGATCATGTCAACACCGGCGACAAATGAATCAGAACGTCTCAATGAACTGATTACTCAGAACAGACGTGAAGGCCAGAATCTCTATCCTGTCGCCTGTTACGGACTGGCTGATGCCATTGAAAATGACGTGCCGCAGGCTGTAGAGATCATTCTTGATTCTCTGAAAGAACAATACGGTGAAAAGAACATCGACTGCGTGGTACTGGGGTGCACCCATTATCCGTTCATCCGTGAAGACATTGAAAAACGCTTTCCGAATGCCGCTGTCATCGACGGATCCAACGGAGTAGCCCGTGAAACCCGCCGTCAGCTGAAGCTGCTGGATTGTTACCCGCCTGAAAGCGAAGAAACTTCTCTGGAAGTACACTTTACCAAAAAATGAAAAGGCCTGCAGGCCTTTTTTCTTGTTACTGATTACGCTTTTTCAGTCGGTGATCAAGTATGACATTGGCACTTATATCACCTGTTACATTAAGCGTTGTATAAAGCATGTCCAGTATTTTGTATATACCGGCATATAATCCGATGAATGTCAGCGGCAGACCCATCATTTCCAGATAAGTGGCTCCAATGACTACACCGCCTCCCGGAATACCTGGAGCAGACATGTTCAGTGCTACGGCTATTGCCAGCATGTACAGATAACTGCCCAGTGTCAGTTCCAGCCCGAAACACCTGGCACAGAACAGACCTAAAAGCGAGAATGAAACAGCTCCGCCGCACATGTGGATCGTGCATCCTAACGGCACTACCACATCCGTGATCTGCGGATCGATACCCAAATCCTCCTTACACAGTTTTACCGTATATGGCAGAGTTGCAGCTGAGGAACATGTTGACAGGGTAATAAGCCATATCGGTGAAACTTTCTGTATGAGCTCTCTGACGGAAAGTTTGCAGTAGATCATTACCGGAACAAGCATTACCAGGATAAGTACGGCTATCCCGCACCGGTAAGCCGTAACAATGTATTTCAGTCCGGCCTTTAAGGCATCCAGCCCGAAACGCTGTACAGTTGTACCCATTAAAGAGAATACCGCAATCGGTGTCAGATACATCAGATATGAAAGTATCTGATACAGGAAATCCCTGATTCTGGTGATGACATTCATCACTTTTTCCCGTTTCAGTCGATGAGCCAGCAAACCCCACAGATATGATACGGCAATGATGAAGAACAGATATTTACCGGTAAACAGTCCCTTCAGGTCCTTAGGCAACAGATTCAGGAAGAAATCAGTGATCTTTATTTCAATCGTCGAGGCTTCGTAATCCTGATACATCAGTTCAAAACCGGCTGCCGGATCAATAAGCAGTATTATGGCGCTGGATAACAGAAATGACACAATGAACATTACCGCAAACAGAATGACCGCTTCTACCACGACATGGGTCTTGCTGGTACGGGACTGATAAATGGAAACGGATATGGAAGTAAAGATCACCGGAAGGATCATGTACTTCAGAAAAGACAGATAAAAACTGCCCGCAAACTCAAAGGCCGTAACCCAATTACCGCCGACCAGTCCAAAGATAACGCCGCCTATCAAAGCGGCAAATGTCAGGTAACTAATGATTTTCTTCATAGTATTTCCTGAACCTTTCCATCGCTATCCTGCTGTTTTCAATCGTTCCCAATCCGGATACACGAAAGTGCCCTTCCCCGGCAGAACCGAAAATGGCACCCGGAACGATGATGACATCAATATCATTCAGTGTCTTCTTGAAATACTCAAAACTAGGAATGTCTTCTTTGTTTTTTACCCAGATATACGGGCTGTCCGTTCCGCCGGTAACCTTAAAGCCCAGCGCTTCAAAGCTATCCTTCAGATAGGCAATGTTTTCCTTGTACATTCTGATGTTTTCCTCTATCAGAAGCCTGCTTTCAGGCAGATATGTCGCAATAGCACCGACCTGTGCCACATAGGAAGCACCGTTAAAACGGTTGATCGTTCTTTCCCTAAATAAGACGGTATCTATCTCCTTAGGCAGGATGAAATATGAACATCTTAATCCGGTGAACGATGCTTTCTTGGAAAAGCTTCTCATCTCAATGGCACACTGTTTGGAACCTTCTATCTCGTAGATGCTCTTAGGAACATCCGGTGAACTGATGAATGAGAAATAGACATTGTCATAGACGATATACGCATTTTCCTTAACAGCGTAATCCACCCATTTCTGCAGCACATCATAAGTCATGGCATTGCCGACCGGATTGCTTGGCGAACAGATGTAGATGACGTCATAATGCTCTTCAGGAACGACCATCTGGTAATTCTCATCAAGCGGTGTGTAATACACTTCGCGTGACAGGGCATAAGCCCGGTTGCGGTAAATCGGATAAGTCGGATCAGCCAGCAGTATCTTACTGTTGAAATCAAAAAGCTCCAGGATGTTGGTACAGTCTGATTTCGTGCCGTCAGAAACATATACTTCATCAATCGTAAATCCCATATTCGGATAATCATTCTCCAGAATTGTCTTTCTGAGCTCAGGCAAGCCGTAATAACCGCCATAGCCATGGAAGCTTGACATGTCCGCGAGATCGTCAACTGCCTTATGCATGGCCTCAATAACCGGTTTTACGATCGGTCTTGATACATCGCCTATGCCAAGGGAAATAACATCCCGTTCAGGATGTTTTTCTCTGTATTCACGTACATACCGTTGGGCTGACGAGAAGGCATTTACCTTGTCGATCTTCAAAATGTTCTGATTGAGCATATATTAATATTACACTTTCTGGCGATGATTGTAAAAATTGAGGATCAGATCTTCTTAAGGCCCTTGATCACGCCATTAAGCTGATATCTGATGTTGTTATTATTGACAGAGAGAACTTCTGCATCCATCAGTTCCCTGACCTTGCCAAGAGTCTTTTTCTGTTTTTCATCGTACTTATTAAAATTATCGCTTGTCAGCAGAATCCCTGAGAACAGTCCGTTTATCTTACTCAGGTATTCTTTCTGGTCTTCGCTGAGAGATATGTTATCTGTTCTTAGGAAAAATACATCCGGGTCATTAAGGAAGGCTCTGCCGTTTAACTGACGTCTGTATACGGTATTGTCGATGGCATGGCTTGTGGAGACTCTTTCACGGTGAGTGATTCTTTCAAGGATCGTACCGTCCCAGTCCAGACCAACATCCGGTCCGATGCGGCAGTAATCAACCAGTCCGAAAGCCGGCATTAACGGGACTCCGCATCCCAGAATCAACTTGTTGCCGCAGATTTCCCTTAGCCATTTCATGGCATCGATCATCTTGGCAGCCCTGGATCTTTCTGCATCACCGAAAACGGCTCCGCCATACAGGAAGTCCAGCTTGACCATGTCAAAACCCCATTCGTTAAAGACTCTGTCAAAACACTTCTCAATGTAAGCCCTGACTTCCCTGTTATCCAGGTCCAGAGAACAGAATCCGCCCCAGTTGCAGCCATCTGACCAGTTCTCCCCTTCATACTTTAAGAACCAGTCCTGATGTTCTTTATACAACTGGCTCTTGGTAGCGGCCACAAACGGAGCCAACCATAAACCGCTGATGTATCCTTTGGAGTGAATACGGTCACATATCGGTTTCAGGCCATCAGGGAATTTTACCGGATCAGGCCGCAGCCAGTCTCCGACTGCCGGTTCCCAGCCGTCATCGATCTGGAAAACATCTCCCGGCTGTAATAAACCTCTACATCCCCTGAGGTCTTCCTCGATGCTTTCAATTGAAATATTCTCATAACGGTTATACCAGCTGGAATAACCGAACAGTTTCTTATCCGTTATCGGTTTTACATTCAGCAATTCAAACCAGCGGTCAAAAACCTCATCTTCCCTGCCTTCAATTACCGCAAAGCTGAAAGCCTTGAAACTGCCGTCACTTACTACTCCCTGACAGTCTCTGACAATGCGCAGCTGCTGTTTTTGGCAGTCATAGAAGAAGATCGTATAACCCGGATATTCATCCAGGGAAGCAAACATTCTGTAATTGCTGCCGTTGCGGAAATAACAGTAGGAAAAGCCATGGAAACGGCCTTTTCTGCCGCTGTATTTGATGAAGTGATAATCACCATAGCGGTCCAGTCCAAAATCACTGACCAGCTTTTTCGGTGTGAACCTCAGGCCTCTGATGTTGTCAGTAGCACTGTATTCCGGACACCAGGTCCAGGTCTGATAACCGTTGAAAAACATCTTCTCTGCCGGCTTGACATGGAGAAGAGCTTCAGCCTTTTCCAGCTCACCGTGAATCTCAACGTTGATGATGTTTATTTCCTGTAATGGCTGTTCGCCCTTCAGTGAATTGACCTGCCATTTAATTGTTCCATTCTCTGCCATACACTACTCTCCTACTTCAAATTCAACGACCTTTGATTCAAGTCCCTCAGCCTTTATCTCCAAAGTACCTTTTCCTGTTGAGGTAGAGGCAATGAAGCATCCGCCACATCCGCCTTCCAGTGTGATCATTTCCGGTCCCATCAGTTTTACCGATCCTTCCGCTTTCAGTCTCACCGGAAGCTGGGCATACGGTGCCGGATTATCATATTCATCAAGAACTCTGATTCTGATAAGCGACATGTCATAAGTGTCTTCTTCTTTCAGTTCACTGTTGGAAACCTTTACTTCAAGATGCAGTCTGCATGACTGAGCCAGGGTTCTACTGATCCTTACTTCACCGTTCTTAATGCCGTCAAAACGCCATACTGTGGCTTCACCGCCCCAGTTACCGACATACTTGCCGTATAACTGTACGATGTCATTGTATTTCATGCCGTATCTGATCATGCCGTAGCCGATCTTGGCCTTGTCTTTCAGAGGCATGTTGCTGTAACCGTGAACAGCTGCGGATAACAGGCCGTCATGGAACAGTTTCTCCTTCTCGCCGCTGAAGCCTTCATTAGCAGCCAGCAGCTTGCCGATGGTATCGTCAACTACCAGTACCGGATGGTTCAGGGCATCGTAATCAGCCATGGCCAGATCAGTTACATAAACACCGTTTTTATACAGTTTGACTACATCCATGTTGGTGAAGACATAAACCTTCCCTATGAATCCTGCCCGGTAATCGCCAATGTCCATGCTGGAAGATACAACCAATACAGGAGTTTCATCCTGCTGACTGGCATATAAGGCAGCGGCGATCTTCGGGTTACGGAAACCGTCCATTACACCGTGATAACATACTCTGTCACCGGATCCGAAATCCTTGTGGGTTGGATAGTCGAACATGCACCACTGGAAACATCCTGCATGAGTACCATCATCCATAGCCTGATTCAGTACCGCTGCATGTCTCAAGGCATGGGACTGTCTTCTTTCCCAGTTGTCAAACATCTTGGTCGGGAACATATGGCCGTTAGCTTCTGTTATGATCAGAGGCCTGTTCTTCTTCGTTACCTTTGATTTTGGCTTGCAGCCAGGTGTACTGCCGTTATGCGAGAAATCATTGAAGGCATAGACATCTTCCAGCAAAGAGCTGTTTTCCAGATATCTGACACCGGAAGTGCATCTTGACGGGTCAAGCTGATGAGCCACTTTATTGGTGGCTTTGTAGAAGATATCATCATCCTGACTTTCATTGATTCTGACACCCCACAGGAAGATGGACGGATGGTTACGGTATTGCATAACCATTTCTCTTACCATTCTTACAGCATGTTTCTTCCAGTTCTGATCGCCTATATGCTGCCATCCCGGTATCTCCGTGAATACCAGTAAGCCTAACCTGTCACAGGCATCAATGAAATGCTGGGAGACAGGATAATGGGAAGTACGAACGGCATTGCAGCCCAGTTCTTCCTTCAGGATCCTGGCATCCTCATACTGCAATGACTCTGTAGCGGCATATCCTATAAAAGGATAACTCTGATGTCTGTTAAGTCCGCGCAGAAAGAGCTTTCTGCCATTGAGGTAGAAACTGTTCTCATCAAATGTTACCGTACGGAAGCCGAAGCAGACTTCCCTGGATTCCTCATGTCCAACGAGCCCGACTTCGCATTTATACACCACCGGATCGTCAATATCCCACGGTTTTACATCCTTGAGAGTAACTGTCAGGTTATCTTTAGAAGTGATTTCTTCGTAAATAATGTCATCCGAAGCAGTTTTAATGCGTACGATCCTGTCTTCTTTTGAATCGGTCTGTATCTGAATAACTGCCTGATCAAGTTCAGGAGTATATACAAAGATATCTTTAATGTATTCTTCATCAACTATGTCCAGCCATACTTCACGGTATAAGCCGCCGTAGGTCAGATAGTCGATGACATATCCAAACGGAGGTATCTCACCGTTTTCTGTAGTATCAAGCTGTACTGATACGGTATGCTTTCCGCCGTTCTTTACAAACTCAGTTATTTCAATGCGGAATGCCGTATAGCCTCCCTTATGCACTCCCCGCTTGTTTCCGTCAACATAGACTGTCGCAATATGAGCAGCCCCGTCAAACTGCAGGAAGACTTTCTTACCGCCAAGATCGTGATTAAACTCAATTTCCTTTGAATAACCGCAGATCATCTGATAATCTTTCTCGTTGATGTAATGATATCCCAGCATCCTGCTGGAATGAGGCAGCCTGACCGGCTGTCCTGTTACTCCATAACGGAATTCATCTTTCCACTGTTCACAGAATATCCAATTGTTATTCAGAGAGATCATGGTACTCCTCCTGCGGCATCTAGCCCTTCTTTTTGAATTATAACATAGAACATATTGCTCCTGTACAAAACGGGATTTAATCTGCTAAAAGATACAAATTATGTTATATTAAATCTGTGGAGGTTATATAACAATATGAAAGTCACTGCTTTGATGAATGATTTTAAAAGCGGTCTGAACGATTCCGTTTTACTTGATTTTTATGTGGATAAGAGTCTTGTTGAACCGCAGAAAAAGAGATACATCGCTCTTTTAAAGGAATACCTTGATAAATTCGGTGATGAGGATGTCAGCATCTTATCCGTACCGGGCAGAAGCGAGATCACCGGTAACCATACCGACCACCAGCACGGCTGCGTTCTGGCCTGCTCAATCAACCTCGATATCATCTGTGTTGCTGCCAAAGCAGACAAGACAGAGGTATATTCCAACGGACAGCTGATTGCCGGGGTAAGCGCTGAAGATACATCATTTGATCCTTCCCAGAAGCACACATCCGCTGCCTTATGTCGCGGTGTCATGAACCGTCTGGAAGTAAACGGCTTTAAAATCGGTAATTTCCATGCCGTAATGCGTTCCAACGTCCGGGTCGGTTCAGGTCTGTCATCATCAGCAGCCTTTGAGGTAATGATCGGTACGATCATGTCTTACCTGTACAATGAAGGCAAGGTTGACAAGGTTGAAATAGCCAAGTATTCACAGTATGCCGAAAACCAGTATTTCGGCAAGCCGTGCGGTCTGATGGACCAGTGTGCCTGTGCCTTAGGCGGTGTTGCATACATTGACTTTGAGGATCCTTCCAACCCGATAATCGATCAGATCGGTTTCAAGCTGAATGACTATGGCTATTCTCTGTGCATTGTCAATACCGGCGGTTCTCATTCAAAGCTGACCGGAGAATACTCCGCCATTACGGAAGAAATGGGACAGATCGCTGCATTCTTCAATGAAAAGGTCTTAAGAAATGTATCCGAAAGACAGATCCTCAATAACCTGAAACTGTTACGTGACAATTATGGCGACAGAGCTGTCATGAGATCACTGCACATGATCAGGGAAAACGAAAGAGTCATGCGTCAGAGAGATAACCTCAAGGAAGGAAACATTGAAGGATTCATCAAAACCATCAAGGAATCCGGAAACAGTTCCTTCAAGTATCTGCAGAACGTCTATACAAACATCGATGTGGCATATCAGCCATTATCGCTGGCCTTAATGATCTCCGAAGGTTTCCTGGGTGAAGATGAAGCCTGCCGTGTTCACGGCGGCGGCTTTGCCGGTACGATCCAGGCCTTTGTCAAGAATGAAAACGTAAGTGAATACAAGAAACTGATGGACAAGGTTTTCGGCAAGGATGCCTGCATTGTCTTACAGGTCAATAATCACGGGAGCGACAGAGTTTTATGATCAAGATGCTTGAACCATTCGGTGTAATTGACGATACACCTGTCTATCTTTATACGATCTCTTATGGAAACTATTCTGCTTCCATCTGTAATTTCGGAGCTACTCTGATCAGATTATTCGTTCCGGATAAAAACGGTAATCCTGTTAACGTTGTCTGCGGTTATGACAGTGTGGAGGCCTATATCCTCAATGACAGCTACATGGGAGCCATCGTCCTGCCGTCAGCCAACCGCATCAGAAAAGGTCAGTTCACCCTCAACGGCAAGACATATCAGCTGCGGATCAATAACGGTCCAAACAACCTGCATTCCTCCCTGCCTGGCGGCAGTGCTCAGCGTATCTGGCGTCTGGTCAATTACGGTGAATCAGAACTGACTTTACAGCTGGAATACGGTGACGGTGATCTGGGCTTCCCGGGAATCAGAGTATTCACCGTAACATATGCTTTATCTGAAGAAGGACTTACCATCTCCTACAGTGCCGTAAGTGATCAGGATACCCTGTTCAATCCAACCAACCATTCATATTTCAACCTCAAGGGACACGGAACCATCCTGGATCATATTCTTCAGATCAATGCCCATTACTTCACACCTAACGATGCCGACAGCTGCCCTACCGGTGAGATCAGAGCAGTTGAAAACACTCCGTTTGATTTTACACAGCCAAAGCCAATCGGTCAGGATATCAATCAGGATGATATCCAGCTGGTCTACGGCAACGGTTATGACCACAACTGGATGATTGATGACTTTGATGGTTCTCTGAAAACAATTGCGGTTCTGTATTGTGAAGAAACAGGCATTCAGTGTGAAACACTTACCAGTATGCCGGGCATTCAGGTTTACACAGCCAACTACCTCGGCAATGAGAAGTATTCAAAGAATGCTGCCGTATGTCTGGAAACCCAGTTTACACCGGATTCCATCAACCTTGACAATCAGGTCAAGCCGATAATAAAAGCCGGTGTCCCGGCCTCTCATGTAACGGTATACCGTTTCAGTGTAAAGGAATCATAACTGAAATATCAGTATAACACCTATCGTATTAATAGCCAGATTGGCACATCCGTGGATGAGCCAGCTGGCTTTTAAACTGCCAAATTTCAGGCATACTATCTGTAATATTACTCCACATAATGCCAGTCCGGTAATACATAAGACAAATATCAGTGGATTAAACCAGTTAGATACCATGCCGATGTGATACAGGGCAAAACAGATTGCGGATACGATCATACCGGTTTTACCATTACCCTGCTTTTCAAAAAGCTGATAGATGAATCCTCTGAAAAATGATTCTTCCAGAAATGAATTCACCACAATAATATACGCAAATACAAACAGGCAGTTTTCCCTGGTCAGCTGTTCCTTGTTTATCAGAGAAGTACGGATGTTTTCCAGATCCAGCTGTTCTCTGACAATCAGAAATACCGCAATGATGCCAACATATGCCAGTACCATTCCCAGATATAGCCATCTGGCCGGTTTCATCTTGTTTAGACCGATCACCTCTTTTATGCTCTGATTTGACATACAGGCATAAATGATGACAGGCAGACAGAACAGAATGAGCTTGCATGCAGATTTGATCAGATAGACCGGCGCAATGACATTTTCTACATATGCCATGATTGCCAGTGAAACAGCGGCCATTAACAGCCCGATGACTGTCTTTTTCATGATTATGCGGCGGCAGCGGCAGCTGCGGCTGCATCCCTTTCTGCCTGGATCCTCAGCAATACATAAGTCAGAACAGTGTCAACCAGCTTATTGTCCTGGCTGAAAAATCTGATGACCAGAGCCATCGCATATATCATTCTTTCCTCCTTGAACATACTGAGTCCGCGGAATTTAGGATATGCCTGTAGATACCGAGTGACTTCTTCGATCTGTTCAACCAGTATCGTGTAATCCATCTCCAGTAAAGATGCCACACCCAGTAATTCCAGATGATAGCTGCGCTCGATCTTGTTTCCCCTATCCTTCATCAGCTGGTAAAGTTCCATAAACTGACTGACCTTTTCACCCGGTGAATTCAGGTTAAGCGCTAATATGTGGCTTAACTCCTGAATATGGGAGTTATGTATCTGTTCCTTGAGAATGCGGTATGCTTCATCCATCTCCAGGAGGATATTATCAGAATCAATATCACTTACGGCCAATAAAGCCGCAAAGATAATATCATCACCGCTGGTCAGAAAGGCATGATCCTTTTTCATCTGATCATAGATCATGGTGGTTCTTACTATATAATGACGCTGGTTTTCCGGTGAAACATTGTCGGCAATGATCATTGAAGCAATCGGAGAAAAACTGTTTGAGAAGAAGGAAGTCTTTTTAACCTCTTCATCAATGGCTTTTACACGGTTATAATACTCTTCCCAGTCAGAAGTGTAACCCATCGAAACAGCCAGAGGTATTTCCCGGTTGGAGCGGAAGCTGGAGAAGATTCCCTCTCTCGATTTCAGGAAGTTTTTGACATTTTTCAGTGTTTCAGCATTCAGATTTCTTTCATAATCAAGCATTAGAGTTGCTCCAATGCAACGCAAAGTCATACCTGACCAGCGATAACAGTTGTGAACAACCTCTTCACCGTCGATAAATCTCTCACACATTCTTTCCAGTTCTGCGTACATAATCATGCCCTCACTTTCACATCATTACCATTGTACCGAAAGAAAAGCCCGTATTCAATAATACGGGCATTCAAGTATCTTAAGTAATTCCTAAATCAGAACAGTCCCTGAGCCAGCATGGCATCCGCAACCTTGATGAATCCGGCAATATTGGCACCGGCCATCAGGTTGTAACCCAGACCATACTCAAATGCTGCCTTTACTGACTGCTCATGGATGTTGATCATCATTCTTCTTAACTGGTCATCAACGTCATCAGCCGTCCACTGCAGTCTCTCGGAGTTCTGTGACATCTCCAGTCCGGAAACACCGACACCGCCGGCATTGACAGCCTTACCCGGAGCGATGATCATATGCTCCTGCTGGGCCAGATATGCCAATGCTTCATTGGTGGTAGGCATGTTGGCGACTTCCAGATAATACTTTACACCGGAAGCGGCGATCTTCTTGGCACTTTCGAGGTTTACGTCATTCTGGGTAGCAGCCGGCATGTAGATATCCACATCGCTGACACCCCAGAACTTCTCACCTTCCACGAATTCACAGCCGAACTTTTCAGCATAGCTGCGGCAGTGCATAGGGTCATTCTGTCTCATTTCCAGAATATAGTTGAGCTTTTCTTCAGTGATGACGCCTTCCTCATCGTGAATGTAGCCGTCCGGTCCGGAAATATATGTAACCTTGGCACCTAACTTGGCAGCTTTCTTCATGATGCCCCAGGCAACGTTTCCGTATCCTGATACACCGATTCTCTTGCCCTTAATGGTGTCGTGTTCATGTCTCAGTACTTCACACAGATAATATACTGCACCGTATCCGGTAGCTTCCGGTCTGATCAGTGATCCGCCGTAGCTTAAGCCCTTACCGGTAATGACGCCGTTTTCAAAGTTTCCCTTCAGGCGTCTGTACTGTCCGAACAGATAGCCGATCTCACGGGCACCGACACCCATGTCACCGGCCGGTACGTCAACATCCGGTCCGATGAATCTGTACAGAGCTGTCATGTAGCTCTGACAGAAACGCATGATCTCAGCATCAGATTTGCCGGCAGGATCGAAATCGCTGCCGCCCTTGCCGCCACCCATAGGCAATCCGGTAAGAGCGTTTTTATAAGTCTGTTCGAATGCCAGGAACTTGATGATGCTGTCACAGACGTTGCTCTGAAAACGTAAGCCGCCCTTGAATGGTCCAATCGCTCCGTTGAACTGGCATCTCCATCCCTTATTGGTATGGACGACTCCCTGATCATCAGTCCAGACAACTCTGAAGGTGATCATTCTTTCCGGTTCAACCATGCGATGCAGCAGGTCGGCTTTTTCATATGCCGGATTCTGATCGATAACCGGCGATAAAGATGTCAGCAGCTCTTCCACGGCCTGAATGAATTCAGGTTCATGCGGATTCTTAGCTTTGACATCATCTATTACTTTCTGTACATAATTGTTCATATTCTTCCTCTTATTATGTATCCTTTATCCTTAATACCATTTTAACACAATAACCGAAAATAAAAGCCCCAGATGAGGCTTTTTTCATTGTATTTTCAGTTAGTGACTATTCCCACTCGATCGTACCGGTAGGTTTCGGTGTGATGTCATAGAGAACTCTGTTGACACCGGCAACTTCATTGATGATCCTGTCAGTGATTATGTGCAGGACACTGTAAGGTATTTCTTCAATCGTTGCGCAGATGGCATCTCTGGTGTTAACGGCTCTTAAGATGACCGGCCACTGTTCACATCTGACATTGTCTCTGATACCTACGGACTTCAGATCAGGTATGATGGTGAAATACTGCCATACCTTGCCTTCCAGCCCGGCCTTGCGGAATTCTTCTCTGACGATGGCATCTGACTCCCTGACGGCTTCCAGACGGTCTCTGGTAATGGCCCCAAGACATCTGACACCCAGACCCGGACCCGGGAACGGCTGTCTGTAAACCATGCTTTCAGGTAAGCCCAGAGCCAGACCAACCTGTCTTACTTCATCCTTATACAGGAACTTGACCGGTTCAACCAGTTCAAACTTCAGATCTTCCGGTAAGCCGCCGACATTGTGATGGGCCTTGACCGGACCGCTTTCCAGAATGTCAGGATAAATCGTTCCCTGAGCCAGGCATTCAATACCGTCAAGCTTTCTGGCTTCTTCTTCAAAGACTCTGATGAACTCGGCACCGATGATCTTTCTTTTCTGTTCCGGATCACTGACACCGGCCAGCTTATCCAGGAAACGGTCAACCGCATCAACATAGATCAGGTTGGCAGACATCTGATTTCTGAATACCTCAATAACCTGTTCCGGTTCCCCTTTTCTTAACAAACCATGATTGACATGTACGCATACCAGCTGATCGCCTACTGCCTTTATAAGTAAGGCTGCAACCACTGAAGAGTCAACACCGCCTGACAGTGCCAGTAAGACTTTTCTGTCCCCTACCTGTTCTCTTAAGGCCTTTATCTGTTCTTCAATAAAGGCATTGGCCAGTTCGGCATTGGTTATTCTTTCCATGTTTTCATCTCTGAGATTTGACATATAACATCCCCCTTGAAATATTACAGAGATTATATCACTTATCATCTTCTTTTTGAACAAATATATCGGCAAATGTTATAGAATAAAAATGAGATTATTCCCAACAATAATATTGAATACGGAGGTTTTTTCCGATGGAAGAAAAAAAAGAAGGAATGATGTGGGCTCTTGTCAAAAGCAAGGCTGAACCGGGACTGTGGATGCAGCAGGTAAAGATCCCGGAAGTAGGCACCAATGACGTAAAGATCAAGATCCACAAGACCGCCATCTGCGGCACGGACGTTCACATTTATCAATGGAACCGCTGGGCCCAGAACACCGTACCGGTAGGACTGACCATAGGTCATGAGTATGTCGGTGAAGTCGTTGAAGTCGGACCGGGTGCCCGCGGCTTCAAGCCGGGAGATCTGGTTTCCGGTGAAGGACATCTGACCTGCGGCAAGTGCCGTAACTGTCTGGAAGGACACAAGGAAAACTGCCGGAATGCCAAGGGTATAGGTGTCAACCGTAACGGCGCCTTTGCTGAATATCTGGTAATCCCTTATGTCAACGTCTGGCCTTGTTCACCGGCAATTGAAGAGGAAATGTATGCGATCTTCGATCCATTCGGCAACGCTACTCATACTGCCCTCACCTATAACGTTCTGGGAGAAGACGTATTGATCACCGGAGCCGGTCCTATTGGCTGCATGGCAGCAGCGATAGTGAAGTTTGCGGGTGCCCGTCATGTCGTCATTACGGATTTCAACGATTACCGTCTGAATCTGGCCAAGAAACTTGGCGCTACCAGAACCGTCAATCTCAGGGATGAGAAACTGGAAGATGTCATGAAGGATCTGGGCATGAGCGAAGGATTCGACGTCGGTCTGGAAATGTCAGGAGCCGCCAGTGCCCTGGAATCCATGATCCACAACATGAAACACGGCGGCAAGATCGCCTTACTGGGCCTGCAGGAAAACGACACCAGAGTCGATCTGGAAACCGTCATCTTCAACGGTCTGTCACTTAAGGGCATCTACGGGCGCAAGGTCTGGGATACCTGGTATTCAATGACGACCATGTTACAGGCAGGATTGGATATAAAGGACATCATAACCGACAGGATCGATGTCCGTGATTATGAGAAAGGATTTGAAAAGATGATATCAGGTCAGTCCGGAAAGATCGTCATGGACTGGACCCACATCAATGACAGGTAAGATTATGAACAGTAAAAGAGAAATATTGAATCATTATGCCGGTCAGGTTCAGGAGATAAGAGACTCCGGCCTGTTCAAGGGTGAGCTGGTAATGGCTTCCCCGCAGAATGCCCATGTTCAGCTGGAAGGCGGTCCTTCCCTGCTGTGCATGTGTTCAAACAACTATCTGGGTTTAGGCGACAATCAGCGCATCATTGATGCTGCCAAGAAAACCTATGATGAAAGAGGCTTCGGTCTGGCATCAGTGCGTTTCATCTGCGGCACCCAGGACATTCACAAGCAGCTGGAGAAAGTCATATCCGACTTTTTGCAGACGGAAGATACCATTCTGTACTCTTCCTGCTTTGATGCCAATGGAGGTCTGTTTGAAACCATCCTGACTGCTGAAGACGCTGTCATCTCCGATGAACTCAATCACGCTTCCATCATTGACGGCATCCGTCTGTGCAAGGCCAAAAGATACCGCTATCTCAATAACAACATGGAAGATCTGGAGAAGAAACTTATCGAAGCTGATGAAGCCGGTGCCAGAATCAAATTAATCGCCACAGACGGTGTTTTCTCCATGGACGGTATCATTGCCAACCTCAGGGGAGTCTGCGATTTGGCAGACAAATACAACGCTCTGGTAATGGTTGACGACTCACATGCCGTCGGATTTGTCGGCGCTCACGGCCGCGGCACTCAGGAATACTGCGATGTCATGGGTCGAGTTGACATCATCACCGGTACTTTAGGCAAGGCCTTAGGCGGAGCCAGCGGCGGCTATACTTCAGGGCGCAAGGAGATCATCGATCTGTTAAGACAGCGCAGCCGTCCTTATCTGTTCTCCAACTCCGTAGCTCCGGCTATTGTCGGTGCTTCCATGGAGATGTTCAAGATGCTGGAAGAAAGCACGGCCTTACGTGACCATCTGGAAGACATCACCACCTATTACCGCAAACAGCTGGGTGAAAAAGGCTTTGATGTCATTCCAGGAGTCCACCCATGCGTACCGGTCATGTTCTATGACGAAAAGCTGACAGCGGAATTCGCCCGCCGCATGGTTGAGAAAGGCGTTTATGTTGTAGCCTTCTCCTACCCGGTAGTTCCTAAGGGCAAGGCCAGAATCAGAACCCAGGTCTGTGCCAACCATACAAAGGAAGACATTGACTTTGTCGTAAAGTGCTTTGAAGAAGTCAGAGCCGAAATGGGCATATAGTTTATAACAAAAAGAAAAAGGCTGTGTCATCACTGACACGGCCTTTTCATATGCTTTAATTAATGGTTTTCCTTGTTCTTGACGATAACGTCATGAGCTCCGCCTTCCACGATGGATGTAGCGGATACCAGAGTCAGCTTGGCTTTCTGCTGGAATTCCTTGATCGTCAGGGCACCGCAGTTGCACATGGTTGACTTGATCTTGTTAAGGGTTACCAGGACGTTATCCTTTAATGCACCGGCATACGGTACATAGGAGTCAACACCTTCTTCAAATGACAGATGTCCGGCTGCTTCATATCTCTGCCAGTTGCGGGCACGGTTGGAACCTTCACCCCAGTATTCCTTGACATAGTTGCCGTTGACCATCAGCTTGTTGGTCGGAGATTCATCAAATCTGGCAAAGTATCTGCCCAACATGACGAAGTCAGCTCCCATGGCTAAGGCTAACGCGATGTGATAGTCGTAAACAATGCCGCCGTCAGAACAGATAGGCACATAAATGCCTGTCTCTTCGAAGTATTTTCTTCTGGCTTTTTCAACAGAGATAACGGCTGTAGCCTGTCCGCGGCCGATACCCTTGGTTTCTCTGGTGATGCAGATGGAACCGCCGCCGATACCGATCTTGACGAAGTCAGCTCCGGCATTGACCAAAAAACGGAACCCTTCTTCATCGACAACATTGCCGGCACCTACCTTAACAGTATCGCCGTAGTTGTCTCTGATCCACTTGATGGTTCTTTCCTGCCATACCGTGAAGCCTTCGGATGAGTCGATGCATAAGACATCAGCTCCGGCAGCTAATAAGGCCGGAACACGCTTTTCGTAGTCTCTGGTATTGATACCGGCACCAACTACATAGCTCTTGTTGGCATCCAGCAGTTCATCCGGATTTTCCTTATGTGAATCGTAGTCCTTGCGGAATACGAAGTAACAGAGATTCTGATCTTCATCGATAATAGGCAGTGTATTCAGCTTGTGATCCCAGATGACATCATTGGCTTCGGTCAGGGTAATGCCCTCTTTACCGTAAACCAGAGATTCAAACGGAGTCATGAATTCTTCAACTTTTGTGTCCATCGGCATTCTGTTAACGCGGTAGTCACGGCTGGTGACAACACCTAACAGCTTGCCATGGGCACTTCCGTCATCAGTGACAGCCATTGTTGAGTGGCCGGTTCTTTCTAACAGATCAACTACATCCTGCAGTGTATCATCTGGTCTGATGTTTGAATCCGATACAACAAATCCGGCTTTATATGATTTTACCTTGGAAACCATTTCCGCCTGAGATTCAATGGACTGATTGCCGTAGATAAACGCAATGCCGCCTTCCTTAGCCAGGGCTATGCCCATGCGCTCACCGGAAACAGACTGCATTATGGCTGAAACCATTGGGATATTCATGGTGATGGCCGGTTCTTCTTCGGCTGGTCTGTACTTGGTCAGCGGTGTCTTCAGAGATACGTTTGACGGGATGCAGTTTTCATCGGAATAACCCGGGATCAGCAGATATTCATTGAACGTATGCGATTCTTCTTTGTAGTAATGTGCCATATATCCTCCCCCATATTTTTATATCAATTATACCCTTTTCAGATTCAAGTTCAACAATAAAAGGAGTTTTATGACTCCTTCTTCTTTCTTCTTTCCTTTTCCGGCAGAACCTGCCTGAGATAAGTATAGATCTTTCTGTCCACATTGGTGTCAATACGGTATTTTTCACCGTCTGCAAGATAGAAAATCAGCTTGTCGCCCTTATCGGTAATTCGGTATTCCCAACCCTCTACTTCGCTTAAGTAAATAAGCTCACAGTATTCGCCGTTTGGATCATTGTAGACTGTTAAGAACTTCTCAAAGCCTTCAAACAGCTTCTTCTCCGTTGAGAATGTGTAGACAAAGGCATAGAAGCCTATCAGAACGGCAAGAACATAATTTTTTGTAAATAACAGGGCAGCTGCCAAAGCCCACAATAAAACTTTTACATTGTCAGATCTGTTTGACAGATGGCAGATTACCTTGTCTTTTGGAATGTTTTCCAGTTTTACCTTATGTGATTTATGTTCCGACATAACAGCGACCTATAATCATTTTAGATTGCCGTATTAGTCCTTTCAATAGATTCCCACAATTTCACACAGGAAATAATCTTAGAGTTACTCTAAGCCTGCCAGTCAGCTGCGAAAACAATGTTTGCACTCTTTCTGGCGGTATCCAGAACGGTCATGACGCGTCTTGACTGGTTTCTTCTGGCCATGTAAGCATCCATGTCATTGTTCTCAACGATTTCCTTGATGTCCATCAGAGTATAGGCAAAGCCGTCATATGGCTGATCTGCGGCGATATCCTTCTTTCCCTGATGATCAATGAAGCTTAGATTATCCAGTACACTTGGCCAACCCTCACTGAGGATCGAACCGTCTGTTCCCTGAATGATCATGTGGCAGTTGCCGTATGAGTTTTTGGCAACAATGACGTTGGCATGGAAACCAGGATATTCCATCAGTAAATCACCGGCAATGTCAACACCGGTTGAAAGTTTGTTGACACGGTAAATGACCTTGTCAGGCATGCCGAACAGAGCAACAATAATATTTACTTCATAAACACCCAGATCCATTAAGGCTCCCCCAGCCATGTCAGTGGAGAAGACGTTAGGTACTTCCCCTGCCAGATAAGCGTCATATCTGCGGGAATACTTGCTGTAGTTAGCTGATACGGCTGAGACAAATCCTGTTTCCTTCAGATGTTCCTGAATTGCCTTGAAGTTAGGCAGTGACAGGATGCGGTCCATTTCGATGAGATATTTCTTCTTTTCATCTGCCTTGGCATAGAGTTCGTTGAACTCTCTCAGGTTAGCGCAGAAAGGCTTTTCAATTATGACATTCTTTCCTGCTTCCAGAGCCTGTAAGGCATATGTGCAGTGCAGACCGTTTGGCATGCCGACGTAAACAGTATCAAATCTGTTGTCCTGCATGAACCACTCAACATTATCATAAGCTTCAACAAGACCGTATTTCTCACGGAAAGCTTCGGCTTTTTCAAAACTGCGGTTATATACCGCTACACTTTCGATGCCGGCAATGGCGCTGGCTTCCATAAAGGCGTGGGAGATGTCGCCTGTTCCCAAAATTCCTACTTTCATATATTTCCTCCTTTTCAGCAGTTTTTTACTGTTATTTACATATTTAATATTCTAAGTACTCTCAATTACACTCACGGCAGCCAGCGGATTGAGCCATCTTTCCTTCTTCATCAGGGCTGTTGATAAAAACAGTTTGATCAGTTCCGCACTCTGAGAACCCAGGAAAATGGTTTCAATACTGAAGTTGAGATAATGAGCACATATATACAGGATCGGTATCTGAACAAACCAGACCATACAGGAATCCATGATGGCAATGGAACGGGTATCCCCGCCAGCCATGAAGACATAGTAATTCTGCATGCTCATCTCATAGAGAATGAAGGTCACCGACTGTAATACCGTCAGTCTGGCAGCTATGCTGACGACTTCGTCAGACATGCTGGAATATATCAGCGGTATGCTGTATTTCATCAGATACAGCACAACACACAGAACAACACCGACAATCAGGGCCAGACCATAGGTCTTATACGCAAACTCGCGGGCCTTATCACGGTCATCCTTTCCGATCTGCTGAGCGATCAGAACGGAGTTGGCATTACCATAGCTGGCATTGAAATTGAAGAAGATGTCATCAATGGCCGTCAGTATGACATAGGCGTTGTAATTGTCAGTGCCCAGATTTCCATAGATTTTCAGAATCACGGAGTTACCGGCAGCCCAGGCAATGTTATTGACAGAGAATGGTATGGCTGTGATGACTATCCTTTTAGCCAGAGACAGCGGAACATCCACAAAGCCTTTCACACCATTCACAAACTCCGGTTTGGTTAAAGCAATAGCACAGAGATACATGATCAGTTCAGCAACTCTGGTAATGACTGTGGCAACTGCTGCCCCGGTCACTCCTGACCATGGGAGAACGGAATTGCCGTACATCAGCAAGAGATTACTGACAACCTTGACGATGACCGATACCCCTGAAACCACCAGCGGTATTCTGGTAAGGCCAATGGCCTGCAGACCTGAGGATATGCACAGGCTCAGACATAATGGTATAAAGGAATACTTGACTATGCGGACATACACTATACCTTCCCTGATGATATCCGGATCATGAGAGAAGAAACTGATGATCTTATCCGGCCGCAATATTAACAGAATGAAGAACGGTATCAGCATTCCGTAAGTAACGATAATACCTGCATAGAATGACTGTCTGATCTCCTTCTTACGGGATGCGCCATAGAACTGAGAGATGTAGACACCTGTGGTACCGGACATACCTCCTACGGCATAAAGCAATATCATGAAGAAACGGCTTGCGGCTGCCACAGCTCCTACAGCCGTATCTTCCAGCATGCCGGTCATCAGTGAATCAATAAAATTAATGGCGCTGGTTATAAAACCGTGAACAACGACGGGAAAGGAAAACAAAAGAATCCTTCTGTTGAATTTCCTGTCTCCGAAATACCTTTTTAACATACTGTTCACTATTAGATTTTACTACATTTGCTCTTCTCTTTTCCATAAGAAAAGGCCGTAAATTATACGGCCTTATACTTTTCATAATGGATCTTTTCCAGTTTGAATTTATCCTTTGGTTTAACTTCGCCGGCAGGATAGCCCACTGCGATCATGGAGAACGGAACGATGTTCTCCGGAATGTTTAACAGTTCTCTGACAGCCTGTTCTCTTTCCTTACTTGGGGTAACAGCCATCCATACTGTGCCTAAACCCAGATGGACTGCTTCCAGAAGAATATTCTCACACGCAGCACCTAAATCATGTAGATAGATATTGCTTGTTGAATTGCCGGTATCTGCCAGAGTGACGATAGTACAGTTGCTGCGGGCAACCGGGGTTGAATAAGGTGTTACACTCCCCAGCTTCTGCAGCATCTCAGGATCCTGGACAACGATGAATTCCCAGGGCTGACGGTTCATCGCGCTTGGAGCAGCCATGGCAGCCTTTAACAGTTTTTCAATCTGTTCATCAGTCACCTTTTCATCAGTATACTGTCTTACACTTGTTCTTTCGAAAATCTCTTTCATGACAGGGTCTCCTTCGGGTACTGTTTCTCCCTTACTTCGAAATCCTCACCGTTATAGTCGATCACCAGAGTCGTATTGCCTTCAATACTGTCAGCGATGATCTTATAGGCGATTATTGTTTCAATGTTCTGCTGAATGTATCTCTTCAGCGGTCTGGCACCATATTCAATGTCGCTGCCGTCTTCAATGATCTTGTTGCGGGCGGCTGGGGTCATTTCCAGTGAAATGTTCTGGTCTTTCAGACGGGCTTCCAGCTGTCCGATGAACTTATCGGCAATCTGACCGACGACATCGGTTGTCAGAGGATTGAAGATGATGATGTCATCAATTCTGTTGACAAACTCCGGCTTGAATGACTGTTTCACCACATCCATGTACAGTTCTCTCTTGCGTTCAGGGTCCTTCTCAAAGGCATACCGTGAACCTAGGTTACTGGTCATGATAACGATTGTATTCTTGAAATCAACGGTAACACCCTTGGAATCGGTGATACGGCCGTCATCAAGTATCTGCAACAGAATGTTGAAGACATCCGGGTGAGCCTTTTCGATCTCATCGAGCAGAACGATGGAATAAGGCTTTCTTCTGACAGCTTCCGTCAGCTGTCCGCCTTCATCGTAACCTACATATCCTGGAGGAGCACCGATCAGTCTTGATGTGGAGAACTTCTCCATGTATTCACTCATGTCGATACGGACGATCTTGTTTTCATCGTCAAACAGCTGTTCTGCCAGGGCTCTGGCAACCTCAGTCTTACCGACACCGGTAGGACCTAAAAACAGGAATGAACCGATAGGTCTGTTGGCATCCTGAATGTGAGCCTTGCTTCTGAGTACGGCATTGGAAACCAGTTCAATGGCTTCATCCTGACCCATGACTCTCTTCTTTAAAGTATCCTTAAGACCAAGGATCTTCTGTCTCTGAGTGGCCATCAGCTTGCTGACGTCAATGTGAGTCCATCTGGAAACTACCTGAGCGATAAGTTCTTCGTCAACTGTTTCCTGGATGAGGGCATCCTTCTTAACAGCAGCCTTGCTCTCCTTGATCTTCTTTTCCAGCTGCGGAATGGTTCCGTACTGCAGTTTGGCTGCATCTTCATAGCGGGCTTCATTCTGCGCCTGTTCCAGATCGAGTTTGGCTTTCTCCAGCAGTTCACGGTTTCTCTTGTTTTCATCAAGAGCATTCTTTTCATCCTGCCACTGCGTGTACATTTTCTCCTTCTGCACTTTCAGCTTCCGGACTTCTTCTCTGATGTCAGCCAGTCTTTCCTGAGACTTTTCGTCTTCTTCCTTCTGCAGAGCTCTTTCTTCAATTTCCAGCTGCATGACCTTTCTGTTAATTTCATCAAGTTCATATGGCATGGAATCCATCTCCACACGCAGAGAAGCACAGGCTTCATCAATCAGGTCAATGGCCTTATCAGGAAGGAATCTTTCGGTAATGTATCTGTTAGATAATGTAGCTGCCGCAATTATGGCTTCATCAAGGATCTGTACGCCATGATGGGCTTCGAAACGGTCCTTAAGACCTCTCAGAATTGAAACTGTCTCTTCAACTGACGGTTCATCGATCTGAACCTGCTGGAATCTTCTTTCCAGGGCCTTGTCAGTTTCAAAATACTTGCGGTACTCGTTGAATGTCGTGGCACCGATGCACTTCAGCTCGCCTCTGGCCAGCATTGGCTTTAACAGATTGGCGGCATCCATACTGCCTTCGGTCTTGCCGGCACCGACAAGATTATGTATTTCATCAATAAACAGAATGATGTTGCCGTTGGCCTGCTTGATCTCTTCAAGTACGGCCTTCAGTCTTTCCTCAAATTCACCGCGGTATTTGGCTCCGGCAATCAGGGCACCCATGTCCAGTTCGATGATCCTCTTGTTCTTAAGGTTTAAAGGAACATCCTTCTTCATGATTCTCCAGGCCAGACCTTCAACAACTGCGGTCTTACCGACACCCGGTTCACCGATGAGAACCGGATTGTTCTTGGTCTTACGGGAAAGAATCTCAATGACTCTTCTGATCTCATCATCACGGCCGATGACCGGATCGATCTTGCCGTTGATGACATCCTGTACCAGATCATGACCGTATTTTTCCAGAGCTTCCAGATTCTGTTCACTGGTAGGTTCATCCATCTTCTTGGATCCTCTTCTCTGCAATTCGATATTTAAAGCTGCTTCTTTGGTCAGTGAAGGATTGGTTCTTAAGATTTCATTTGAAACGTTGGATTTATTGAACAGCAGGAAAATGAAGCATGTAGCTACTGTCAGATAAGTTTCATCATGACTTCTGGCCCAGTTAAGAGCATCGGAAAATGATTCCGTAACCTTACGGTTGAACACCGGCTGAGGAACATAATCCACAGTGGCTATGTTCTTGATTCGGTTCTGACAGATGTCCAAGCCATTCTGCTTGTCGATGCCAAGCTTGTTCAGCAAACCGTCAATGGTGTTGTCAGAGAAGATCTGATACATCAGATGAATGGTCGTGATTTCAGTGTGATGGCCGGTAGTAGCCATTTCCAGGCTCTTCATTATGATGGTTCTTAAATTTTCAGAGAATGAATTGATATCCATAAACATCTCCTTTCTGGCACTTTTTCAACTGGAGTGCCAAGCAGTTATCTTAGAAAAAGTAACAATGAATGTTACTTAAATGCGTCCTTGAATTTCTCGAAAACAGTTTTCTTCTGTTTCTTCTCGAGTTCTTTCAGCTTGTTATAGTGTTCCTTTTCCTCACGGGTCATGTTGCTTGGAATAACGACTTCCACTTCAACATACTGGTCACCCGGAACACCGCCATAGGCGTCCTTAACACCCTTGCCTCTTAATCTGAACTTCTGGTTAGGCTGTGTACCTGCCGGAATCGTCAGTTCCACATCCCCGTATACTGTCGGTACATCGACCTTGCATCCCAGTGTGGCATCAAGAGCCGATACCGGAACGGTGATGAGAATGTTCTTGCCGTCTCTGATGAAATACTTGTGATCTCTCACATTTACTTCAATGTAGAGGTCACCGTTGCTGCCGCCGTTAACACCGCGATAGCCTTTACCGGTGATTCTAAGCTGCTGACCGCTCTGAATGCCGGCCGGAATGTTGACTTCTACTTCAACCTTCTTGGTAAGATAACCGGAACCCTTGCACTTACTGCAGACACGTTCGATCTTCTTACCGGTACCATTACAGTCCGGACATGCGGATTCGCTCTGCATTCTCATGCCCATCATGTTGGTCATGCGGGTAACACGTCCCGTACCCTTACAGGTCGGGCAGACCTTGATGTCATCCTTGCTGCGGGCACCGGATCCCATACACTCAGGGCACTGCTCATCCACATCCAGCTTGAGAGTTTTCCTGGTGCCGTTTATGGCATCCATAAACTCAATGTTAAGAGACATGAATCTGTCCTGGCCCTTGCGAGGACCGGTGGTGTTGGATCGTGTGCTTCTGCCTCCGCCCATGAACCGTCCGAACAGATCATCTATATCGACACCGCCGAAACCGGAGAATCCCGAGAAACCGGAAAAATCGCCAAATCCACCCCGACCGAAGCCGCCCTGCTGAGGATCTACTCCCGCAAAGCCATAGGCGTCATATGCTGCCTTTTTCTGAGGATCAGAAAGCACTTCATAAGCTTCCTGAACTTCCTTGAATTTGTCAGCTGCGTCAGGTGCCTTGTTCAGGTCCGGATGATATTTCTTGGCCAGTTTACGGTATGCCTTCTTTATGTCCTCATCGCTTGCGCCCTTGGACAGTTCCAGCACCTCATAGTAATCTCTTTTATCAGCCATGGGAAACTCCTTTCATAAAAACCGCCATAACCCGGCCATTGCCGGCCGGGCTATGGAAAACTTCAAATATGTTTTACTTCTCAGTAAACTCTGCATCTCTGATGTCATCATCAGGGTTGCTGTTGGACTGCTGATACTGATAGCCGCCGTTAGCGTTATTACCCTGTGAATACATCTGCTGTGCCATTTCATTGGCAGCCTTTTCCAGAGCATCGAGCTTGTACTGTAAGCCGTCATAGTCGTTGTTATCGATGGCAGCCTGCAGTTCATCTCTTAATTTCTGGACTTCTTCCTTCTGCTGAGGTGATACCTTGTCACCGTTGTCCTTCAGGGAAGCATCGATCTGAGCGATGTAGCCTTCAGCCTTGTTCTTCAGCTCGACCTTTCTGCTCTTCTCTTCGTCTTCAGCCTTGTGAGCTTCGGCTTCTCTTACCATTCTCTCGATCTCAGCATCGCTTAAACCTGAAGAGTTGGTAATGGTGATTGACTGTTCCTTACCGGTTCCCTTATCCTTAGCGGATACATGAACGATACCGTTGACATCAATGTCGAATGTAACCTCAATCTGAGGAACACCTCTTCTGGCCGGTGCAATACCTGATAACTGGAAGTTTCCTAATGTCTTGTTATCTGCAGCCATCGGTCTTTCACCCTGTAATACATGGATGTCTACAGCCGGCTGGTTATCAGTAGCGGTTGAGAAGATCTGTGACTTGCTGGTAGGAATTGTGGTATTTCTTTCGATGAGTCTAGTCATGACACCGCCTAAGGTTTCAATACCCAGTGACAGTGGTGTAACATCCAGCAGTAATACGTCGTTAACGTCACCTGTTAAGACACCGCCCTGGATGGCAGCACCCATGGCTACGACTTCATCAGGGTTAACGGACTTGTTAGGTTCCTTACCCAGTTCACGTCTGACAGCTTCCTGGACACATGGAATACGTGTTGAACCACCAACCAGTAATACCTGGTCGATATCATTCTTGGTCAAACCGGCATCTGATAAAGCCTGTCTGACTGGTCCGATTGTCTTGTCAACGATTCCTCTGATCATGTTTTCAAATTTGCTTCTGGTTAATGAAGTTTCGACATGCAGAGGTTCCTTGTTTTCATTAGCAGCAATGAACGGAATTGAGATCTGGACTTCCAGCATTGAGGACAGGTCCTTCTTGGCCTTCTCAGCTGATTCCTTGATTCTCTGTAAGGCCATGCGGTCCTTCTTCAGATCAATGCCGTTTTCCTTCTTGAATTCCTCGCAGATCCAGTCAACGATGATGTTATCAATATCATCGCCGCCCAGTCTGTTGTTACCGGCTGTGGCCAGAACTTCAAATGTTCCGTCAGCCAGCTGCAGGATTGATACGTCGAATGTACCGCCGCCCAGGTCGTAAACCAGAACCTTCTGCTCTACGTTGGTCTTGTCAATACCGAAGGCTAAGGCAGCAGCAGTTGGTTCGTTGATGATTCTTTCAACTTCCAGACCGGCGATCTTACCGGCATCCTTGGTTGCCTGTCTTTGAGCATCGTTGAAATATGCCGGTACAGTAATAACAGCCTTGGTAACCGGTTCGCCCAGATAATCTTCAGCGTACTTCTTCATGTACCGTAAGATCATGGCGCTGATTTCCTGAGGCGTATAGTACTTGCCTTCAAGTTCTACCTTTTCGTTTGTTCCCATCTTTCTCTTGATTGAGATGACGGAGTTCTTATTTGTTACTACCTGTCTTTTTGCAGCATCGCCGACGATCTTGTCACCGTTTTTGAATGCTACTACTGACGGAGTTGTTCTGTTTCCTTCCGGATTTGTAATAACTGTTGGGTCACCGTGTTCCAGAACGGCAACGCATGAATTTGTTGTACCTAAGTCAATACCGATAATCTTGCTCATAAATATACCTCCTTATTCACTAACCTTTACAAGGGCAGCTCTTAATAATCTGTCTTTAAGTATGTAACCTTTCTGCAGTACTTCCACAACGACATTTGGTTCGACACCTTCAACCTTTTCGGTTAACAGAGCGTTGCAGTAATTGGCATCGAAAGGTTTGTTGAGGCAGTCGATCTCGCTGACTCCCTCATTGTGCAATGCATTGAGGATCTGATCGTATGTCAGCTTGACGCCCTTGACAAACGGATCTTCAATGTTTTTGCCATCCAGTGCTCTTTCCAGAGAATCGATGGCCGGCAGAATGCTTAACGCGAATGTCTGAATGCGGTACTTATTGGCCTGATCAGCTTCATTGAGAAGCCTCTTCTTCAGGTTATCCATATCCGCATAGGCCTTGTAATAGGCATTTTTGGTTACATCGACCTCATGTCTGAGCTCGTCTATCTCCTGCTGTAATTTTTCTTCAGGAGTTAATTCCTTTTCTTTTTCTTCGCTGTTTTCAGCAGCAGCTGTGATTTCTTTCTCGGTTACAGCTTCCGGTTTTTTCTTATCTTTCTTTGACATATGACCTCCTACCTGATTCTCTTTTTAAACTGCTCTTCGATGAATTCGGCCGCGAAGTCCAAAACACTTACGATACGGTTGTAGTCCATTCTTGAAGGACCGACAATCATTAACTTTCCTTCCTCATCGCCCATACGGAACTTGCTGGAGACAACTGCCATGTCATCAAACCAGATAAGCTGGTTCTTGTCATTGACACTTGTCAGCCTCAGGCTGTCATTACTGTCAAGAGAACGCCACAGTTTTGAGTCTTCCAGCATCTTCATGATGTTTCTCATTTTCTCTATGTCAGCGAATTCCGGCTGATATAACATGTTGGAAGCACCACTGTAATAGACATTCTCTGAAGCAAACTTGACGAAGGCCTGCATGAAGGCATTGAACAGCGCTTCATGTCTTTTGACCGAATGAGCCAGGATAGGCTTCAGTTCATTCATCTTTTCAACAATGTCACTGATCGGGGTACCTACCAGACGGTCATTCAGGATGTTGGTACATGTCTGAATATCTTCAATAGTGATCTGATCTTCAAATCTGAAGATCTTGTTCTCAGTATGTCCCTGATCGGTAATGAATACTGCTACCGCTGTATTGCTGTCAAGCGGGAACAGTCTGATATGAGCCAGTGTCTGTCTGTTGGCATCAGGCCCCAGGACGACGGAAGTCAGATTTGTCATGTTTGACAGAATCTCACAGCTTCTCTGAATGATGTCTTCAATTGGAACGTTGTTATCAAGCTGAACCTGCATTTGATAACGGTCTTCTTCCTGTTCCACAGGTTCCATCAGATGTTCGACATAATAACGGTAACCCTTGGTTGAAGGCACTCTTCCGCTGGATGTGTGGGTCTTTTCCAGAAGCTCAACTGATTCCAGATAGTTCATTTCATTACGGATGGTAGCTGATGAATAATTAAGGTTATACTTCTCAACCAGCAGTTTGGAACCGACCGGTTCAGCCGTTCTGATAAACTCTTCAACAATGGCTTTCAGGATCGTATCCTGTCTTGGTGTCAACATTTTCATCACTTCCTTCTGGCACTCATTTTCCATTACTGCTAATAGTATACCACATCCTTTAGCACTGTCAATAAGTGAGTGCTAAATTGTTTAAATTTGTGATACATGCTATAATATACGCAATATAAAAAGGAGTCCCGTTATGCAGAAACAGAACATCATTCAGGCTTTGAAATATACATTAATAGCCGCCAGTGCCGGCATTGTTCAGGTTGCCAGCTTTACCGTCTTTGAAAAAGTCTTCCACATGAGTTACTGGCCCAGCTATCTCATCTCTCTGACATTAAGTGTATTATGGAATTTCACCTTTAACAGGAAGTATACCTTCCATTCATCCAGCAATGTTCCGAAAGCCATGTTCCTGGTGTTTTTGTACTATCTTGTCTTTACTCCCCTGTCAACATGGGCCGGTGACAGACTAACCACCATTCTTGGAGGCAAGGACTTCATTGTCCTGGCTCTGACCATGTTGGTTAACTTCATAACGGAATTCCTCTATCAGAAATACATCGTATTCAAGGACAAATAAAAATCGGCTCGAGCCGATTTTTTCATTCTCTGTCACTGGCGTCTACTTTGGTTCCGCCAAGTTCTTCCCAGATCTCATAGTATTTGGCCAGGATCTCTTCCCTGTTTTTGATCATGGCTTCAACGTCCAGTTCTTTCATGTTGAGTTCAGAAAGATCCGGAACAATGCCACTGGTAGTTACTCTGGTGTTGGTAGCACGGCAGCCCTTCAGCAGTTTTACTCTCTCTTCGCCGTATTCCTTGGAAAGCAGATAATCGATGACCTTGCCGGCCAGTTCCCTGTTCTTGCAATTCTTAACCATGGCTGCCGCATAAGCCATCCGGGTATTGCCCTCTTCCGGATAAACGACATCCACGTCGATCATGCGGCTGGCCTGTCTCTGTACACAGACAGATTCATACGACAGACCGACTGCATATTCACCGCTGTCAATCAGGGCGGTGACATCGCTGCCGCGGGAAGTAAAGACCCCATCCATGTTCTTAAGCAGGTTTCTGACATACAGCCAGCCATTGCTGGAGGCGGAAATGTCACCGTCACCGTATATTGCCAGAATGCTGGTGAGCTGACGGTACCCGCTGTATGTAGTAGCCGGATCAGCGCTGAGGATCAGACCGGTCAGCTGCGGATGAAGTAACGTTGTATAACCCTTTATGTCACTGAGAACGAAGCCTACCTTGGCCAGTTCAACCTTGTTAACCAGGAAGCTGAGCACCTGGAATGTATAATACTGGTAATAATGATCTTCATCGATGACTGACTGCTCTTCAATGCGGTAAGGAGTATACTGCTCAAAAAGATGATTGTAAATGCCGCCGTCTGACTGCGTTAATCCTCCCATCAGAACGTCACATTGCGGATCATCTTTCTCGGCTTCCAGTCTCTCAATGGACTCGGCCAGAGATTCATAGACCCAGTTGATCGTAACTTCCGGATAAAGTTCATGGAACTTCGCGGTAAACAGCTGCTGTTCAGCTTCGGAGTGCGATGTGTATATCGTTACTTCTCCGGTAATTACCGAAGGTTCCGGTTCAGCATTGCTCTGTCGGCAGCCGCACAGAAAACAGACACATAACAACGCTGACATCAATAATACTACTGTTTTTTTCATTATTTCCTTCTCCTGTTTTCCGAACTGCCTTCAGTCTAAACAAAGTATATGAGAATTTGTCTTTATTTGCAACTTTCCTTCCAGGGGGAAATATTCTGTTAGACAGTTTTGAAAATATGTTATTATATATTATTGAGGTATCGTTTATGAAACTAAAAAACAGTTATTTCTATACTTTAAGAGAAAATCCGAATGACGAAGAATCCGTCAGCGGTCAGCTGCTGATCAGAGGCGGATATATAAAGAAGAGTTCTTCCGGTATCTACATGTTTCTGCCTTTAGGCTACCGTGTTCTCAATAACATTGAAAACATCGTCCGTGAGGAAATGGAAAAGGCCGGCTGCCAGGAGCTGTTAATGCCTTGCCTGCTGCCGGAGGATTATTACATTTCCAGCGGCAGAAGAGACAACTTCGGTTCCAGCATGTTCGCTCTGAAGGACAGATTCAACAAGACCATGGTCCTGGGCCCTACTCATGAAGAGCTGTTCGCCGTAGCAGCCAGCATGAAGATCCGTTCCTACAAGGATCTGCCTTTTTCCCTGTATCAGATGCAGACCAAGTTCAGAGATGAACCGAGACCTCGTTTCGGTCTGATCAGAGTCAGAGAATTCATCATGAAGGATGCCTATACATTTGACCTGGATCTGGACGGTCTGGATGTTTCCTACGGAAAGATCTTCCAGGCTTATAAGAATGTCTTTGACCGCCTTAACCTTGACTATAAGATCGTCAAGGCTGATACCGGCGTCATGGGCGGCTTGCTTTCTGAAGAATTTCAGGCTGTTGCCCCTATCGGCGAAGATACTCTGGTATTGTGTGACAGCTGCAGTTATTCCAGCAACCTGGAAGTCAGCACTCATCTCTATCAGGATGACAGTGAAGAAGAAAAGACAATGGAACTGGTTGCCACCCCTGGTGCTTCCTCAATTGCCGATGTCGCTGCCTATCTGAAGACAGATATCAAAAAGACCGTTAAGGCCCTGCTGATGAACGTTGACGGCAAGCTTACCATCTTCTTCATAAGAGGCGACCGCGACCTCAATGAAACCAAGGCTCTCAAGCTGACCGGCGGCAGAGAACTGAACTTTGCCAATGATGAGCTTATCGCTACCTCCAATGCGGTGGCCGGCTATACAGGACCGATTGATCTGGAAAACTGCAATGTAATTCTCGATGAGGAAGTCCTGCATATGAAGAACTTCATCGTCGGTGCCAACAAGGAAGGATTCCACTACATAAACGCCAACGTCAGCGATCTGAAATACGATGTCGTCGGTGATGTCTCCAATGTTGTCGAAGGCGACATCTGCCCTGTCTGCGGCGGCAGGATCCACTTCAAAAAAGGCATCGAAGTTGGTAACACCTTCAAGCTGGGAACCAAGTATTCCCAGGCCATGAATCTGTATTACCAGGATTCCAGCGGCACTCAGCAGCCGGTAGTCATGGGCTCCTACGGTATCGGCATCGGCCGTACCATGGCGGCTCTGGTTGAACAGAATCACGATGACAACGGCATCATCTGGCCGGTAAATGTCGCACCTTATAAAGCAGGTATTGTTGTGATCAAGGCGGCTGATGAAGAACAGATGGCACTGGCACAGAAGCTCTATGACCAGCTGATGGATGCAGGCATTGAACCGATTCTTGATGACCGCGATGAAAGACCAGGCGTCAAGTTCAAGGACATGGAACTGCTGGGCATTCCGATGCGTATTACCGTCGGCAAGATGGCCGGTGAAAACAAGGTTGAATTCCGCAGACGCACAGACAGTGAGAACACTGTTATGACTGCTGAAGAAGCAATTGAAACCGTTAAGGAACTCTGCAAATAGAGTTCCTTTTTTTCACATATGCAATATTGGCTTTAAAAAGATGTATTTTTCGCTTTTATTATGATAAAATAATGAATGAAATATAGGAAGGAAAAAAATATTATGCCATTAGTAACATCAACAGAAATGTTTAAAAAGGCTTATGAGGGCGGATACGCTATCGGTGCTTTCAATGTTAACAACATGGAAATCATTCAGGGTATTACCGAAGCAGCCAAGGAATGCAACTCACCTATCATCTTACAGGTTTCAAAGGGTGCCAGAGCTTATGCTAACCGTACTTATCTGGTTAAGTTAGTAGAAGCAGCCATTATCGAAACAGGCTTACCAATCGTTCTGCACCTGGACCATGGTGACACATTTGAAACATGCAAGTCCTGCATTGACGACGGCTTTACTTCTGTCATGATCGATGCTTCCAGCAAGCCATTTGAGGAAAACATCGAAATCACCAGAAAAGTTGTTGAATATGCACATGCACACGGTGTTGTTGTAGAAGCTGAATTAGGCACATTAGCCGGTGTTGAAGATGAAGTAAGTGTATCAGACGAAGATTCATCATACACAAGACCTGAAGACGTAGAAGAATTCGTCAGAAGAACAGGCTGTGACTCACTGGCCATCGCCATCGGCACAAGCCACGGTGCTTACAAGTTCAAACCAGAACAGTGCACACGTAACGAAGAAGGTATCTTAGTACCACCACCATTACGTTTCGACATTCTTGAAGAAGTTTCCAAGAGACTGCCGGGCTTCCCAATCGTATTACACGGTTCAAGCTCAGTACCTCAGGAATATGTCAAGATGATCAACGAAAACGGCGGCAACATGCCGGATGCAGTCGGCGTTCCTGAAGAACAGTTACGCAAGGCCGCTTCAATGGCTGTCTGCAAGATCAACATTGACTCAGACTTACGTCTGGCCATGACTGGTACAATCCGTAAGTACTTCAATGACAACCCTTCACACTTCGACCCTCGTCAGTATCTGAAACCGGCTAGAGCCAACATCAAGGAATTAGTAAAGCATAAGATCATTGATGTTCTGGGCTCAAACGATAAGATTTAATTTCTTACCAATTTCGTAAAAAGGGATTCCATCACGGAATCTCTTTTTTCATGCCGAAAAGAAAACGGATTATTCAATCCGTTATTTCTAGATTATCTTAAGATCCTTGCTGACATGATTGAGGACTTCACAGCCGTCTTCGGTAACCAGAACCAGATCCTCAATTCTCACTCCGAATTTGCCAGGCAGATATATGCCCGGTTCAATTGAGAAGATCATGCCCTGTACGCAGACATTGTCGTTGAATGATGATACATCCCCTTGCTCATGAACCGTTCTGCCGATGAAGTGGCCAAGACGGTGAGTAAAGTATTCGCCATATCCGGCATCACTGATTATTCCTCTGGCTGCCTTATCCAGATCGGAAAGCTTTACTCCCGGTCTGATCAGACTTTCAGCATATTCATTGGCCTTTTTTACGATGTAATAGACCTTTTCCTGCTCTTCACTGACCGACTTGTTGAAGAATGTTCTGGTCATGTCGGAACAGTAACCCTTCCGGATACAGCCCATGTCGATCAGTACCATCTCTCCTTCATGCAGTGTATAGTCGGAAGTAGCATGATGGGGATCAGCCGCATTGGCTCCAAATGATACATCAGTACCGAAACTGTTGCCGTCAGCTCCAAGCTTCAGATATTCCCGGTCAACAAAGGCTGCCACCTGTTTTTCAGTCATTCCCGTCCTTACATAAGCCATGGCTCTGGTGATAACTTCATCGTTTATCCTGGAAGCATTCCTCATCAGTTCGATTTCCCGGGCATCCTTGATGGCTCTGACATCATCAATGCAGTCACTGGCCAGTAAAACCTTTATCTTAGAGTTCCTCTCAAGCAACGGAATCAGGAACTTTGCCGGCCATTCCTTGTCAATTCCCAGCGGTAAATCAGGGTCAATTCTGTTATTTATTTCGGAAATGATATCTTCACCGTCGTTATACCAGACAACATCAAAGTCAGTGTGCCGTCCGAAAAGCCTGTTGAAGAAGAATGTATGCTTTCCGTCTTTTTTCAGTAACAATGCATACAGTCTTTCTCCTGGATAGATCTTTATGTCCGTAAGATAGCAGATGGAGTTGATGTCAGATACGATCATCTGACTCAGACCTCTTTCCCGCATCTTTTCAATTACTCTGTCAATTCTGTTATTCATAATGATACCCGTATTTTTCTTCCATTTTCTCTCTGACATAATCAGGAACAAAGGAGCTGATATCGCCCTTGCACTTGGCTATGCTCTTGGCAGTGGAACTTGAAAGGAATGAATATTCCGGCTTGGCTACCAGGAAAACTGTATGAACATCTTCAGCCAGTACCATATTGGCTGTTGCCAGCTGCATTTCATATTCATAGTCGGTAACAGCTCTGATGCCTCTGATCAGGATGTTGGCTCCCAGCTTGCGGGCCATGTCAACTGTCAGACCATCCCCGGCCATGACGGTGACATTGTCATACTTCTTTATCACGTTCTGAACCATATCCAGTCTTTCCTCCACGGTAAAAGTACCGGTTTTCTCATCGTTGTACATGATCAGTACTATGACTTCATCAAATACCTCGGCAGCTCTGTCGATAATGTCCAGATGGCCATAGGTAATGGGATCAAATGATCCCGGATATACTGCTCTCTGCATATCAGTGTTCCTTCCTAACATATGTAATGCGGTTTTTTCCATATACCGCGGTTTTTTCAACATAATACGGTTTTTCAACTGAAACTTCATCGGTTTTTACGGTTTCAACTATCATGATTCCGTCATCTTTCAAAAGTCTGTTTTCAATGATCAGTTTCATGGCTTCCTTTTCGATGCCGTGTTCAAACGGCGGATCAAGATAGATCATGTCAAACTGCACTCCCTGCCCTGCCAGTTTGCGGGTCAGGGCACTGTAGCCCATGTTGTATACATGAGTCTGCTGCTGCACACCGAGATCAGCGATGTTTTCCCTGATGACTCTGACGGCGTCTCGTGAAATGTCGCATAGATATGCTTCATCAAAGCCGCGGGATATGGCCTCTAAGGAAACAGCTCCGCTGCCGGCAAACAGATCAAGGATGATACCTCCGTCAAAATACGGCCCTAAACGCCCGAAAACAGCTTCCCTGACGCGATCTTCAGTCGGGCGGGTATTATTGCCTGTCAGTGTTTTCAGCCTTCTGGAGCCGTATTTACCACTTATTATTCTCATCTCTCATCCTTGCATTGTATTTTCTGATGACATTCTGAGAGATTCCCAGAATAGCCATTGTACAGATCATTGAGGTTCCGCCTCTGGATATCAGCAGCAGAGGAACGCCTGTCAGAGGTATGAAGGCGGTAACACCGCCGATGTTCAGAAACATATGAATGAACAGATATGAGAATGTACCGATCAGTAAGACCTTTTCCTTTTCGGTCTTGACCTTAAGTGCATATCTGATAAGGATCACATATATGATGAAATAAGGGACAAAGACACACGCCACGCCTATTAAACCCAGTTCCTCAACGATAACCGGGAAAATGTAGTCGGCACTGGCACTGGCCAGATAGCCGAACTTCTGAATGGAGTTGCCCAAACCGACACCCGTAATGTTACCGCGGGACATGCCTAACAGTGAGTTCAGCAGCTCCTGGCTGTAGCCGAAACGGTCCCACAGCGGATTTCCTGCGGACAGGAAACGGTAAAACTGATAGGCAACCTTGTTGAAGATCTTGCCGATAAAGCGGTTTTCCGACATGAACTGTGTCGTAGCATCAGAAGTCAGGAATTCACGGAATTCTTCTGACATCAGTAAAACAGTACCGATAACTATCAGTATGACGGCAATAATGATAAATATCTGCCATTTCTTATAAAGCTTGTTGTTGGGAATCAGGAAACAGATGCCGCCGATGCCCATGAAGGCAAAGCCGGAACCAAAGTCTGACTCATAAACGATGATAAGGAAACCAAAGATGATCAGAACAGCCAATGGATAGAATACCAATGTGCTGGCTTTCTTGACATTGGTCGCTCTTTTGTCACACATGAATACGGCAATGGTTAAGACGATGAATACCTTGGCAATTTCACTTGGCTGGAATGAAAGAGGTCCCAGCGAAATCCAGGCATAGGCACCGCCAATGTTACCGAACACCCTGGTTACCAGCAACAGGAATCCTACTGCCATCAGTTCCAGCACGATTCTCTTGGATACCTGTTCCAGGTTGAACATCATGATCATATAGAAGTAGGTTGCCAGACCGAGCGCCACATAAATGAGCTGTCTTATAGATGTTGAAACAACTACCCGGGTAGCATTGGAACGCGATGTTATTGACGCGGAAGCGATCATGACCGTTCCAAAAAGAACCAGGAAAATGATGCACAGTGTCATCAGTACATCCGTTTCCATTTTTCTTCTGACTTTTCTTACCGGTGTTTCGCTCATCTCAAGTACCCTTTCTGCTATATTATATCAAAGTCTAAAACGAATTGATAATTGATTTTGTGTTATGTATAATAATTGTAGAAAGTATTTGGACAATAATTTTTATATTGCTCATTTGTTTCTAAGCTAGATTAGGAGGTTTTTATGCGTATTACAGCAAAAGACATCGTAATGGAACCATCTGAAGTACTTAGACAGAAGGCTGCTGAAGTTGAACTGCCTCTAAGTCGCAAAGACCGCCAGATACTTCTGGATCTGATAACCTATGTCAGGAATTCCCGTGATGAGGAATACCGTGAAAAATATAATATCAAGGCAAGTGTCGGCATTGCCGCCCCGCAGATCGGGGTCTCAAAGAAAATGCTGGCCGTATCAATCAAGGATGACGAAGACAGCGTCGAATTCGCTCTGGTCAATCCGAAGATCGTATCCAACTCTACTCAGAAAGCCTATCTGGAAAACGGTGAAAGCTGTCTGAGTGTTTCTCCTGACGTCGAGGGGATCGTACCGCGTTATGCCAAGGTCACTGTCAGAGCCTACAACCTTCTGACAGACCGTGTTGAAAACATCAGACTTACCGGTTATCCGGCTATCGTCATGCAGCACGAGATAGATCATCTGTACGGTCTTCTTTATCATGACCATATCAACAAGAAGGATCCGTGGGCTCCGATTCCGGGAGCGATAGTCATTTAAGGAGGTACAATGGCATTACAGAACAAGTATAATTCACGTACCATCAGCGGATACTATCCTTCAGATACCAAGATATTTGCCTTGGGAGGCTTGGGCGAAGTAGGCAAGAACACCTACTGCATCGAATGCAACGATGAGATCATTATCATCGATGCCGGTGTCATGTTCCCGGATGACTCCCTTTTAGGCGTTGACTATGTCATACCTGACTACACATACCTGATCAGAAACCAGGAAAAGATCAGGGGACTGTTCATTACCCACGGTCATGAAGACCACATCGGAGGCATCCCTTTCCTGCTGAAGGTCTGTTCCATTACCGACATTTATGCATCAAAGTTTGCGGCTGCACTCATACAGAAGAAACTGGAAGAACACCGCATGAGCAACCGCACAGTCATTCATATCATCAACAAGGAATCCCGATTCACTTCCAAGTACTTCCACATCGGGTTCTTTGACATTACCCACTCCATTCCGGACAGCTACGGCCTGGCTGTACAGACACCTAACGGCTGGATCATGTCCACGGGAGACTACAAGTTCGACCTTACCCCTATCGGCAGCAACGCTGACTATCAGCGCATCTCCTACATGGGTGAATTCGGCATCGACCTGTTATTATCCGACTCCACCAACAGTGAAGTTCCGGGTTTCTCCATTTCCGAGAAAAATGTAGCCAAATCCATCGATGAGATCATGGAAAAGACCAGAGGCCGTATCATCATTGCGACTTTCTCCAGTAACGTCCACCGCATCCAGCAGATCATATCGGCAGCCATCGCCTGCGGACGCAAGATCTGTGTCATCGGCCGTTCCATGGAAAACGTTGTTCAGATCGGCCGTGACCTGGGCCATATAAAGGCCAGAGACGACGATTTCATTGAACCGACAACATTGGACAGCTATCGGGCAAACAAGCTCTGTGTGCTCTGTACGGGCTCCCAGGGCGAGCCTATGGCAGCCTTGAGCAGAATAGCCAACGGTTCTCACCGTTATGTCACGATCATTCCTGGTGATACCGTGGTCTTCTCCAGCAATCCTATTCCGGGAAATGCGACCAGCGTCAATGACGTTGTCAACAATCTCACCCGTCTGGGTGCCATAGTCCATACCAACTCCATCATGACCAACCTGCATACCACAGGTCACGCCAACCAGGATGAACAGAAGCTGATGCTGCAGCTGGTAAAGCCTAAGTTCTTCATGCCGATGCACGGTGAGTACAAGATGCTGAGAATGCATGCTGACACGGCTACTCAGGTCGGCATCTCTCCGGAAAACATCTTCATCTGCGCCAACGGCGACATTCTGATCATGAGAAACCACGAGGTCTTCTTATGTGACAGCAACCGTATCCAGACTGATGACATCTACATTGACGGCAACGATTCCAGCGGCATAGCCACAGCGGTTCTCAAGGACAGACAGGTGCTGGCCGATAACGGACTGGTGGCAGTCATTGTAACCATCAACTCCCAGAACAATACGATCCTGTGCCGTCCTAATATTGTCTCCCGCGGTTTCATCTTCATCAAGGAAGGTCAGGAACTGTTGCGAGACGGCGAACTTATCGTTTACAAGGCCTTAAGGCAGAGGATGATGCAGAAGACCACCTTCGGTGAACTGAAGAACTGCATCAGGGAGACCCTGGAGCCATACCTTTACAGCAAGACTCACCGTAACCCGATAGTCATTCCGGTCATCCTCAATCACATTGACGGACAGGCCCTTAACAAGAACAGGCAGTAGAACAAAGTTTCTGCTGCTTTTGTTTTTTATTGTGTTAAAATAGAAGCATGAAAAAGAAGCTTTTCCTTATTCTGGGTATAACCACATTTCTCTTACTGAGTGCCCTTTTCGGTTACATTAATGCCAGCAGGATCAATCTGACTGACTTCAAGGTAACCTATCTTGATATTGAGGACACCGAAGTACCGGAAAGCTTCAAGGGAAAAACTGTCATATTCATCTCTGATCTGGAATACGGTACCTTTTTCAAGGGAAAGCGTCTGGAACGGTTCAAAAAGAAGATCTCCGGACTCAACGCTGACATCGTAATATTCGGCGGCGACATGTTCGACAAGGATTTTGTACCTATCAGCAGCGATGTTAATACCCTGACCGACCTGTTCAGTTCCATAGACGCCAGACTCGGCAAGTTCGCCATATTCGGTGACTTTGACCTGATCTCCGAACAGCGCAAGGCCCTGGTATCCAAGATTTTCTATGATTCCAACTTCGAGATGCTGGACTCTAATCCGATCCGGTTGCATAACGGTCAGAATGAACACATCAATCTCATCGGCATAGACTACATTCCGCAGAACATCGATCTCTCCGGAGCATTCGCCAATGTCCAGAGCGAAGACTATACGATCACCGTCATCCATGGCGGTAACGTCGCTAACATCCTGCCGATTAAAATGAGCAATCTCATCCTGTCGGGACACACTCATCACTGTCAGATAAACCTGCCGTTTATGATCGATGACTCCTATGCTCAGACTGGCGACTTCGCCCATGGCAAATATAAAGTCAACAATGTCCTGATGTACATCACCAACGGCATTGGTACTACCGGCAAGGACTACCGAGCCTTCAGCGATCCGGAAATCGTATACATCACATTCAAATAAAGAACGGGAGATCTCCCGTTCTTTTCTTATATCATTTCAAGCAGTTCATCCACACTAGGCATGTCCATGATGTTTGTGCCGTAGTGTGCATATGTCACATTCAATTCTCCATCTGTGATAAACAGAGCCGGCAGCTGCAGTTCATTGCCTTCATAGTCGCCATGGGCAAATCCTGCTTCTCTGGCAGCAGCCCCCTTCACTTTCAGCTTATCCAGGGAATCACCGACCAGCTGTTCTCTGCTTTCGGCAGGCAAAACTTCCAGTTCACTGTATATTTCCTGCTTAGCATCACAGATTATCTCAAACGGGATCCGGAAACCTTCCAGATCTCTTTTTACATGTGCGGTATCACTCTGCATCACCACAAACAGTCTGCAGCCCTTCTCAGCTATCTCTGCAAAACGCTGAGACAGTACATGAACATCATAGCGGCAGACCGTACAGCCAATGTAGCGGATTACCCAGAATATGTTTTTATCCCCTGTCATCTCTGAGAGCTTTACATTGTCTCTCACATTGGTATTTACCGTGAAATCAGGCATCTTCATTCCTGTTGTAAGTTTCATGCTGTTTCCTCCGTTTCTTCTTTCTCAAGCTGGCTGGTAAAGGTGTATCCTTCAACCCTCTGAGCCAGATATTCTCCCATCTCTTCCAAAAGATCGATCATTCTCATGCAGAATGAATGACCCTGTCTCGCAAACATCTTGGAATAACCCTGATAGTCATACTTCTCAAGTATGTCCGTAAGAATGTAGTGTCCCAGGTTCAGATAGAAGTTATCCATGTCACCGTCACGCAGATGGATCTTGCCGCGGATCTTCGGCATGAGCCATTCGTGGTTTCTTTCAATGTAAGCACCCAGATCGTAGTGCTCTTCCCAGTATTTTACTACTTCCTTGTTTATTTCACCGGTAAACGGATCATAGGAGTTTACCGGATAGCCGTCTTCACCACACGGTGAGTAACAGGCCTGGAAGATACCCATCTGTCCCATACCATGAGCCAGGTCTCCTCCCAAAGCCAGTTCCAGGCGGTTTTCCTCACGCATCGTCCAGATGACATTGCCCTTGACGTCTCTCATTCCCGGTCTTTCGACTTTGCGCCAGTTATGCTTAATTTCGTAAACATTATCTTCGTTATACATGTCTATCAGCTGGAAAGCATGGAAATCCATGCCGTCGCAGCAGGCCGGCCAGCTTCCCCCGAAGACATCAGGATAGAAAAGCTGTAAGGCCATTGACTCCCATCCGCCTGTCGATCCTCCTGCCAGTAAGCGGCTTTCAGGGGTACCGATACCGCCGTATTTCTTTTCGATGGCCGGTATGAATTCCTGAACCAGCGCATCGCCATACGGGCCCAGGTTGGCTGAGTTGACACGGTATGAATCGTCATAGTACATGTTGGCATCGCGGATGTTGACCGCGATCATTTCCGGCGCCTTTCCCGAATCCCAGTATTCGGTTACTCCCTGCTCAGCTTCTCTGAGTTCCACACCGTAGCGGAAAGCTGCAACATCTCCAGGCCAGTGTCCCTGCCAGTAAAGTACCGGATACTTCTTCTTGCGGCTGTAATGAGCCGGCAGAAGAACGTTGGCACCGATATAGGTATCCTCACCCCAGAACCTGGAAAGAAGCTTGCTCTTCATCTTGAAGTAACGCATCTTGCCTTTTCGCGGATAGTTGTTCTGGGAGAGAACCTCACCCTTCTTCATATCCTTTGGAGGCTTTATTTCGTATTTCAGATCCAGAACGATGTCTTCATTTCCGTAATCCACTGTCTTAACTGTTGAATATAGATTAAATGGTGTAACGGCGTAATTGCATCCGCCCCCGTTATCCTGCATGCCGTAAATCGTATGACCGTCACCTCTGACATACTTGTGCCAGCGGATGAAGAATGCCTGAACATTCAGTTTGCCTTTCGGTATATTCTCAAAATCAAACGGGAAACCGATTATCCGGTCTTTATGGTCTTCCAGGACGATCTCATCTCCTGCTTTCAGGCCATACAAGGTCACACCGAATACCGGTGCCCCATCCAGTCCACGGCGTTTAAAAAGATAGCGTTCCTTGCTCTGGGCATCCACTTTGTCCACAAACAGCAGCAGTCTGCCGTCGATGGTTCCCTTAAGGGTCTTTCTTATTCTGATGGTCGTTGTCATAAAAGCCTCCTTAACAAAAACAGAGTCCGGCATACCGGACCCTGTATTTATTGTCTTTTCTTCAGGGTAAGTATTCCTTTACCCCATCTTATCATAACTCTTTCAGAAACTGCAGCAGTTCGCTCAGCGTGCCTCTGTAATCCGGGACATTATCCCTGTTGCCCCTGTTCATCAGACAGTCGGTAACCAGATAAGTCTTCATTCCCAGTTCAGCAGCGGCAAGATCTTCCGTAATGTCATTGCCTATCATTATTGATTCCTTCGGATCAATGTTATTGTTCTGACAGAAATCGATGAAATAGCCCAGAACAGGTTTGGTATAGAAGCAGTTTTCATAGGATGTAATATCCAGGAAATCCTCTTCCTTTAACCCGGCCCAGCGGATGCGGTTAAGCGTAGCCACACGCGGGAATAACGGATTGGTAGCGAGATAGACGTTGAACCCTTTTTCATGGCAGACATCAACGATCTGACGGGCCAGCGGTGTCGGTGAAGTACCGGCTATGGCCTTATTGAACTCTTCGGTATAGAAATCCTGAAAGTTCTGGTGATGCTTTTCCTTAGGTTCATCATACCGCTTCTGGTACACTTCCCAGAAGGCATCTTCATTGCTCTGGGATCCGTCATTGCCATACATGGCCTGAGTTCCCTTCCAGATGGTTGCGATAAGTTTGTCGGATTCAAATCCAAACGGAGCCATCCAGCGACACAGATATCCGAAGTACAGCCTGGTAAAGGCATCTTCATCCATTGGCAGCAGGGTTCCGTCCAAATCGAACAGAATGTTTTTCATTTATTTACTTTCTACGTTATTTCTTTTCACCGATTGATAATATAGCGTTCAGCAGAATGCCGAATACGGAAGCACCGGCAACGCATGGAATGTTCAGTCCGAAGAATGGGATGTTTCCGCCGAAAGCATACTGGCCGCCTAAGCCGATGATCATGATTACGGCGATGACAGCGATGTTCTTGGCTGAGAACATGTCAACCTTCTTATCGATCATGATGGCGATACCCTGAGCAGCGATGGCACCGAACAGATAGACTTCCAGACCGCCGATGACAGCTGTAGGAATACCGTAGATGGCCTTGATCAGAGGTGTGAAGCAGGCAACGATCATGGCGATGATTGAGGCAGCAGTCAGTACCGGTACTGAGAAGACCTTGGTAATGGCCATTGTTGAAATGTTTTCACCGTAGTTGGTTCCGGCAGGACCGCCGATGACACCGGCTACCATGTCGCAGATACCGTCACCGATCAGGTTGATGTCAAGCATGTCGATCAGGCTGTAACCGACCTTCTTGCCTTTTTTCTTGGCAACGTCATTTACATAGATATCCAGCTGATACATGTGAGCTGTTGATTCCGGAATCGTTGCGATGGCGATTGGCATGATGCCGATCAGAGCGTTCATTGAGAACTTAGGTAAAGTGAATGCCGGAATGGCGAATGGTCCGAAGCTGGCCAGTGAATTCAGTGACTCATCAGAGATGGTTCTAAACAGGTTGATTCCTCCTGCATAGAAAGCGGCAGCGGTAACGACACCGCAGGCAGCGCCTAACAGTAACGGGATCTGTCCTAAGAAGCCCTTTAAGTATTTTGAGAATAAGATCGTTGATAACAGCGTTACCATTGAAACTATCAGCCAGGCTGTTCCGAAAGATGTTGTGTCAGTTGAGATGGCATCACCCAGAGCGTTACCTGCTAAGGTAAGACCGATAATCATTGATACAGGACCGGTGATTGAGGCAGGCAGGATCTTTTCGATGGTATCCTTTCCGAACTTTCTTACCAGTAAGCCGGCAGCGATTGAAACGAAGCCGGACATGATGATACCGAACTGAGCCTTGGAAATGAGTTCAGCAGGAAGAATTCCTGTTGCGTTCCACTGGGCGATCTGATCAGCTGAGCCTTCAGCCATGGCCATGGCGCTGACAGCAGCCAGATAAGCGAAGCTTGAGCCGTAGTATAACGGGATCTTCTTACCGGTGATCAGGATGAAGCATAAGGTTGCCAAACCTGAAGCGAAAATGGTGGTTGATACCTGGAATCCTGTGATTAAGGCAACGGTGATGGTTGCCGGGAACATGACGATTACCTGCTGTAAAGCATAAATAAGCAGTTTCCCGAATTCCGGTCTCTCCTGTGGCAGATAGCCATAAGAATCTTTGTTTGCAGACATAAATCTTTCCCTCCTTATAAGCGATTTATACAGACATCCGTTTCGCCGTCAGTCTCCTGTAATCTGACAGCTACTACTTCATCAAGTGAAGTCGGAATGTTCTTACCAACAAAATTTGCCTTAATTGGCAGTTCGGCATGACCGCGGTCGATCAGCGCACATAACTGAATACAGTCAGCTCTTCCCACTTCAACCAGAGCATCCAGAGCCGCTCTGGCGGTACGGCAGGTAAAAATAACGTCATCAACCAGAACAACCGTCTTTCCCTCAATTGGAAAAGAAATGTTAGTCTGATTAATGACGGGATCAATATTGATTTTTGATAAATCATCACGGTAAAGTGTAATGTCCAGAATTCCGACAGGAATGTCATCGCCGGTAATGTTCTTAATGTTGGCGGCCAGACGTCTGGCAAGAGGCACTCCTCTTGTCTTAATGCCGACAAAACAGAGGTTCTCAGTACCCTTGTTTTTCTCGATAATCTGATGAGCCAGTCTTACCAGTGTTCTCTCGACATCTTCCTGACTCATGATTCTGGCCTTAAACTCCATAACATCCTCCGAAAAATGGGCCTTGTGCACGACAAGACCCATTACATTCACTTTGAAAATGTCATCGAACTTGTCGGCATCACAGTACCGTCTTGAAAGTTACTAGTATTATAAAACCACATTTGCCGCAGGATTGCAACTGAAAAATACTCAGTTTTTCATCTTTTTTCACAGGCTCTTAAACGCAGTTTTTAAATAAGAAAAAAGAGGAATTAATCCTCTTTGCTTTCCTCTGGATTCAGAATTATGTCGATCTTGTCAATCGATCTGTCATCCATTGATTTGATGGTGAACAGTGCACGTCCGATCGTAACGCTTGGACGTTCATCTTCCTCAGGCACATAACCCAGCTTGTCCATGACCAGTCCGCCGATAGTGTCATTCTCACTGTCATCCAATTCAATTCCGATCAGCTTGCTGACATCATCGATCAGAGCCGCTCCATCAACGATAAAGTGGTTTTCATTGACTTCCTGCAATTCCTGTTCTTCATCATCGTATTCATCCTGAATGTCCCCTACGATTGATTCCAACAGGTCTTCCATTGAAACAAGTCCATAGGTTCCGCCGTATTCGTCCAGGACGATGGCAACCTGAACCTTTGTCTTCTGGAATTCGTCAAACAGGTCATCACACTTCAGGTTTTCATATACAAACATCGGTTCACGCATGTACTTCTTGATGCTGAACTGTTCCCTCTTGTCTTCGTCGATAACTAATTCCAGAAGGTCCTTGACATATAGCATGCCGACAATGTCATCAATGTCCTCATCATATACCGGAATACGGGAATGTCCGGATTCAGTAAACCGCTTGAATACTTCATTCAGGTTCTCGTTGATATCAAGAGTTTCCAGATCGGTTCTGTGAGTCATGATCTCACCGACGGTACGGTCATTGAACTCGAAGACATTGTTGATCATTTCCTTCTGTTCGGTTTCAATGTAGCCCTTCTCGTTTCCGGCATCGACCATTATTCTGATCTCTTCCTCAGTATATTCAGCCTGTCCGTCCGTTTCCTTGATTCCGATGGCATTGGCTATGCCGTTTACCGTCTTGGAGACTAACCAGACAATTGGCTTGAAAATGTTATAGACAAATCTGAGAGAACCACAGACGCTGAAAGCAACTCTTTCCGGATCTCTGATGGCGATTCTCTTCGGTAAGAGCTCACCAAAAACAAGTGTCACGAATGACAGCAGTAATGAAATTAAGAAAATTGATACTATTCTAACTACTGATAAATCAATAGGTAAATTTCTGAAAAGATAAACGATATAGTCAGCGAAAGTATCAGCAGCTACCGCACTGGAGAGAAATCCCGACAGTGTTACACCGATCTGAATGGTGCTTAAAAAAGTAGTAGGCCTGCTGGTCATCTCATACAGAATCTTGGCCTTTTTGTCTCCGTCCTGAGCCATCTTTTCCAGTTTGGCATCATTAAGGGACACAATTGCCAGTTCGCTGGCAGCAAAATAAGCGTTGATCGCAATAAGAACGATCAGAAGAATAATGTAACCCGTAACTCCTTCTTCAGGCAGGGTTATTTCAGTACTGGTTAAACTCCACGAAAGCGGATCCATAAATGAACATCAACTCCCTTTTCAATGTATATATAATAAAGCCTGACAATCTTCATTGTCAAATGGATAAAAAGATTAAAAGGCTCTTACGGCCTTTTATATGCTTTTGAAATATCTGACCCAGGTGATGCCGTTTTCAGTCCTTTCAAATTCGGAAGGTCTGAATCCCAGAGCTTCATAGAAACCCCTGCCTTCTTCATTGCGGCTGTCCACCCAGCAGATGACCTGGTTGTATTCCTGTCTTATCAGTTTTCTGACAGCTTCATGCAGAATGCGTCTGCCGTCACCGTGTCTCTGATAATCCTTGAGGACGAACAGATAATTGATTTCTCCTGAATCTTTCATGAACTCATCATCAGACTGACCGTAGGTACAGAATCCAACGACCTTACTGTCATAAATGCCCATCACCGTATCCGCACATCTGCGTCTGCGGAAATAGTCGGTACAGCTCTTCAGCGAATACTCTGAAATGGTTTCCGGGTAGTTTTCCAGCAGACAGCTGTAAAACAGTTCACCCAGTTCTTTGGCATTTTCCGGTTTGGCAAGCTTCAGAGTTATCATATCATTTCCCCCACAGTTTAGCATTATACAATCAATGTAATAAAAACTCAATACACCAAATGTTCACAAACTTTTAAAGTAACTTCACATTCGCTTCATTCAGATTCAACCTTCAGATCTTACAATACAGGCATAAAGGAGGAAACATGTATGGATTATCAGTCAATATTTGAAAGAGTAGAATCAAAATATGTTCTGACCGGATCACAGTACGAAAATCTCAGAAACAGGATCCAGGACAGACTGCAGGAAGACCTCTTCCCTCACAGCGATATTTCAAGCATATATTTCGATACCGATAATTACAGACTGGCAAGAGCCGCGCTTGAAAAGCCGGCTTACCGTGAAAAGCTCAGATTAAGAAGCTATGGCATGAAAGATGATTCCTCCGAAGTGTTCATGGAACTCAAGAAAAAGTATTTGGGAGTCATCTACAAGAGAAGACGGGCAATGAGCTATCACAACGCCATGAATTACATTCTTTTCGGCAGAAAGCCTGACAACACTCAGATCGTCAATGAGATCGACTACATGATGAAGAAATATCCCGATCTCAAACCGCGTGTTCTGATCAGTTACGAAAGAGACTCATATGTTGTCATCAACGACAGCAACATAAGAATTACCTTTGATTACAATGTCCGCTATTCACTGGACAATGTCACTCTAAAAAACAACAAAGCTGAAAAACAGCTGACCGGTGAAGACACCGTCATCATGGAAATAAAGTCACTGAATGCCATGCCTTTATGGCTGACTGAAGTCCTTGACGAGATGAACATCTTTCCGGGCAATTATTCCAAATACGGTCAGATATACACTGACGTCATCATGAAAGGAGCTAAAAAATGTTACAACAGTTATTCACATCAATATATTCAGGAACCATTACCTTTGAGATATTCATCATCTGCACGGCTGCATCAGTCATTCTAGGTGCCTTACTGGCACTGCTTCAGGGTTATCTGAACAGAAGCAATCCCAGCTATCAGATGACACTTGTATTAATGCCTGTCGTTGCCCAGACGGTCATCATGATGGTCAACGGCAATGTCGGTACGGGTATAGCCGTTGCAGGAGCATTTGGCTTAGTCAGATTCAGAAGCATGCAGTATAAAGCTGAAGACATCCTTCTGATCTTTGTAGCCGTGACTATCGGCCTGGCAAACTCCATAGGCTACATCGGTTTCAGCACACTGTTTACGCTTATAGTGTGTGTTATAATGTTTGTATTCTATAAGATCTCAGGCAATTATTCCCAACTCCATCAGGAGCTGAGAATCACCTGCCCTGAAAGCATGAATTACAATGAGGAACTGGCTGACGTATTAGACAGATATACCGTCAGCAATGAATTAATTACAGTTAAGACCACTAATATGGGAAGTCTGTACAGACTTACATACGATGTGGTATTGAAAGACAGAAAGGATATCCAGAACTTCATCAATGAGTTAAGGATCCGCAACAGCAATCTTGAAATCAGTTTGGGAGTATTCCCGGAGGTAAGCGAATAAATGAAGAAACTAATGACTATCTTAATGGCAGTCTTACTGCTGGCAGGATGCGGCAGTAAGACAGTCATAGACAATAACGAGACAGAAGACAACACCGTAAACACAAACACAGATGCCATCACAGACAATGAAGAAAAACCTGTAGAAAATATCACCGTTGAAGTAACTACAACCGTAAACAATACCATTAAGGAAACAGTATCATTCAATGGTACGGATTACGATACCTCAGTATCAAAACGTGATTTATCCGGAAGCTACGATCAAATCACCGGAACAGTATCTTTCTCAGGTTCTGACGTTTCAGTCACCGGTAAAAACATCACAGTCTCCGGTTCAACGGTAAAAATCACGGCTGAAGGCACTTATGTTCTCAGCGGAAATGGTACCGCAACTGTAATTGTTGAGACTGACAGTAACTCTAAGGTTCAGATAATCCTGAATAATCTGACTTTACAGGGAGAAAACAATGCCGCAATTCTGATTGGACAGGCTGATAAAGTATTTATCACATTGGCTGACAATACAGTTAACACCCTCTCCGATCCATCTTCTTATACCTATACATACGATGGAACGGACGTTGATGCAGCATTGTTCGCAAAAGACGATCTGACCATTAACGGCACCGGTACTCTTAATGTTACGGGTAATAAGAGCCACGGCATCGTCTGCAAGGATGATCTGATAATTGCCGGAGCAACCGTAAGCGTCACTTCCAAAAACACCGCCATCAACGGCAAGGACTCCGTATTACTTATCAGCGCGACTGTTTCAGTGAATGCCGGAACTGACGGCATTAAATCAGCTAACGACACTGATGCCGGCAAGGGATACATTTACATCAACAGCTCCACTGTTACAGCCAAGGCCACTGATAAAGGCCTTCAGGCAACAAGTGCCATCATCATCGACAGCGGCACGATCTCCGTAACTGCCCGGGACGATGGCATCCACAGTGATAAAGACATTCTGATCAACTCAGGCACACTCACCGTGAATTCAGGTGATGACGGCATCCACCGGGATCACACCCTGGAAATCAATGACGGCATGGTAACCGTAAAAGCCGGTGAAGGAATGGAAGCTACCATTGTTACCCTTAATGACGGTGAAGTAACCATCAATGCTTCGGATGACGGTATCAACGCTGCCAAGAAGGTTTCAGGAGTAACACCTTGCATTACCATCAACGGCGGTACCCTGACAATTAACATGGGCCAGGGCGATACCGATGCCCTGGATTCCAATGGTAACCTGATCATCAACGGCGGATACATTTCCATTACCGCTCAGTTCCCGTTTGACTGGGACGGTACGGCACAGCTTAACGGCGGTACGGTCATCGTCAACGGGTCACAGGTCACCCAGCTCACCAATCAGTTTGGCGGCGGTGGACAGCCTGGCGGTGGCGGATTCGGTCCAAGAGGATAGATAAAGGACTCAGTATTAACTGAGCCCTTTTTTTACTTTTAATGCTGCCAGAAACTGCCTTATATACCAGATGAATCTGTCATTGAACTTCAGTCTGGAAAACTGTTCCTTTTCCAGCCTTTCCTTATTACTGTTAAACATGTTACTGACGTCTTCATAACAGGAAACGTCAAATCTCATTCTCTTCATCATGGAGAACAGGATCTCGGCCATTTTCTCATCCGTAGGAGTAACCTCGCCTTTCATCATGATCAGATAACTGCCCTGTTCTCTGAGTGTTGTGTACCCTTCACTTAAAAGAGCATTTACTGACTGATGAAGAAAGTTTTCCTCCAGATTGGCTAAAAGAATATAGTTTTCCATCAGATGTTCTTACAGAATGCCACATATGCGTTCTTGGCTTCAAAGACGTCGGCCTTTGATACAACTTCCCAAGGAGCATGCATGTTCTGCACGGCAACACCGCTGTCAATTACCTGCATGTTGTACTTGGCCATGATATAAGCAATGGTTCCGCCGCCACCGGCATTGACCTTACCTAATTCAGCTGTCTGCCAGCTTATGTCGTTTTCATCCCAGACCTTGCGGATCTGCGCGATGAATTCCGGATGAGCATCATTGCTGCCACCCTTGCCGCCGCTGCCGACATACTTGTTCATGACAATGCCGCGGCCGAAGAATGCGGTATTCTTCAGTTCGTTGACAGACGGATAGTTCGGGTCATATGCTGCCGAAACATCACTTGACAGCATCTTACTGTTAGCCAGACATCTTCTGAATCCCAGATAATCATAGCCTTCAACCAGTTCCATCAGTTCAGCCACGATGTTTTCATAGAAATATGATTCCATGCCTGTTGAACCGATGGATCCGACTTCTTCCTTATCCACCAGCATGCATGATACGGTTTTTTCAGGATTATCAATTTCCATCATGGCCATTAAGGATGTATAGGCACATACTCTGTCATCATGACCGTAACCCATGATCATTGATTCATCCAGACCGTAGTGACGGGCCGGACCGGCCGGTACGACTTCGATTTCAGCCGAAATGAAATCGTCTTCCTCAATCTTGTACTTTCTCTTCAGAAGTTTCAGGATATTAGCCTTTACGGCCTCTTTTTCTTCCTTCTCCAGCGGAATTGAACCCAAGGTGACATTCAGGTCTTCCCCTTCAATTACCTTGTTAGCGGTCTTCTGGAGCTGTTCTCTGGAAAGATGGATAAGCAGGTCACTGATGCCAACAACCGGATCAGATGACTTTTCACCGATGACGATGTTAACGATGCTGCCGTCTTTCTTGCAGACGACACCATGTAAAGCTAATGGCAGTGTTACCCACTGATAAGCCTTGATTCCGCCATAGTAATGGGTATCAGCCAAAGCGATGTCATGATCCTCATAGAAAGGATGCTGCTTCCAGTCGATTCTCGGTGAGTCGATGTGAGCACCTAAGATGTTCATGCCTTCTGACAAAGGCTTCTTGCCGATGATAAACAGGGCCAGATCCTTACCCTTGTTGTTGAGGTAGACCTTGTCTCCGGCTTTCAGTTTTTCCTTGTTTTTAATGCATTCTTCGATGTCACGGAAGCCATGCTCTCTGGCGATCCTTATTCCTTCGATAACACATTCTCTTTCTGTCTTGCAGTCAGAAATGAAACGGCGATAGCTTTCCGCAAAAGCGAAAACTTCCTTTTTCTTTTTCCGATCGTATTTCTTCCAGGCGTTTTCCATATATTTATACTCCTTTACTTGGCTAATTCCTTGTTATCCCTTTCAGCTTTTACACGCTCCAGGAATTCTTCCAGACTGTATGTCTCGGATTCCTGATGTCCGTATCTTCTCATCGTGATGGATCTTTCCTCAATCTCCTTATCACCGATGACCAGCTGAATGGCGACTTTCTTGACCTGCGCTTCTCTGATGCGGTAACCAACCTTCTCATTGCGGTCATCAAGCTTTGCCCTGAAACCGTTTTTCAGTAAGAGTTCAGTTACTTCTCTGGCGTAATCAGCATGTACATTCGGATTTACCGGAATGGCAGCGAACTGCTGAGGTGCCAGCCATAACGGCAGCTTTCCCTTTGTTTCTTCCAGTAAGAAGGCAATGAATCTGTCAAGAGAACCTAAGATGGCTCTGTGAATGACAACAGGAGTCTGCTTGACACCGGCTTCATCAACATAAGTCAGTTCAAAACGGCGCGGTAACAGGAAGTCCAGCTGAATCGTGGACAGAGCTACTTCATTGCCGACAGCAGGCTTGACCAGTACGTCCAGTTTCGGGCCGTAGAAAGCGGCTTCACCGATGGCTTCGAAATAATCCAGGTGCAGGTCATCCAGAACCTTTCTTAAGGCATCCTCGGCACCGTTCCACATATCATCATCAGGGAAATACTTCTCCTGGTCCTCCGGGTCTCTTAAGGACAGACGGCACTTGTACTCCTTGATGCCGAAGTCTTTGTAGACATCCATGATCAGGTCAAGAACACCCTTGAATTCTTCTTCGATCTGAGCAGGTGTGCAGAAGATATGGGAGTCATTCTGCGTAAATGATCTGGCTCTTTCAATGCCTTTGACGGCACCCTGAGCCTCGTAACGGAAGTCATGAGCGATCTCAGCGATCCTGATCGGCAGTTCACGGTATGAGTGAGCTCTTCTGCCGAAGATCACCATGTGATGAGGACAGTTCATCGGTCTTAAGACATAGACATCATCGCTTCTGCTCTTGTCGATTCTGTCCTTTATCTGACGGACCGTCATGCTCTTCTCTTCCTCATCGCTTAACTGATACATCGGAGAGAACATGTCATCCTTGTAATGATCCCAGTGTCCGGAAGTCTTATAAAGTTCAACGGAGCCTAAGTCAGGAGTATGAACATGCAGATAACCGCGGGCAATTTCCATGTCCGTGATGTAGTTGTTCAGGGTTCTCCACATCGTGTAGCCGTTAGGCAGCCACATTGGCAGGCCCTTTCCTACCAGGTCACTTAACATGAAGATGTCCATGTCACGGCCGATCTTTCTGTGGTCTCTTTCCTTGGCTTCAGCCAGATACTGCAGATACGCATCCAGATCTTCCTGATTTTCGAAGCAGACACCGTAGACTCTCTGGAGAACCTTATTGCTGGAATCACCTTTCCAGTAAGCACCGGAAACCTTCAGAAGCTTGAAGAACTTCATCTGCTTGGTATTCTCGACGTGAGGTCCGCGGCACAGGTCAACGAAGTCACCCTGACGGTAACAGGAGATGACTACTTCGTTTTCATCCATGTTATTGATAAGGTCAACCTTGTATTCATCATCATGGAACATTTCCAGAGCCTGCTGCTTGGTAATTTCCTCTCTGACGATCCTCTTGTTGTCCTTGGCACATTTCTTCATTTCCTTTTCAATTCTCGGCAGGTCATCCTCAGTTATGACATCGGTTCCCAGATCGATGTCATAATAGAAGCCGTCAGAAATTACAGGTCCTACCCAGAACTTGGCGTGTGGATACAGATGTCTGACTGCCTGGGCCAGCAAATGGGCACAGGAATGGTTCAGAACGCTTAATTCAGGCATCTTCTTGATGTTGAGATCATTCATCTTGATATTGCTCATAACTCCTCCTAATAAATAAAGACGTCCCGTAAAAGGACGTCTGTAAACGCGGTACCACCTTTTTTCATGCCCAAATGGACATGCACTCAATGACTGTAACGGGATCACCGGAATCTTTTCGAAGATCTACTCCTAAGCGGTAAGAAATCAGTACCTCAAGCCGTTTCCACCAGCCACGGCTCTCTCTGATCAGTTTCTGAGATCTGTTGTCTTATTCAACGTATTTAATACTATTTAAATACAATTCCCTTACAAAGTCAACCGGCTGAATCTCTCAGCCGGTTACTATTTTCTAGATAATGAAATTTCCGTTCAGGAATACCGGAACCTCCGTTCCGTCTTCCTTTATGCCGGTTACCTTCATGTCAGGGGTTCCGAACATGAAGTCTACATGATTCATGGAACTGTTGCCGCCGACGGCTGCTAACTGCTCCTCTTCCATCTCTATTCCGCCTTCCACGTTCTCCGGATAGCATCTTCCCAAAGCCAGATGGCAGGAAGCGTTCTCGTCAAACAGTGTATTGAAGAACAGAATGTTCAGATTGGATATAGGTGAATCATAGGAGATCAGAGCTACTTCTCCCAGATGTCTGGATCCTTCATCAGTCTCCAGCAGGGCCTTAAGTGCTTCCACTTCCTTGGCAGCACCGTAATCCACAACGGTTCCGTCCTTAAACTCAAACCAGAAGTCTTCAATGACCTTGCCGTTATAGTTCAAAGGCTTGGTAGCATAGACCTTTCCGTTGACATTGTTTCGATCAGGCATACAGAAGCATTCTTCTGTAGGCATATTCGGATTGAAGAAGACGCCTTCCGGAGTCTTGCAGCCTCCTCCTACCCAGATATGATTCTTAACCAGATCGACTTTCAGATCAGTTCCGTTTGAACTTTCAAAATGCATGGTCTTGAACTGGTGGGCATTGAGAATATCACAGTGCTTGAGTAATTCAGCATCATGCTGTTCCCATTCCGCAATCGGATCATTGTCCTCTCTGACTCTTACAGAGAACAGGATGGCATCCCATAAGGCCTGTACGGCTTCCTCTTCACTTTTGTCAGGGAAGACGATCTTGGCCCACTTTGGATTAGGCAGAGCCACGATACTCCACTGTCCCAGGTTGTTCATGGTGTAAGCCTGATATTTCCGCATTCTCTTCATGGAAGCCAATGAGGCCTGTTTGATCTTTTCCGGATCAATATCCCGCAGCAAACCCGGTGTTCGGGAAGCTATGTGCAGATAGGCACATTTCTTTTCATGTTCCCATTTTGTCTTTTCCTCATACCAGTCAGGAATCTCGCAGAGAGTTTCAACTGACTGATACTCATAATTCATATGGCTGATGTTTTCATCGTTCCAGTTAATCATTACTGCTGAGGCACCGGCCTTATAGGCTTCCTCAACGCAGTATTCGGTAAACTGCCAGTCTGTAACAGATGAGCTGATGACCAGCAGCTGTCCAGGCTGCACATTGGCACCTGCCACCACTGCCAGTTTGGCGTATTTCTTCAGGATTTCACTATTCATCGTTATCTCCCACGGTCGCAAATCTCATGGTATTGGTATTGCCGTGTCCGGAATGCCAGCCGGCGCAGATGATGTACATGCTGCCTCTGGCCAGATTCATCTGCTTGACAACATGGTTAGCGGTGTTGTCATACAGAGAAGCATCGGTAATATCTTTGGAGTATACCGGATAGACATCGGAATACAGAGACATTCTGCGGCAGGTCTCCTCGCTGTTGGTGGCAGCGATGATCGGAGCTGACGGTTTGTATTTGGAAAGACGCTTAGCCGTTCCGCCTGTTTCCGTAAAGGCCAGTACGGCTGAGACGTTATGCATGGTCAGACATGACTCAGCAACGGAGATACCGATGGCATCGCTCATGGAACGGTCGGAATGAGAAATCATCTTTTCCAGGAAATCTCCGTAGTCATACATGCGTTCGCATTCCTCAGCGATAGTAGCCATGGTCTGTACGGCTTCAACCGGATATTCACCGCTGGCAGTCTCGGCTGACAGCATGATACAGTCGGAACCGTCAAATACCGCATTGGCAACGTCAGAAGCTTCCGCTCTGGTCGGCCTTGGATTGGATACCATGCTCTCCAGCATGTGAGTTGCGGTAATTACCGGACGGCCGGTCTTATTGGCGATATCGATAATGTGTTTCTGATATAAAGGAACAAGCTGCAGGGATACTTCGACACCGAGGTCTCCTCTGGCTACCATGACACCGTCAGCGACGTTTAAGATCGCATTGAGGTTATCATAGCCTTCCTTGTTTTCGATTTTGGCAATTACTTCAATGTCAGATCTGCCTTCATCAGCCAGGATCCTCTTGATCTCCTTAACGTCAGATGCTCTTCTGACAAAGCTGGCGGCGATGAAGTCCACTCCGTTACGGGCACCGAAACGGATGTCTCTTTCATCCTGTTCGGAAACAAACGGCATGGTCAGTACGACACCAGGCAGATTTACTCCCTTTCTGGTAGCGATCGGTCCGCTGTTGAGAACTTCGCAGATCAGCTCATCCTTGCCCTTTTCCTTGACAGCCAGAGACAGTTTTCCGTCATTGATCAGGATCTTCTTTCCGGCTCTGACATCCTTGAACATCTCGGCACAGTCGATGTGGAATCTTTCCTTATTGCCGACGACTTTCTTCTTGACGACTCTGACAGTGTCACCCTTGACAAAGTCGACGGAGCCGTTCTCCATTTCCCCTACTCTGATTTCAGGGCCCTTGGTGTCAAGCATGATGCCGATGTGAGCGCCAAGCTTTTTGTTGATCTTATGGATCTTCTTTATCTTTTCCAGCTTTTCCTCGTGGTTGCCGTGAGAGCAGTTAAGACGGGCCATGTTCATGCCTGCCTCATAAAGCTTTATCAGCATTTCCTCACTTTCGGAAGCCGGTCCTATTGTACATATAATCTTCGTTCTGCGCATATATTAAGCCAACCTTTCAAACATATCGTAGAGATCCTGGTCGAAATCCTTAGGCTGAATCAGAGCCTGAGCGATCGGAGTCGCAATCATCTTGTCATTTCTGATGCCAATGCAGAAGTTGGAGCCGCCGTTTTCCAGTACTTCGATGGCATAGTCGCCCATTCTGCTGGCCAGTAATCTGTCGTAAGGAACAGGTGAACCGCCTCTCTGAATGTGTCCCAGTACAGTGGCACGTCCGGAGAATGAAGTCTTCTGGCTGATGACTTCTGCCAGTTTTTCAACATCCGTCAGCTTTTCGGAAACAATTACCAGAGCATGTCTGTGCTTCTTGATGGCATCGAAATGCTGAAGTCTGGCAATGACCTCATCTTCGGAGAAGCCTACCTCCGGAGTAATTGCGATTTCCGCGCCGCAGCAGATACCGGCATATAAGGCCAGATCGCCGCAGTGGTTGCCCATTACTTCAACGACTGAACATCTGTGGTGGCTGGCTGAGGTATCTCTCAGTCTGTCTACTGCTTCCACTATGGTATTCAGTGCCGTTTCAAAACCGATTGTATAATCAGTACCAGGGCAGTCATTGTCAATGGTGCCCGGAATGCCGATGCAGCTGATGCCTTTCTTGCATAGGTCACCGGCACCTCTGTAGGTACCGTCTCCTCCGATAACGACCAGGGAGTCCATGCCGACCTTGCGCATCTGTTCAATGGCCTTATCCTGAATGGCCGGATCCGCAAATTCCGGGAAACGGGCCGTACCGAGAATGGTGCCGCCTTTGAACAGAATGTCGGATACGCTTCCCTTGTTCATCTTATAGAAGTTTCCTTCATATAGACCCAGATAGCCGTCATAAACGCCGTAGACATCAAAGTCACGGGATAAGGCTGAACGGGCTACCGCTCTGATCGCTGCATTCATGCCAGGAGCATCGCCGCCGCTGGTGAGTATGCCTATTGTTCTTTTCATAAATCCTCCTATCTGCGGTCCGGACCGTTTACTTCAACCCGTGTTGCCAGGGCTTTTATCCTTGAAAGTATGCGTCCGGCTTTGATTTCATCCCTCTGACCGCTCCGGTTATAGGCCAGCTTGACTTCCAGCTGGTCTAAGTCCAGATTGCTGGTAAATATGGTTCTCTTTTCATTGGCACATCTGTAGTCAAGAACCGGCAAAAGTATGTCGTCTCTGACCCAGTTAGTCGTATTCTCCGCTCCAATGTCATCCAGTACAACGACATCAGCTCTCTTCAGTCTCTCCATGGATGTATCGATGTAATCGCGGGCATCCGGATTATTGAAGTCGGCCCCGATGCTGTTGCGGCATCTGGTGACAAACTGCGGAACATTTACGAAAGCCACCTTCTGTCCCTGTTTGGCCAGCCGGTTGGTTATGCAGGCGGCCAAATAGGTCTTGCCGGTACCGAAGCTTCCGTACAGATACAGGCCCATTTTCGGCTGATGAGCGATCCAGTCCTTTACCAGCATGTAGACATCAACATACCGGCTTTCTTCATGACTGATATCTGTTGTTTCTATATCGTACTGTAATTCCCTGTCGGAAAGATCACAGATCAGATAGCGTTTCCTGTGGGCAATCAGGGCATCGGATTCATCCTTATAGCGACACTGTCTCAGAACGCTGCTGACAGTTCTGCCGTTGAGTTCGATGCTGTCCATGTAACCTGCCGGGCTGTTGTGGCAGGCCCATAAGCCCGGACAGTTACGGCATACCTCCGCACTGTCAAGCCACTTCTTGAACATATAAGGGTTATCCTCAATCTGTTTTTTTATTTCCGGATTCCTTACCAGCATCTTCTGGATGCGGGCATCCTTCATTACTTCCTGTGCCGTATCTCTGATCTGCTGTTCAACTTCTGCGGGAATGCTGAATTCAAATTTCCTCATTGTCCACCTCCCCGAATATTCTCGATCTTATTTCATCCATGCTGGCACTTTCCTGTTTCGTATTCTTCTTAAGAATGAAATCAGGAGCCTTGCTTCTGGAACGTGATGTCAGATTTCTGACATATTCCTGTGCCTGATCAATTGTTGTTACATTATGCAGCGACCAATCCTTGGCTACAGCCTTGGTCAGATTGGCCGTAATGCGTCCGTTGTGATTATCATAGACATACCTGAAAAGATAATTGATCACATCACGGCTCATGTGGTATTCCATGTTAAGCTCTTCCAGAAGCTTCTTTTCCCATGGGTCAACCTCCGTTTTTCCCTTAAGATTATAGAGATACTGAACGGATGTGACATCGTATTCATCAGGAGTGCTTTCCGCACCCTTACTGCGAACCGCCAGGCATCTCTTTCTTAAAGCTTCATTGTCCAGGGTCCCTTCATCAATATTGATGGACTGGGCAACGATCTTGCGCATGGTCTCAATGTCTATGCTGTAGACCGTAGCCATCTGGGATATGGTTTTCAGATTGGCCTTGGTCCTTAAGGATACCGGCATTAACAGAGTGCTGTATCCGTTAAGGAATTCATTTATGTCAAACTCGATGTGAGTAGTCTCATACAGTTTCTGTTTCAGTTCTTCAAATGACCGTTCATTCTCATCGTCCCAGTCTTTCAGAACGGAAAGATCAAAGTTACTGGTGATTTCCAGATCATCCTCGCTCAGTTCCTTCACCTGGAACAGCTTGCTGGTCTGTTTGTACTGCCGTTTGCCCATCTTCTTGATGAAGAAGCGGCCAAAGGCGGCCTGCATCAGGAAATCAGATCCATTTAACGGGAACTGGATCTCAAAATGGAAAAGCTCAGTGTTCTTGTTGTAAAAGGTTCTTATCAGCTTGAACTGTTCCAGAACCTTGAAACTGGCATTGATACCGTCAATGTCAGTACCCAGTATCAGAATCAGACGGGATATGGTATTGATCTCCTCATCAGTAAAGGAACCTTCTGCATTGAGAAGATGATACAGCGCATATGCCTGCTGTCCCATTAATGGCAGATATAACTCAGCCAGAGCTTTCTGCTGATCAGTATTCAGACTCTGAGGATGAATTACTCTGAATTTACTTCTGCTCTTCAGTACCATATTATTTATCTGCTTTCTCTTGTCTAAATTTTACAATATCGCCCAGCATTTTTTCAACGGCAATGCTGAGTTTATCAAGGGTGGAATCATTGTCAATAACCCTGTCAGCGACAGCTCTTTTTTCACTGTCAGGAGTCTGATTATTCAGTACTGCCATGATGTTTTCCCTGCTCATGTTTCTGGTTCTCTGCAGTCTTTCAACAGCTGTTTCCACGCTGCAGGTCACTAAGATGTTACAGTCAAAACGGCGGTACCAGTCGGTTTCAAACAACAGCGGTACTTCAACGAAAACCGCCGGATCATGTATGTGCTCTTCATAGAATTCTCTGACACGCTGCCAGATCAGTCCATGAAGATATTCTTCCAGCTTTTCCTTTATCTCAGGGTCACTGTAGATGACTCTGCTGACTTCCTTCTTCTCATCTTCTCCTGTTATCCGTCTGATTTCGGCCCTTATTTCATTATCCAACCATAGCTGAGAGTTGATCTCATCACAGCTTATGACCGGATATCCCTGCTCTTTTATAAGCTCAGATACCGTTGATTTACCGGATCCGATGTTACCCGTAACCGCCGCAAACAAAGCTTTTTCCTTCTGACAGTTCGGGCAGTAGTAAGTCCCTCTCCCATTAACAAAACACTTTTTTATTTCCGTGCCGCATTCGCATTTTTCATGCGCACGGCTGTGAACATGGAGGTTCTGCTGGAACATGCCGGTAACACCTAACGAACTTGTATAGGATCTGATGGTCGTTCCTCCGGCCTTTATGGCTTCAGCCAGGATCTTTCTGGTGCTTTCAATGATCTGATCCCATTTTTCCCTGGAAACAAAGCATGCCGGATGCATAGGATTGATTCTGACGTCAAAACAGATCTCGTTGGCATAGATATTTCCTATTCCGGCGATCATTGACTGGTCCAGAAGCTGGGTTTTTATCGGTGTGTTCTTATGCTGGCAGTAACTCTTAAGCCACTCGCTGTTAAGCTTTTCATCAAAAGGTTCATATCCCAGTGATTCCAGAGCCTTTAATGGCTGGCCTTTTTCATACAGCCAGAAGCGCCCGAACTTACGGACATCGTTATAATGCAGTTCTCCTTTGTCCAGCTTGAAGACTATATGGGTGTGCTTGTCCGGTTCCCGGTGTTCAGGATAGACGTAGAACTTTCCTTCCATGCGCAGATGAGCAATCATTACATAGTCAGTCAGATTGAAAACAAGGAACTTTCCTCTGCGGTCAAAAGTTTCAAATTTCTGTCCCTTAAGACAAGCTGAAAAAGCCGTGGCATCAGGATAATCCACGATTCTTTCATATATTATATCAACACTTTCTATAATTCTGTTATGTATCTTCTGTTCAAGTGTTCTGACAACTGTTTCAACCTCAGGAAGTTCCGGCATATTACTTGACCTCCAGCCAGTTATTGCCGCTCTCGGCTTCTGCCAGTAGCGGAACCTTCAGTTCCATGGCATTTTCCATTTCTTCTTCCACCAGTTTCATTATTATCTGTTCCTCATCTTTCGGAACATTCAGAATCAGCTCGTCATGAATCTGCAGGATCATGCGGGCTTTCAAGCCTTCCTTGTTGATTCTGTTATAGACATTTATCATGGCAATCTTTATCAGATCGGCAGCACTGCCCTGCACCGGTGCATTCATGGCAGCTCTTTTGCCGAATTCACGCAGTGAATGGTTGGAGCTCTTGATTTCCGGAATGTCACGGCGGCGGTTGCACATTGTGGTGACATAGCCCTTCTCCTGACACTCAGCAATCGTTTCATCCATGAACTTACGGACATTAGGATACTGACGGAAATAGGATTCGATGTATTCTCTGGCCTGATAGACCGGGATCTCCAGTCTTTCCGCCAGACCAAAATCACTCATGCCGTAGTCAATTCCGAAATTGATGGCCTTGGCCTGTCTTCTCTGTAAAGGTGTTACCTCTTCAGCCGGGATGTTGAATACATCCATTGCGGTTCTGGTATGAATGTCCATACCCTGACGGAAGGCATCGATGAGCCGTTTCTCATCTGCCAGATGAGCCAGGATCCTTAATTCAACCTGAGAATAGTCCGCACCGACAAAGACACAGCCCTCTTCCGGTATGAAGGCAGCTCTGATCATCTGCGCTTCTTCATTACGGACGGATATGTTCTGCAGGTTCGGATTGGAACTGGACAGTCGTCCTGTCTCAGCGATGCACTGATTGTATTCTGTATGGATCTTACTGTCGGCGGTAATGTATTTCTTCAGCCCTATGGCATAAGTGCTGTTAAGCTTGGCGTATTTACGGTATTCCAGAATGGCTGTGATTATCGGATGTCTGTCTTCGATCTTCTTCAGCACTGATGCATCCGTTGATCTCTTCGGTGAACGCATCAGTTTCAGATCATCATAAATCACCTCTGCCAGCTGCTTTGGTGAATTGATGTTAAACTGTCTTCCGGCCATCGAATAGATCTGCTCTTCCAGGGCAGCGATCTTGACACTGGTTTCCCGGGCGATCTTGTCCAATACGGAAACATCGACACGGACACCGGTTTTCTCCATGTCAAAGAGTACTCTGGCCAGTGGCAATTCGATGTCACGGTAGAGATCTACCATGCCGTAATCTGCCAGTTCTTTCTTTAAGGTTTCCTCAACCTTATAGAGATTCCCTGCCATCTGGCACAGGTAATCCCGGTCTTCATTGCTTTCCTCTTCAAACAGGGTTATCTGAGCTGTACTCTCACCGGCTGTTACCGTCAGGTGATACTTAAGCATCAGAGCTTCCAGATTCTTGATCTTTCCGTCGATCAGGAAAGCCTGGATCATGGTGTCATTGATTATTCCGTTAACGGTCAGGCTGTATTTATCCAGCACATGATACCAGTGCTTGATGTTATGAACTGTCTTTTCTGTCTTTTCATCCTGCAGCCAGGATACAAATGTCTTATCGTTTACCGCGTCAGCCAGAGCAATGTAATAGCTGTCCAAGCCGTCGCTTAAGCCCAGTCCCTGTTCATTCATGTGCAGAGCCATGTGAGCTTTCAGATCAGTCTTTTCAAAGTATCTGACGGTTTTCTGGGTTCCCGTTTTCTTTTCTTCAACCGGTTCGCTCACGGTAACGTTCTTCAGGAAGGAACGCATTTCATATTTACTGTAGAACTTCATGGCATCTTCGCCATAAAGGTTGTAATCACATTCATCGATGTTGATGTCAATGTCAGCATCGATCTTGATGGTTGCCAGCCACTTTGACATTAACGCAACATCATGATCCTTGACCAGATTCTCTTTAAGTTTTCCCTTGAGTTCATCAATATGCTCATAGACACCTTCAACACTGCCGTAATCGTTCAGCAGCTTGATGGCGGTCTTATCGCCGACCTTGGTAACTCCCGGGATGTTATCACTGGTATCTCCTGCCAGTCCCTTAAGGTCGATGATCTGTAAAGGTGTCAGCTGATACTTTTCATAAACGGCTGCCGGATCCATCAGATCCATTTCCGTGATTCCCTTGACCATCAGCCAGACCTTTATACGGTCATCTACGATCTGTAACAGGTCACGGTCGGAAGTCAGGACATTGATGTCATATTCCGTCTTCTGCTTGGCTAAGGAACCGATGATGTCATCAGCTTCGATGCCGGCCTGTTCAAACTGTTTCATGTCAATGGCCTGCAGATATTCTCTGATGATCGGGAACTGGGCTACCAGATTATCCGGAGCTGCCTGTCTGGTTCCCTTATACCGCCGGTACACTTCGCGGCGGAAATTGTGTCTGTCATGGTCAAAGGCCACAACGACAAAATCAGGCGCTATAACTTCCAGCGCCTTATGTAGCATTGAAGCGAATCCAAAGATCGCATTGGTAGGGATCCCTGACGATGTGGACATCGGTCTGCCGTATGCGGTTGCATAGTAAGCTCTAAACAGCATGGAGTTGCCGTCAATCAGAAGCAGTTTCTTCATGTTATTCTTCACCGCCAAATGCATCTGTCAGAGCTTTCAGATTCTGATACATGATGGTCATGTAGTCCATGTTGCTCTCAACGTTCTTTTCCGAAAGAATGGTGAGAGATGACAGGTTGATCGGAGTCAGATCGAGTTCTTCACGAACCTGCCGGTAAAGTTCCTGCATGTCTTCAGGAAGAGTATCGTCATATACGATGTATTTGACATCGTTTTTCTTTATTTCATTTTTGATGAATTCCAGCTGCCGGGCATCAGGGAGAACACCGTATTCGGAAAGAATCAGCGGGTATACTTCGATGCCGTATGTCTTCTGCCAGTTGCCGAATGTACAGGCAACGGTAACCATCTTCTTGTCGGTATACTGCTTCAGCATCTGATATTCAGAGTCAAGTCTGACTAGCTGAGCCTGCAGATTCTTGAAGTTGTTTTCAATAGACAGAGATTCTTCCGGATAGTAGTTCTGCAGCCATTCCTTGATGGTAGCAGCCATGGAGGATGCAGCGATCGGATCGATCCAGATGAACGGGTCTTTCTTATAGGTATCGACCATGTCAAACAGTGCTGAATCATAGTACTTTGATTCAGTTACCACTGTTGAGCCGTTCGGGGCTGTCGTCAGAATAAATCTTTTGAACTCATCGATGGCGCTTAAAGCTGCCAGATTGATGATGTTGAAATCATAGGACTGAATGTGCTCCTCATATATCTTCAGATACGGCTCAAGTTCTCCTATATAAAGAAACAGTGCGGTATCCTCAAAGATCTTTTCATAGCCGCTCTTGAGCGTCGCTCTCTGAATGAACTCATCAGTGCTGATGCATTCAACATTAACTCTATTACCGGCCAGCTGTTCGACGATATACTTAACCGGGTATACTGTCGTAACAATTGTCGCCTTTTTACTCTTGCATCCGGAAAGCAGGCCAAGCAACATAGATATCAGGATAAGAATAATAACTTTTCTTTTCATGTATGTCTGTGCCTCCTTTTAGAATTATAGCACAGATTATACGCTCCATCACCTCATATTCTGCCGTTTTCACGGAAACTGTAATAGCCGTCATAACTGACAATTATGTGATCGATCAGCGGTATGTTCATTATTTCCCCTGCTTTCTGCAGCTGGCTGGTTATCTCAATGTCAGCACAGGAAGGATCACACATCTGGCTGGGATGGTTATGGGCTACAATCAGCCTGCTGGCCTGAGAGCGCATTGCCTCACTGAACAGTTCCCTGATATCAATGTTCACGGAATTACCCGAACCGATGAAGATGTCCCTGTGGCCTCGAACCCTTGCCCTGTTGTCCAGAAAGACTGCCACAAAGTATTCCTGGCTGCGGTTTCCGTATGTCTTCTGCAGCCATTTTATAAGCATCTGAGGATTATTCAGAACATCGTTGTTAAGAATGTGAAGGTAATTCATCCTTCTCACCAGTTCAAGAGAGGCCAGTAACTGCGTAGCCTTGGCCATCTTTATGCCTTTAAACTGCATCAGCTGTTCCGCAGACATGCTTAAAAGTCCTGTCAGTCCGTCTGTATTCACCAGGATCTGATGAGCAAGGTCAATGCTGCTTATTCCCTTCATCCCGCTGCCCAGCATCAAAGCCAGCAGTTCGCTGTCGCTGAGCGCAGTAAAGCCCAGATTCAAAGCTTTTTCTCTGGGCCTGAGATTAATGGGCATGTCCTTAACCGTGTGGTTCATGATCAGTTTCCCCACGTCAGGGACACGCCGCCGACCTGTACTTTTCCTCTTGCGGAAAAAAGTATTTTCAGAATGCCTGCACCGATGGCAGCCAGAGCGAAATACAGCAGAAGCGATCCGCCCGTTAAGCCCAATCCGTACAGTTTTCTGCATTGCTGTTGTGTCAGTCGCATACAAAAACCTCCTTCAATACTTAATTGACGGAGGTCTTTATTATTCCTAGATGATTTCGAAATGTTTAAGGGCTTTCCAGATGCCGTCCTTGTCAATGTCATCCGTAACATAGTCAGCCACTGCTTTGGCTTCCCGGGTACCATTGCCCATGCAGATGCCCAATCCGGCCTTAATAATCATTTCACAGTCGTTCTGACTGTCCCCGAAGGCTATTGCCTGATCATAGGTATATCCCAATCTGTCAAGCAGAATACCCAGCATGACTCCCTTGTCTGCTTCCTTATTGAAAGCTTCATAGATGATCTTCCGGCTGTTGGCTCGAACGAACTTGAGATCGTCAAACTGGTCAAAATACTGCGGCAGCATGTCATCATCGGCATAGATGAAAGCATCCAGCGGCATTTCCTTTTTCAGATGATAATCACGTCCCGGACAGTTGTTCAGCATATCCTCGGTAATTGAGCCTTTGCAGTAGCGGGATGTAAACTCATCATAACGGTTGTAGATCTGGAAAGAGTCAGTGAATTTAAAGCCCAAAGGATAATCATGTTTCAGCGCGATTTCAATGATCTTTTCCACTGACTGCTCTGACATGTAAAAACAGTGCAGCAGCTCGCCGTCGAATTTGTTGAGACTGGCTCCGTTTACTCCGATAAAGTAATTACCGGGTACTCTGGCCAGAATGTCAGGATGGACCGCATTGATGGTTCTTCCCGTACATATCACTATCTCATATCCCTTATCATGACATTCCCTGATAGCCTGCAGGGCACTTTCCTCAACCGTGGCCTTACCGCGGTTGATCAGAGTATTGTCAATGTCAAATACCAGAACCTTATACATCCTAAATCCTGAATATTCTGTTGTTCTCTCTTGCCTTGGCTAAAGGATATTCACCGGCAGGATATCCTAAGATCAGATTGCCGACACCGACATATTCGCCTTCGACACCTGCCTTCTTCAGGATCCGCTTGCCTTCTTCTGTTTCAAATGATTCCAGAGCTCTGTTGATCCAGCATGAACCCAGTCCTAAGGCATGGGCTGCCAGCATCATGTTTCCCATTACCAGAGATCCGTCAGCACAGGCATTAGGGTTGCCTTTCTGGCCTAATACTACGATAACCGTCTTGGCACCGTAGAAATTGTGTACGGTATCCGGATCGCGTCCGACACAGGAAGCATTCAGCCTTTCCAGCTGATTCAGAGTTTCAGGATCCTGTATTACCACCATGATGGCCTGCTGTCTGCCCATGGCGCTGGCCGCAAATAAGCCGGCCTGCAATACGGTCTGCAGATCTTCTTCCCTGACCGGTTCATCCGTATACTTACGGATACTTCTTCTATTGATGATGTCTTCAATTGTCTTATTCATATATTCATTTCTCCTGACTTGATTATAGCACATTGGTATTTCTCAGTCCTTTCGGAAGCCTGTTTTTCAGCTGGCGTCCGTCTCCCTTGGCAAATCCCAGAGTCTTTCCCTTATAGCTGATTGCGACATATCCCTTATATCCGGATACATCAACAGATTCACCCTTCATGTATCTAATCAGTCTGTCTCTGTCATTTATCTCATACTTCTGCCTGAACTCTTCAGCAAACTGCGGGCACATGAACAGATGGTGATGCGGTTCAAAGCGGTTCTTTTCCAGTGTTCCCAGCAGGATTCCTTCCCTGATGACGCTTTTGCGGATGCTTAACGGCATTGGACAGGCATATACTTCATTATCCTTTATGAAGTATTGAGTGCTGATACCGTATTCCTTCAGGAAAGCATCTACCAGCCCGTTATGGCTGTTTTCCGTTACGGCAGGATGTCTGATGAGTGAGCTTCCGGTCTTTCTCATACGGGCCGCAAAATGTCCTTCTCCGCCGTCTGTCGGCAGCACTCTGGCCAGTAATTGCGAATTCAGATCCTTATATTCCAGTCCCTTGTGTCCATAGCCCAGAGCAGCGTCTTCCAGCTGCATGTCAGGATGTCTCTGCAAGAACAGATATACCGTTTCCTCATTTTCAACAAGGTTGAATGTACAGGTTGAGTATACCAGTACACCGTCACTCTTCAGCAGCTGATAGGCGTTTTCCAGGATTTCCAGCTGCTTTTTCTGACAGGCCTTTACTGCTGCCTCATTGTAATCATTTACGGTATCAGGATACTTCTTGAACATGGAAGCACCGGAACAAGGTGCATCAACCAGCACCTTGTCAAATAAACCTGCAGCCATACTGGCTATCTCCCGGGTATTGAAAGAAGTCAGTACATAGTTCTGATAGCCCCATCTTTCCAGATTGCTTAACAGTATCTGGCATCTTTTCCAGTTGATCTCATTGCTCCAGAGCAGTCCCGTACCGTCAAGTCTGTTAAGGATCTGCGTGCTTTTTCCGCCCGGAGCCCGGCATAGATCAGCTACAAGATCACCTTTTTCAACTCTCAACACATTGACCGCCATGGCGGCACTTGGTTCCTGCAGATAATAACAGCCGGCATTATGGAAAGGATGATTGCCCAGTTTTTCTTCCGTAGTAATATAACAGGAATCCGGATCAAACGGTGTGCTTTCTTTCAGATCAAAACCCACAAGTTCCAGTTCTTCCTTGCGGCACTTGAGTCTGTTTATTCTTATCGATCTGTACATTTCCCTGGAGAAACTGCTGATAATATCATCATACTCATCAGGGAAAAGTGTTCTGATTTCATTCAGAAAATACTCGTTCATATAGTCAATTATACACCAGAAACCCGCCGCTGCAGTTTTTTCACAGAAAAAGCAGAGCATCTATTGCTCTGCTTATTCGTTGGCTTTCTTCATCAACCGGCAGATCCTGTTGGAGAATTCAACCGGATCATCCAGTGTGAATCCTTCAATCAGCATGGCCTGCTGATACAGAATATCAGTGTAATCCGCCAGTTCTTCCGGAGACTTCTCATATACGTTCTGCAATACCTTGAAGATATCGTGGTTAGGATTGATCTCCAGGATCTTGGTTGCCTTGGCCTTCTGATCACCTGGCAGCTGTGAGAGATATTTTTCCATCTCCAGGGAAATGCCTTCATCAGCGACCAGACATACCGGATTATTTTTAAGACGGCTGGAGATCCTGACTTCCTTGACCTTATCTGACAGTACGGAAGCCATCTTCTGCAGTAAGCCTTCGTTGCCTTTCTGCAGTTCTTCCTTCTGCTTCTTTTCTTCCTCGGTCTCTCCTATGGCATCAGCCTTCTGAGCACTCTTGAAGTCCTTGCCGTCATAGTTACGCATCATCATCAGAGTGAACTCATCGATCTCATCGATGCAGTAGAGGATCTCATATCCCTTATCCAGCAGTGTTTCGATCTGCGGAAGTTTCTTTATCTTGTCAATTGACTCACCTGTACAGTAATAGATCTCATTCTGGTCAGGTTTCATCCTTTCCTTGTATTCCTTCAGGGTTACATACCTGTCTTCTTTTGAAGAATAGAACATTAACAGATCCTGTAATTCTTCCTTTTCGGCTCCGAAGTTCTGATAGACACCGTATTTCAGCGAATTGCCGAAAGTCCTGTAGAAGGTTTCATAATCTTCCCTGTCCTTTATCAGCATGTCCACCAGGGTACTCTTGATCTTTCTGGTTATAGATTTTCTCAAGCTCTGCAGCTGGGAATCTTGCTGCAGGATCTCACGGGAGATGTTCAGCGAAACATCGTCACTGTCAACCAGACCTCTGATAAATGAATAGTAGTCAGGCAGCAGATCCTTGGCATGTTCCATGATGAAGACACCCTTGGAATACAGTTGCAGTCCGGCTTCATAATCCTTGGAATAGAAGTTATACGGCAGTCTAGACGGAATGTACAGTAAAGCCGTATAGGATACATTTCCTTCCAGTGAATAGTGAATGGTCTTCAGCGGCTTTTCCCAGTCATAGTACTTGGAAGAATAGAAATTGTTATAGTCGTCCTCAGTGATGTCTTTCTTATTTCTCTTCCATAATGGAACCATGGAATTCAGAGTGGTCATCTCCATAACCGTCTCATACTCGCCTTCGGTATCCTTCTTCAGAACAGTCTTCTCTGTTTCCATCATGATCGGGTAGCGAACATAATCGGAATACTTCTTAACGAGTTCCTGGATCTTATATCTGTCGGTATAATCGGAATACTTTACATCCTCACTGTCGTCTCTGAGATATAAGATGATCCTTGTTCCCATATCCTCCCTGTCACAGTCTTCAATCGTGTATCCGTCCTGTCCGTTGCTTACCCAGCGGCTGGCAGGCTGATTGGCAGTTTTGCTTTCGACAACTACCTTCTTAGCTACCATGAAGGATGAATAGAATCCGACACCGAACTGACCGATGATGTCAGCGGTGCTGCTTTCATCGTATTTCCGGCGGAATTCTTCGGAACCGCTGTGGGCGATCGTACCAAGATTCTTTTCCAGTTCTTCCCTGGACATGCCGATACCGTTATCCGTAATGGTAAGTGTTCTGTTTTCACTGTCAGGTTCCAGCAAGATCTCCAGTTTGTCATACCGGTAATCCTTATCCGTCAGTGACAGGAAGTGTCTTTTATCCAGCGCGTCTGAAGCATTGGAGATCAGCTCACGCAGGAAGATCTCTCTGTTGGTATAAATGGAGTTTATCATCAGATCAAGGAGTCTCTTGGACTCTGTCTTAAACTGTTTCTTAGCCATGTAATCACCTCGTTTTAGCACTCAATATATCTGACTGCTAATATTATAAAACCATTGATCAGATAATGCAAGAGCCCACCAAAAAACCTGGTATGACCAGGTTGTCGGTTTTACTGCTGATGTCTCTGACGATATACTTCGGAGGCAAATACCACCGCTGCCGAGGCGGCATTCAGAGCGTTTCTGAATTCACTGGCATACGGGATATAAACATATTCATCAGTATTATCGAGGACTTCTCTGGACAGACCCCTTAACGGTCCACCAATGCATACAAGGATTGGACCCTTGGACATGTCACATTGATAGATTTCTTTAGGATTATTGCCTCTGTAAGCACTTATGATGCGGAAATTGTTGTCGTGAAGTGTACTTAGAGTTACTGCCAGGTCATCGGTAAGATGAATCGGAATGAATTCACTGGCTCCGGCAGAGCTCTTTACCATCGTCCCGTCCTCAAAATCCCATTCGCGTTCCGGCAGAATGACACCGTCACAGCCAAAAGCATACAGAGAACGTAATATGTAGCCCAGATTATAACTGTCTTCAACACCTTCAATCAGTGCCAGGAAAGGCGCATCTTTCACCATCAGTGATGTTATTGACTGGAAGCGTCTCTGCTGAACATCCCGGATGATCCCGCCATGGGTCTTTCCCAGAGCATTCTGTTCGATGAACTCACGCGGTACTCTCTCCACATTGACACGGCATTTATAAGCCTCGTGCACGATAAAAGCCACATCCTGAGTATGTTTGTCCTTATCGATGTAAATCACTTCCACCTTACGGAATTTGCTGTCCATGGCCGCCTTTACGGCGATTGCTCCTTCAATGATCATAACTGCTCCTTTACCAGATGAACGAATGTATATTCATTTACCTCTACCGGTACCTTAATCCTTAATAACTGCAGCGGTCTGTTGGCTACTGCAACCTCTTCACCGTCAGTATCCGTCATCTTATCAACTATGAATGTAACATCTTCCTGATACGGATTCATTACGGCCAGAGTATCACCTTTTTCAAAATGGTTTCGCACTTCAATGACTGCCTCAGAAGAATCCCTATCATAGCTTACAACATTGGCGACAAAGTTCTGCGAAGCCGTTGTCGGGAAGTTGTATAACTGTCCTTTACTGATGTCAAAGCCGGGATAGAAACCCGCAAATACTTCTCGGTTGGTTCCCAGCATCAGCATTTCCCAGCCCTTTTCCTTCTGCCGGTCGCTGATGTATCCCTGTTTCTGGTAACAGTCGATCAGATATCGGTAACCTCTGACGATCGAGGCAATGTAGAAAGCTGTTTTCATGCGGCCTTCGATCTTCAGTGAAGCCACATCCAGTTTCAGAATGTCTTCCAGATACTCCGCTGCACACATGTCTCTTGATCCCAGTGACAGAAGATAATCATCTCTGTCCAGTAACTCTTCATCATGCCAGAGATGATAGTCCCAGCGGCAGCTGTGAGCACAGCCTCCTCTGTTGGCATCTCTATTGGTCAGCAGATTGGAAATGGTACAGCGTCCGGAATAGTTGGCGCACATGCCGCCATGAATGAATACTTCAATCGGAACATCCGTTTTGCCCATTATCTCTTCCAACTGTTTCAGATTGACCTCCCTGCCCAGTACCACACGGTCGGCATTCTTGTCTTTCCAGTATGATAAAGCCCGGGTATTGATGGTTGTCTGCTGAGTGGAAATATGCACCTCCATCTCAGGCGCAACTCTCTTGCAAAGGGTCAGTATAGCCTGTGATGCACAGATAATGGCATCAACGCCGAATTCTTCAAGCTTCTTCAGGTATTCCTCCAGACCGTTGAAATCGTCATTGTGAGGAATGATATTGACGGTGACATAAACTCTTCGGCCATACCCGTGAGCAAACTCAACCGCTTCCCTTATGTCTTCCAAAGTGAAGTTTGAAGCGCGGGAACGCAATGAAAACTGCTTGCCGCCAAAATAAACGGCGTCAGCACCGTAGATTATCGCTGTCTTCAGTCTGGCCATGTCACCGGCCGGTGCCAGCAGTTCCGTCTTCATGCCTGCTCCTTATCCAGCCAGGTTTTCCTGACATCTTCAATAGCGGTATATTCCTTATCGCCGTTTTCACTTAACAGTTTTCTCAAGGCAACAGTGCCCTGCTGTTTTCCCAGGGCTGCCTCTTTGTATAAATCCAGAATCCTCAGAGTCTGTTCATCATCTTCGCATATGTTATCAATAATAAAACCTTCAAACGGTTTCTGCAGCATTTCACTGAATACACTTAAGCTCTGCAATACGGTACCGTAAAGCCAGCTGCCCTCTTTCTTCTCAATGATCGGCAGCAGTGTTTTCCTGGTTTCTTCCTGCAGAAAATACCCTTCTGTATATTCATCTTCCTTTTGTAGATAGGAAGAAATGTAACGGCGGCGGGAGTAAGCGATAAGAACAGGTCCGTGAATCCTGATGTAACAGTAATCCGGACATTTTTCCGCAATGTCATAAACATCCTGCAGAGGAATGTCCTTGGAAATGATGCAGCTGTCTACTCCGTCGTTTTTAAGATCCTCAATATCGTAGTAATTTGTCAGCAGTGTTTCCGGAGCATAGATACCACGGTATGAAACGCCAAGTTCACCCATCAGTTTGAAAACACCTATATCGGAATATATGATGCCGTCGGCCTTTATCTCATCGATCATCTTCAGAAACTGTCTGAGTTCCGGCAGTTCCTGCTGCTCATACAGTCTGTCACATCTGACGAACAGATTACGGCTGATCAGATGAGCCTGTCTGACACATTCCTTCAGATCATTACAGTCAGGGCTGCTGGAAAACTGTCTGTCAGCCATGATGAAACCGTCTGCGTAACTGTCCGCAAACCTGCTGATGTTTTCCCGGTTTCTGACCGTAACTAGGATCTGTGTCATTTATTCACCTTTCAGGCGATAGAAACTGCGGTTATCCAGCGAGAAGATCTTCTTGGTAAACTCACCTTTCTTTGTTTCAGCTAATTCCTTTGTGATCATGGTGATCTTGGCATCCATGTCATCGATCATGTGAAGTACTTCCGCTTCCAGTGTCAGCGGTAATACCGGTGATCCGAATTCTCTTTTGCCGTGATGAGCCAGGATAATATGTCTGAGCACGGTGACAGCTTCCGAATCAATGCCTAATTCTGCAGCGGTTTCCCGTACCATGGTCTGAGATATGGTTATATGTCCCAGCAGCTTTCCTTCAGTGGTGTATTCCGTAATGCTGCTGCCGCCCAGTTCAATGATCTTTCCGACATCGTGCAGCAGAACTCCGGCAACCAGATAATCACGGTTGACATCCGGATAGATGGAGCAAACAGCTTCCGTCAGCTGCAGCATGCCTGAAACATGGGTAGCCAGACCGCCAAAGTATTCATGGTGGTTGCGGGTAGCAGCCGGTGATGAGTATATTTCCTTATCGTATTTCCTGTAAATGGCCTGTACTATCTCTCTGATGTCAGAGTTTCCGATGGACTCGACAGCTCCCTGCAGCGTATCCCTTAAGACCTGTGAAGGAATCGGTGAAACCGTAACAAACTGGGAGATGTCCACTTCATTGGTATCCACTGGAGTGATGTCCAGTACCTTCATCTGCAGGGAATCCTTATACAGCAAGGAAGTACCCTTGACTTTGACCAGAGAACCGACTTTCACCTTATTGGCAATCTCATTATTAACATTCCACATCTTGGCTACCATCGTACCGGTATTGTCCTTAAACTCCAGATTCAGGTAAGGCTGGTCATTGTTGGTAACACCCTGATTGGCCAGTGTCACCAGAGCCAGAAACTCAACCTGCATGTTTTCTCTGATATCCTTAATCTTCATTGTCTTCCTCCCGTATTGTCTCTAACAGAATTCTGATATCTTCACTGCGGTATCCCTTGCTGTACAGACTCTGATATATCCGGTTTTTGAGCTTACTGCCGGAATACCTGTTCTGATATCTCCTTCTGGCTTTTTCAAACTGTCTGTTCAGATTATCCTGTTCCCGATCTTCATCCGGCTCTAACTGCAGCGCAGCAACTATTTCCGGTATCATTGCCCCGGGGTATCCGGCGGACCGCAATCTGCTTTTCAGCACGTTGACAGTCTCCCTGTAAGAACGGTTTCTGATCGTCTTTACTATCCCGGCAGCCTTCTCTATTCCTCTCTGGCATTCTTCTTCAGGGTCGATCTCACTTATATACTTGTCTATCAGTTCCTGGTCAATTCCTCTTCTGGACAGATTGCCAGCTGTCTTGTGGTGACCGACCAGTTTCATCCGGTCATTTTCGATCTCATTCTGGACCAGCTGTTCATCATTCAGCAAACCGCTTTCGGTAAGCTGCTCCATGATTCTTTTGCGCCCCAGGGAATCCAGATTCTGAATGCCGTATAACAGATCACTAATTTCCTTTACGCTGTGGTCTTTATACCGCAAAGCTCTTATGGCTCTTCTGTAACCGTAAGCGAACCCATGCAGTCTGGTCAGCTGATAATACATTTTCTGATCAATGATCTGATCCTGATAGATCTTCAGGTCAAAATAATCAGACGTCATGATGACGAACGCCGTTTCCATCTCATTGTCCGCCACGTATATCCTGGTGTAATCATCGTCCACCTTCAGGCGGACGACTCTGTACTCTGCCTCATCCTGAGCGGATGAAATGTCCTTATCGTTAAGCTGTGATAATGTCATTTACCTTTTCCCCAGTCCTTTATGGTTTCACCCTTGACGATATAGCTGGCTTTGGCCAGCTGGGCCATAGGCGTATCACCGTAGGAATCACTGTAAAACTCTTCTATTTCTTCAGGATCATATCCGGCATCCAGAAAACGTACGACTTTCTGAGCACCGTTGCAGTTCTCACCGGTCACCTCACCGCTGTACTGATCTACTTCGGAACAGATAACATTGGTGATTCCCAGGCGGCGGCAGGCTTCATTTACCAGGAAGTATGCTGAAGCACTGATTACCAGATCGTCATCCTTATGTTTTTCACCATACCATTTGCTCATGTTCTTCATGTGACCGTCCCAGAATTTCACTACTTCAGCATCAATGTCCTTAATGGCAGCCAGATAGCTGTAGAAATAATTCTTCATCTCTGTCTTGTTGATATTTCCGGTAAAATACAGCAAAAACCCTGCCAGCTGCTTAGGCAGGAAACGTATCAGTGCCGGCTTGCGCCTTAACTGCCAGAAATAGAAATCGACCGTTGAATCATTATGATATATGGTCTTGTCAAAATCGTAAACGTTCACATTATCACCATCATTATTGTAATCTAAAAGCGCCTGTCAAGGCAAACCAAGCATCACATTATTTCACACATATTCCATATAATTCGATGATTATGTATTGTTATATTATAATTGCAAATCAGGAATGGTTTGTATAGAATTCTCCTTTCTATTTTCAAAAAATTTATCCCCCTTAACAAAAAGTGCCTTATTTCCGAAAGGCCAAAATCAGGATCTCAGATGAGGTCCTTTTTTTCACATTATTTCACACATATTCTATATATTTCAGTGATTTTGTATTGCGATAATATAATTGCAAATAAACAAGAAGTATTTGCATAGAATTCTCCTTTCTATTTAAAATTTATCCCCCCTTAACAATGAAGAAAGAAGGATCTCAGATCCTTCTTTCTTTTTGTTTTTCCAATACCAGGCGATGGTAGCAGCGCCAGCACAGACCTTCATAGCTCTCATTGCCGCCGATGAATACCTGCTCACCTTCCGTCTGTATTTCTCCCTTGTCGTTGAAACGGGCATTGACTGTGGCCTTGGAACCGCACTTGCATATTGACTTGATCTCAGCTATGCTGTCAGCCAGTTCAAACAGTCTCTTGGAACCCGGGAACAGCTGGGTCAGGAAGTCGGCACGCAAGCCGAAGCATAATACCGGAATATCATAATCAGTCGCAATGATGCGCAGATCGTCAACCTGTTCAATCGTCAGAAACTGGCATTCATCGCAGATAATGACATCTATCTCATCACGCGGACACATTTCCAATATGGAATCAGTGGTCTTAAGAGCAATACACGGAGCCTGCAGACCGATACGGCTCTTTATTATCTGCACACCGTCCCTGTTATCAATGGCCGGCTTAATCAGCCAGACCTTTTTGCCCTTTTCCTCATAATTGAATTTTGTCATCAGAGCATTTGCCGTCTTGGATGAATTCATTGCTCCGAACTTGAAATACAATTTTGCCATGTTTTTCCTCCTATTTATCAAACAGATTAAGCATATCCTGTAAATCGCCCAGATCTTTATCGCTTATCTCCTGGAATCCGTAAATGTTAATATTGCGCAGAACGCTGTCATCAGGTTCGCCGATAGCCTGCAATACCTGCAACAGAGCCTTCTGATATGGGGCTGAGATACTCTTGTTATTAAAGATAATTATATTGTTATATATACGCGGTGTTACCCCGATGACCTTGATCAGATCATACATGTCGTCATATTGAGAACCGTACCGGTTATAGATAACCTCTTCAAACCTGATCTCCTTGCGCATGTCAGCGTACCGGCAAATGACGTCACACTGCTGGTTGATCAGCCTGCTCATCATCTCATAGTAGCCCAGATGGCTGGTCACATTGCTGAGTTCAGCTACCGTACGGCGGCTGGAGCCAAAACCCTTGCCAAACTTCTGGTTTAGCCATAAGGATGGATACAGATATGTATCCATGGATGCCGGTGAACCTACACACCATCTGACATCCTTTACATCATTCCATTTCAGGCTGTCATTTAAAGCCTTGTCATACAGATTTCGGCCAGTTTCCGAAGCGATGTTGACATAGATGAAGGAATAGTATCCCGGTGCCTTATCCGCCTGGATCTCATAGCCCTGATCGTTGACATAGGTTAAGTCCCTGCTTTCCAGAATGTTATCAAGAGTCAGAGTGACTGCCAGTGGCTTGATATGACTGCTCTTATTGTCCAGATAGCCCATAGGCGAGATAAGACCGATATCTATTTCTCCCTTTTCCATCTGCTGGCACAGATCACGGTTACTGGCTGTAAAGACGATCTCAATGTCGGCAATACTGAATCCCAGATCATAGATCCGCTGCTGGATGCTATTAGTCAGCTCACGGGAAAACTCCTGTACGGCCGTGCTGTCAGTTTCCGGTGTAAACCCGATGACCAGTCTGTCAACTTCAGTCATTTTCTGACGGCATCCGCCTACAGTAAGCATTATCGTGATACATATTAACAATGAGATTATTTTCTTCATCATATACCCGCCGGTTTGAATATCCGTTACTAATATAATATAATTTTAATGAGGTAAAATCTATGAATAATCAGACAAAAACCATGATGTTGATCCTGACCGCAATCCTGTTACTGGTATCCGTTGTAATGACGACGATTTTTCATAACCTGCGCACCAGAATATTTGATGACGACCGGGACAGAATCAAGCTCAGAAACAGAATGAGATTCTGTATCATCATCATGACCATGGTACTTATGAGTCTGGTGATAATGTCGCGGTATATCCTTATACGTTATTATATGGGATGATTCATCCATTTTTTATTTGCGTTTAAGCGATACCACGGTTTCTATATGTGGTGTATTCGGGAACATGTCATAAGGAATGACTGTCTCCCGGTAATATCTGTTTTCCAGGTCCCTGATGTTTCGTGCCAGAGTAGCCGGATTGCAGGAAACATAGATGATCTGTTTGATATCACTTTTCAGAACACATTCGATGAATTCATTTGACAATCCCGTACGAGGCGGATCGGCTATCAGCAGATCCGGCTTTTTCTTTCTGGAAAGCCTGATCAGTTCACTGCCGGCATCACCGCATTTAAATGATACATTTTCAATACCATTGATATCAGCGTTGTTTCTGGCTGAATCAACAGCCCGTCTGTCAAGTTCAATGCCGATGACTTCCTTACACTTATCATGGATCAACAGGCTCATCACGCCTACACCGCAATAGGCTTCCACTGCGAGGGAAACTTCATCACAGATCAATTCCCTGACCTTCTCATAGATCCTGGCTCCCTGCTTCCGGTTAAGCTGGAAGAAAGCCTGCGGATGCAGTCTGACATCATAACCGCAGATCTGCAGATCGATTTCCGGTTTACCGGCAATAAGCGTTATCTTATCAGGCATCAGCGATACCGGATTCTTCCGGGTATTGATACCCTGATAGAGACTGACAACTCCCTCAACAGCCATGATTGCTTCAGAGAGCTGATAAGTGATCGTATTTCTTCCGGTTATCAGGACAACCTGGAATTCACTGAATCCCCTGATCACCAGCTGCCTGATACCGGTTTTTTCCTGATTGTCATAAGGCTTCATCTTAAAACGGTTGAGAACCTTCAGCACTTCGATCCTGACCTGTTCCAGTTTTTTATCATGAAGCACACATCTGTCTATCGGTACCGGAGTATTACTGTTTGGGCGGTACATGGCATTATTGAGCTTGCCCTTTTTGTCAGCCAATACCGGCATATTGACCTTATTACGGTAATACAGCTGATCACTGGCCACCATGTGTTCAAAAGTACCGCTGAAGCCGCAGTATTTCTGCAACGTCTCGGAAAGGATCTCTTCCTTATACTGTAACTGTGTCTGGTACTTCAGATTAATGAAAGGACAGCTGCCGCACAGCGAAGAAACGGCACACGGGCTTTCCACGCGATGTGCACTTCTTTTTATGATCTTGTCAGCCCTGCCGCGGCTGTATTTCTCCTGCCTGGAGGTTATTGTCACATCAACTATTTCACCAGGAAAACAGCCAGACACAAAAACCGGCTTCCTGTTAAGGTAACCTATTCCTTCACCATTGATACCGGTTTTCTTTATTTCTATTCTCATATATCTATTCTAACAAAAAATGTCTCTGTTGAGACATCAGTTGCTGCTGTTTGCCCAGTCAGGAATCCCGTTTCCTCTTCTTATGATCACGGATTTCTGGAAATCGGTCTGATTCAGGAAGCTCAGAATATCTTCTTCTTCTTCATCAGTACAGCCGACCAGGAGTTTCACCTCAATATCCTTGTTGAGAATGTCAGCACATACTACCATGGCATTCACACTTGTTTCATGCTTGCTTCCCTTATAGCAGCTGATATGTTCATCTCCCAGGATATCTTTCAGATAACCATAATCTACCGGATAGACAAGATTGGAATATAAAGGATGGCTTGTTCCTTTCGGTCTGTCGATAACCAGATCGCTGGAAAGATACAGCGTATCAAGTTTCTGCCAGAAATAAGCGTTGTTTTCAAATTCCATAATATGTCCTCCCCGATAGTATTAAACCTTATTATATAGAGTTTCAGGAAATTAAACAAGCATTTGCTTCATTACTTTCAAACAATGTCTGAAAATTTTTTCAATCTGATGGATGTTTTCTGCAGAAGTTTCTCAATATCATATTCATCCAGCATTTCCATAACAGCTTCAATTATGGCCATGCAGCCAAAGGCATCCTGGCCTGCCTGATGATGATTAAACCGGAATCCCAGGTATTCACACACGGTATTCAAGCGGTGATTAGGCAGCCTCGGAAACATCTTGCGGGACAGATATACCGTGTCCAGATATGGAAAATCATCCATCTCTATCCCATAGAGTTCATTGATGCTTTTAAGAACCTTCAGATCAAACATGGCATTGTGGGCAGCGATGATGCTGTCATCAAACAGAGGATAAATGTCACTGAATACATAGGGCCAGCTTTCCGCGCAGTCACAGTCGCTTTTATGCAGACCGTGAATGGCTGTATTGTGCGCACTGAAATATCCGTATCTTGGATGCGGCTTTATCAGTATCTCTCCCTTTCTGATGATCTCGCCCTGATCCCACAGACAGTATCCGATGGAACAGGCGGAACAGAAGGAATTATTGGCGGTTTCAAAGTCAATGGCCAGTATTCTCATGTTTATTCCCTTTTCTGTGTAACATTGTCATTATATACCCTATTATCAGTTTGAAGAAACCAATCATATCATTTAAAATGAAAATAACATAACTTTGCGAGGGTATTTATGAGCAATGAATATATTAATTTAACCAGTGAAAACATAGATGAAGAACACATCTGCTGTGCCATAGGCGATCCTAAGCATCAGCAGGGTGTTGACAGGAAAAAGGAATGGATTAGAAACAAACTGAAGGACGGCCATGTCTTCAGAAAACTGAACGCCAGAGGCAAGATCTTCATCGAATACGAACCGGTTGAAACAGCCTGGGCACCCGTTACCGGTAACAACTACATGTACATCTACTGCCTGTGGGTTGCCGGCAGTTTCAAGGGTAAGGGTATCGGCGGTGAACTGTTGGAATACGCCATCAGCGATGCCAGAAAAAAGAAGATGAACGGTCTATGTACCCTGGTATCTCAGAAGAAGAAACCTTTTATCGGCGAAAGAAAATTCTTTGAACACTATGGTTTCAGAGTAGTTGACACCGTAAATGATTATCAACTGGTTGCGCTGTCATTCAATGATGAGGAAACACCGAGATTTACCGACAACGCCAGAAAGATGGAGATAGATGATCTGAATTTCACCATCTACTATTCCAATGAATGTCCTTATGTTGAATATGAAATAAAAGAACTCACCGAATACGCTGAAGCAAAAGGGATCATCATCAATTTCGTAAAAATTGACTCCCTGGAAAAGGCCAAAAGTGTTCCGTGTGTCTTCAATAACTGGGCAAATTTCCATAATGGAAAGTTTATATCCAATACCATACTTAACGCCAACGCTTTGGAGAAACTGATAAAGTAAACATGGAATTCATAAAAGCAAAGACCATTATGACAAAGGTTAATTATGGTGACCAGTGGTACGGTGTCGATTACAACATGAACTTATACAGAGGATGCTGCCATGGCTGCATATACTGTGACAGCCGCAGCAACTGTTATCATATTGACGATTTTGACATCCCTAAAGGCAAGGAAAACGCTCTGGCAATACTGGAAAGCGAACTGTCACGCAAACGTAATAAAGGTGTTGTCGGTGTCGGTTCAATGTCTGACACCTATAACCCTTTTGAAAAGCAGTACGAGCAGACCAGAGGAGCCCTGAAACTGCTGTCAGAATACAATTTCGGTGTGGCCATCGATACCAAAAGCGACCTTATCTTACGAGACATTGACTTGCTGAAAGAGATCAATGCCAAAAACAACGTCATTATCAAGGTTACCATAACTACACCTGATGATGAGCTCTCAGCCATAATTGAACCGCATGTCTGTGTTTCTTCAAGAAGATTTGAAGTGATCAGAACCCTGAGCGATAACGGCATTTTTGCCGGGATAATGATGAACCCCGTACTCCCTTTCATCACAGACAGACAGGAAGACATCAGAAAACTGATCAGAATGGCTCACTATGCCGGTGCGAAATTCATTCAGACATATATGGCAGTTACTCTAAGGGAGAACCAGAGAGACTATTATTATGAAAAACTCGATCAATATTTCCCTGGATTGAAAGAACGATATCGGAAATGTTACGGTGACCGTTACAGCTGTGTGGTTCCTGACTGCCGGAATCTGTATAAGGCGTTTACCGAGGAATGCGACAGATACGGAATCCTGTATGAAATGAGCGACATCATTAAAGCCTATAAGAAAGACATTAAAACAACGGAACAGATATCTCTGTTTTAAAGAAGAAAAAAACTGGCAATTGCCAGGTTTTAATGTATTCGCTGTTTTGATCTTTAAGTACTGATGGCAGGGGTGGAGGGAATCGAACCCCCATCAACGGTTTTGGAGACCGTTGTTTTGCCACTAAACTACACCCCTACAGCACTTAATATATTACCATATTTCCGGGATTACACAAGACTTTTAACTGTCCTTGTATTTGGAAATATAGCCTTTCTCAACCATGGATTCACCACCGTATTCAAATGTGATGCCATCTTCGAAGTTAAGACCGTAGATGGTGCTTTCCAGTTCATAGATCTTCGGATCTACGCCTACCTGATAGAAGAAGAAATCTTCAACCGGGATGCGGTAAACAATGTTATCGCCGTCTTCGACATAGAAAACAATCTTGACAGCCACGGTATTCTCATCTCGGGTAGCTCCGTACAGGATGTTATAGCCGTCCCGATTCTCCGTAGTTAACATTCCGTAACAGTCCATCGGAATATACTTTGAACTGGTTGATTCACACTTGAAATTGGCGATCAGAGTCGGCAGCTGGGAATCGAATGTGCCTACATGAGCTTTGTCCCCTGCTCCGTTTTTGCTTCTGGTGAAATAGAACATAGTATCCTTGTCCAGATATTTCCGGTCAATAAGACGATATGTTAAAGCGCCGTCATCTCTTTCCTGTTTATCCAGAGCACCTACCGGATACGGGTAGATGAAATGATAGACACAGACCATGATGAGCACGTAAAGGAATACAAATGTCAGTAATGTTGAAATAGTCTTTTCTAAAAACCTCATATGTTCCTCAACTTTCATACTGATTATACATTTTCGAAAAGTTTATATCAAGTACGCAATTCTTAAGCAACTTCTAATTCGCATATAGTATAATTAAGTGTGAATGAGGTGATTCTATGGTCATACCAAAATCATTTGAGAACGGATACGATTTTGAAACAATGCTGCTGACCAGCATTCTCGGCACTTTTGTGGCGCTTAAGGAGGATCTGATTTCCTACAGACAGGCTGAAAGCTACTGGCTCAGCGATCTAACCGCTGAGATTTTTGAAGAGCTCAGTCTTTCCGAAGAAATCATTTCTCTGATCCAGCACGGTATGGAGCTGAAAGACATGGAAGTTACATCACGGGAGTATCAGCAGCTCATTGACCAGCTCATCACTTCCAGCAAGGAACTCATCAGCCGTCATTATACGGAATACGATGAGGAGTTCAATGCCGGAATCATTAACTGAAGGAGAACTTATATGGAAATCAAGGAAAAAGTACAGCAGTATACACCTGCCCTGCTTGCCGATCTGGCCGAGCTGGTGTCATATCCATCCGTCCTCAGCGATGATGCTGCTCCATTCGGGCAGGCCAACATCGACTGTCTGAACGCTGCCCTCAGACTGGGCGAAAGAGAAGGTTTCAAAGCCGTCAACGTTGATAACTATGTCGGTTATATTGAAATGGGCGAAGGCGACCAGGTCATTGGTATCGTCGGCCATCTTGATGTCATTCCGGTTACCGATTCCTGGAAGACCGATCCGTTCAAACTGACAAAGATCGATGACAAGTATTTCGGACGCGGTACTTCCGATGACAAGGGCGGTGTCATCTGCGGTTTATATGCCATGAAGATATTATCTGAACTGCAGCCTAAGCTTAACAAGCGCGTCCGCCTGATCATGGGCTGTAACGAAGAAAACGGTTCTGCCTGCTTAAGACACTACGTCGCCAAAGAAGGTGTCGTTGACTGTGGCTTTACACCTGACGGAAGCTTCCCACTGGTATTCGGTGAAAAAGGCATGATATTCGGAACCTTAACCGGTAAAAGTGAAAAGATCGTCAACGTTGCCGGAGGTACGGCTCATAACGTTGTATGTCCAAAGATCGTCTTCACTTTTGCAGAAGACTGCTTTGATGAAAAGATCCTCACTGAATATCTGCAGCAGCATGATCTGAAATTCACATATGAAAACCATGTTCTCACCGTTTACGGTGTGGCTGCCCATGCTTCAACCCCTGAGGAAGGCCTTAATGCCATGTCACATGCCTTTGAAGCTTTGTATAAGGCCGGCATAAACGACAGTTTCGTTGATCTTTATCACGAAAAAGTCGGAACCGGTTATTACGGTGAAAAACTGGGTATTGATCTGAATGACGAATACGGTCGTTTGACTTTCAACATGGGTGTCATTGAAGAAAAAGACGGAGTCATCAGAGCATCTATTGATATCAGATTCCCAGTCACCATGAGGCACGGTCCGATCATGGAAACCATGATTGCCAACGGCGAAGGACATGTTGTCGATCTGGAAGGCGAAGACCCTCTGTTCTTCCCTCTTGATCATCCAATGATCGGTGCTATGTTACAAGCATATTATGATGTAACCGGCAGTGATGAAAAACCTATCACCATGGGCGGCGGCACCTATGCCAGAGATATGGCCAATATTGTTGCCTTCGGCTGTGATACCCATGAGTATAACTGGCACATTCATGATGACAATGAATTCGTAACTCTGAAATCTCTGCAGCTGCAGACTGAAATATACACCAAGGCTTTAATAAACCTGCTGAAAATCTAAACATATGAACATAGCTATACTGACCAGATATACCGAAAAACCTAACGGCAGACTGATTGCCAGAAGATACACGATCACCGCTGAATTCCAGAACATGGCCCGGAAAGCCGGATTCAATCTCATTCCTATCATTCCGGGAAGTGATTTTCACGACATTCTCGCCATCACTGACGGCCTGATAATTCCGGGAAGCGGCACTGACGTGGATCCAAAGCATTACGGTAAAAAGCTTGATCCTCATACCGAACTTGATCCTTACGATCTTTACGCTGCCGATTATCCTGTCATCAAGGCCTACAGAGAAGCAGGTAAGAAACTGCTGGGAATCTGTGCTGGCCATCAGGAGCTCAATGTATTTCTGGGCGGTACGCTTACTCAGCATATCGAAAATCATTTCATGCCCGGTGAAAGACATCCGGTAACAATCAATAAAGACTCAACTCTTTATAAAATGTATGGCAAAGACCGTCTGGATGTCAGTTCAACACATCATCAGTGCATTGATCAGATTGCTCCTGATGTAAAGATCATCGCGATGAGTGATGACGGAATCATTGAAGGTTTTGAGACAGAAGGCATTCTGTCAGTTCAATGGCATCCTGAAGCCATGAATGATCCCGTTATATTCAAAATGTTTTTCTGAAGCTGTCGTCTGACTTTACATAAGAATTACAGATCACTATAATAAAAGAGAAATCTTCAGGGACAGGTGAAATTCCTTACCGGTGGTATACCCCACGAGCTTAGCGGCAGATATGGTGCAATTCCATAGGCGACAGTAAAGTCTGGATGAGAGAAGAATTATTCTTTTCATGGAAAACTGGAGGTTTTGATGCAAGACCTCTTTTTTCGAGGTCAGGGAGGAATAACTCATGTCATTGAAACTTAACATTAAAACGATCGCCAAGATTGCGATACTGGGAGCCATAGCTGTAGTAATCATGCTTTTCTCCTTTCCTTTACCGTCAATTGCCCCTTCATTCTACAAGTTTGACTTCTCAGAAGTAGCTGTTCTTATCGGTTCCTTTGCTTTAGGACCGGTTGCGGCTATCCTGATAGAAGCTCTCAAGATACTTCTGAACCTGCTTTTTAACGGAACGAACACGGCATTCATCGGTGAATTTGCGAACTTCCTGATGGGTTGTGCTATGGTAGTGCCTGCCGGAATCATCTACCACAACAATAAAACCAGAAAAAACGCCCTTATCGGCATTGTTGTCGGTATTATCACGATGGTAGTTGCGGGGGATTTATTGAATTACTTCCTGCTGATACCGGCTTATGTTAATATCGCTCACTTCCCGCTGGAAGCCATCATCGCAGCCGGAACAAAGATCTTCCCGTTTATAAACAGTACCCTTTCCCTGGTACTTGTATGTGTCACTCTGTTTAACACCGTGAAAGGTGTTCTGGTTGGCATAGTTACCATTCTCATCTATAAGAGAGTTTCACCGTTACTGAAAAAATAAAAAACAGCATTTCTGCTGTTTCAGTCATCAATGATGTAATCCATTTTATTTTCCAGATCTTTATCTGCCGGCTGTTCATCCTGAACTTCCGGCTTTTTCTTTACTGCGTTCTGGCCCAGTATGGCAGCCCATAACAACAGTGCCAGGACACCGACATGAGTTATGATGTCGAATGCCCATGTACTGTAGCCTAACCCTCTGACTTCCACGAAATAGATCAGAAACCAGGTATCGACCAGATACCGCAGAAAGGCAACCATCATCCATTTCCAGTTCTTACGGGAGAATACATAGCAGATATAGAACAGCAGTATCAGCATTGCTCCGGCACCGATGGCCAGATTCTGGTTTTCGCCCCGGCTGACATACACAGTGTAGTTTGCGCCTAATACCGGCAGAAAGGCCGAAAACAGCAGGCTTCTTTCAAACTCCATTTTTATCATGAAAACATTCCGCAGCGAAATAACAGCTATGGCTGCCGGAATCGTTCTGAGACTCTGATATGTCTTATTCTTCAGTAATTCTTCCATATGCTTGATTCTAACAGACTTTTGCCGCCTTGGCAAATTGGCTACAGTTTATCGTACTTGGTGTTCTTTCCTCTGGCCTTTTCAACCGGATACTTGGCAATGTTCTTTTCCAGTTTCCGTAAGACTATCTCTTCCAGATCGACATCCAGCTTATCGGCCATGACCAGACAGTAATTGACGACATCAGCCAGTTCTTCACAGACTGCTTCCTTATCATAATCGCCACCCCACTGGAAACACTCCAGCAGCTCCCCTGCCTCAATCGAGATTGATTTGGCCAGGTTGGCCGGGCTGTGGAACTGATCCCAGTCTCTTTCTTCATTGAACTTTCTGATTGCTTCCATGGCCTTATCCATTTTCCTGACCTTCTTTCTTATAGTAACGGTAACTGTTGATCATTGTAGGTATACCGTCTTTTTTCATGACTTTCTCATAAGTGGTTACCAGTTCAAACCCGTTTTTCTGAATAACACGGTTGGAACCGATATTGTTTACATCGGCCTCTATGACAATGACAGCAAACTTTTCCAGTAACTCGTTTTTCAAAGCCCGCAGAGCTTCAGTCATGTATCCGTTATTCCAGTATTTACGGGCTGATGCATAACCTATCACCGGATCATCATGATGATAACCGACGACATCGATCATACCGATCAGCTCCCCTGTTTCCTTCAGGGTAATTCCGTAACGGTAAACATCAGGGTTTTCATAATCCTTCAGCCAGACGTTGAGAACACTTTGGGTTACTTCCATGGATGGATGCGGGTTCCACGTCAGATATCTGGCCACTTCCGGATCACTTGCCCATGCGAAAACGCTCTGCAGATCATCTTCCTGCAGTTTTCGCAATATCAGTCTTTCCGTTATGAGTCTGTCCTTCATATCCTCTTTCCTTGGGAAAAGGAGGCTTGCGGCCTCCTGTTAATCACCGGTGTTAATCGTTGTTGTGGTTGGCTCTGGTAAGAATGGAATCAGTCTGCCAGCCAGGTCTTTTGCGGTCATGGTCTGCAGCCATACCTTACCAGGTCCGGTAAGAGTAGTTAAGAACAGGCCTTCGCCGCCGAACAGAACGTTCTTGAAGCCCTTAATTGATTCAATGTTATACTGAACCTTATCTTCAAACATGGCAACGTTGCCGCTGTCAACCTTAATAGTCTGGCCTTCCTTCAGTTCGATTTCCTTTACTGAACCGTCCATTTCAACAAAGACAATTCCTTCACCGCCTAAATGCTGTAAGAAGAAACCTTCACCGCCGAACAGACCTGCCCAGAATGAATTGGTTGTAGCCATTTCAACCTGAACACCCTGTGTTGCTCCTAAGAAGGCACCCTTCTGAGCAATATACTGATGATCAGCGTCAATTGTCATAGGCAGAATCGTGCCAGGCAGTGATGCAGAAAGAGTGATCTCCTGTCCGTCTTTTGTAGCTGTATAGTCAGCGATAAACAGAGAGTCTCCCGTCAGCATTCTCTTGAAACCGGCTAATAAGCCGCCCTTTACGTTGGTTTCCATTTCAATGCTGTCACTCATCCATGCCAGACCGCCGGCCTGTGTATAGATGCTTTCACCATTGTCCATGAAGATTGTTACGGCAGGAAAACTGCCACCGAATATTTCATAATTCATGTCTTATACCTCACTATTATTTATTTTACCTAAATAGAAGAAAAAAGAAAACCCGATTTGAAATCGGGTGTTTTAGTCATGGTAGCCTGTACGGGAATCGAACCCGTGAATGTCGCCTTGAGAGGGCGATGTGTTGAACCGCTTCACCAACAGGCCATGTGAAAACATTTTAACACAACATTTCTGATTGTAAAAGAAAAACTGTTATACTTTGAGCTTTTTTTCATTACAATATATAATAAAATAAGAGATATAAGGAGGTATTCCTCATGAAAGAGAAAAAAGTCGCATCTAAAAACCGTTATTATCCCAAGGATGCCTGGAAGCTGCCGGAGAACAAGCTGAACATCATCGTCGGGTGTAATCCTGCCGGTATCGCTCTGGCTGAAAAGCTCAGCAGTGAGGGAGAAAAAGTCCTTCTGACTGACCGTGATTTCAACGCTGTCAACACCGTTCCTGCCATCAGTGGTCTGGATACATTCTGCGGTAACATGAGTGTCCCGGGAATGGCTCTGGAAGCCGGCATTAACGAGGCGGGAAGACTGATTGCCGTCAGCGGCGACGACAACGCCAACATCATGGCTGCCCAGGTAGCCAAGTATGTTTTTGAGATACCTTCAGTCATCGTTCTTATCAATGATTCCACATTGAAGCCTTTACTGGAGAAGACGGGAATTGAATATCTTACCCTGACTGATCTGATAATTAAAGGATTTGACAACCTGGTTAATCATGACGAAGAATAAACTTCTCTATAACAAAAAAACAGCGTGTTCTGATGAACATGTTGTTTTAATTTCTGATATCTGCCATGTCAATGACTTCCTTCAGGATGCCTACCAGCACATAACGGCGGCCGGTATTGATACCCTGACAGGTTGACAGTGTGACAATAGGCTTGGTGACATCGGCAGCTACTCCGGTCTCATAATACTGTTCTGTCTTGAGTTTCCGTAAATGGTTGGCATATGACCGGGTATCCGGGAAGCCGAATGTATAGACATAGCCAGTGGCACTGGTCAGCACAAAGCAGTAGTTTTCGTAGATGTAGACCTTGTCATCTCTGTAAATATGGAAAACATTGTTGGTTGTACCGAATTCCCAGTTCTGGAACAGGTCTAACTGCGTGAACATGGTGTTGTTATTCATGTGGTGACCGTAAACGACAGTGTTTGTGTCACTGAAATCACCTTTGTTGCGGTAATCCAGGAACAAAGCTCCGGCATAGGCATACTGCCCTTCAAAAGTCTTGTGCAGGTATTCATCGTTACTGGAACCAAGCACCATTGGATAACTGATATTGGTGCCCGGGATATATAACCATCCAACATAGTCAGGATTCTTTTTCTTGAGACCCTCATGGTTGATGTCCAGATAAGGGCTCTCTTCCTGCGTTACCGGGTCAACAGCATCTATCTTCTTGACAACATCCTTGTTAAGGCCTTCATATTCAGTAATACTCTTGTTATAGTCGGTCATGATCGTGATGATCTTATAGGCACTGAAACCGGCAACGCAGACGAAAACGGCCAACAGAGCAATGATAATGCCCTTCTCTTTCAGCCTTTTCTGCTTGATTTCAGTCCGTGTTCTCTTAGTTGTCATTCTCTTCTGTCCTTGAATAAAAAAATGGCGGAGAGCATGAGATTCGAACTCACGGTAGCTGTTAAACTACGCCGCCTTTCCAAGACGGTGCCTTAAACCGCTCGGCCAACTCTCCGCATGCGATAGTATTCTAACATTTTTTATAAAAAGTGTATAGTTTTAAATTTCATGTATTTCATTGTATAATAAACAAGAGGTAAACGACCATGGATGTAAATACCCTTTTTAACAAAACACCAGATGATATCCCTGCCAACGCCGTGTGCAAGAAAGCAATTAAAAACAGACCTTATGTCTATATAGCCGTAATGCTCGCTTTCATCATTCTGGGAGCCATCTATCTGCCGCCTATCCGCACCATCTGCATCGTAACTGCTGTTCTGGTACTGGTTTTGCAGTTCTTCATGAAGGATACTCCGGTAATTGAGTTCTATGACGGATTTGTCGTTCTGCACGAGCCAAGAGATCCAAACAAGGTTGCTATCGTACCGGATGAAAAACTGCTTAACTGGAATATTGAATCAAACCATGTCAATAACATTTATTTTGAAATTGATACAGGCAAGGAATATCCGGAAACTGCTGTCGTCGTTACAGCTAACTATGCCCGGGTAACTGAGGCTCTCTATAAGTATTACGGAGATCTTTCCAAGAGCAAGCAGAGATTTGAACGGTATAAGGAAAAGCAGAGAAAAACCATAAATAACTTATTTTCCAAAAAGAAAAATGCATCAGATAAATGATGCATTTTTTATTTCGGTTAATTTAATTACTTAACTGTGCTGTGGATCAGATCCAGAACTTCTGAGCTGGTTGAGCAGGCAACGGCCTTCTCTGCCAGTTCTTTCATTTCAGCATGGCTTAAGCTGTTGGCAATCTTTCTGGCTCTTAAGATGCTGGTAGCACTCATTGAGAATTCATCCAGTCCTAAGCCCATCAGAACGCTGATGGCATCAGGTTCGCCGGCCATTTCGCCGCACATGCCAACCCACTTGCCTTCCTTATGAGCACCGTTGATGGTCATCTGAATGAGTCTTAACAGTGATGGGTTGAATGGCTGATACAGGTAAGATACCTTTTCGCTCATTCTGTCTGCAGCCATTGAGTACTGGATCAGGTCGTTAGTACCGATTGAGAAGAAGTCAGCAACCTTGGCAAACTGGTCTGCCAGAACAGCGGCTGCCGGAATCTCGATCATCAGACCGACTTCAATGTGATCACTGACGGCAACACCTTCCTCGATGAGCTTAGCCTTTTCTTCTTCGACCATGGCCTTGGCCCGGTTGAATTCATCCAGAGTAGCGATCATTGGGAACATGATGCATAACTTACCGTAAACAGATGCTCTTAACAGAGCTCTTAACTGAGTTCTGAAGATATCCTTGCGGTCCAGACACAATCTGATAGCTCTGTATCCTAAGAACGGGTTCATTTCAGGATCGATTGGCAGATAAGGAAGCTTCTTGTCGCCGCCGATATCCAGAGTTCTGACAACTACTGACTTGTCACCCATTGCCTCGAGAACCTTCTTGTAGGCAACAAACTGTTCTTCTTCAGTAGGCAGAGCCTGTGAGTTCATATAAAGGAATTCAGTACGGTATAAGCCGACAGCTTCAGCACCGTTGGCTAAGGCACCTTCGACATCATCAGGAGTACCGATGTTGGCTGCCAGGGTGATCTTATGTCCGTCAACAGAAACGGTTTCCATGTCCTTGTAAGCCTTCAGAGCAAGAACTTCTTCATTGTATTTCTTCTCCTTGGCTCTGCACTTGACTACTTCTTCTTCGTTAGGATTGATTACAACATTACCTTTCAGGGCATCCAGAGCCAGTACATCACCGGCATTGACGGTTTCCATGATTCCCTTGACACCGACAACAGCCGGAATCTCAAGGCTTCTGGCCATGATGGCTGAGTGTGATGTTCTGCCGCCGATTTCGGTAGCGAAACCCTTGACATACTTCTTGTCAAGCTGAGCAGTATCACTTGGGGTCAGGTCATGAGCAACAATGATGCATTCACTGTCGATCAGTGACAGATCAGCAGGCTTGACTCCCAACAGATGGTATTTGATTCTGGTGGTAACGTCTCTGATGTCAGCTGCTCTGGCCTTCATGTACTCATCGTCCAGAGATTCAAAGATGGCGATATAATTACCGGCAACCATATCAAGAGCGTATTCAGCATTGACCTTGTCATTGTTGATCATGTTCTTGACTTCATCAGCCATGGCTGGGTCTTCAGCGACCATCAGGTGAGCATCAAAGATAGCCAGTTCTTCATCGGAAAGTCTGCCGGCAGCTTTTTCCTTGATTGTCTCAATGTCCTTTACACTCTGAGCAACAGCTGCATCGAACTTGGCAATTTCAGCCTCCGGTTCAGCTTCTTTTCTGACGATCTCAATGGCTGGGCTCTCGTACTTGTAGGCAGGTGCAATTGTTACACCACTGCTTGCTGCGATTCCTTTTAACATATTGGTTAATTCCTCCCTAGTATTATATAAATTAACACTTTTTTCCTAAGTTCATACTATCATTAAAACGCTTTCATTTCAATGTGATTACCATCGGCTTAAACGAATAAAGTTACGCAGAGCATTGCTTTTGATACGGTAATACCGGGATTTGGAGTAGTAATTCTGCCACCAATTACGTGGGTAATTCAGAACATATTCATTACGGAGAATATTCTTTTCATCCTCCTTCATGCTGTTGAGTATTTCTTCTATGGCTTTGACAAGTTCATTGTCTTCAGCGTCGCAGAGGCTGTTTACGGCAGTATTTCTGTTTCTTAAGCGGAAATAATACCTGACGAGTTTTTCATTGTTCTTGAATTCCATGTTCTTATTCATAAATCAATACCTTCACTACTTATTACACAAAAAAGGAGCACATTCCTTCTTTTATGTGCTAAAATCATTAAAGGTGATATTATGAGCAACAGAACTATTAAGGAAAATGAAATATACGTCGGTAGAATATGCCGATTCACTCACAATGAAGTTACGTTCGATGACGGTTCAACCGGTTATCGTGATGTCCTGCATCTGCCGGGGGCCGTTGCCATTCTGGCCATTGACGATGAAGACAACATCTTCTTTGTGGAACAGTTCCGTCACGCTGTAGATGAATTGCTTCTGGAGCTGCCGGCAGGCATGCTGGAAAAAGGTGAAGATCCGCAGGAAGCTGCGTTGAGGGAACTCGAAGAAGAGACGGGATACAAAGCCCATCATATTGAGTTTCTGGCAAGTTTCTTCACTTCCCCTGGTGTAGTCAATGAGAAGCTTTATCTATATCTGGCTGACCATCTGGAAAAGACTGCTCAGCATCTGGATGATGATGAATTCCTGAAAGTCAGAAGGATTCCTTCTGCACAGGTAAGACAGATGATTCTGGATAATAAGCTGAACGATGGTAAATCCATCCTGGCCTATACACTCGCGATGCTTAAAAAGACCCGGTAATGGGTCTTTTCATTCGCTTAAGAACTTGATAATGTCATCTTTTCTGTCTTCCATATCCTGCCATCCCAGCTGGAATAATTCCTCCAGTTGCTCTGCATCACCGGAAAATCTCTTAACACCGCAGTCACGGCTTGGCCTGATCAGGATGGCGTTGCCTTCATCTTCCAGTTCGTATACACTGTCCATCTGTTCATAATACGCAGCAGTACGGTGATCCAGAGTCTTCAGCATCTCCTTATACTTACCGTATAAGATCTTCAGCCGCAAGGTCAGCCAGAAACCGTTAGGTTTTCTGACATAGTTTTTGTCCTTGGTGACAATTACCAGCATTTTCTTATAGCCCTTGGCCTTGGCTCTGGCAGTTGATACCATTGTGTCAATACCGCCATCAAGATACTTTTCTCCGTCAACCTCTGTCATTCTTCCGGATATAGGTAAGGTACAGGAGGCCTTGAGTATGTCAGCGTTATCATCAAGTTCATACTGATTCTTGTACTGAAGCTGCTGCTGAGTCATGTTGTACATGCCTATCTCAAAGTCCATGTCGCTGTCTCTGACCTTCTCCAGAGCTTTTTTGTATGTTGGTCTGATATATTTGTCGCACATGTAGTTATAGGCTACAATGGCCCCTTCACTGAGTATGGCCTGTATGCCTACAAATTTAGGGTCAGTAACAGAATTAACGGAAATGTCATGCATTTCCTGGATCATTCCCGCAGCATAATAAAGAGAGTGAATGGCTGTTGCTGAAATGGAAACCGTATATTTGAACATGTATCCATGTTCATACAGCCACTTCATGGCCCCTGCCGTATAGCAGCCTCTCATGCCTCCGCCTTCAAGTACCAGTGCTACTGACTCAACCATAAACTAACTCCTTTACTTTACTGACTCAATCCTTTGTAAAATTGTAACGGTAGATCATTTTGACCTTTTCGTTATTTCTGTATAATGAATGCCAGACAGGCACATCAACTGTTTCAACATATTCACAGCCTAATTTCTCAATGGTTTTTATTGAAGCTGTGTTCTCGGGGGAAACGGTGATTATCAGATAGTCCATCTCCAGCCTTTTGGCCAGCTGAAACAGCAATAAACTGGCCTTGTACGCATAACTGTGTCCGCGGTATTGCGGAAAGATGCGATAACCTATGTTACCCAGATAATACAGTGAGATATTGTGACCGGTTCGTAAGTCACAGTATCCGATGTGTTCACGTGTTGACTTCAGTATTATCTTATAGATGTAACTCTCCTTGGTAACATGGTTGCTTACCAGTTTAATCGTGTCATCTTCAAGATCATATTTCTGTATAGCTAATCTGCTGATCAAAAAAGACATAAGTCCATCCCTGACTTCATTATATACTTTTTTTCTTAAATTGTCCTTGCATAAAACAATTAGGTATGTTAACATAATAAAGCATCCGAAATTGGCATGGAGAAATACTCAAGAGGCCGAAGAGGCGCCCCTGCTAAGGGTGTAGGTCGGGAAACTGGCGCGAGGGTTCAAATCCCTCTTTCTCCGCCAATTTCTGCAAGATGGTCCAGTGGTGTAGTGGCTAACATGCCTCCCTGTCACGGAGGAGATCGCGAGTTCGATCCTCGTCTGGACCGCCATTTCCATGCAGGTGTAGTTCAATGGTAGAACGCGACCTTGCCAAGGTCGACACGGGGGTTCGATTCCCCTCACTTGCTCCATTAAAAAGAATAAGCTCCGCAGGGAGCTTTTTTCTTGTTCTATTTGTCAGAAAGACCTTTTGTCTTATTCAGCCAGAAGTCAACCAGCGGGCCGAATTCCAGAGCATTTATGATTGTCCCTTCTCTGATAGTCAGTTCACCATGGAAAAAGAATACCGCAATCAGTATAACAATAATGCAGATGATATCGACTCCCTGTCTGGCAAAAGCATATGGTTTTTTCAAGGCAGTTGAGACAACATGACAGGCACCTCCCAGAGGTGTCGATACATAATCAATGTTGAGCAATGTGGCCACGGCAAATGAGTTAACGATGTCACTGACCACCAGCAAGCCCACCTTCAATATATAGCTGTCTACATGGAAATCACCCAGCAGATTATAGTAAATGTAATTCGTCAGGGCTCCGGTCGCCATGGCAAAGAAGAACTGCAGGAAATGTCTGAGTTTGAAATCCTTCTTCAGAATTACCAGTTCAACCAGTATGCACATAATATTGAGACAGGCACCGATGGTTCCGATCTTAAGGTTTATTAACGGTGAAAGAGTTTTGGTAATGGCACTGTAGGCACCTGTACCGATATTGGCTTTAAGAGCCAGACACCGGGCAAAAGGCGAAATAAAGAAACAGGCTAAAAATAACAGTGTTTTCTTTAAAGTAAATGATTTCTTCATTGCCTTCCCCTGTCCTCTGTGTTCATTATAATACATCAGATAAGGTTGTAACAGACTAACGCCTTCTCACAGTAAAAACCCATGACCTTCAAGTCATGGGTTCTTTTTCATTTTTTTTGTTACTTCCACTCAAGTTTGTTGATCTCAATACTTGAGGAAGCACTGAACAGTTTTCTTAATACCTTATCAGTAATTCTCGCTGTACCGCCAAGACATATACCATTGATATGATACTGCTTATCAATATACTTCTGAGTTATGTCCTTATTCTCTTCTCTGGTAAGCAGCAGAGGTGCTCCGATCATATAAGCGAATGGTCCGCCGCATAAGCCGTCAGCAAAGTCATGGCTGTATGCCACTACATCGAATAGCGGCTCGTTAAAGAATGTCTGAGCAATCTTTACTGATGTATCTACTCTGTTGGTACCGGCTATTCTCTTGACTTCACCGTATTTCTTGAGTTCGGTTTCAATAGCCTTGGATACCGCGTTTTCTCCACCAATTACATAAATCTTCTTACCTTTATACTTATTCAGGAATTCCTTTTGGGTGTCATCCAAGCTGTTCTTCACCAGCAGGATCGGCAAACCTGTAGCAGAAGCACTTAAGGAGTCAGCATAGTTTGTACCCGTAGCTACCAGAATAGCGCCAACATCCATACCTGCTTCCTTTATGATTTCAAGGTTGGTAGCGTATCTGTTGCTTCCCTGTAACCTCTTTATCTTGCCGACCTTCTTCAGGATGGATTCAGCCTTTGAAGATACTGCAGCAGGTCCTCCGAGAATATAGATCGTACCGTTCTTACTGATTCTTTCCTTGATGAAGTCAGCAACTTCCTGAGCCTTGTCATCATTGATCAGCAGTATCGGAGCCATTTTGACAGCTGCCAGATATGAACCTGCCAGAGCATCGGCAAAGTTATTACCACAGGCAACAACGAAGTAATCACACTTATTATCAGGCCAGAATGAACATACCTGTTCAGCAATGGCAAAGCCTGTCTTATATCTGTTGGAACCGAAGATTCTGTACAGTGATGGATCATACGGGATTGTTCCTCTTTCAACAACATGAATCTTTATTGTGTCAGAGAGATCTGAACCATCTGTGGTGTGAGCAGTAACAGTATATTCACCCACTGCATATGCTTCAAAGTAACCGTTAGTCCATACCTCAAGACCATCTGGATTATTTGATGTCCAACTAATAATATATGGGTCTAAATCGCTTGGGGTATATTCATATGGGATATTGCCTGAAGTATTGACTTCAATCATAATCTCATCTTCCAGGATATCAAGTTTTGTTATATACCTTTTCGGAGTAACTATGATTTTAACTGTATCAGTCAGATCAGATCCTTCACGAGTATGACCGGTAACAATGTATTCCCCAGGTGTATATGCCCAGAAATTGCCTGCAGGCCATACATACAGTCCATCCGGATCACTGGAAGTCCATTCAATGCTGATCGTTGCTTCATCTGGAGTATATACATAAGGGATTTCTCCACCATTTTCAGCTTCAATTTCAATAACATCTTCTGTTATATCGAATGTTGCTGCCAGTATTAACTGTCTTGTCCATGTTCCAGCCAATCCTTCTGTACTCTCTGCGAAGTGTTTATCAAATTCATCTGCTGCGTAAGTAACTGAACCATTTGTCCAGTTTCCTACAGGCAAGCCCAATGTACCAGCATATTTCGTAAAGCTTTCACCAAAGGTGATTTCTTCGATAACAGAACATCCTTCAAAAATGTCCCACATATCTTCAGCTGATGAGGTATCCATTGTACCGAGATTAACTTTCTTCAGTGATTTATCTTCAAAGAATATCGCACCAAAGGCAGTTAACCTCTTTGTATTAATACCTGTAAGATCTACTTCCTCAAGCATATCTGCACCCGATAACCACCAGTTTATGTCATCTGGTTCTATTGTAAAGCCTTCTGCTATACAGAGTTTTTTTACAGAGTCAATAAAAACTCCTCTTTCCGCTGTCCAGTTGAACCAGTCAGGACTATCACTTTCGATGTCACCAATCACATATCCTGTGTAATCCTTACCATCTGATCCCTTTACTGTCACTTTCTCTTCAGGGGATGTTTCGTGTTTTTCCTTGCTTCTGATAAGTACCAGTTCACCGTCATCTGAAAGAATACCATAAGCTATGTCTTCACGAACCTTTACTGTAATCTTTGCTTCAATATTAGAACCGTCAGTTGTTCTGGCAGTAATAACCGCTTCCCCTACTTTCTGAGCATATACTGTTCCGTTTTCATCTACAGTCAGAACGCTTTCGTCACTGCTGCTCCAGATAAAATCTGTTTTAACATTAGATGGTTCTGTCCAGAAATATATTACACTGGCATCACCTGGCATTAATGGCTTATATCCACTGAGCTCAAGACGTTCTATCATGTCAAACTCTCTGGTCCATGTACCAGCCCATGTTGCAGCATTAGATGAATATTCACTTATGAGTTCTTCACTTGTCTTTATCAGTGATCCGTTTTTCCATCTTCCATTTTCCAAACCAATTTCATTCCAGTTGACAAAGTACTTTCCAAGCTTGATCTCTTCAAGTTTTGACAAGCCACCTAACATATATATGACACCGTTTTCCGTAGTATTTCTGGTATCAAAACTGCTGATATCAAGTTTCTTAAGTTTTTCGCAATAACTGAACATTGAATTCATGTTAACAGCACTTACAGTATTAAATGATGACAGATCAAGTTCTGTCAGACTGTCGCAGTGATAAAACATGCTGGTGAAATCTTCTACCTTTGAAACATCCAGTGTTTTCGGGAATTTGATATCTTTAAGTGCATAACAGGCGTTAAACATACAGGACAATGACTTAACAGCGGAGAAATCAAATGCGGATAAGTCAATTGTTTCCAGGTTATAACAGTTGCAGAACATATATTCAAAATTAACAACCTTGGATGTATCCATGTCGGCTGGGAATGTGACATTCTTAAGACTGTTACATCCATTGAACATGCCATCCATTTCAGTTGTTAAGGATATGTCAACTCTTTCAAGAGAAACTGTTTCCAACTGCTCACATCCATAGAACATATAATCCAGGCACGAAGGTTTGACTATAAAATCCTCAGCTACTCTGAATGATTTTATCGGCAGATACTTTCCAGCCCAGAGGAATACCCCGTTTTCAACCTGAGGGAATACTGTTCCGTGATATGGATTCCCGTAAATGTCAGTAATATCATATTCACCGGTATCAGAGATTTCATCTTCGCTTCTGATCAACAGCAATTCACCGGTATCAAGCAGAACACCATACGCTGTCCCGTCTGTCGGTGAAGCAGCTTTGACCTGAACATGCAGCACTGACATGCAAATCAAAAACGCCATCAGTGAAACTGCCAGATTTCTCAGCAATCTTTTCATAAAAACCTCCCTTTATCTATTATTGATAAACTGTTTTATACACATATTATAATGTATTTTTCTGCCCATTTCTCAATTAAATACAACACAAACAACAAAACCAGAAGAAAAAAGCTGACTGGTGCAGATCAGCTTCTTCCTATAGAAACATTATTATTGAAAAGGAGATTAATAATATATGTTCAACACTTATTCATTATTCTTAAGCCGGCTGACTTCTTTTTTTACTACCAGCTCATAGTAGACAAATCCGATAATTCCGCAGCATGCCCAGGTCAGAGGATAACACCAGTAGATGTTCTGGATGACATGATTGTTAGCCAGGGAAATAGCTAACCATGCCTGTCTGACAATCACCATGCTGAAGATGTTGTTGGCCATGTCAAACTTGGCTTTATGGAAACCTTTGTTGATTCCTGAGAACAGCTGATGCAGTCCCATGAATCCATACAGCGGCATGACTGTATGCAGGAAATCCACGATGACCTTGATGATTTCTTCATCAGGTGTGAATATTCTGGCCAAAACAGGAGCAAACATGTAGACAATGAAACCCGGAATGATCGTAAGCGACATTACCAGGATCCGTGATACTGTAACACCCTTAACGGCTCTGTCATACTTTTTGGCTCCGATGTTCTGAGCAATGAATGTCGGAATAGCCAGACCCACACCCTTGCAGGCCAGCTGGGCAAACTGATCAATTTTCTGACCAGTCGGCAAGCCGGCTGTAGCAGCCTTACCGAAGCTGTTTATATATCTGTGGGTAAACAGATTGGCCACTGAGGTGATGCTTGACTGGATCGCTGCAGGCAAGCCTAAGGCGAGGACCTCCTTCAGCGTCCGCCAGTTTATATGCAGTTCTTTCAGGTTCAGAGCATATTCACAGTCCATTGACCGCATTCTTCTGAATACCAGTACTACCGAGATGAATTGGGCAATTATGGTAGCCCAGCCAACTCCATTAACACCCATCTTGAATACGGCGACAAATAACAGGTCAAGTACAATGTTGACAACACTGCTGATGACCAGGTGCCAGAACGGGCTCATGGAGTCACCGATGCTTCTGACAACAGAAGCTCCGACATTATAGATGGCAGTAAACAGCACGCCGAACATGTAGATACGCAGATAAGCAACTGAAGCATCCATAATATCCCGGTCTACCTTAAGCCGTAACAGCATACCTCTGGCAAAGACGATACCCAGCAGAGCAACCGCAATACCAGCAATCAGAGTAAAGGTTATGGTTGTCTGAATGGCTTCATGAAGACTCTTGTAGTTTCTGGCTCCGTAATGACGGGCAAAGACTACACCGACACCGGCTGATAAACCAGTGAAGAAGCCGACCAGGGTATTGCACAGGCTTGATGAGGCATTTACTGCCGCCAGGGCATCTCCGCTGATGAAATTCCCGACAACCATTGAATCAACACTGTGATAAAGTGTCTGAAACAGCTGTCCGATAAAAAGAGGTATTGCAAAGGCAATCAGAACACTGACAATGCTTCCTTCAGTCAGATCAATGTTTTTCTTTTTCATCTGTTTTCCCCCTTTTCAACTGTATTATACGATCTGCGTTTTTTCACTTTAGTCCTGGTTCTGCGTTTGTAAAAAGCAATTTCAGACAAGAACACTTCCAAAAAGCAGAAAAAGCGCTGTATCAACGCTTTCTCAGTTGATAATCAAATGTATCTCCTGACTGTATATAAATAACCTTAAGCTCATCATTGAAGAACTGCGGTAAAATCCTTGTAAGATATTTCATACCCAGCTCTTCAGCTGTAAAATGTCCCATTTCAAACATGACCTTATTCATTCCCATAAAGGCAGCATCCCTTACATATTGAGTAAGAGTATAATCCACTATCTCAAACGGGATGATACAGTCTGCCTTCAGGGCGGCATCGATCTTAGGTAGATCATACTTATCCCATTCACTAGCAATGACATGTTCCGCAAAGAAGACCGTCTTTATGACGGCATTTTTATTGCCGACAATACGCAGACCGTTCAGATTCCACTTCTCCATCAGTTCATCAGCTAACTGCTCAGCTGTTGTTTCAGGTATTTCAAACCATAACGGTTTTTTAGGATTAGAACTGCAGTAAGGTTTCCAGCCCAATTCCTGCATGGTCCCGTAGAAGATCATGTCGTTTCTTAATCTTTCCGTAATAAACGGACCGCCATTGCCGTGCATGTGATCGTGATCTCGCCAGATACACAGATTGTTGTCTCTGATGTATTTCAGTTTAGCCTGAAGCACTTCATTGTCAACTTCATCAACGTTAAAAGTTTTCTCATAGTTATAAGTTATTCCCTCATGGGAAATGATCAGGTTGACCCCTTCCTTTACGGCTTTGCGCAGCACATCAAAGTTTGCGGTAGCCGTTACCGCAATACCGGTGCATTCCTGATCAGGATCACCATACAGAACTTTGTCTCTTGTTTTCTTTCCTTCAGTATATGGCTGGTGGAATTCGTGCATTTTCTCTATTACTTCTGATATCTTCATATCTTCTTACCATTTATTGAAATGAACTCTGTCTTCTTCATAATCCAGATGAGGCTGTCCTGTCTTATTTTCAGCAGGATATCCGAAAGATATGATTGAATGAGGTGTTACTGTATCTGGAAGACCGAAATATGCTTTCTGAACATCAATCTTATCCTGCTGTGGCCAGATGCCCAGCCATACAGAACCTAACCCGAGGCTTTCAGCTGCCAGTATCATGTTCTGACCGGCAATGGAACCGTTTATGATCCGGTATTCAGGGGCTCTCTTAAATTCTCTTTCGCCATCTGCACAGAGCAGTACCGAGAATGCGCTGCCTGCCATGATGGTTCCGGCGCGTCCGCTCGCCCGGGCCCATTTCTGCAGTTCTTCAGGATCATTAACCACCACAAAACTCCAGTCTCTGGCATTTACCGCGCTTGGACCACTCATACCGCAGCGTAAAATGGTTTTTATTGTTTCTTCATCTGCTTTCTGTTCCGTATACTTTCTGATGCTTCTTCTTTTCAGGATCGTTTCAACTGTTTCTGACATATTTCTTTTCCTCCCATGCTTTTCAGTTTTATCTTACGGTTTTCAGATGTTTACTTCTTTTCTGTTTTTTCGTTATCCAAAAGAAAAGTGTTACATGAACACTTTCTTTACATATTGCCGATCCACAATGGTGAATCAATTTCTTTCAGGTGCTGCTGGAATTCATCTGTTCCATATAAAGCATCGCGGAAGTTTATTAGTTCCACATGGTTCTCAATGATCCAGTTTCTGAACTGATCACTGACGGCAGCTTCATGCTCCTTGCAGCGGTGCAGATTGCAGCGTGATTCCGCCATGATATGAGCATCACAGAAACCGGGATGCCAGCCATAGAAGAATATCTCTTCCCTGTCAGTCCATTCAACACTGATCATCTTTTCCAGTGGATCATATTCATCAAAGTATTTCAGATCAAAGCCCTTATCCTTATCCGGCTGGATATGCACAGAGATTATGTTCCTGTCAGCCCATCTTGGATCTGCTACACGGGAAAACGGGTGGTTACCGTCTGTGCTGAACACATCATACGCGGCAACATACTTTTTAACCACCTCATTGTAGGCCTTCTCCATCGGCAGATCACTGTTCATCAGAGAAGCCACATCAGGATAACGTCCCAGACACCTGTAACACAGCCGCATTTCAGCTTCGAATTCACGGTATGCATCCTCATAAGTAACATCTTTGCGGAATTCATTGTGTCTATGACGCCACTTGAATCTTCCTTCTTCATCTACCATGCTTGGTACTTCCTTACCAAGTACAGGTGATTCCCACAGATGTCTGTGCCATCCTACTGAAAGCCATGGTTTCTCCTTAAGTATTTTGAGTTCTTCAATTACATGAGGTGCATCAAACATCACATCTGCACTGCAGCCGACACCGCTGTCAAACACGATGTTGACACCCATGTCATAAGCTTGTGTATAGCCTACATCATCAACTCGATAAATCAATCTCTTTCTCATTTTTTATTTACCTCTCCCCAATCTTTCTCTGATCTTTTCCATAGTTGATGGTTCACTTTTATCAGGCACTGACTTAACCAGCAAATTATAGGCTTTCAGATACCTGGAAGTTCTAACCGGGATAACCGTATCATCGTTAAGCGTAAAGTAAACCTTATTGTCAGATGCATCAACAGACCACTGCTTAAGATCAATAAAAGATATCTGATAAGCTTCTGATGAATCCCTGAGGTTGTAAATGATCACTGAATCATCATAAACATCCATAACCGGCTTATCTTTAATGAAAAGTAAACCGATAAAAGCCAACAGCAGAAAGAAGATACCTGCGAAAATACTGTATTTGGTTTTCAGCAGTAACAGACAGATGCCGAGAACACCCCGTGTAACAATCTGTCCGATCGGTCGAAGTGATATGCTGCCCTGTAATGATCCAGTTATTCTGCTTTTATCTCTGTTTTCATATTTGATATTGTTCATAATACACCTTACTAAACGATCGTCATGATCTTATCGATATACTGCTGTACCTCCCGAGGTGGAATACCGGAAGATATGGTTTCAAAAGTCATTCCATACAGTTCTTCCGGAAACAGGTATCCGGCCTTGCCGTTGGTATATCCAAACACCAGACAGCATTCTGCCTTACTTGCATTCTTTATCTGCAGTCCGAATTTGGAAGCAAGTTCAGCCGGAGTGACGATAATTTCCAGATCTTTCAGCTTTATGGCATCCGCAAACCAGTCAGCTGTTACTCTGTCTAAACCTGAGAGTTTCTCTAAGGCAGGCATCATGGACTTGAGAACCTTGATTCTGTCAAATTCTGTCGCTGTTTTCAGTTCTTTCTGGGAATAATATATTTTTCTTTCCACATCCAGATGATCTACAGTTACATCAACATGATGGGTTATGGTCTTTATCTCAAGTAATTCCAGATCAAGTGGATTATTTACTTCAATGCTCACCATTTCCCTTGCCATGCCTTTGGAAATACGGTCAAGTTCCACAAAGTCATTACCCTGTCTGGTATTACGGGTTGAGCAGTCCCCTGCTGCTCCGACGATCATGTGCGGATAATAGCCTTTGAGCTTCTGATATTCTTTGGCTGTATTTCCGGCAAATTCACCTGTCAGCAGATCGTTTTCAGGTGTTACAGCTGTTGAATGCACTGCCCAGTTACAGATTCCTGTTACAACCTTATCATCACTGTCACGGAATTCCACCAATATGACTTCATTGTCAGCCAGGGTGTTCTCCAGTACACGGCTGTTATAATAGCCGGTAATGACCCTCTTGCCCCAGTAAGCTTTTACTTCCGTAAGATTATCAAGACCGTTTCTGTAACCGTTGATGCCCAGCTGTATCAGCCAGTCATAGTATTCCTGATTGAAGTGCTCATTCTGTTTCATCTGATCACCGACAGACTGATGATTGTGCGTGGCACTGACCAGTACCAGTTTTCTGTCAATTCCGAATTCGCTATTAAGCCTGGCACTCAGCTCTTCATAGAAGCCTTCTTCCACGCTGATCCAGTCAGTGGAATAAAGGAATATCATTGATCCGTTGACGTCCAGCAGAGACATCTGTATATAGATATCATCGTGTACTCCTGCAGCCGGGAGCTTTCTCAATGGCGATTTATACCCTGTTAAATAAAAAGGAGTATAATCCGGAGTAACACACTGTCTTTCGGTATATGCTCTGATCATACTTTCTCCTTTTTAATCGTCATCTACATCTTCACTGTCATTAGCCAGCAGGATTTTGGCATTGACAATACCCTGCTGTCCTACTGCCGCCAGATGATCAATGTCATTTTGTGAGAACTCTCTGGTTGCCAGTAATTCCATGATCATCGGCAGATTCATGCCGGCGATAAGATCAACCTTGTCATTCACCAGCAAGGCCGCCTGATTGAACGGTGTTCCTCCTAAAAGATCTGCGAATATGATCACACCGTCATCGTTCATGAGTTCATTGACTTTTTCCTTCAGCTGGTCACCGAACTGATCGGCACCCATGTCGGATGTCAGTGACAGGGTTTCAAACTGAGGAAGCTGTTTTCCGAAAAACATCGTCAGGGAGTCTTTGACACCTGCTGCCATGCCGCCATGGCTTATCAATAAAATACTCTGCATGAATCATACCTCCTCATCTTCCTGAACTTGTTTCTTAAATACCAGGTCTGGATTGTATCTTAATGCGGTCCACTGATGAATGTTCTTTGATGCTGATTTTACAGTGACACCGTTTCTTTCAAATTCATTGTATGTATCGTAATTATACGGATCCTTCATGATCGCACAGGTCGTGTTATAGAGATTTCTCAGACATACCGGATGCAGATCCCACGGACCGTGTCCCGGGAAGATGCCGCTGAACTCTCTTAAGCGAGGCTGTAGTTTTTCCAGTTCATCATGCATGGCTTCGACCGTGCACATTTCTCTGTAAGGAGCACCCTTAGGCTTCCCGCCGACTCCGGTGCAGTCACCGACAAAGAAGCATCCTGTCTGATGATCAAAGTATCCGCACTGTCCTGCTGTATGACCCGGAATCAGAATAGCTTCCACGATGTAGCCCTGCCCCAGATCAAATTCATAATGATTCGGAATACCGACGATTTCATAAGGATGGTATTCAATCACATCCCGGGGATCAAATTCGGTATACAGAGGCTGACCCGGTGCCACTTCTTCTCCGGCTACCATAACAGGATGATCAGTCTGATTGAACAGATAATCCCAGATGTGCGGATTGTTCTTGCTCTGCATGTCAGGTACTTCATATTCATGGCAATAGGCTCTTTCAAACTGAGCGTTGCCATAAGCATGGTCAAAGTGAGCATGCGTGTTGGCTACAACTATTTCTTTGTCACCGACAAGGTGTCTGATCAAACCCTTGAGGTCACCAACACCGAAGGAAGTATCAATGATCATGCATTTTTCCGGGCCGTCGATCAGATACATCCAGACATCGCCGGCACCATCGAAGGTATCGTTATACAGTGCCCAGGTGTTATCTCTGACCTTATAACATTCTGTATAGGGATTGATTTCAGGATAGAATTCCTTTAGAGTGCTGTATTCTCTTAAGACCTTCATGAATGACCATCTGAACGGATGTTCAGCTTCAAAGATCCTTTCTCTGGATTTTAGTTCACTTTTAATAGCTCTGGGAATTGAGTTGATATCATTTCCGTTAAAGAGTTTTCCAGGCATACCGTTCCTCCTTTTATCTTATAGACATTAAGTCTTTGCTTCCGTATTTACTGCTGTGTACTTCTGAGCAGATATCTCACCAGTACTTCCATTGTTTCCTCATTGCCCCCAAAGGCATGCTGAGGGATGATGAGATTGCTGTTGTCATCGAAGGCAATCACCATCAGATCATAATATGCAACAAATGTAACGGGATTCTTTACTTCCCCGTTTACTGTAAGAACATCGTCTTTCAGTCTGATATTTAAATTTCTGTATTCAAATCTGTCTTTTTCTATCTTTCTTCTGGCAGCTGTAACTGCTACATCCTGGAACATGCGAGGTGCCAGAAATGTTGCCCAGAAAAGAGAAAGGAAGACAGCTGTCATGATCCATAATACAGAGTTGTACAGTTTAAGTGCTATCAGCAGGGCTGCCAGAAATGCCGGTACCCAGATTACCGCGAATATTCTTGCGATTCTTGTTTCTCGGGAATTGGCTGAAATCATTTCATAATACCTGACGGCATCATCTTCTGTGAGTCTGTAATTAAGATTGAACATAAATGTCTTCCTTTTCTTTCAATGTTAATAAATTAAGCTAAGATCTTTGTTAAGTAACCGACGATTGCTACCGGGATCATCCATAACATGATCTTGGTTGCTGACCACTTCTTCTCCTTAACCAGATAGTAAACGATGAAGCATACTACCAGTGATAAGAACTTAGGGAAGAAGGCGTCGAGAACGTCTTTCTGAATGTTGACAACTGTTTCACCGGCTGTGGCAACCAGAGCTGTCTTAACGTTCATGATACCAGCAAGAACGCCGCCGATAACGGTGATACCCAGAGCTTCGAAACCCTTGATAGCACGATCCTTGAGGTCAGAACCCATCAGTAATTCAGCACCGGCAATACCTGAGCTGAAACCGACTTTGAATAATCCGTATGATAAAGCTGTATTGATTGCTGTATAGGATACGATCATGAATAACGGGCCTAAGATGGAACCTGTAGCTGAGCTTAAGCCGATACCGATTGAAATCAGGATCGGTGTTAACAGAGCCTGGATAAGGGAGTCACCTAAACCAGCTAACGGACCAGCTAAGGCCTGCTTGATTGACTGAATCAGGTCGTTGGTAATGGTAGGGTCTTTTGCTCTTTCAACTTCCATACCGACAACGATACCGTAAATAACAGCACCTAAACCCTGCTGAGTATTGAAGAATACTTCATGGTTACGGCATAATTCCTTCTGCTTTTCCTTATCACCAGGATAGATCTGATCTGCAACCTTGGCTAACATGACAACCATTGAACATCCTAACATACGCTCACGGGTAAAGTTCATTGGAACGCCCCAGACGTAGCCCCAGAATGCATCATTGACAAACTTCTTGTTTTCCTTTAAGGAATTTAATCTTTCTAATTCTGACATTAATCATCATCCTCCTGTAATGCAACTGTGGCTGACGGTGTGAACTGGAATACCAGATATCCGATAACGCAGCCAATTAATGTGACAGCAATAGTGCTCCAATTCAGTCCGGCAACTAAAACGAAACCGAATAAGAAGTAGATCCACTGTAACGGTTCATGAATCAGGGTAACCATCAGGATCATGAAACCGATAGCCGGTAATAAGCTGGTAAATGTTGACATGATCTTGTTGACCTGTGGCGGAATAGCAGCAACGATATTTGTTACAACTGCTGAACCGGCCAAACAGAAGATTACAACAATAACGAAGTTCTGAACGAATGTCCATACATGACCGACAACCGGGAACCACCATTTTTCGCCGATAACACCTTTTTCAATGATGTCATCCTGCTTGTGCAGAACTGCAACCTTGACCATGTTGCCGATTGTGCCGAGGATATCGTTGACTGGTACGAATGCCAGAGCGATAGTCAGAGTTTCAGCAGCAAGGGTCTCATAATCAGCACTGCTGTTGGAAGTCAGAGCGATCGGTAAGGCAAACCATAAGGCTGTATCAATTCTCGGAAGTGTTGATACACCGCCGATAGCCATCTGGCCGATGTAAGCGGCCTGAATGATCGTTCCGACTAACAGGGCTTTGGAAGGCTGTCCCATGATGAGCCCGATAAACATACAAGCGACCAGAGGCTTGTTCATGATGTTCTGACTGAGCCATCCTAACGGGAACATGGAAGTGCCGATAAGGAATGCGAACAGTCCTAACAATAAAGCCTGTACAACTGTAATTTGCATAAGTATTTATCCTCCTCTCCATCTATCATTAAGTAAAATACTTTAATGCCTTTTTTAATATTTTGACTTTACGTCTTTCCAGTAGAAGTTCTCGGCTCCGTCGCCTGGGAACTGCTGGAAGAATAAGTTAACTCCCAGCTCATCCAGTTTCTTTATGGCAGCAAGCTGTTCGTTGTCGATCCAGATGTCCTTGCGGATCAAGAATCCTTCATTTTCCATCGGGATATTGGCAATGTTAACTTCTTTATACAGATCAGGAATTCTTTCATAGAGTTTTAAGATCGTTGAAGGTCTTCTGGCTATGATCAGGGTTCTCTTGTCATTGACCATGCATTTTGAGATAGGCGTTAAGGCATCTTCAAATGTATGAACGGTAACTCTGACTCCTGATGGGGCAGCCATTTCGAAGATCCTCTTGAGCATAGGGTTGTTTGCGGTATTATCATCAACGCCTATAACTCTGTTAATCTTGTTCATTGGGATGATCTTAGTCTGACACTGACCGTGAATCAGACGGTCATCAACACGGATAAATGTAATCATGTTCTTTTTCCTTTCATTGGGTTTTATCTACCTTAATCTTACTGACTGAAAAATCAATCATCAGTTCAGTTATTTCCTTTATTCAAGGCATTTTGTGAAACCACGCTAGTTCATCTTGTTAGCAGCGAAATCAGTTTCGATCTGATCAAGTCTGCCTCTGAACGCCAGCACACAGACAATGGCTATAAATACCGGGACAGCCATGACAAGCCACATGGCAGGAACATAACCAAGTACACTGGCAACATATCCGCAGACTGCAGGTCCCAACAGAGTAGCAGAGTCGAGCGCTATATAATTTGTACTGGATGCAGATCCTCTGCGGGATGTCGGTACACTCTTCATGCACATTGACTGTAAGGCCGGCTGAACAGCACCGTAACCAAATGAGTTTATTACGGCTACTGCCAACAGATGCCACAGTCTTGTTGATAAGCCGATCAGAATCAGGGAAATACCAGTTAACCGGCAAGCCGGTATGGCAATCTTTACAAAACCATATTTATCATTAAGCTTGCCAACCAGCGGTTTGGTCAACATTAATGCCAGTGCATTAACCGTGAAGTACCAGGTTGCCCCTTCGATGCCTCTTTCCTCGGCATAAACCAGGAAGAAGGCATTTATTGAAGTGAAGCCGAATGATACCAGAAATACTATCAGTGCCGGGATCAGAGCTTCCTTAGCTATCATGTTATTGAGATTAATGACCATTTTTCCGGTTCCCCTGTTTGGAACCTTGACAATGAAGGCAACCAGGAAGATGGATGTGAACATCATGAGTGATGTCAGAATGTATGTTGTGTTATAGCCGAAGGCATTGCTTAACCGCTTGCCTACGGTTGGTCCAATGGCCTGAGCAACTGACTGGGCTAAGGCGAAGATACCCATTCCGGAAGAGAATGACTCTTTTGGCATGCAGTCAGCGACGATCGTCAGCAGGCAGGCATTACCAAACGCATTCCCTATTCCCTGTAACAGTCTGAAGGCTTTCATGATGGTTATGACATTGATTCCGGTTATTTCCGCCAGTTTTGGTGAAAAGCTGAATCCCAGATATGCTGTACCAAACAGAGCCATTGCCATCTGCAGCAGATTCTTACGGTTATAGGCATTCATTGCCGGACCGGCAATGAAACGGAAGATCAGAGCCGTCAGAGCAAACATGCTCATCAGGGTACCGATCTGATCAGCTGGTGCTCCGGTTGACTTGGCATACAGCGACAGCATTGAATTGCTCATCTGTGCACTCATATTGAAAGCGATGCTGCAGACAAACACGCTTATAAACATCGGATTCCACAGTTTTTCAGGCTGCGTCCAGTTCTCTTTTTCCATAAAAATCACTCCCTTATGCTTTGATTATGGCCGACAAAAAAAGGAAGATCCGTCCAGAATCTTCCTTTGGTAAAGTATATTCCTGATTTGGCTATTCGGTATACATTATATCTGCCAGCAGCTGATAATCTCTTTCCCTGTCATGGCTGATGTATGTATCATGTGAATGGATCAGAGAACCGATCCTGCCACTGATAGTTGCCTTATCAAATATAGAATTACCGGCAACATTGAACACTATTATTTTGTTTACGATATTACCGTCGATGATGATGGCATCCTTCAGACAGATGATCTTTATGAAAGTCTTTCCCAGATAGTCAATGACTGTATTTATGAGATAACAGTTGTTGTTTCTGGTTCCTCCGTAAATACTGTTCTTCCTGGCTGCTTTCTGCAGGAAAACCTCTGTTCCCTCATTATCAGGCAGAATACTCTTTATATATGGAATTATATCTGCCTCATAGGTAATCTGATCTGTATAATACAGGTCATTCTTAGTAAATATCTTTCTGAACTGTTTTTCACTGATGGAGAAAGTCAGCCCCATACGGTCAATGGCTTTCCGGCTGCGGAAGAATTGCATGTTGAAAAAAGGCAGTTGAGGGTACTGATCCTTAAGAATAGTTATGTCTGAAACAATACCCCGGTACTCTCTCATATCAAGGTTTTTCAGATCGAGATACTCCTTTGGTACATATTCAATGAAGTAGTTTGTATTCTTGCGGTTAAGCACACTGGCCTGGGTACGTGAATAGAAATATCCTCCATCCGACACGACCATGATCTTCTTTTTCTGAATGCTGGTCTGCCGGCTGGTGAAATTGAGAAACATGTGATAAAAGTAGGACACATCATAAGGAAGACATTTGATATCTGTCTCTTTTGTCAGGTATAGATAATATGAATAGCACATATCCAGAATCATTAATCCATCAGCCATCTGCTGGTGAACACTGGCGGCTATGACATGGTTATCCAGTAATGCAGAATAATAAAGATTATAAGTACCTCCGCAGAGATCCTTGTAAAGTACACTGACATCTCTTCCTTCAAGGTCGTATATTCTGCGCAGCTCCAGAAAGAAACCGTCAACGATCTTCTGAATCATTTCCTTTTCCGGCATTTCTACAAAAACAGGGAAACGGATCAGCCTGACACTCTTCAGGAAGATGCTCAGATACATCTCATCCTGAGTACTCAGTTCACTGCGCTGCAGATACGGAAAGCTCTGATAGATATCCCTTACAACTTTTCTTTCTTCATCGATATTGACGGAAGTCAGACGTTCATTTGTTATAAGGAGCGGTGAATAACGGCTTCTGGTTGCACTTAACGCAATCATTACGGCAAAGCGTTTAAGTGCCCCATAGGAAAGAACGAAATCATGTCTGCGGATGACTGTTTCAATTGTTCTGACAAGATTGTCCACCTTCCTGTCTTCAGCCAGAAACAGCTTTTCCCAGTCGGTTTCACGGTCATGGAAATAAACCTTGCTCTTGAAGTTATAATCATAATCTTCATGAAGCATGGCTACTCTGACATGCCATTCATCACCTTCAAGAGAGGTTCCCTTGTTGGTGCGGTTGACTAATGACAGCTTATATCCTTTCAGGATCTCTCTGACGATTTTGATATCACGGCGGATCGAGGATTCCGAACAGCTGCACTGATCCATCAGTTCATAGATGCTGAGATTCTTCTTTGCCAGAAAACAGCGGATGATATAATGAACTCTTTCATCCTGACTGTCCTGATAAAACAGATTACGGTTGTGCATGCCCTTGATTGTCTCAACAAAGGAACTGTACCGTTCTCTGTCATTTATGCTCATCTGATATCCGCTTCCCGGATAGGAAATGATCTCACAGCCGTAATCCTGACAGATCAGATTGAGATCATCGATCTCTTTTTTTACGGTTTTCAGTGAGGTATTGATCATGCTGGCTATTATGTTGGCATTTACCGGTGTTTCATGATTGAAAAGCACATTAAGTACCGAAACCTGGTTATTGAACAGTTCCATATTCATTTCCTCTCACTGTGATTATAGCACAAATGCAAAAAAGATCCCTGTACCCTTTTTTCATGATATGATAGGAATATCAGGAGATTTGGAAATGAAAAAAAGACTGCTTATCATCAACAGCATTACCGGCGGAGGCCGCAATAAGGCCAGAGCTTTTGATCTGATCAACAGACTATCCGTTAATGATTATGCAGTTACAGTCTTCCCTGTGAGTACAGATAATCAGATAGAACTGGCTGATTACCTTAAGGATAATCAGTATGACAGTGTAGTCTGCGTTGGCGGTGACGGAACTCTTAACCGTACTGTCAATGAAGTTATGAAGACTTCATATCGTCCTGTCATAGGCTATATACCTTCCGGCACCTGCAACGACTTTTCCAAGAACCTGCCTTTATCCACTGATTTCTATCAGGCCTGTAAAATCATCAACAACGGAAAGACCGTTTCCTATGACCTGGGGCGATTCAATGATCAGTATTTCATGTATGTGGCATCATTCGGCTCCATTTCCTCCGTCAGCTACAATACCGACCAGCAGTCCAAGAACTTTCTGGGATATGCTGCCTATGCAGCTTATGCCTTATCCATGCTGCCGGAGATACTGTCAGCCAAATGTCATCTGAGGGTTGAAACCGATGAAGAAACCTTCGAAGGCGATTATCTTTTCGGTGCCATAGCCAATTCCCTGTCGGTAGCCGGGGTAAAGATCAATACCATGTCATATGAAGATCTTATGGATGGAGAATTCGAACTGCTACTGGTTAAGTGTCCTGAACACATTCAGGATGTCGGTTCCATAGCCATAGCTCTGCTTAACAGCGAGTTTGACAACCCTTATCTGGAATTCCGCAAGATAAAAAGAGCACATATTTATACAACCGCAAACACCGAATGGACACTGGATGGCGAGTATGGCGGCAATCCAGAGGAAATCACCTTTGAGATACGGGAAAAAGCCATCGATATCGCAGTTGATACCAGAAGAATAAAATAACCTCTCACGAGGTTATTTTCTTTCATAATTGATATTTGCTTTTTTAGCCTGGCTATGCTGGCGTTCACGCGGTATCTTATATGTTTTACCATCCTTGCGGAAGTTAGCTCCGGTCTGATGAAAATGGAATGAGACATTATTCGCAATACACTGTCTGCGTGTATCAAGTATCCAGCTGTAATCACATACCCTGGCGTCATCTCCCGATTCTCCTCCGCAGCCGATCCATTCGATCTGGCCGTTTTTAAGATACTTATCCATGTCGATCGGGCCAAGCATCGGTTCCTGGTTAACAGCCTTATGCTTTATCGGCAAGGACAGAAATATCGGCATTCTTTCATCAGCCATGGCCTGATTCTCTATTGTGCTTATGATCGTTACATGATCCCAGCCGTCTTTCCAGTCTTCAGGGATGCAGTCTATGAATCTTTCTATTCTTTTGGTGATAATGTGTATGTTCAGATCACTGCGGTATCTGATCATGTCCCATATATCCTTTCTCCACTGGTCAGCTTCTTCAATGAAAAAATCGGAGGTCATGCAGCAGTATACCGTTGATCCCGGTCTGAGATAATAGGAACCGTCCCTGTGTCTTCTGATGCCCAGATTAAAATCATTTGTCCTGGTGACAATGTTGCTGTCCTTATCATACATTGAGTCGCGTCTGTAGACATAACAGTGCAGACAGCCGGCAGACTTCTTATGGCAGCCATGCCAAGGGTTCCATACAGGCATATAGTGGATCCTCCATCATTATTATAATCTTTTCACAGTCATAATTCATCAAAACGGATATCTTAGAGTCGCTCTAAAGCTAAATATGATATATAAAATATAGAGAAAAAGAGCTTAACTGCTCTTTTTTGATAATGTGACAATGTCTTGGGCGGTTAAATGATACCTCTCTCTGAGCTGAACTATAGTGCCATGCTCAATGAAACCGTCAGGAAGTGTTACTGCTTCAATTCTGACGTCATTTAAGGCCGCCTGCAGGCGCTGAGTATAGCTGCCTGTATAAACTGCTTCTTCTGCCATAACAAACGTCTTATGGCTTTCTGAGAGCCTACGGACAAGGTCAGTGTCTACATCATGTACAAAACGGATGTTTACCAGTGTCGGATTATATCCCTCTTCTTTCAGAATCAGACATGCCTTATACGCCTGTGATACCATTGCTCCGGTTGCCATGATGCAGATGTCATGTCCTTCAAGCATGATCTCATTTTCATTCATTACTACCGGCTGACGGAATTCATCAAGTGCAGGATCAACCTTTCCTCTCGGATATCTGATGACCACCGGACCTTCGCAGACAAATGCGAGTTCCAGCATATCTTGCAGCTCCAAACCGTTTTTAGGTGACATTACAGTCAGATTCGGCATCAGGGCTAGGAAACTTTCATCAAAAATTCCCTGATGGGTCTTACCGTCATTGCCTACCAGCCCTGCCCTGTCTACCGCAAAGACGACAGGAAGTTTCTGCATGCAGATGTCATTGAGCAGCTGGTCAAAACCTCTCTGCAGGAAAGTCGAATATATGGCCACAACCGGCTTCAGTCCGGAAGCTGCCAGAGCTCCCGCAAAGGTTATGGCATGTTCCTCCGCAATGCCCACATCGAAGAAGCGGTCAGGATACTGTTTTTTAAAGTCATATAATCCCGTTCCGTATGGCATGGCTGCCGTTACGGCAACGATCCTTTCATCCTTTTCAGCCAGCTCCATTATCTTATCAGAGAATACTGATGTGAAGCTTGTACCGCAGCTTTCTTTCAGCGGTGCGCCGGTTTCAACGTCAAACGGGTCAACGCCGTGATACTGGGCTGGGTGAGCCATGGCCGGCGTGTAACCTTTTCCTTTTTTAGTAAGGCAGTGGATCAGTACAGGAGCATCAAATTTGGAAGCACTTTCAATGGCTTCGGATATCTGATGAATGTCATGGCCGTCAATAGGCCCGATATATGTTATGCCCAGATCCTCGAAATACATACCTGAAATAAACAATCTCTTTAATGATTCCTTTACGGTACGGATGAACTGTATCAGCGGTTCTCCTACCAGAGGTATCTTAGCCAGCCATTTCTGTACGACTCTTTTGGCGTTGTTATAACGAGCTGAAGATCTTATCTTGCCCAGATAGTTGGACAGACCTCCAACATTTTCAGATATGGATCTCTCATTATCATTAAGGACAATTATCAGATTACTGTTAAGTGAGGACGCGTTATTCAGCGCTTCCAGACACATGCCTCCCGTCAGCGAACCGTCACCGATCAGGGCAACTATCTTCTCATCTGTTCCCTTTATGTCACGGGCATGGGCAAAGCCCAACGCCACTGACAAAGCTGTCGAAGCATGTCCGGCAACAAAGGCGTCACAATCGCTTTCGTTGGGATCAGGAAAACCGCTGATACCGTCAAGCTGCCTCAGGGTGTTCATTTCCTGTTTTCTTCCTGTAAGTATTTTATGTACATAGGACTGATGTCCCACATCAAAAACCAGTTTGTCTTCTGGCAGGTTCAGATAACGGTGCAGTGCGATCGTTATCTCCACGATGCCCAGGTTGCTGGCAAGATGTCCGCCGGTCTGGCTGACACTCTGCAGCAGATATTCTCTTATTTCCTGAGCCAGTACATTCAGCTGATCTTCAGGAAGTTTTTTTATGTCATCAGGCTTGTTGATTTGTTCAAGTACTGTCATTAATGCTGTTCCCTTCACAGACGGCTGTCCGTCTGCTGTTGCTTTCATGTACTATTCTAGCACAGACAATATGAAATTTTCATGATTTATGTCCGCCGATCTGTCTGTTTCGCTCTCGGCCGGTTGCGCCTTCCTGCATGCTGGTGCCCTTGATGACGGCATTGCTGCCGTACTTTTCCTTGATTTTCAGTATCGCCTGGGCTGCCTTTTTTTCCTTTTCACTCATCTTCCGGAGCTTCTCATCTGTCTGTTTTTTCTTGTCTGCATCAGAGAACAGATCAAGCTGTTCCCAGGTATCAGATACCTTGCTCTCAGGAATGATACGAACGGCTATGACCGTGATTTTGCGTACGGTAAGGTTCTTATCCGCCAGACGCTTAAAAAGCTTCATCATGGCCTCTGTCATGATTGCAGAGGAAGATGTATACATGCCTAAAGATATTGAACCATTGGCACTTTTAGGAGCCGGACGGCCGTAATAATCCAATACGATATCACCGTCAAAGCTGTCGTTAACGTTGCTGGCATCGTAGTTTATGAACAATCCCAGCTGATCGGTAACCACACCCTTGGCTACCATGGACAGTGATAACCCATCAGTCATTTCCCTGACAATTATCTCGGCCTTGTCATATGGATATGGTTCAGCCAGTACCTGTCCGCTGGATAGGCTGTTATTCTGCGGTATATAACCTTTAATGTCACTGATAAGACATGGCTCCCAGCCCCAGGCATGGTCTATCAGCAGTTCCGCATTGATACCGAACTCCTTGAATAACACTGCCGAGTTTTCCAGAGAAAAACGGGCAACATCTCCCATGGTATGCAGGCCGTATTTATCCAGTCGGCGGTAGATGCCATTCCCTATTCTCCAGAAATCACGTAAAGGCAGATGATCCCACAGTTTCTCACGGTAGCTTATCTCATCCAGATCAGCTATTCTTACTCCATCTTCATCAGCCGGAACATGCTTGGCAACAATGTCCATAGCTACCTTGGCCAGATACATGTTGGTACCTATGCCTGCAGTAGCAGTAATGCCGGTTTCTGATAAAACCTTGCGGATGATGGTCATGGCCATTTCATGGGCGGATCCGCCGTAATGATGCAGATAGGAAGTAATGTCCATGAAGACCTCATCTACTGAATATACATGTATGTCTTCCTTTGCCACATACTGAAGGTAGATGTTGTAGATCCTGTCACTGTAATCCAGATAGAACTGCATTCTCGGCTGGGCGACTATGAAATCCAGTTCCAGATTGGGATCGGCCTGCAAAGCCACAAAATCACTGGAACTGCCGGTAAATGTATGGCGGTATGCTTTCTTTCTTCTTCCCTTATTAACATCCCTGACCTTCTGATACACTTCAAAAAGACGCGGTCTTCCCGGTATGCCGTACATCTTCAGTGACGGTGACACAGCCAGGCAGATGGTCTTCTGCGTACGGCTTTCATCAGCCACAACCAGATTGGTGGTTAAAGGATTCAGCCCGCGTTCAACACATTCCACAGAAGCGTAGAATGATTTCAGGTCGATGCATAGATATGTTCTGTTTCCATCCATAAGAAAAGACAGTCCTCTGACTGTCTATATTATAGCACTAGATTTTCTTTCAAGCAAGCTGACAGGACTAGTGTGCATATGAATAAGTCTCCTTCGTGAAGAAGTACTTTACTATTTCTTCACGAGGGATGCCAAGCAGCGAGACGGCTGAATCAATCTCGTCCTGGTCGAAGAATGAAACTCCGTTCATCTTCTTGGAGAGAGTTGATTCATTGATGCGAAGAGCCTTGGCAAACTCTTTCTGAGAGCCGTATACCTGAATGATACGGGATTTAAGGATTCCATAATTAAACATGTATGCACCTTCCTTCCTTGATTACAGTAATTCCCTTTTGCGATCTGTAATGCAGGTGATCTGCATCATTTTTAACTGTTAAGATATCTTTTTTACTGATTTTTGACATAAAAAGCCCCTTTCGTCGACCTCCAGGAGCTAATATTCAACTGGTGCTCCGATAGGGACTCGAACCCTAGACCCACTGATTAAGAGTCAGTTGCTCTACCATCTGAGCTATCAAAGCAGCATAGTTATTCTAGCACTTACTCAATATCATTGCAAGACATCAAGTAATAATCTATATAAAACGAACTACCTTTTAAATAGTTCGCAATTGGCAATGGTAGCCCGTACGGGATTCGAACCCGTGAGTGCATGCGTGAAAGGCATGTGAGTTAAACCTCTTCTCCAACGGACCATCTTAAACGCTTGATTATTATAACAATATCTTAATCTTTTAGTCAAGGCCCTTTTAATACTTTATTACTAGTTTTTTGCATAAAAAAAGCCGCGTTGAACGCGGCTGTTTCTTTTTAGTCAATACTGATGTATTTCTTTTCCTTTACAACAGGTGTCTTAGGAACAGTAATGTTCAGAATGCCGTTGGTGAAACTGGCCTTGATCTGTTCCTTGTCAACATCGCCGATGTACCAGCTTCTGGTTAATGAACCGGTATATCTTTCTCTGGAAACATATGTTTCCTTCTTGGTTTCCTTGGTTTCGTCCTTTTTGGCTGTTACTGTCAGATATCCGTCGTTAACAGTGATCTCAACATTCTCCTTATTATATCCCGGCAGCTCAATGTCCATCAGGTATTCGGTTTCGGTTTCGGTAATATCGGTCTTCATACCCTTTACATATTCAGTGTTGAAGAATTCATCGAAGAAATCTCTCTGCAGTTCATTTCTTCTGGCTGGCTTTAAAAAGTAATTTAACATTGTCATCACTCCTATCTTTTAGCACTCTGTTACCTCGTGTGCTAATTATATTATACATGCATTTTTAGCACTGTCAATACACGAGTGCTAATAATTCACACAAAATAAAAAGCCTTTTCAGGCTTTTCATACTTATTTGGCTTTGATGTTATAGAGCAATGTGAACAGCAATGCCAGGGCAATGAATACCGCACCTACTATGACAAACGGCAGGAAATTGCTGTTACGGGTGCTGTTTTTCTTCTCAACGAAATCCCCGTAGCTTTCCATCCTGCTTCTGCCTCCCGGAATCAGTGCCAGCCATACGGTATTTAGGCCGTAGAGAATGCCGTCCAGGGCTCCTTTGTCATAGACCCAGTTCAGCAGTCCGTAGCTGGTTACCAGTAATCCCGGAATCGCAAAACCGTCTGATATGATCTTCAGTTTATCAGCGCCTTCGGCAAATCCGCCGTCATGAGTGACTATATGAACTACCGTAAATACGCAGGAAAACAGGATGATTCCAAGGTATTTCTTCAGAAAATTGCTGAGGGATTCATTCATAGATTGAATTCTTCCCTGTACTTCCGCTCCTCTTCATCGTTGCAGTGGACAAAGTGGCCAGGAGTGATCTCTCTGAGATGAGGCTGCTGCTGTGAATAGTCATGAGCTTCCAGAGGATTGTAGGTTATTCTGGTCCTGCCCTTCTCAATCTTCGGGTCAGGCAGAGGAATGGCACTTAACAGGCTTCTGGTATACGGATGCATCGGACGGGCAAACAGTTCATCAGATGAAGCCAGCTCAACCAGATTACCGTAATACATGACACCGATACGGTCGGAGAAATACTTGACGACTGAGAGGTCATGTGCGATGAACATGATGGTCAGACCCAGCTCATTACGCAGGTCATTCAGCAGATTTATAACCTGAGCCTGAATGGAGACGTCCAGAGCTGAAATCGGTTCGTCAGCGATAATCAGTTCAGGATTGAGAACGATCGCTCTGGCGATGCCTATTCTCTGTCTCTGGCCGCCTGAGAATTCATGCGGATATCTGGAGGCGTGTTCGTTAACCAGACCTACCATGTCAAGAACCTTGTAGACTTCCTGTTCGATGAATTCCTTGTCCTTGACTCCTCTGATCTTAAGACCTTCCGCGATGGTTTCCTTGACGGTCATACGAGGGTCCAGGGAAGCGATCGGGTCCTGGAAGATCATCTGGATCTTGTTGGTGAGTTTGTCCTTACGGGCAAAGGCCACCTTTTCTTTCTTTTTCTTCTCCAGAGCTGCCCTTTCCTCAGGCGCAGCGGCAGCAATCTTTTCATCATATTCAGCGGCAATCTTTTCCGCCTGAGCCTTGGCATAGATCTTATTGCAGTTTTTATGATCGAACTTGGCTGATTCGATTTCCTTCTTCAGCTCAGCGATCTTCGTTTCTGCTTCTTTTTTTCTCTTCTCGATCTCGGCGCTGTCAGTCAGCTTGGCGAGATCTTCCTTGAGAGCTTTCTGTTCGTTGGTTATGGCTTCCTTGTATCTTCTGATACCGGCTGCGATTCTCTGTCCCTTGAAGTAGACGGAACCGCCGGTTATGTCGTAAAGACGGATGATGCTTCTGCCGGTTGTGGTCTTGCCGCAGCCTGACTCACCGACCAGACCGAAGACTTCTCCCTTGTAAATGTCAAAGGAAACGTCATTGACAGCCTTAAGCTGTGATCTGCCCATCTTAAAGAACTGTTCCAGGTGCCTTACTGATAAGAGTACTTCTCTGTTGTTATCCATTCTTCTTGGCCTCCCTTTCCCTCATTCTGTTAATACGATCGGTAATGATCTTCGGTTTTTCGATCTTCGGTGCGCTTGGATGCAGTAACCAGGTTGCCGCACGATGGGTTTCCGTAATGTCAAACATAGGCGGCTCCTGCTCAAAGTCGATTTCCAGAGCGTACTTGTTACGGTCAGCGAAAGCATCGCCCTTTGGCGGATAGATCATGTTAGGAGGAGTACCCGGAATAGCTTCCAGCTTTTCCTTGGTATCAAGGTCAGGCATGGAGCTTAACAGAGCCCAGGTGTAAGGATGTCTAGGATCATAGAAGACTTCTTCAGCCGTTCCCTCTTCAACGATCTTGCCGGCATACATGACCGCGATACGGTCAGCCATGTTGGCAACAACGCCCAAGTTATGCGTGATGAAGATAACGGAAAGATTTCTTTCCTTCTTGATGCGGTTGATCAGTTCCAGAATCTGACCCTGAATGGTTACGTCAAGAGCTGTTGTCGGTTCGTCGCAGATCAGGATATCCGGGTTGGCTGCCAGAGCGATGGCGATGACGATTCTCTGTCTCATACCACCTGACAGTTCAAACGGATACTGATTGTATCTTATGGTCGGTTCCGGAATACCTACTTCTTCCAGAAGCTTCAGAGCCTTGGCTTTGGCAGTCTTCGGAGTGACCTTATGTACCAGGTTGCTGGCCTGTTCTTTGAAGTAGTCGATCAGAGTGACCATCTTGTATTCAGGATTGAACGCCTTTTCGGTTTCATAGTCATTGATCAGGTTCTGAATCAGAACGGAAATGTTGTTCAGACCAAGTTCTTCATCAAAGTAAACCGGTTCAACGACTTTCCATTCCGGAGTCTTGCCTCTGGCTACCAGAGATTCATGTTTCTTTTTCTGCTTTTCATATCTCTTGGTCTCAGCAGCATTGTGTCTGATACCGTCAAAGTACTTGTTGACCATCTTCTTGATGCTTGAATGGAATGTGTATTCTGTAGCATCCTTGACAACTTCAAGATTATCAATAGCCTCAGTTACACTGTCGCCGAGCTTCTTGGCCAGTGCCTTGGCTTCCTTCTCTTCGACTTTGCCGCTTTCAAAGTAAGCCTCAGCTTCTTTTAAGGCATCAATGTTTGCTTTTTTCTTAACTTCAGCAGCATTATGAGAATACTGTAAGGCCTTGGAACCGTCCCGGATGAATTCATCCAGGAAGTCCTTATCGATGAATTCTCTGGTCATCTTGTTGAGTTCATTGAGATCCATGTCATCAACACTGGCACCTGGGTTCTTCATCATGTAATAACCCAAGGTAAAGAAATCAGGCTTATCCTTGGCAATGGCATCACCTAAAATGTTTGATAACTCTCTGAGATGATCCAGTGCTCCTTCAGCCAGTTCACCATGATTAACGCCGTTTAAGTCAGCATTGAGCTTATCCTTGAGAGCACGGGTTACATCATCGGAAACGACTACGCGCGGATGAATGGTCTTGTCAAATCTCTTGATGAAGTCTCTTAAGCTCTTCTTGGCATCTACCTTCTGCTTTTTCTCAACTAGGAAGACAAAGTCATCAATGTCGACTTTCAGTTCCTGAGCTTCGTTGTAAATTGTATTGAAAGCGCCTTCCAGCTTGGTTGAATTGATAACAAACTGGTTGAATGTTGTACAGTCAGCCTTGTTATGGGCTATTTCTTCAGCATTTCCCCGGGCCACGGCATCCATGTTCTTGTTAAGAAGCTGCAGTTTGCTGTTGAACAGGTTCTTGGCCTTGCGTCTGGCTGCATTGTTCTTCAGCAGCATGGCTTCCGTCAGCTGCTTGCCGATCTTCATGATCGGGTTAAGTGAGGACATCGGGTCCTGGAAGATCATGGCGATCTGGTCACCACGGATCTTGTGGAAGTCATCTTCAGAGATCTGTACGAGGTCCTGACCATCGTAAATGATCTCGCCTGATTCAACGAAACCGTTGCCGGCCAGAATGCCCATGATAGTACGGTTGGTAACGGACTTACCGGAACCGGACTCACCGACTATGGCTAAGGTTTCGCCTTTATATAAGTCAAATGATATATTTCTTACAGCCTGCAGTATGCCTCCCTGCGTACGGAAGGAGATCTTCAGGTTTCTAACTTCTAGTTTCTTTTCCATGATTAGTCCTCCGTTCCTCTTAATGATGGGTTGAAGGCATCACGTAAACCGTTGCCGAAGAGGTTGAAACTGATTTCCAGCAGAGCAATGAACAGTGCCGGGAACATCATTATGTGAGGGTATGCCGTCATGATTGACTGACCGTTAGCCAGCATGGAGCCGACTGAAGACATGACCGGTGAGTCAAGGTTGATGATACCCAGATATGTGAGTGAAGTTTCCTCAAAGATTACACCAGGAATTACCATTACGGAACCCGTTATGATGGTACCCAGTGAGTTCGGGAAGATATGCTTGAACATGATGCTCCAGTCACTGGCGCCCAGTGTTCTTGCGGCCAGGACATACTCCTGGTTCTTGAATCTGTAGAACTGCATTCTGACCCTCGATGCCATGCCGATCCATCCTGTCAGGATGAACGCATAGATAAGTGAAGGAATCGTTCCGACCTTACCGGAAAGATGCAGGTTGAACAGAACGGTAACGACCATGAACGGAATACCAGACAGAATATCGGAAATACGTTCCATGATCAGGTCAATGGTACCGCCATAGTAACCTTCAATGGCACCGTATACGGCACCTATGCTCAGGTTGACCACGCTGACCAGAATAGCCAGAATGAATGAGAAGCGGGCACCGGAAGCCAGACGTGAGAAGATGTCATAGCCGTGAGTATCCGTTCCGAAAATGAACGAAGGTTCAAATCCGTAACGGTACTGGAAATACTTGTAGGCATTTACTCTGACGACATAGTTATAACCGGTCTCGGCCGTACCTGTTCTCTGAGCGTAACGGTAGGCGTTGGTCTTATCGCCTTTATTATACGGGTCGGATTCCAGTCTCATCTTGGAGAAGTATCCGTCTTCACCTTCCTGGACATAGGAACTGATAAAGTTTCCGTTTCTGTCAAATACCGGGTTACCCTTCCGGTCGCACTGGAACCAGACGTTCTTGTCACCACCGATAATGTCAACGTTTGTTCTCGGCATGATGACCTGCATATTGTTTTCATCCTGCCATTTCTGCAGCTGCTCATACTGTGCATAAGTCATTGTTACTTCAAAGGCACTGCAGCTGCCATAGCTGTCTATTCTGAGTTTGTAGAATGTCTGTCTGCCTCTGAAGATATCGTCCTTGGTATACTTGTCTACGATATCGACAATTATCTTGTTTCCTGTCTCTTCCTGCTGTCCCAGAAGACGGTAATATCTGTTTTCGGATACGGATATGACCTGGGTTCCGTCCCAGATACCCGTGCCCTCAAGAGCCTTGATCTTCGGCAGCAGATACTGATAACGCATTATGGTGTTATCGGTTGCATATGCGGCCTTATAGTCCGCGTTGCAGCAATACGGTCCGATAATGGCATAGAGCACCAGTATCCGGATTACGCAGGCGGCAACAACTGATGATTTGTTCTTTCTGAAACGGTTCCAGGCGTCGCCGAAATAGCCGACAGCCTTGGTATCGAATTTCTGGTCGTGCTTGTCAGTACGGTTGGCAAGTCTGAACTTTTCTTCCGGAATGTTCTGATAATCTTTTTCGTTCATATTACTTAGCCCCCATTCTGATTCTCGGGTCAATGATACTGTAGGAAATATCAATGACGATGCCGGCTGCCAATCCGATCAGAGTATAGAAGGACGACAGCAGCATGAAGAAGTTATAGTCAGGCGGTGAAGCCTGGATGGAACTGACGTAGAGCTTGCCGACACCAGGAATCGAGAACATCTGCTCGATGATCAGGGAGCCTGACATGATGTAGATGAATTCGCCCAGGATCATCGGGAAGATAGGAACCATGGCATTTCTCATGGCATGTCTGATGGTTGCCTGCGCCTTGGTCAGACCTTTTGTTCTGGCCAGCAGCATGAATTCGGAAGTCAGAACCTCAATAAGTTCAGCTCTGGTATATCTGGCGAAGCCGGCGATCGTACCGAAGGACATGGAAAGAATAGCCGGAATCATTGATTTGAACCCGATCCAACTGAAAGCGCCCATCGAGGTATCCATGGTAGCTGATGCCCAGCCTAACTTGAAGTACAGAATGTACTGCACCAGGAATGCGTAAATGAAGGAAGGTACGGAAACCACGATCATTACACTGGTGGAAATGAAGTGGTCGATCCAGGTATTCTTTTTCAGAGCAGCCAATATGCCAAGTCCGATTCCCAGAGGAATGGAAACCAGAATGGAGTATACGTTAACAGCTACGGTATAAGGCAGTTTCTGTACGAATACCTTCCAGACATCCTGGCCGATATAAAGTACCTCACTGATACCGAAATTGCCTTGGAACGCATACTTCCAGAAGCGGGCATACTGCTGCATGATCGGCAGGTTATAGCCTAGCAGCTCCCTTCTCTGCATGATCAGTGCCATATCCTTGCCGAACTGTTCCGCCGGCAGTGAAGGCAGCATTTTAACCAGCACAAAACATATTGTCGTTATGATGAAGAAAGTCATCAGCATCAGCCCAATACGTTTTAATACATATTTAAATAAATACATAAGACAGAACCTCCTCGTCTGATCTGTATTAAGTAGAGTTCTATTTATAAATTATACCATTTTTTTTAGTTAAAACTATATATCATATTGTTTTATATATATATTTATATGTTTTTTCCATACTCACGGTATAAAAAAGGACAGGAATTTCACCTGTCCTTAGATCACGTTTATCTGAATAAAGCAGTCTTCCGGTTTATTTGTAGTCCAGAGTGCCGCCGTTTTCCTTAACGTAGTTAGCCCATTCGGCGTCGTCCATGGCGTATGTGATGTACTGTACTCCGCCACGGCCCATGCCATATACGAATTCCTCAGTGTAGTAGTTAACTCTCATGCACTTCAGAGCTGCAGTGGCATCCAGACCTACTGGGATCATTGTGTACTGCTGTAATACTGTACCTTCGATGGCAGCCAGGATAGCTAATCTCATGCTGTTCTCAGCCTTTGTGCCTGCTTCGATTTCCTTTTCAGAACCGTCAGCACCCTTGACAGTAACAGTTTCACCTGACAGAGCCAGATACCAGTCGTATGTAGGAGCAGTGTACTTGACACCATCTAATTCAACTTCTGTTTCGATTGAAGTGTAGTCGATGGCTGGGTCATACTGGTAGCTTTCCTGGACATAGGCCTGAATCAGACCATATGGGTCAAGAGCTGAACCTGTCCAACCTACACCGAACAGCATATCGATGGAGTTGTTCTTCAGATAGCTTGAGAATGCTGATGAGCCTAAAGGCTGTGACTGAGTGAATTCCATGTGGCCTTCCAGCTTAGTGCCCTTAACAGCTTCGGTCCAAACCTGCTTTAACAGATGGTAGCCGTTGTTGTAGTAAGCACTTGAACCTGAACCAGGCTGACCGATGATGATCTGGATTTCCCATGCATCAGAACCGGCTGGGATATAGCCTGCTTCAACAGCCTTGTCATAAGCCTGGTTGAATAATTCCTTAGCACCGGCCAGGTCATAGCCAGAGATTGATTCAATGGCTGCATCGATGTCAGCGTATTCCTTGCCTTCGCCGAATGAATCTGACAGACCCCAGAAGTCAACGATAACCTGCTTAGCTTCATCAGTTGTTCTGTAAGCAGTACCATTGTCAGGGTCGGAAATGATCATGTTACCATATAATGCCTTTGCAGGAGCACCTGTTGGGTCCAGAGCCAGCTGATAAGCTGCACGGTCAACGGAGAATGATAATGCCTGACGGAATTCCTTGATGCAGATGATTCTCTTGACAACAGTGTTACCTGCAGTTACAGGTGAAGCTGCTTCTTCAGCGTTAGCCAGAGCTTCTTCGTTCGGGTTCAGAGCGATGAACCAAGTTGAGTCACCTTCTGTGAAGTAAGTGAACTGTGAACCCTGGTAATCATCCATGTCGTCCTTCTGTAAGCCGTACTGTTCGAGTTCGCCCTTTAAGAACATTTCCAGACGGGTTGAAGCTTCAGAAACCTGCTTGTAAGTGATATTGGTTGTCTGATACTGACCCTTGTGTTCTTCTTCATAGTAACCATGCCAGAATTCATTTCTGCCGAATGCCATGTTGCTGTCAGCTAAGAAGTCAGTCAGCTTGTATGGGCCATATCCGACATATGTGTCAACTGATGTACCATAACTGTTGGAGTAAACACCGCCATCGTTTGATGTGCATGCATCATATGTAGGAATGTGTACCAGGTTCATATTTGAGCATAATGCATAGTTCAGATAGAATCCTGTTAATGGCTTTGTTAATGCGAGAACCAGAGTATGGTCGTCCTTAGCAAAGTAACCAACGTCTTCCCACTTGACTTCTGGATATGCATAGTCATATGCCAGGTATGCAGGCAGGTCATCATCTGTTTCGCCCCAAGCCGGGTTACCGGTTGTGGTTGTGCTCAGATAACCTAATGTTTCATCAGTTAATGGAGCCAGACCATAGTGGTCAGAATCTTCGTCTGCATCCATCCGGGCTACCAGAGCATCCCAGTCAGTTGTATCGAAGTAAGCATCGCCATATGCACCAACATAGTCAGCCAGCGTATTGCCGCTTAACCATTCTGACAGTGCCCAGTCAACTGCTACATAAACAGTATTTCCATCAGGAGTAGTGTAGACACCGTCTGCACCCTTTACCAGGTCTTCAACTGCATAGTAATCGTTTGTAGCGTTCTCGTTGATAACTTCCATGCCTGAATAGCAGTATTCCTTGGCATTGTAGATCTTCAGGTTGCCTGCATAGAAGTTGTCAGCTCTGTAGTTAGCTGCTGCAGGATTCATTAATCTCTTGGCAGATTCGATGAAGTCGTTAGCTGTGATAGGATCACCGTTATCGTACTTCAGCCAGTCTTTCAGAGTGATTTCATAAACCTGATTTTCAGACTCTTCTGTAATTCCGAACTTACCAACATAATCCTTGGTTACGTCCTTTGGCATTTCTGTTGCCATGCCAGGAACGATCTGATAACCATCCTTGGTTGCGTTGTAGTCAAAGACATACAGAGCGTCTTCAGTGTTGTCCATTACCTGTGTTGCGTCATTTGACTGATATGTGTGGTTGTTCCATGAAGTAGGCATGGAGTTAACGGCAAAACGCATGGTATATGTTGTCTTGTCGTCAACATATGACTTGTCATGCTTGTCCTTACCACAGCCAGTCAGAGAGAGGACCAGTAACAGAACTAATGCTATAATTAAACTCTTTTTCATACTTTCTCCCTTCCTTGCGTATTTTGAGAATAATATATCTCATTATTTCACATATATTTCAAAAAATCAATTAAAGGTCCGAATATAAATAGCATAATTTTCGTAAATATTTATATATTTTTATAAGAAATTGCCAAAAAGCATGAAAAAACCCGCCATAAGCGGGTTTCCATAACACTGAACGAATTAACGCTTTGAGAACTGAGGAGCTCTTCTGGCTGCCTTCAATCCATACTTCTTACGTTCTTTAGCACGTGAATCTCTGGTTAAGAATCCGGCTGCCTTTAACTTTGGACGATAGTCTTCAACTACCTGTAACAGAGCTCTGGCAATACCGTGTCTCATAGCACCGGCCTGTCCTGCATGACCGCCGCCGTATACGTTGATGTTAGCATCGTATGCGCCTAAGGTCTCAGTAACTTCAAATGGTGCTCTGACAACCATTCTTAATGTTTCCAGCGGTAAGTATTCATCCAATGTCTTGCCGTTGACCATGATGTCACCCTTACCTGGAGTCAGGTAAACTCTGGCGACTGAACTCTTACGACGACCGGTTCCCTGGTATCTAACTACTTCTTTTTTCTTAGCTGCCATCTACCTTTTCCTCCTAGTCGACCTTAAGCTCTACTGGCTTCTGGGCAGCATGTGGATGTTCACTGCCCTTGTAAACAAATAAGTGCTTGCGCTGGGCGTTACCTAACTTGGTGTGAGGTAACATACCCTGGATTGACTTCTCAACCCACTCTACAGTGTATTTGTCCTTCATGGTGCGCATGCTTCTGATACGCATTCCACCTGGATACTGTGAATGATGATAGTAGTTCTTGGTATCTAACTTGTTACCGGTTACGACGATCTTGTCAGCGTTGACTACGATCACATAGTCACCACAATCAACATTCGGGGTGAACGTAGGCTTATGTTTGCCTCTTAAGACTGAAGCCACTACGGTTGATAAGCGTCCGAGTGTCTTACCTGCTCCATCGACAACATACCATGTACGTTCTACTTCTTTTGGTTTTAGCATCGTTGTTTGACGCATGTTTTCTTCCTCCTTACAAATGTAGTTTCCGGGGCTACATTATAAGTGCCATCTACAATTCTATTATTTATAAATAATAAAGTCAATGAAAATCTTCTCTGATTTTCACTTTTTCGCACCTGGGTTTTACTGTCTGCCCTGTAACACAGACAACACTCCTATTTTCTTACAAATATACGTAAAAAACAACATAAAAAAGGCATAAATCCTAACCTTAGAGTTACTATAAGGTACGATATTATGCCTTTAAATCATTATGCTTTCTGCAATTTCATGTCATCAACGCTGTCCAGATACTCTGAAACTTCGCTGATGATTGACTTTATGCAGCCATCCTCAAATGGAACGATCAGTCCTGCCTCTTTGACCAGCTTGGTAAATGACAGTGTTCCGCCCAGTGAACACAGATGCAGATAGTCCTTCCAGCTTTCCGGATCATGGCGCTGATTTCTGGCCCAGAACTGTAAGGCACATACCTGAGCCAGGGTGTAGTCGATGTAATAGAACGGTGACTCAAAGATGTGTCCCTGACGGTACCACCAGCCGCCTCTTTCCAGAAGATCGGCATCACTGTAGTCCTTGAAAGGCAGATACATCTTTTCCAGTTCTCTCCAGCACTGTTTTCTCTGCCGTGGAGTATATTCCGGATGATCATATACCTCATGCTGGAAATGGTCTACCAGAACACCGTAAGGCAGGAAAGTAACGGCACCGGAAAGATGCAGGAACTTGTATTTCTGTTCATCTTCCTTAAAGAACAGGTTCATCCACGGCCAGGCATTGAATTCCATGCTCATGGAATGGATCTCGGCTGATTCCATGGTCGGCCACTGAGCATTCATGACCGGAATGTTGCGGCTGCAGTAATACTGGAAGGCATGTCCTGCTTCATGAGTCAGCACGTCAACGTCACCGCTGGTACCGTTGAAGTTTGCGAAAATGAACGGAACCTTGTAGTCAGGAATTGACGTACAGTAGCCTCCCATCTCCTTGCCGTCGCGGCTCTTGAGATCCCACAGTTCGTTTTCAATCATCATGTCGATGAATTCGCCGGTCTGCGGGCTCATTTCGTGATACATCTTTCTGGCTGCTTCGATCAGTTCATCATATGTTCCCTTCGGCGTCGGGTTGCCGTCCAAAAAGTTCATTGGTTCGTTGTAGTAGGCAACGGTATCCTTACCCAGTCTGGCTGCCTGTCTTTCATACAGTCTGTTGGCAACCGGGACCAGATCTTCCAGAATCTGGCGGCGGTAATTGGCTACCATTTCCGGAGTATAGTCAATGCGGTACATGCGCTGATAAGCCAGCTGGGTGAAAGTCTCATAGCCCAGCTGATGAGCTATTTCGGTTCTGACTTTAACCATTTCATCATAAATGCGGTCAAACTCAGCTTCATTGTCGCTGTAGAACTTCAGAGATGCCTGGCTGGCTTCCTTTCTGGTTTCCTCATCCAGTGATTCTCTAAACGGTGAAATAGTTGACAGATTATATGTCTGACCTCTGAATTCGATCTGAGCAGAAGCTTTCAGACGTCCGTATTCACTGGCCAGACGGTTTTCCTGCTGTAACAGCGGAACGATCTTTTCATCAAAGGATTTCAGTGAACATTCAATCAGACGGAAGTAGACTTCCGGAATAACATCATAAAGTTCTTCCTTGAATGGACAATCTGCCAGAATCTTCTCAACTCTGTTGGTATAGACCTCCAGTTCAGGCATCCGCTCGTCCCAGAAATCATTCTCCCGACGGTAGAATTCATCATTGGTATTGATGGAGTGACGGACCCGGGAGAGAGTTGACATTGTCGCAACGTAGGATTCCAGTTTCTCTATTTCAAAGAAAACCTTCAGGAAATCCTCTCTGTTATCAGCGGCTGCCAGTTTTTCAGCCAGTTCGTCCATCTGTTTTCCCACTTCCTGAATATCAGGACGGGTGTACATAAATTCTTCAAATTTCATAATTTCTTACCTCTTGTAATCATCCAGTGTGTCATAAGCCTGATACATATCTTCCGGCTTTGTGATCTTTCCCACTGCTATAAGATTCTCATTTTTCATTTTTCTTTCAATTTCCACCAGATAGTTCTTGTAATCCTGTGGTGTTGCCTTAGGCAGGCCCATGCGTCCGTTAACATAGTTACGGGTCTCAAAGAACTCCCGGGCAGTAAAGACATGGAAACAGTAACTGGAAGCTGTTGCGAATTCAGCGGTTTCAATGGCAGCCTGGCTGGCGATAATTGTCTTACCGTAACTGTCAGTCAGACGGTATCCGTCAGGACGTAAGGCAGCCAGATTGACCGGTGCGCCCTGCTCTTCATCATAGACCCAGAATTCAATGTTTCCGGTGTCACGGTATCCGCGACTTCTTTCTTTTCCATAGTCGATATTGGTAACAGCCAGAGCATACACCGGCATACCGTCACAGTCCCACGGCGTCAGTAAAAGCTGCTCCAGCAGCGGTTCCAGATTACCGGTGCTATAGTTATCATAATCGTAATGCTGAACGGCATCAGTGACAATGAAGCCTTCCGCTAATCCTTTTCTGTAGATCTCATCATGGTTTTCTTTATTTACTGCCATAAAACCCACCTTTCCTTATCTGTTTTCTATTCCTTTTCCGGATCAATACTGCCGTAACGCAACGTTAATTTAAACAGCAGACCGGGATCATTAAGGCCTCCGCCCTGGGCAAAGGCCGGGTTTCCGCCTCCCCTTAATCCGTATTCATCAGCCAGTTCTCTGAACAACCGGTTACAGTTGACTTTCAGATCCCTGCTGCGTGCAACGATCAGATGCATTTTCTCACCCAGATCACTGATCAGAAATACCAGTTTGGAACTGTTATTGATGATCATGGTAGCCAGGCGGTTAAGCGTCTTGCTGTCAAAGTCGAACTGGCCGAATATAACCTTCTCGTCACTGTCAATGTATCTCTGAGCCACACTGTCAACATAGTATTCCATATACTGTGTCTTTTCCTGCTGTGCCCGATGCAGCTGTTTCTGCAGTTTTTCCACGGCTGAAGCTATTTCATCAAATGGCACGGACAGATTAACCGATAACTCATGCAGTTCGTTGTAATACTTTTCCAGCATTTCCTTTAACCGGGTTCCTACCAGATAGAACAGTTTATATCCTCTGGTGGTTTTCTCGTAGTGAGTTATCTTCATCATTCGTAGATATCGCAGAGACGGCACATGCACGCATCCGCACATGTCATAATCTATCGGTTCAATTCTGACCGTACGCAGTATTTCATGATCCAGTTTCGCTTCAGTAAAGTATTCCCGGACGTCTTCCCTTCGCGGATATGCTATTTCAACGGGAACATCCTTCTGGATGAAGTCGTTGCAGATATCTTCAATCTTTCTGACGGTAGCGTCATCAAGATATTCAAAACCCATTTCCGCGTAAGCTTCCTGTCCGTCATTGTAAAATGCCACGGTACGGGCATTGAAACGCTTGTTGATCAGGGAACACATCAGATGCGATGCCGTGTGTATCTCAGCCTGTTTCAAACGGAACAGAGGGTCAACGCTCATATGACATATACCGCTGACTTTTTCAGGTAATACATGCCATAAGTGTCCGTCTTCCCGGATCAGTTCCAGTACCTGTAACCCATTGATGGTTCCCCTGTCCCCTCTCTGACCGCCGCTTTCAAAATAGAAAACGGTATCTTCAAACTCACAGTAATAACGGCCATTTCTTTCAATGCAGTTAATGACCGTACTGTCCAGTTCTGTATCAAGATAATCATCATAATGCCTATTTATCATGTTATTCCTCTTCCGGTATGCTTTCCGATCCAACCTGAAGATTGGTAGTCTTGCGGAATTCTCCAGGTGTGGTATTCTTCAGTCTTTCAAAGTTACGGGTAAAGGTCTTAGGGTTGTTATAGCCCACCTCATAGGCAATATCTATGATTGCGGCATCGCTGCTTAACAGCAGTTCACAGGCCTTGTTGATGCGCAGATAATTCAGCAGATTGTCAAAGTTCTTTTCTGTGAGATACAGAAGTGTCATGTTGATGTCAACGATGTTGGTCTTGAACTTGTCGGCTACGTCGGTGATCTTGAGATCATCAGTAAAATGATCATAGATGTAGCTGATCAGTTCAAAGCCAAAGGACTTGTTCTTCTCTGAGAAGATGTGATCCTGAACCTTATAGATCCTGCGGTACTGACTTGGTGACAGTTCCAGTTTTTCATTGAAAACCTTGATCAGATGGCTGGCATCCGCAAAACCTACCAGTGAAGCAATGTCGCTGATGGTCAGGCTGGTATAGGTCAGTAAGTCCGTAGCCTTGGTAATTCTCATTTCTCTGGTCAGATCAGAGAAAGACATGCCGGTTACAGATGTGATGTAACGGGAAATCGTAGATTCTGACAGATAGAATACTTCTGACAGCTTTGTCAGAGTGATGTTCTCAGCGATGTGGGAATAAATGTACTTGAAGATCAGATAACGGTTATCAAGTTCAACATCTTCCCCATCCCTGTTCTTGAGATCCACTTTCTTCATGTAGCGGTTAAAGTCGATCAGCAGTTCCATCAGCTTGTTGGTGACGTAGATGTTGCTTAACGTACGCTCTTCAACATTGTCATATAAGGAATCAGTTCCTACTTCATTCTTAATGGAATTCATGATTCCCCTGATCCTTTCAGCCTCATCATCAGTCAGATAAAGAACCGGATTCTGAGAGATTGGTTCCAACAGCGAAATAAACTCATTAGTCGGATTATAGAAAGACTTTGTATCCGTCAGGAAATCGGATTTGTATATTATCTTGATGAAATGCAGAGGTTCTTCAACAACCGAGATTTCCGTTGTTTCCCATGGCAGAATGGCGACAAAGGTGTTTTCCTTGATCTGATAATCAGTACCTTCAACGACCAGTGTACCCTTTCCCTTCATAAAAAACCAGAAACGCGCGGTCTGGTGAATCAGAGGTTTGGTCGGCCTGTCAATGAATTCCACATCATAGCTGCATAGTTTGCGCTTGTCGTAGCTTGAACAGTACTGATCCTGTATTTCATGCAGTCTTATATCTTTTCCCATGACCTCATTATAACACACCACAGACAAATGAAAAGGCCGCCGAAGCGGCCATTTCAATACATCTTTTCTTCTGAATTACAGTATCATCATTGCGATTGTAACAATAATGATATTGGCGATACCGATGCAGATGACCGGCTTCAGAGCGAACTTCATGTAAGTTGGATATTCGATCTTAGCTGTCTGCAGACCACCCATTAAGGCACCGGCTGTAGGTGCAAACAGGTTGATTAAGCCGTTAGCAGCTGAGAAGATCAGGATCATTACTTCTACGGAGAATCCTAACTGTGAAGTGACAGGACCCATGATAGGCATTGACAAGCCTGCCAGACCGGAAGTTGATGGTACCAGGAATGACAGAGGCAGATATAACAGGTATGCTAACGGAGCATAGATGAAGCCCGGAACACCCTTTAATGTGTTGGCGATAACTTCAACCAGCCATTCACCTAATCCTGTATTGCCCATTAATACTGTGGCACCTCTGGCAACAGCGATAATGAAGGCAACTGAAATCAGGTCAGCTGAACCAGCGATGAACTTATTGATGAATTCCTGTTCCTTGAATCCGGCGATGAAGCCAATGACGATGGCCATGATGAAGAACAGAATTGCGCCTTCATCGAAGTACCAGTAACCCATTGGGATACCTTCACCCATGATGAATTCTGACCAGCCGCTGAAGATATTGACACCGTAGTCTTCCCAAGGCAGGAAGCCGCAGATCATAACTACAAATGACAGACCGAAGATCCAGAGAATGAGCTTCTGTTTGCCAGTTAACTGAGCATCAAGTTTGATTCCCTTGGAGAATTCATTTTCCATAACTTCCTTTTCCTGAAGTGAAAGGAATGTTGAACCCTTGTCAGCCTTAACCTTCTTAGCATACTGTAATACAAAGTATAATGCGATTGCATATGAAGTCAGCCATAATACTACGCCTAAGGCAATCATCTTACCTGTGTCAACAGGAACATCAACTGAGTTGCAGGCAGCAACAGCAGCCATTGTGCAGAATGGGTTGATTGTTGAACCTAAGACACCGACACCAGCACCTAAGGCAACAGCTACAGCACCGACTAATGTATCCATGCCGGCAGCAACCATTGTAGCAGCCATCATGATGTAGAACGGAACTGTTTCCTCGCACATGCCGTATGTTGTACCGCCGATTGAGAAGACGAACATAACAGCAGCAATAAGGATTTCTTCACGGCCGTTTAACTTGCGGACCAGTGTAGCAATACCTGTATCGAGAGCGCCTGTAGCATTAACGATGCCTAAGAAGCCGCCGATACAGAAGATAAAGGCGATCAGGTCTGCGCCTGCGCCGGCTGCATCTGAGAATCCATCAACAACTGATCTGATGATCGTTGAGAATCCCGCAGGAGTAACACCGCTGTCCGGTGCTGCAGCTGAAACAATCCATGATACTACGGCTAATGCCAGTATCATCAGTACCAGGATTGTAAAAGATGATAACATCTTTCTCTGTTTCTTTTCCATTTTCTTTATTACCCTCCTGAAATTTGGAAAACTCTAAATTCTATAATCATCCATTATTTATGGATAATTGTACCTGTTTCACCCTTCAGGGCTTCTTTGGCTCTCTGCAGGGATGTGATAAGTGCCTGACCGTTTTCCGTATTTTCCACGTAAGCGATGCAGGATTCTACCTTAGGAAGCATGCTTCCCGGAGCAAACTGCTTGTCAGCAATGTGCTTTCTGGCTTCTTCGATTGTCATTTCTGCCAGTTCCTTTTGATCAGGCTTGTTGAAGTTGATACATACTCTGTCAACAGCGGTCAGAATTACCAGCATGTCAGCGTGTAAGTCCAGAGCCAGTCTTGAGCTTGCTCTGTCCTTGTCGATGACAGCGGCTACGCCTTCATACCAGCCATCAGCCTTGACGACAGGAATTCCGCCGCCGCCGACGGTAATGACTACAGCGCCGCTCTTTACGAGATTTTCAACAACTTCAAGTTCAACGATTGATACAGGGATCGGTGAAGGAACTACTCTTCTGTAGCCTCTGCCGGCATCTTCAACGAAGGTATAACCGGTTTCCGCAACGATCTTATCAGCTTCTTCCTTTGAATAGAATGAACCGATAGGCTTGGTTGGATGCTGGAATGCCGGGTCATCCTTTGAAACTTCAACCTGTGTAACAACAGTAGCAACCGGCTTGTTGATTCCTCTTCTCTTGAGTTCCTTGCCGATGGACTGCTGCAGGTGATAGCCTATGTATCCCTGTGTCATGGCACCGCATTCCGGGAAAGGCATTTCCGGAGTGCCGCCGACTTTATTATGTGAATTTTCAAATGCCAGGTTGACCATGCCGACCTGAGGTCCGTTACCGTGGCCAACTACTACGTCATAGCCTTCTTCAACCAGGTCTACGATCGTACTGGCAGTTTCCTTAACTAATTCAAGCTGCTGCTTAGGGGTGTTGCCTAAGGCATTTCCCCCAAGAGCAATAACCAGTCTTTTTCCCATATTACTGCAGAGTTGCATACATTACTGCCTTGATTGTATGCATACGGTTTTCAGCTTCATCAAATACCTTTGACTGTGCTGATTCGAATACTTCGTCAGTAACTTCCATTTCAGGTAAACCGAATTCTTCATAGATCTGTCTGCCTGTTGTGGTGTTGAGGTCATGGAATGATGGTAAGCAGTGTAAGAAGATGCAGTCAGGATCAGCCATGCTCATGACTTCCTTGTTTACCTGGTAAGGTGATAATGCTTTGATTCTTTCTGCCCATAATTCCTTAGGTTCGCCCATTGATACCCAGATATCAGTGTAGATGACATTGGCACCCTTGGCGGCCTTCTTGACATCGTCTGTCAGGGTAATTGTGCAGTGGTTTTCCTTGGCAATGGCCTTGCAGGTCTTGACCAGCTTCTCATCAGGCATGTTTTCCTTTGGTCCGCAGGCAACGAAGTTAATGCCTAACTTGGCGCAGACAACCATCAGAGAGTTGGCAACGTTGTTTCTGGCATCACCGAAGAAGACCCATTTCAGTCCCTTGTAATGTCCGAAATATTCATAAGCTGTCATAACGTCAGCCAGCATCTGGGTTGGATGGAAATCAGTTGTTAAGCCGTTCCATACAGGAACACCTGAATACTTGGCCAGATCTTCTACGATCTGCTGATCGAAGCCACGGTATTCGATACCGTCAAACATTCTGCCTAATACTCTGGCAGTGTCAGCCAGGGATTCCTTGTGGCCCATCTGTGATGAACCCGGATCAAGGTAAGTAACACCCATGCCTAAGTCACGGCCGGCAACTTCGAATGAGCATCTTGTTCTGGTTGAAGTCTTTTCAAACAGTAATACGATATTCTTGCCTTCCAGATACTTGTGAGGTGTGTGAGTCAGCTTCAGCTGCTTGAACTGCATTGACAGATCGAGCAGGTACTGAATTTCTTCAGTGGTAAAGTCTAACAGTTTTAAGAAACTGCGTCCTGATAAATTTCTTGGCATATTATTCTCCTTTTCTAGTCTTCACGCCATAATGGCATGCTCATGCATCTCGGGCCTCCTCTGCCTCTTGACAGTTCAGCACTTGGCATGGTCAATACCTTTAAGCCCTTTTCACGTAAAATGGCATTGGTGATGTCATTACGTTCATAACATACGATAACGCCCGGAGCGATACATAATGTATTGGAGCCGTCGTTCCACTGCTCTCTGGCTGCTGCGATAAGGTCATCGCCGCCGCAGTAGATCAGTTCAACCTTTTCAACACCGGTGTACTTCTCAAGGATGTGCTCCAGAGTGTCTTCCAGTCTTTCGATATGCAGATCATCCGGGTTCTTGTCTGCTCCATGAGGAGGAGTGATTTCATAGACCTCCAGAGGTCCGATGATGGCCGGGTGTACTGTATACTTGTCTTCATCGATTCTGGTAAATACAGTGTCCAGGTGCATGAATGCACGTGTTGCCGGAATCTTGAATGCCAGAACTGTACGGATCTTGCAGTCAGGATCGCCGAACAGATTGCGTGCTGCAGCTTCAATGGCATCCGGTGAAGTTCTTTCGGAAATACCGATGGCCAGAACAGTATCAGTCAGGTTGAAGACGTCGCCGCCCTCAATGTTGGCATGATAGTCTCTGTCATAGTAACGCTTTACATAACCGGCGAAGTCAGGATGATACTTGAAGATGTAGTCAGCATAGATCGTTTCACGGTTACGTGTCGGGAAGCGCATCTTGTGTACGAATGCGCCCTCACCTACTGAAGCAAACGGGTCACGCTGGAAATACAGGTTAGGCATTGGTGCAACTACCAGGTCATCATTAGGAGCAATTCTGTCCTGTAAGGAATAGGCTTTGATCTCTTCGCCCATGTATTCCTTCATTTCCTTCAGAGTGATTCCTTCCATGGTCTTGAGAACCAGATCCTTTCCCTTGAAATTGGTAATCAGATACTTGTACAGCTTATCCTGCCATCTCTTGGTCTTGATGTTTCCTTCAGAGAGCCACTGATACAGGAACGGCTCAACCAGCTTAGGATTCAGCTGGAGGACTTCGGTCATCAGATCTTCCAGATAGACAACTTCAACGCCGTTGTCTCTTAAGATCTGAGCGAAAGCATCGTGTTCTTCCTGAGCGACCTTCAAGAACGGGATGTCATCAAACAGCAGTTCCTGCAGAGTATCCGGTGTGAGGTTCAGAAGCTCTCTGCCAGGACGGTGAAGTAAAACTTTCTTAAGTGGTTTGATTTCACTTGTTACATGAATTCCCTTCATTTTAATAATATTATTCCTTTCCATTCCAGCAGGCAAAAACGGATGCCTGCTTATCCATCTAAATTGTAAGCGTTTTCTTTTGGCCATTTGGGACATTTTGGCAAAAAAAAAGTGTAAAATCTTCAAATTGTAACAACACAAATAAAGGGGCATCTGATCAGATGTCCCTCTTTGTTTTACTTGTGATACAGTTCGATAACTGATGAACTCTTCAGTCCATACAGTTTTCTAACTGTTTCATCGTCTATTCTGGCTTCTCCGCCAAGTACCACACCATCGCTGATGCCGGCTTTCTTCAGATATTCTCTGGCTATTTCAGCCTTATCAGGTCTGGTCAGAATGACCGGTCCTTCTATCAGCTGACCTAATGGTCCGCCGCATAAGCCGTCCGGGAATTCATTACTGAAGGCCAGTACAGCTGCCTTTGGTGCTTTAAAGAGCTTTTCAGCAATCTTTACAGATGTCTCAAATCTGTTGGCACCGGCTACTCTTGTTACGGTTCCGTACTGTTTCAGCTGTTTTTCAATTTCAGCATTAACAGCTTTTTCACCGCCGAGGATGATGATTTCCTTACCCTTTACGGATTTTAAGAAGCTTAACTGACTGCTGTCAAGTGCATCCTTTACCAGTAAGATAGGCAAACCAGAGGCTGAGGCGCTTAAACTGTCAGCGAAATCCTTACCGGTAGCTACCAGAATCTTATCGGCATTCAGCCCTGTTTCCTTCAGGATCTCGATATTGGTCAGATATCTGTTATCTCCTGCCAGTCTTTCAACATTCGCGACAGATTTCTTAATAGCCTTTTCTATTGCTGCTGAGACAGCTTTTTCACCACCCAGGATATAAACCTTTCCTTTTGGATCCATTACTTCTGCAATGTACTTTTCAACTTCTGATGCATGTTTGTCATCGATCAGCATGATCGGACAGTCCTTGACGCTGGCCAGATAGCTGCCAGCCAGAGCGTCAGCAAAATTGGTGCCGCTGGCAATGACCATCGTGCTGAGCTTATCAATGCTCTTGGCTTCCATGAAGAAGTCAGTTACGTTCATGGCAGTACCGTATCTGTTATCTCCTGCTACTCTGATGATACCGTCAACCAGTACCGCTTCAGTGGTTACACAGTATGTACCGTGGCAGATGCTGCAGGTATATGTCGTTGTATTGCCGACAGTTACACCTTCATCAAACTGACATGATGATGTTTCCTTGTGAGCCGGATCATTTCCACATACACAGCTGTGAGTCTTTGCTTCGGCTCCGTTGAACGTCCATTCACCCCAGCTGTGCCCAAGTGCCTGTAATGTTGTATGTTCAGAACTCAGTTTTTCTTTGCATACAGAGCAGTAAACGACCATGTCGTATCCGCCTTCCTTTTCACAGGTTGGTTCCACATTGTTTTCCTTTACGGCATCAGCAGGTTTATGACCGAGAGCCTCAACTGCTCTTGTTTCCTTCTCGCCGCATCTTGAACAGATTCTGGATTCTTCACCATTCTGTGTACATGTCGGTTCCTTAGTCACTTTCCATTCACCGAAATCATGGCCTAAGGCTTCTGTTTCAACATGTTCGCTGCTTAAGATCTCGTTGCATACCGTACATCTTACTACCAGGTCATAACTGCCCTTTTCGGTACATGTTGCTGCCTTCTCATTTTCCCTGGCAGCTTCACCGGCCTTATGACCGGTTGCAGGTACTGTAACAGTCTTTCTGCTTAACTCTTCTCCGCATACTGAACAGTAAACAACTTCATCGTATGATCCGTCGGCTGTACAGGTTGCCGGTTTTTCGTTTTCTATTATAGGCTCAGCTTCAATGTGTCCGGTTGCCGGAACGTTCTTCAGCGTTATTGTCTGTGTTTCAAATAACTTATTAGTGAAAGCGGCAGTATAAGTTGTCTCACCCATTTCCGTACATGTCGGCTTCAGGGTTATTTCACTTGTTGTATTAACTGTTTCAGTAATGTCGTGGCTGTGATCATTATTGCACGGCTGCGTCGCCGTTGCCTGACTGTAGTCATCTGACCAGCTATAAGTGATCTTGCCCCAGGCATGTCCTGTTGCAGGTATTACGGTTTCCTTCTTTTCACTGTGCTCCTCACCGTCATAGCTCATAATCTTGTTGATGTAGGCAGTAAATTCCTTCTTTCCGTCCTGTTCGCAGGTAGCTGGTGTAATTACTACTGTTACCTCAGCATCTTTATATCTTGTGGCGTTGTTTTCCTCATCAGTGAACAGTGCCTGTGCAGATGTGAAATCATCTGACCAAATAAATTCCGTAAACACAAAATTATATCCATGTGCCGGAAGAGGAACAGTCTTACTGTCCTGATAGGTTTCTCCGTCAGGTCCAATGACAGTAACAGTATATGTTCTGTATCCGTCTTCTTCCGCTGTAGGTTCAACAGTTGTTATCTCAGCACTTACCTCTTCAGAAACATACGTGTGTTCGGTATTGTTCTTACAGATAAATGTAGCTGTGGCCCGTGTCAGGTCCTCAGTCCACTGCCATTCAGGTTCATTCCAGTCATGCCCTGTCGCAGGAATAATCAGTTCATTTTCCATTACTGACTGTGTGCCGTCAGCATCGCGGAATGACGTTCCGCATCTTGTACAGATATAATGAGCTTCCATTCCGGCTTTCTCACAGTCTGCCGGCTCCTCAGGAACAAATTCCAGATTATGGCCAAGCTTAGGTATTGTGACAAACCTGTATTCTTCATGCTTCTCATGATCAAGCGAGGCATCGGCACTTACCGTTGCGGTATGACGTTCTGAGCCATCAATATCGCACAGCGGATCCTTTTCAACTGTTACTGTTATCTCTGCCCTGACTGTTTCTTCATGCCGGTTGTTATTCAGACAGTAATAAACAGCTTCGGCTTCATTGTTTCCGTTCCAGCTGAAATTCTTAAATGCCCACTTGTGGCCGATAGCATCAATGTTGGCTGCGGTCTTTGTCTGTTTTGTGAATGCACTGTTGGTGAATACGGCAGTGTATGTTGTTTCACCCTTTTCAGTACATGTAGGCTGTTTTGTAACTGCGCTGGTCGTATTAACTGTCTCAGTCTCAACATGTGTTACATCATGCCTGCATGTTCTTGTAGCAGTTACGGAACTGTAATCATCAGTCCAACTGTAAGTTGGTTCATTCCAGTCATGTCCCTGACCGGCTAAAGTTACAGTATTGGTTTCATTCAGCGATAACTGCGTATTACGCTGTTCGGTGAAGACAGTTATGCTTGAATCATCACATGAAACATTAAAATTAACAGTAGCTATGGCTGTGTTAGCTGGAATTGGAGTCTTTGCTGCATAAACAAATCTGATGACTCCATTTTCTGTATCGATGTTATAAGATTTGACATCTGCAGCATCTGTAAAGGTTACCGTCGGAGTACCAAAAGTATCTTTGTCATAGCTTACTGTAAAGATACCGTTTGTTGTCTGGGCATTTTCTGATAATGTGACTGTTGCTTCATCACCTGAGGTACTGGATGAACCGGTAACCTTTCTAATGAATGGAGTATAGTTTCTGATTGATTCGGTTGAACCCGTTACCTCATTGACAGTTTCAATCTCTTCTTCAGTTGTGATTTCAGGAATCTCATCAATTACAGGTTCCTGTGCATTAACACTCTTATCAAACTTCTCTGCTTCCACAGCCAGACGTGCTCTGAATTCATCCGTTATGAGCTCATCTCTGGTTGCCAGAGGCTGAAGGTCAAGATCCATGTCCATTGTTTCTTCTTCAACAGATGCCGGTGCTGCTGAACCGTTGACATAGATACCGCCAACGGGCCATACATTTTCGCCAAAGTCACCTGCATGGTAAACAACTTTTGTACTCGGGTTAATGATGATCAATTCATCTACATCACCATCCTGGTGTGTCCAGTAGATATATGTTCCGTCGTAGTAAATCGACTGATACAGGAAGCTGGTAGCTATTCCGGTGTCCATTACTCTAGTAGGTGTACTGAAAGATATACTGTTGCTGATAGAAGCGGTAGTCTGCCAGATTGTACCAAGTTCATCAAGAAAATAGTAGCTTGATGATGTTGAACCAATACTTCTGGCACAGATACCGCAGACATATATACCGTCTCCTGAAGTGTCCGAGATATCCAGTAATCCGTATGGTAATCCTGAATATGATCCACCCAAATCAGCATCTGATTCAGGTTTCAGATTACCAAAAATAATGTACTTAGCGAAACCATAAACGAAATATGCAGAATATGATGTTCTGGCCATGCCAAAAGCACCCACATAGTTCTCACCATATTCAGTTAACGCGTATGATGATCTGTTAACGCTGTAAATTGTCGTTGAAATACTGCTGGTATCGAGAGTTCCTGCATACAGAGCAGATCTGCTCTGCATGAATGCATTCATCAGTTCCTTACCCTTATCATCGTTGTGGAGTTTACTCCAGGTTGGAAGACTGTTGGCGTTGAAACTGGAGAAGTATACTTTTCCCTCTTCATCCCAGATAATCGCATTTAGAGCTTTGTTAACGGACACAACATTTACTGAGCATGTTGCGGACTTTGTGCTGTCTGCATTGGAAGTTGCCGTGATAGTTGCTGTTCCTGTTCCTACAGCAGTAACATGACCTGAACTGTCTACGGTTGCAACCGATGTCTTATTGCTGGTCCATGTAACTGTACGATCAGTTGCGGTTAACGGTAACACTTTTGCTGTCAGATCAGCAGTATTACCTTTATACAGATCCAAAGATGCTGGTGTAATAGTTACAGAACTAACACTATATGGATCACTTTGTCCATTATTGTTAACCTGTATAGCTGCTGCTGCTTCATTACCGGCATAGTCACCGACAAATACAGCAATATAACCACTGGCGTTCGCTATTGCTTCTTGTATATTGAAACTGTCAGTAAAAGTCTTTTCGCCAGGTGCAGATTTTGCATAAACGGTATTGCCATCAAGAGACATTACGGCTACATAAGCCAGATTTGTCTCATCGGAAGCACTGACTGTAAGTGTAGATCCGCTTAAGGTTGCACTTGTTATTATCGGATCAGTATTATCAACAACAAAGTCATATCCGATGAATGCTCCTCTTCCAAGTGTATTATCAAGCAGAACCTGTCTGAATCCTCCTGAAGAGAGAATGCCGGCATTGGCATCGGTCATGTCGTCGCTGATCATCATGGCATTATATTCAGGAACAGCGTAGAAACCGATACGGAACATGTCGCCTTCCTTTAGTCCGTAATCACTTGGTTTTTTGCCAGGGCTGTACATCTTTGTGGTCAGATTCTGCCATGATCCGGAGGACTGAGAATAATAGATACCCTGTACTTCGTTTGCGATAACTGTTGAAGACAGTACCTCTGTGATATCTCCGTCATAATCATCGATTCTGCTGACAGCGTAACCTGTAGTTCCTGCTGAACGGTACAGGTTGTAAGCTATTCTGTTGAATGTTGAATTGCTGTTGACAGCCAGTCTGTCAGCCGGGAACTTATCTTCAACCATGTAAGGGTTACCTGTAAAGATGGTGCTTGCACCGTTGTAGGTCAGGCTGATGTAGTTTGTATCTGTGTGGCCGGTATACGGTGTTCTGCCGATATCATATAAGACATCAACGTATGATGTATTGTCAAACATTGAAGGATCTGTCCAGCTGCCGTAGAAACCTAACAGCGGAATTGAATGACTGTGACTGTAGTTTACACCTTCACTGTCAATCGTCGTGCATACAACATAAGTGAAGCCTTCAATATAGGCACCGTTTGGATAGTCACCGATCTTAGGGTCGTTAACCGTTATCTGGACAGTAACTTCTCTGCTGGAATTTGCCGGTACAACGCTGTCAACATCAGTACCCTCTTCAGGTTCCCAGTTAAGCAGTAAGTGCATGTCATATGATGTTAACTTACCGTCATTATCCATTTCACCAGCAGCCAGATCCAATGTAGATCCGTCTGTTTTTCCTGACAGATAATCAGCTAGTGCCAGAGCATCAGCCTTATCGGTATCACCGTCTTTATCAACGTCATGTCCCTGAACCGGCTCATCACCTAACGGAGCCCAGATGTAATTGACATTGGCATTGAAAGATGTTGTCGCTCTGTCCATGTATGTTTCACCTTCATAGGAATAACTTCCCTGAGTGAAGATGTCTGTATCCAGATCAAAAGTCAGATCCTTGTCTGTAATGTTATAGATTGTAAAGGTGTACTCGTAATATCCGTCTCTGGCAGGATCATCGCCGAATTCAACCTTGACCTTGCCGTCAGCAGCTGCGCCTGTTGCCGCAGTCAGAGTCTTGTCTTCATCAGAAATCATGATGATTGATGAAGCAGATACGGCTTCGTGTACTTCCGCCAGACCTGAACCCTGCTGCAGAATGGATACATATTCACCATCGTTTCTCATAGGTGTAGCTGTTGACATCAGCAAGCTCTGTACTATGGCACGGGTTGAATACTTATCAGTTAATCCGCTGTTCTTTTCAGAGAGATTGTTCTCGCGTACATACTGCGCCACAACAGCTGCCAGACCCGCAATATGAGGTGCTGCCATGGAAGTGCCGCTCATGAATTCATACTGATCCTGTCCGCCGCCATGAGTACCGTTATAGTTGTTTTCTCCATTAACAGAATAGATATCTCCGCCCGGAGCAGTGATCTCAGGTTTCATTAACAATGAACCAGGTACACCCCAAGAGCTGAAATCAGTAATCTCTGCTTCTTTCCTGTCGTAAATCAAAGCACTCTGGGTATCTGATGTTACGGTTACAGTACCTGTATAATATGTGATTCCTCCGGTTGTTCTGGCAGTGGAATTCTCCTTTATTGTTTCAGCATCAGTTAGTGTGATGGAAACCATCGGGAAAGTGCCGGTAAAATCATCCAGACTCATTGAAATGGAGCCCTTCTGATTGTTGGCAACTATCAAAGCCTTCGGTGAATAGCTTATGGCATTATTTCCCTTTTCTACAAAGGTATTATCACCTCTGTTGACAATGACGATTTTTCCGTTCAGTGATACCGCACTGTTGACGGTACTGTAATCAGAAACTTCTCCAATAGCGTCTATGTAAACAAAATTGTAAGAACCGGTAATTGTCGTCATCTTGGCACCGGTAGAATCTGTCTCCGTATAGTAGACACTCTGGCTGTCATTGAATGTCAGAGGAGCACCTACCGTACCGATGTTCTGGGCAGCGGCAGTTCCCATGCTGTTGATGAAGGTTCCCGGTGAACCGCCTGTATGCATGCTGACATCATCAATATACAGATCTCTTCCTGTATCATCACCATATTTCATTTCGTCCGTTATGGCGCCGGTGTTACCGGCTGAAATGGAAACAACCATCTTGTTATTCTTGTTTGTGCTTAAGCTGTTCAGGAATTCCTGATACTGATCACTGAAAGTGAATCCAGGTGAACCGCCGCCCAAAGAAAGGTTTGCGGAATCAGCGCCTAAGACGATGGCGTCTTCCAAAGCGGCAAAATAGTCGGAGTCATATGCACCGCCGCCTGAACCGAAGACCTTCATGATCAGAAGCTGAGCATCAGGAGCCATGCCTACGGCAAAAACGCTGGTTGCGGCTTCAACATAGGAGTTGCCCTGCCTGATGAATCTGTTGGCTGCCGCAATACCGGCGACATGTGATCCGTGTTCACCTTCAGTATCGCTTAAATGGTTTATTGTCGTATTTCCGTCGACATAGTTATATCCATATGGAATCTTAGATGATACATAGTTGGAACTCTTTGAGTTCAACTGGTTTTTCAGATTGTTAAGTTCAGTCTGAGTCAGCAGAGATGGAGTACTGCTCAGGCTGTTAATGGCATAGTTAAAGCCATCAGCGCTGAATGACTGGTGTGCCGTATCAATGCCTGTATCGATGATGGCGATTCTGCTTCCGGCACCGGTATAACCGGCTGCCCATGCTGCTGTAGCTCCTACCATACCGCTTGAGGTGTTAGCGGTCTGAGGATCTGATACGCTGTCCTCGCTAGGCTCATAACGGTTCTCCAGGAACACATTCTTAACGCCATCAATCATCTTTATCTTATTGATGTCACCGTATCTTACATTGGCTGAAATGATGTTTACGGCCAGAGTAAGATTCCACTTGACATCAAGTGTCTTATTCAGCTTTGATTCGATTGCCTTGGTTACCTGCCGCTGCTGCTGTTTAACCTGGTCACGGTAAGCAATGGCCTTTTTATTTGTGCCAATTCCTTCGGTTGAATAACCGGCATCAATGGTCGAAGCCTTATCCAGAACAATGGAAACACGGACGATGTCATCAGTCTTGAACTCAAGGTTCAGTTCCTCTTCTTCATCCGGCTGTTCTTCAGTTTCGCCTAATTTCTTAACGTGCAATGTGGTAGGATCCAGCTCTTCCATTTCCAGTTCTATCAGACTGTCAGAATCCTGCGGCTGTTCCAGGGTATCCGCATATGTGGTCAGTATATGCGAAAACGAAAGAGAAACAGCCAATACCAGTGCTAATATCTTCTTAACATTTTTCATAATTCCACCTCTGTTTTTGACCAAAAAAACATAAACTGTTTTTATTATATAATAAGCAGAGGTTCGGTTTCAACAAGGTTTGCTGAAAGATAATAAACGCTTACATTACTTGTGAAACTGTTTTCAGCACAACAAAAGACCCCAATGGGTCTTTATGAATTCTTATCTGTCAGACACTTCCATTCCGGTTACCGCTGACGAGGTCGCATCCTTCACTTCATCAAGAAATGCTGAGTCAACATAATCAAGCTCCATTGCACTCTTTACCAGTGCCGATAGCCTCTTGTAACTGGCCGGTTCAACAGTAAACACGTATAAGCCTGCAGATCTGACCTGTGACCTGAGTTTTCCACCGCAGAATTCTTCAAAAAACGATATCTTAGAGTCGCTGTCACCCTCGGTGAATTTCACTACAATTCTTGAACTGCTGTACCTTTTGCCTGTTGAAGGATCAGTTACTTCATTAACACTCTTTATCAGTGATCTGTTTTTACCCAGATCATTTGTTTTTCTGATGCTTCTTCTTGCCTTTTTTATGACTCTCTTGTCAATTGTTACATTCTGTTCTCCAGCTATCACAAATTCACCCTCTTTACTGACCTTTACAAGTCTGCCGTTATTCCTTACCAGAAGATACTTCTCGTCAGCTTCCAAAGCTGTTCTTATCAGATCCTTTGATAACAGTTCTGTTTCTTCACCGGTAACGATTATCAGGCAGAATAATCTGTCATCTTCATACACAGGAAAGACTTCTGACTTAATATCAAGCATCTCTCCCTCATCAGAAAGATTATCTACTGTTATTCCCGTCCCTATATAATAGAATCCTTCTTTTTCTGACAGGATCCCAGAGGCATAGGAAATGACCTCTGACGGGATTTCGTCAAAAGATATATTTCTGTTTTCAATAACATCTTTCGCTTGTGTACAGCCGCTTAAAAGCACACACAGAGCAAGTAACCGCAGTAACTTCTTCATTAACCTAATTATCAAGTAAAAAGCCGGATTATTCAAGTAATCCGGCTTTCTGTGATATTACGATCGGCTGTTTACAGAGAATGATTATCTCTGGAAATAGCTCTTTTTCTTCATTGTGATGAAGATGAATGCGATAGCAACCATGCTTGTGATGAAGGCTGTCTGCCATGCATTGATGTATGAAGCATCGCTTGTCTCAGGAGAAGGTTCAGGCAGAGCAGGAATTACTTCTTCAAACTCAGTGCTGTATTCCTTACCGTCAGGTCCGGTTACAGTTACCTTGTAGACTCTCTTTCCTTCCTTGCCGACTTCAGCAGGAGTTTCGTCAACTACTGATTTCTCAGTAACTTCCTTAACGTGATTTTCGTTATTCTCGCATGTGAACTTAGCGGTTGCTTCACTGTGATCATCGCTCCATGTCCATTCAGGTTCGCCCCATTCATGGCCGACACCTTCAACAGTTTCGGTGAATTCCTTATCTGAATCAAGATCTTCGTTTTCTTCTGTAACACTGATCGTTACTTCCTGATCTTCACAAGGAGCCTTGAATGTAATTGTTGCGATGACATCGCCTTCTTCAGCACCTTCAAGATCGGCAAATGCGAATGTGATCTTTCCTTCTTCGCTGTCATTGATTGACTTGAATTCGAAATCACTTTCTGTGCTGACATACTCGAGTTCATCCTTGTCATAAGTGACAGTGTATAAACCGTTGTTTGTCAGATCTTCTGCCTTGATCTCAACCTTGACAGTGCCTTCAGCTTCAGCAGGTTCATCAGCTACAGGTTCTTCTGCAGCAGGTTCATCAGCTTCTCTGTTGATTCTTACTGTACCGCTCTGGTATCCCTTAACGGCATTTGTCGTACCTGTTACTTCGTTTGCAGGTTCTTCTGAAGGTTCTTCTACCTTGGCTTCTGCTTCTGCTAACTGGACAAATACAGCCTTTGAAGTAGCGATAGGTTCAGTCTTCTTGACGAATTCTCTTACGGCTTCTCTGCCAACTGAAGCAGTTGCTTCACCAATATCCTCAACCGGCCATACATCCATCGTATCGTTGAACAGAGATGACACGTTAGTGGCACCGTCAACAATACCGATAAACTGAGCATTTGTTTCACCGGTATACATTGCACTCATCAGATCGGCATAGTAGATACCCTTTGTAGTGTTATCAGCAATGAACAGTCCGTAATAGTTTGTATCAGGTTTGCCTTCTGAGTCAAATACATGACCGTAGCTGCATGTCATTGAATATGCAGTCAGATCTTCACCGAATGCGATTCCATTTACAGTACCAAGCTTTCTGAGAACACCGTCAACGTCAATTCCGCCATCATCCAGTACAATGCCGTATACCACATACATGTATAATGTACCGTCATTTGTCAGTAATGCATAATAGAATGAAGGATCAGTGATATCATCTGAATCATAATCTATCAGAGCCATTGCAACAATGTTTTCAACACCTGGTTCAAGATACCAGAGGTTAGTTCCCTCGGTGTAGAATACCAGCTTGCCACTTTCGGTGACACCGGCAGTGATGAACCGGTAGTCAAGCGTTGTTTCTTCATCTAACGGGCTCTTCCAGTTAGAGATGGATGCACCGTCAATCATTGCATATTCTTTTGAAATACTTGCACTGAATTCCTCATCCTTTGTGATCTCGTAGGTTTCAGTATCATACAGATATCTTGACAGATTTCTGGATCCGTCAATACCGTAGACATAATTGCCTGTACGTCCGCCGTTAAGTACTGCATCGGCTTCGCCCATAGCATATGGTGTCATATCAGTAAGGTCGATCAATGCATAGAAATTACCATCTGCATCAGATACCTGACCATTGATATATGCGTTCATTGGTGTTGCTTCAACAACGTTAACCAGTGCCGTAGCAGATGCTTCAGGTGTCTGTACTGAAGTTGCGGTAATAGTAACAGTACCAACTGATACTGCAGTAACAACACCGTTTTCATCAACTGTTGCTACTTCAGGATCTGAAGATGTCCATGTTACAGACTTGTCTTCAATTGTGATAGGCTTGATTGAGACCTTGAGTTCTCTTTCTTCATCGACGCCAAGGATAAGAGTGGTTGTAGCCGGTTCGATAGTTATCTCGCTTACAACTTCCGGATCTGTTTCATCAATCAGAACAGTTTTTTCATACAGATAGACAGGTCCTGTTTCTGTAGTTGAGAACAGGAAGTAAGTATCGAAGTGCAGCGCACCAACAGGTACCAGATTATGTTCGTCATCATATCCCATGTCATACAGAATATTGTCTTTATACATGAAGCCATCCGCATACGCCATATTTCCGTAGTTCAACAATGGATAATCAAGATAATAAGCAAGAAGTACTCCATTATCTGCTTTACTGCAGAAACCAACACCATATTCATTTTCAAATGTATACCAGACGATTGTGTCATCTGCATCTTCAGTCAGAATATATGGAGGATTGTTTCCATCATCTGTTACAACGCTATCAGCTGTGATCGTCCAGTAACCCTGGCCTTGTGTGTACAGAGCCTGAGTCTTACCGGCTACATTAGTGCTGGCAATGATGTATTCGCTGTCCGGATTCAGTTCATCAGTCAGCTGATAAACAGTAGTCTTTGTAATAACCGGTCCTTCTGCGAAACGAGCCAGTCTTACCTGTTCATTTCTTGCATAGTCACCAACGATGAGTGCTGCAGCATTTGGTAGATCTTCAATTTCACTTACATCAATTGTTACAGTTACTTCTTCACCAGGTGCACTCTGCTTTGGTACTTCACCGATCAGAACTTCATTGCCCTGGATATCGGTCAGACCGATAAATGCTATATAATTGTCATCCTTGGCAGTAACAGTTATCTGAGTCTTGTCTTCGTTCATTTCAAAACTGATGATTTCAGGAGCTTTGTTATCGACTGTCAGTTTATAACCGAGTACTGCACCTGCACCGAGGCTTTCGTTTTCAATCAGTTCAAGCAGCTGATCTTCAGTCAGAGTGTTGCCCTTTCCTTCATTGGCGAGTACGCCATAATACTCAGGAACAGTGTAGATCTCTACTGAGAACTGCTGACCCTCATCGACACCGATATCAGTCGGAGTCTTTCCGATGGCAATGTTATTTGCGCCGGTATACAACCATGCAGGAGTTTCCTGCTGTGAGTTGTAGTAAGCACCGATTATCTGTGCGCCATCGAAATTGGATGTTTCAATGATATTACCTTCACCGTCTCTGATTACAAAGAGCTGAGCGATGGCATTTCTGATTGTTGTATAACGTCCGTTCTTGATGAGAGTCTCGCCGTTGATGGCAAATCTTTCTTCATCAATATCAGGTTCTGCAATGTACGGGTTGCCTGAGAACCAAGCTGTTCTGCCGTCTGCATACTTCAGGATAAAACCGTTAGTTTCAGTTGCACCGAAGTATGATTCCTTAGCAGAAGAACCCATTGCCTGTTCAACATATGTTACAGCGTCATACATTGAAGGATCAGTCCAGCTGCCATAGTATCCTAAGACAGGGATTGAATGATCAGCATCATCATCGCTTGTAACGAATGTGTAGCCTTCAACATAACCGCCGTTTTCACGGTCTTCCAGAATTGTTCCGGAAACATCGATCTTGACTGTAACAGTAGCTGTTTCACCAGCCGGTAAGTAGATGTAATCTTCACCGATACCGAATTCTGTTTCCAGGAATTCAAGTAACAGATAAGCATCTCTTGTTGTTACTTCATCGTCTTCGTCAAGCTTGCCTGCTTCCAGATCGCAGTCTTCTTCAGCGCGTAAGCCTGTTACATAGTCCAGAATAGCCTGAGCGTCATCAGAGTCTGTATCGCCGTCCTTGTCAAAGTCATGTCCGTCAACATTGCCTATGATATTGTAGGTAACGTTTCCGTCAAGGTCTACTGTCCAAGGAGTCAGATATTCAACCTCTTCAGCCTCTAAGGTATCCTGAGTAAACAGATCTGTACTGAATCCGTATCTGATTGTCTTATCTGAGAAGTTAGTGAGTTCGAATGTATATTCAAACTTTCCTGTTCTGTCAGGATCATCACCGAGTTCAGCCTTTACCTTATAGTCAGCGGCTGCACCGGTCATGGCTGTCAGATTATCATCATCTTCACTCATGTGGATGAATGATGTTGCAGTTACGACTGCTTCAACGTTAACCAGACCAGAACCCTGCTGTAATACTGGATAGTAGCAGTCTTCTTCGTCCTTTAACGGAGTTGCTGTTGACATGATCAGACTTAAGGCGAACTGTCTTAAGGATAAACCTGTCTTTTCTTCAATATCATTTTCTCTATAATACTGGCCGATTGCTCCGATGATACCTGTGATCTGAGGAGCAGCCATTGAGGTACCTGACATCAGAGTATACTGGTCATGGCCACCCATTAATTCACCTTCGACCTGTTCGTCGTTGCTGAAACCATCCAGTGACCAGATGTTTCCACCCGGAGCGCTGACTTCCGGCTTCAGAGTCAGAGAGCCAGGAACACCCCATGATGAGAAATCACTCATTGTGTAGTTAGGGCTGTTGTATTCCTCGTGCTGGACCTCATCGCTGACGGTGATCTTGCCGATATAGTATGTGTATTCAGCCTCAACAGTGTCAATAACTGTTTCGCCTTCGTCATCGAATACTACATCATACCACTCAAAGCTGCCACTGGAAGTTGCGTTGTCCTTGAAATATGCTCCGTCATCCTGATATACCATTGCGACCGGATTCTCATAGAATAAGCCTGTCAGGTTCATTCCCAGCATGCCAGGCTGGTTGTTGATGATGATGGTACCTACAGCACCCATGAGGACAGCACCGTTTGCCTTGGCGAAGAATGAGCTCTGTCCACGGTTGCAGACAGCAATCTTGTCTACAAGATATTCATCATCTTCAAATTCATCAGCCAGAACAGCGAACAGGTTGATCCATGTCAGATATGCATCAGGAATTTCATTTGTACCTGAGCCGTAGTAATCAGCAGGATTACACAGCATACCAGGGCCGTCAATATAAACGTATTCATATTCGCCCGGAATGGTACTGAACGGTTTGTTTGCGTATCCACTTGATTCATTGAATTCAATCTTATCTCCGCCTACATCCAGCATCTCACCGGTATAACCATCATTATCTACAGAAGCAACTGAGAATGTGTTGATGTATGTGCCAGGAGTACCGCCTGAGCTGTAGTTGATATCATCTGAATAAAGTGTTGATACCTGGTCCCAGCTGGAGTTGTTGCCTGCTGAGAATACTACAACGATGTTTTCATCTGTCAGAGAATCCAGAAGTTCCTGATAATTATCGCTGAAGATAAAGCCAGGATCTCTTGAACCTAATGACAGGTTAACGGAATCAGCACCTAATACGATGGCGTCCTCGATTGCTGCGAAGTAATCTGAGTCAAATGCGCCGCCGCCGACACCAAAGACCTTCATGACGAAGATCTGGGCATCCGGTGCCTGTCCTACGACAAATGCAGCTTCCCGTGAATCAACATATTCACCATCAACCAGGACGTACTTGTTAGCTGCAGCAATACCGGCAACATGGGAACCATGGTTGCCCTTCATATCGCCTGCAGCCAGGTGAGTAACGTTTTCATTACCGTCAACATAGTTGTAAGCATAAGGGATCTTCTCGTTCAGATAATATCCCGGAACGTTAAGCTGACCCTGTACTGCTTCAACATCTGCTGCAGTCATCAGCTTATCTTCAAAGCCACCTTCTTCAACAGAATGCATGAAAGCATCCGGATCAAATGACTGGTGATCAATATCAAGACCAGTATCGATGATAGCAATCCTGCTTCCGGCACCGGTATACAGTGATGAATGTTCTCCGTTTGACTGGGTCATTTCTGTTGAAGTGACCATGTGCGGATCATCACCGCTGATAGTGGTTTCTGCAGGTTCGTATCTGTTTTCAATGAAGACATCCTTAACAGAATCGAGCATCTTGATCTGATTGATCTTTCCGTAAGGAACCTCTGCGGAAATGATGTTGGCTGCCAGTGTAAGATTCCACTTAACATCAAGCGCTTTTCCGCCAAGCACCTTGGAAGAGATCTGAGCAGCAACCTTGTCCTGCTGCTTCTTCAGAGAATTACGATAGGATATAGCGCCTTTATTGGTTCCAATGCCCTGAGCAGAATAACCGGCATCAAGTGCTGACTTTCCTTCCAGAACGATGGAAACACGGACTATATCTGTGCTCTTATACTGAAGGTGAAGCTCTTCGTCTTCTTCTTCATCGAGTTCTCCGAGTATCGGTGTATTGAAAGTCGGTTCTTTCTCGACTTCCGTTACAGGGCCGAACTCAGAGGGGTCCGCTAATTCATCGGCAGATGCGAAGGTCACATTGAGGTGTGATGTCATCAGCAGGGCTGCCAATAAAAGAGTGAACAGTTTCTTAAAACTCTTTTGCATATAATCCCCCTTCTATTACTTTTTTGCTAAAAAACAGTCGAATTTCACAACAAAAAAAGTAAAAAAGTTTTCCTTACGTCTATTGTACTAGTATAGAGGTCCTTAATCAACTTTTTTCAACGAAAATGTAAACTTAAATGGCTTAACATGAAAAGTTTTCAGTAATCGATTAAGAAAAACATGGATATTTGCTTTTAACATGATGAATTGTTGGAATGTAACCGCTTGCGGATCTGTTTTACAGGTTGAAGATAAGCTGTATATATATTATAATTATAAGTTGACCGGGGCTTTCCCCTGCTCGGCAACTATTGCAAGGTTAAGGAAATGAGGTAAGATAGTATGAAGATTGAAGATGTATTAATCAATGCGCTGAAGAATACCGTGACCGAATGTTACGGCATTGAACCTGAAGAAAAAATGGTCATGATCGAAATCCCTAAGGACAGTACCAACGGTGACTATTCGACCAATATTGCCATGCGATTAACCAAGTTGCTGAGACGTAGACCGCAGGAGATCGCCGCAGAGATCAGGGAAGAACTTCTGAAGCGTGTGCCGGAGATCGAAAAGATCGAAATTGCCGGGCCAGGCTTCATCAACTTCTGGATCAAAAAGGATGCCCTTGCCAATGTCATCAACAATGTCCTGGCTCAGGGTGACAGCTACGGTTCATCAGATTCCGGCAAAGGCGTCAAGTATCTTGAAGAGTATGTCAGTGCCAACCCTACCGGACCACTACACTGCGGACATGCCCGTGGTGCCGTCTGGGGAGACAGCTGTGTACGCATTCTCAACATGGCCGGCTATGACGCCACCAGAGAATACTACATCAATGACGCCGGTGCTCAGATACATAACTTAGGTTTATCCTTATATGCACGTATCAGAGAGCTCCACGGTCTGGATTTCACTCTTCCGGAAGACGGCTATCACGGACCGGATGTAGTTGAGATCGCCAAGGAAATCGTTGCAGATACCAAAGACTATTATCTGACGATCCCTGAAGAAGAAGCAGTTGAAGAGCTGGCAACCTTAGGCAGAAACAAGGAGCTTGACAGGATCAAGAAGGACTTACAGTATTACGGCTGTGAATTCGATTCCTGGATCTCTGAGAAATGGATCGTTGATCAGGGTATGGTTGATGCCGTTGTCGAAGAAATGGCTGAAAAAGGCCTGACTTATGAAGAAGAAGGCGCTTTGTGGTTCAAGGCCACTGAATATGGTGACGAAAAGGACCGTGTCTTAAGAAAGTCAAACGGCTTATATACTTATCTGACACCGGATATCGCCAACCACAAATACAAATATGACAGAGGATTTGAAGTGCTCGTCAACATCTGGGGTGCTGACCACCATGGTTACATTCCACGTATGAAAGCAGCCGTCAAGTCTCTGGGATATAACTCCGACAATCTGCACATTGACCTGTGCCAGATGGTCAGAATGGTTGAAAACGGCAAGGAAGTCAAGATGAGCAAGCGTACCGGCAATGCTATTACCTTACGTGAACTCATTGACGACATCGGTCTTGATGCCGCCAGATATTTCTTCCTGTCCAAGGCTCTGGATTCCCATCTGGAATTCGACCTGGGACTGGCCAGAAGCCAGACTAATGATAACCCTGTCTACTATGCACAGTATGCCTATGCCCGTATCTGTTCTGTACTGCGTCAGGCAAACAAGGCTCCTGAGCAGCTGGATACTTATTCACTGTTAACATCAGGCAAAGAAGTTGACCTGTTAAAACACATCAGTTCCTTCCCGGATGTTGTCTCTGATGCCGCTGCTTCCAGAGCTCCTAACCTGATCTGCAACTATGTTCAGAAACTGGCAGCCTACTTCCATTCATTCTATGGTTCATGCAAGGTCAACGACCCTTCCAATCCGGAATTATCTGCTGAGCGTCTGGCTCTTGTTGAAGCAACCAGGATCACTCTGAAGAATGCCTTATATCTGTTAGGTGTAAGCGCACCGGAAAAGATGGAAAAGACTGAAGCCAAGAAGGAAGAAAAAGTCGAAACTGTCGAATTCGTCAAGCAGAACATCGACCTCAATGACGGCAACAAGAGATTCGTCATTGAAGAAGACTTCTGGCAGCTGTTCCCTGCCGCCAAGGTCGGCATCATCGTATGTAACGGCATTGACAACCACATCAAGGAACAGGACAAATATCTTCCTATGATCCAGGAAGGCGAAAAACAGTGCACTCAGTACTTCATCAATTCTGAGTTCAGCAAAAACCCTGTCGTTGCCGTATGGCGCGAAGCCTTCAGCAAGTTCAAGACCAAGAAAGGTGCCAGAAGCTCCATCGAAGCTCTGTTAAAAAGAATCAATAACGGCAATCATCTCAACACAATCAACCCGTTGGTAGATATCTATAACTCCATTTCATTAAAGTATGCCCTGCCTTGCGGCGGCGAAGACATCGACAAATTCGTCGGTAACATCCGTCTTACCAAGGCAACCGGCAATGAAGAGTTCATCACTTACGGCAGTGACGAAAGTGAACCTCCATATGAAGGTGAGATCTGCTACAAGGACGATCAGGGTGCCATCTGTCGCTGCTGGAACTGGCGTGAAGGCGTCAGAACCATCCTGACAGAAGACACGACAAATGCCTTCATGATCATTGAGCTGGTTGATCCGTCACGTGAAGAAGATTTCAATGCTGCATTAAACGAATTGGCCGGACTGATTAAGGAAAACCTGGGTGGCACAGCCGAAATCAAGGTTCTCGATATTCAGAATCAGGCAGAGATCATCGGTTAAGAAACAAAAACCGCTTTTACCCAAAGCGGTTTTATTGTGCCTAAATATAAGCTTTCAGGAATTCAGCCGTACGGCTGTTTTCCGGATGAGTGAACATGATCTCAGGCGGATTGTCTTCCACAATGACTCCCTGATCCATGAACACGATCCTGTCTGCCACTTCACGGGCAAATCTCATCTCATGGGTCACAACTATCATTGTCAACCCTTCCCCAGCCAGTTCACGCATTACGTTAAGAACCTCCCGGACCATTTCCGGATCCAGGGCTGATGTCGGCTCATCAAACAGAAGCAGTCTGGGCTCCATGCATAAGGCTCTGGCAATGGCCACACGCTGTTTCTGACCGCCGGATAGCGTATTAACTGAGGCATTTACAAAATCTTCCATGCCCACCTTCTTCAGATAGAAGAGGGCTTTTTCCTTTGCCTGAGAATTTGAAACCTTTAGTACTGTCTTCTGGGGCAGAATGCAGTTATCAAGTACATTCTTATTCGCAAACAGATTGAACTGCTGGAAAACCATTCCAACCTTCCGGCGGTATTCATTGATATTTCGATACTCCATGATGTCCTGATTGAAAACTCTGATCACTCCGTCATCAGGGATCTCCAGAAGATTGATGCATCTTAACAGCGTAGACTTGCCGGAACCGCTTCTGCCGATCAGACAGACCACTTCCCCTTCCTCGACACTGAAATCTATCCCCTTGAGAACTTCCAGCTTTCCAAAATTTTTATGGATGTTTCTTATCTCAACGACCGACATAATCACTGTTTCCTTCCTGCTGGCTGTTTACCGCCAGAGCAAAGCTGAACGGATTGGTATCGCTCTGCGGTAAGGATACCGTGTTCTGATTCATGCGGTGTTCTATGATGTTCAGTAAAATGCTGGCAACAGTAGTCAGAATCAGATAGATCATGGCTTCGATGAAATAGGTTTCCGTAAACAGGAATGTCGAGCCGGCAATGGATTTGGCCTGAAACATCAGTTCCGTAACGGAAATGATCATCAGAACCGAACTGTCCTTGATGTTGACAATGAATTCATTGCCTACAGCCGGAAAAGCATTCTTCAGAGCCTGTGGAAGTATGACATGCATCATAGTCTGAGAGTTACTCATACCCAGAGCACGGGCGGCTTCTGTCTGGCCGATATCCACTGACTGAATGCCCGATCTGATTATCTCCGCCATATATGCTCCGGTATTGATCGAGATGACCACAACGGCAGCCTGCAGATATGACCAGTGAATCAGATCAAGTAACAGATAATAGATAAACAGTGCCTGTACCATCATCGGCGTTCCGCGGAACAGGCCAATATACACATTCAGTATTGCATCTATGATCCTTTTAAATGCTTTTGATGCACGGGAAGCCGTAAAGTCCAGCTTAACCGCTCTTATGCCACCTACAATAAGCCCAAGTACCAGACCGGCCAGTGTTCCGATAACCGCAACCAGCAGAGTCGTTCTGACCCCCAGTAACAGAGAAACACCGTAAGTCTTCAGCAGTTTCAGTATATTACTGATGAAACGCTGCATTATTACTCACCTGCCGGCTGTCTGTTTGTCGCATCCAGCATCAGCTGCTGTCTCTGGGCCTCACTGATGGTATCAAGAGCCTGCTGTAAGGCGTTCAGCAATTCGGTATTGCCCTTCCCAACGGCTATAGAAACGGAAGCGTCCTGTTCGGAACCGCTGAAACCGTTACCGGCAGAAAACTGAATGTATGTTAAGTTCGGATTGGCACTGACAACACCGATGGCGACCGGTAATTCCGACGTTACCGCATCAACACCACCCGCTGCCAGAGCCTGTATGGATGCCGGGAAAGTTTCCGCTGCCGGCATATGAATGACACCGTCAATCTGATCAATGATCTCATCATAGATGGTGTTCATCTGTCCCTGTACCTTATAGCCGCTTAATTCAGCTATGCTGGTAATGGATACCAACGGACTGTCATTGCGCACGATGATTACTTCTTCCGATACATAATAAGGTGTTGTGAAGTCTACACTTTCCCTTCTAAGCGGCGTATCGGTCATGCCGGCAATTACGGCATCAATCTGATCATGCTGCAGAGCTGGGATCAGGTTATCCCAGTCCAGCTTGACTATCTGTACTTCCATACCCATCTTTTCAGCCAGCAATGAAGCGATGACAACGTCAAAGCCGTCAGCATAGTCAACTGATGTAATAGGTACCGTGGTATCTGATGGAACGGTTGTTGTCCAGTTAAACGGAGCGTAGTTGCATTCCATGCCGACACGTAATACCTGTCTGTTGCTTCCAGCAAGCTGCTGACCGGAATTGCTGCAGCCGGATAACAGTAAAAACACGCAGATGATGATAAATAATCTCTTGAAATTCATATGATCCTCCTTATTTCAAAGATAAAACCGTACATGCCATCACGTACGGTCATCTCGGAAATAATGATCATTCGCAATAGCGCCTCTTCTTATTCAGAAGGAGTGATATGGATGTTTTCCATATCCCCACGGAATGATCCTGCCGGTTCATTTCGTTCGGCGACGGTTACCTTTCACCAGTTTCCCAGCCTGCCGGCTCCGCTGGTTACTATTCTGCGTCGCTACCTCTATGTGGTTTTATTGTCTGTATTATGCTGCAGAAAAAAGCATATGTCAATCCATATGCATTTCATTTTCCAGATCATATTCGTATAATTCCAATTCGCAGTCACCTATATCTTCATAATAAGCTCTGATATTTCCTGCATAGCGGAATCCCACACTCAGATATAAACGAGAAGCCGGCAGATTGCCTGCCAGAACGTCCAGATGTACTGTTTCGGCGTGTTTCTCTGCTTCCTTAAGCAGATATTTCAGAAAGGCTTTTGACACTCCCTGACGGCGATAATCAGGTGCTATAGCGAACAGGTGTATCACTGCGACTTTGTCTTCAGATGTCTTTTTCTCCCAGTTATCGACTTTATACATGTCATCTTCACTGAAGGTCAGCACTGCAGCACAAGCCAGCTTTTCATTTTCAAAGCCGCCGTAATACTCTCCTTTTTCAGTATGACTGATATAATCGATATCACATGGATAGATTCCCCTGGTCCATTTTGGCCCGTATTCATCCTTTTCCTGCTGAACAAGAACTGCTTCATACATGGCAGCCAGTTTATCTTTTTCCGAGATATCGATCTTTCTGAATATCATATGTTTCACCCTTATCTGCATTATATTACTTATCCAAAGACAAAAAAAGTGCTCCCGATGGAGCACTGTGTAATCGAGATTATTCTCCCTTTACGATTGGGCTGTCAACGGCATTCTTTCTGACGCTTTCAATACCGTTCTTGCAGCCGGCCTTCTGGGCATAGCCTTCAGAAGCAAGGATGATCTCACCGTTGCGGGCTTTTAATCTGAATCTGTATTCGCCAGCCTTGTCGATGTACATTTCGAACTTAGGGTTCTTTACCTTTTCGACTTCTTCAACAGTCTGGTCTTCTACAGGTGCGATAGGAGCATTCTTTCTGATGCTGGCAATACCGTTTCTTAAGCCTGATCTTGATGCATATACTTCTGAAACACCAATAACTTCCCCGTTACCTGCTACCAGGTTGAATCTGGTGCCGGTCTTAACTTCCTTAACCACAAACTTTCCCATATTATATCCTCCTTGTGCAAAAGTTATCTATATAACTAATTCTATACCACTTTTTTTCATTTGTCTTGTTTTTTTTACTCTTCACGGCGTCTGTATGTTACGGCTGATACATCGGGTTCTTCGTAATCATCCAGATCATCTTCATCATAATCAGTCTCAAACGGATGCAGACCGTATTCCCTGATCAGTTTCTGAGCAATGGAGAAATTCTTGATGATCGGATCAAACAGCAGCAGATCCAGATCCATCATGTAGTCATAACTGTCTTCACTCAGGAACCAGATTGTATGCATACTCGGTTTCACGTTCATCAGAATCTCATCTTTTACATAGATTTCGCCGTCATCTTCATAGCCGAAAACCGGCAGATTGATCTGTGAGAGTTCCTCCCAGATCTCCAGGTTCTCTTCGTCTTCTTCAATTTCCGGATCAAATTCATAGTGAACCGTAATAGTCAGAGCCTTCAGAATCGGGTTGGAGTTTTCAATCTTAATGAAATCCGGCAGCAATTCCTTCTTAAAGTCGATCTGACGGAAATGCTTGATGAACTGATAGGAGTTGTATTCATGATTATATACTACTGCCCCGTACTTTCTGATCTCGTGGTCGAATTCCTTAATGAATTCACAGTTTCTGTCCGTTATGTCAACGATCTGATTCAGATATAAATCTCTCATAAAATATCACCTTCAATATTCTAGCACAATTACAGATCATCTGTGCTATAATGATTCATGGCAATTGTCCCCGTAGCTCACCAGGATAGAGCGACTCCCTCCTAAGGAGTAGGTAACAGGTTCGAGTCCTGCCGGGGACGCCATTTTTTTATGTTTCATCACCTTCCGGTATGATAAGGCTTGGGTCAGGAAGATTGAATTTCTGACGGTTGCCCCAGTCATCAAATCGCTCACGGGTTGATCTTACAAATTCCAGCGAAGTATGGTCACCATTGTACTCAATATACAGAACCATAGTATCCTTGCCGGTCATCTTGTATTCCATCGTCGCCCTTTCCTTACCCCATCCTATGACAAATTTCAGAGTCTTGGTTCTGTTGTCATATTTGTATCTGGTGATGGTAAAGGATTCAGTCGGCAGACCCAGAGTATCTTCAATATAGATCTTTTTATTTTCAGTATTGACCTCAAAGTAATACCACTGCTTTGATGAACCCAGCCATGGTCCTTCCCAGTAGCCGTTTAACTGTGACAGTTCCCCGTCTCCGGTTACCTTTAGTCTGACATATGACTGCCCCTTCTTATTGAACTTAGGAATGGTGAATGATACTTCCACACCCGGATCTTCGTAATATCTCTGGGCATCCTCCCAGGTCTCTATGGCTGTTACATCCCTGAACACCACCCTGGTCGGCTGTCCCATCTGCATGTAATGATAGACATTGCAGGCAAACACCAGATTCTCATTTTTCTGAGAGGTATCCACCCATGGCAGATATTCCGGTTCATGAGGATAGCGATCCAGTGTCTTCACCCTGTCCATATAGAAGTTCTGTCCTTCCCAGGTGACCTGATACGGATAGAACAGCGGATATTCAACGTCGACAAAGCGTATCGGTGCAATCACTTCCGAATAGATCGGCAATTCATTCCTCATCTGCGGATAATAATCTGTGATGTGCTTCTTTGAACTGAACTCAATGTTCTTGAAATAGTGTTCTTGGTTGAATACGACCTGTCTGTAGTCCTGAGCATAAACGGAATCAGCGAAAGTCTGGCCCTTCTGCAGAGTCTTGTCCTCAACCAGGAAATAGATCGTCTGGTTAAGAGGATTGATGAACTCCTTCTGGACTTCCTTTCTGAAAGCTGCATAGGCCTTGGTCGTATAGAGGTTAACCTGCTGTTCGATCATCGGTTCAAGCTGCAGCAGTGTCCGGTTCATCATGTCCTTGCGATAGGTCTCAATGTCACTGTTCAGTACGACCTCATCCAAAGCCGCCTGTATCTCTTCTTCTGAATAACCCTTATCGTTCATCCAGCGGTAGACCCAGCTGTCTCTTTCCTGTTTGGATAGATTCCAGTAGGCGTCAGCGTACTTGTACAGCATGTCGTCAACGTATTTGTTCACATTCTTCGCATCTTCCACGGTTTCACAGTTCTTGAAGATCAGTCTCAGCATGGAGTTCCATACCCATTCCTCATTGAGTCCGTACTTCTTGACATGATCAACAATCCGCTTGTAGGAAGAGTCCTTTTCATTGACAGCCACACCTGTAGGGATCTCCATCTTACATTTGAAGTTTTCCTTGTCAAAGCCGATTCTTGTTTCATCAGGAATCTTGGTGGTGTCATTGGCCTTATATGTATAGTAGGCAAAATATGCCTGTTCCTGCATCGACATTTCGTCCAGTCCCTCGGTATACTTGTAGACATCAAGAGACACTGAAAGAGCACACAGACCTATGCCTGCAAGAGTCAGAGGCCAGGTTGCCAGACCGCCGACGGTTGCGCAGATCAGACCTACTGCCGACAGGGCTGAACTGACAATTGCGATATCATTATCTGCTACGGCTTCTCCAACATCCTTTCCTGCTCTGCATTCACTGTAAACCTTAAGAGCCGTGAGCATGATGTTCAGGCCGGCAAGCATCTTTCCGGAATATTCAAAGAATGACTTGCCACCGGTTGAAAGAAGACTGTTAAGTGCCGAGTATTCATTAACTATGGCAACACTGGAGTCTCCTACTCCCAGTACCCGAGCCGGCCAGTTCATATCCTTGGCATCTACGGCAAACTTCAGTTTTATTATGGCCTCATGAATGCTTTCAGGAGTTCCCGTGATATCTCTGCCGCTAAGGGCAAACAGATCCTTCAGGGTATCCTTATGCAGAGCGACATTTCTCATGGTCGGATACGCCCGGAAATATACATAATCCATTTCCTCGGTACGTCTGATCTTATTCCAGGCCTCAACAAACAGGTTGGCCGGAATGGAGGTATCGCCATCTTTGGATTTGATGTATGTCAGTGAGTGTCTCTTATCGGAATTGGCTGCCAGAGCAGCTTCAAACATCTGTGCCGTCATTTTGCCTATCTTAGGAGATACCTTGGTGAAATGATCCATGTAGGCTGTAACTGTTTTGCCGTCGGCAGATACTTCATAAAGGAGATCTTCCCACTGCTTGGTCTGTTCGTTGAAATATACCATTCCGTCAAGGTATTCCATTTCACCCAGTTCCAAAGGCATGGTTATCCTGACAAGCCCTGGGAACTGATCCGTTCCCGATTTCAGGGAAAGATCATAGCAGTGCAGAGCCATCATCATGTTATCATCGTCTTTACGGCCCAGATCCTTAATGATCAGAGTGTCGTTTTTTTCCAGATTGCCGATGCCCATGTCCACGGTAAGTCCGCCTACCGCTACAACATGGTTATCTTTGGTTACCTCAGCTTCTGCACCTGTAGCATTCTTCAGTTCCCTGTCGCTGTAACGGATGGTAATAAGCCCCGGATCATCAATATCCAGTTCATCAACCGGTTCATTATATGTTACTTTCAGATCTTCAACCTTGTTCATCAGCTGCCTGTAAGCCGTGATTATATCAAAATCTTCGGTCAGAATGCCGGAATAAAACAGTCCGACAATTATCAGATTGGCACACAGAGAGAATATGAACAGATTGCGGATGAATCTCAGAATCTTTCCGAAAAATGATCTTTTCTTCTTCTGCTTCTTCAGGGCTTTCTTTTCCCGCTTCCGGGCTTTTCTGGCAGCTTTTTTCTCCGCTTTCGCTGCTTTTTTCGCTTCCTTCAGAGCTTCTCGCTCTTCTTCTTCCCTTCTGGCTTTTTCGGCTTTGGTTTCTCTCTTTTTAGCCGGACTCTTTCTTTCCGTTTTCTCTTCAGCCTTTTTCCTTTTCTCAGCTTTCTCTTCGACAATATCCGGTGAGGTTTCCTTTTTCCGAGCTGTCTTCCTTGTCTTCTGCGGCTTGGTTTCGGTTTCTTCCGGAAGCTTGTATTCGGTTTTCTTTTCTTCAGTCTTCATGGCATCCGGATCATAGTAAAGATCCTGGGTTTCCTCAGACTGAGTTTTCTTTTTTCTCGTTGTCTTCTTTGTCTCTGCCGGTTTGCTGTCCGGTTCTGCAGCCGGTTGTTTTTCAGCAGGTTTCGGATTATAGTAAAGACCCTGTTTTTCAGCAGGTTCCTTATTCTCTTCTGTTGTTATTCCGGTGGTTTCCTGTTCATCCGGTTCAACGGTTTTCACCTCTGCACCGCAGTAAATGCAGAACTTTGCGCCTTCAGGTAATGGTTTACCGCATTTCCAGCAATATGCCATAGTCATTCCTCCTTATCATATGGGGGGTAGTGTATTATCAGATAATTGTGAAATATATAGCTATTATAACTTATATTACCCTGTCTGAAAACATAATAAAAACTCAGGCTTCGATGAACCTGAGTCTTTTATTCTTATATTCAGCTTTTTAGTGACCGTATGATACCGGAACCATGGCAGCGCCGACGATTCCCGGCTCATCAAGCTGAGCAATGACAAACGGAGTGTCACTGAGAGCAGCATGAGATTTCTTCTTGAAGTTCTCAACTACACCGTCCATGAACCGGTCAGCACTCTTGGTCATGCCACCACCGATGATGAACATGTCAGGGTCGCAGATGCAGGCGATCGTGGCGAACATCTGTCCCAGGTCTTCTTCCATCTGATTGACTATCTTAACGGCGGCTTCATTGCCCTGAGCAGCCAGATCAAATACCATGCCGGCATGTTCGATCTGATCACCGAAGATCCTGCGGGCTTTTCTGACAATGGCCGTACCGCTGGCTTCATTTTCAATGGCACCGACATTCAGATAATTGACCTTCTCACGGTCACGGTCAATGATGATGTTGGCAATCTCACCGCCGAAACCATGCTTGCCTGATACGCTCTTTCCGTTGACGATCAGAACACCGCCGATACCGGTGGAAATGGTTACGTAGAAGATGGTATTGCAGCCCTTGCCGGCACCTACCAGTGCTTCAGCCAGACCGGCAACGTTGGCATCGTTGTCCAGATAGGTCGGGATGCCGAATTCTTCCTGCAGCTCGGCAGCCATCGGATAACCGGTAAAACCTGGCAGGTTGGTGGAAAGAGACATGGTCTGGGTAGCGGCGTTGACCGGACCCGGAACACCGATGCCGATGCCTGAGCATTCTTTCCAGTCAGGTATTTCACGGATGAGAGTCTTCAGGTTGGCCATGACCTTTCCCGGTCCTTCCTGACCGTAGGATGGTCCCTTGACAACAGCTAAAACTTCACCGTCTGCACTTACTTTGGCAACGCGGACATTTGTACCGCCTAAATCAATTCCAATATAGCTTTTCATTTTATTTATCTCCTGATTCCTTATTTTTAATTATATCACAAAAGAAAAAACTCTTGCCAGTTCATTCTGGCAGGAGTTTTAATTGTAAACTATTGCATCGTAGATGTGTCTTTCACCGGCACCCTGATAGGAAATAGGTTCATTCATCAGTTCACCGTTGATGGCCAGCATGGTACTGCCGCCGCCGTCAAGATTAGCAGCGTTAATGCAGGAATAACGGTCAAACAGTTCAGTCATTTCACGGAAGTTGGCTCCTCTGGAACCGTTGCCTCCTCTGCCCTCGATAGTCATTAACAGGACGATGCCGTCTGCTCTCTGGCCAATAGCGGTACGAGGCTGCAGACCTCCCGGATTGCTTCCTTCACCGTATTTGGTCTTGGCGCCGTTGACGATGAAGAACGGTTCGAAATACAGCGCCCACTTAAGGTCGTATTTTGCAGCTTCCGTAATGGTCGTATTAAGTAACACAAGCTTGCCTTCATTGGTCAGACATACCAGCATTTCCTTGGCACCGGTATTCTTGAAGATCTTTCCGTCAAGAATGATCGATCCCAGGTTGTATCTTGTGTAGTCTTCCGTCAGGTTGAATCCGCCGGCATTGATGGCTACGGTAGCATTGTAGCGGTCGGAGAATTCGGTGATGAATTCACCCTGTGAGGTATTGGTAACGACCAGGTTCAGTCTCTGCGGCTGATAGATAACAGTGATCCATCCGTATATGCCGTCCTCGTCAATAGTGATGACCTTGTAGTTCTGATCAGGATCATGTTCAAGGATCTCTCTTTCGTATGCATTGGCGTATACACCGGTATTAGGATTCTCAACGATCTTGATCAGATCAGGATCAGTTGTATCGTCTACATAGGTTATTCTGTTCTTGTTCAGTACCTCATTAATGGTTTCACTGTCGTAGAAAATATAAGCGAGATATTTGTGCTGACCGGTAGAAATAGCTGTCTGAATGTACCATTCTCTGATGCTTTCATTTGGTCCGTAGACAACGTAGAAGCAGCCCCGGGCGATAATATCAACTATCAGGATAAGTATGGTAAGCCAGCTTAATCCTTTTTTCTTTTTAGTTTTGTTATCAGAAGGTGTTTCCTGAACGGTGTTAAGATTCTGTGTTTCTGACATTATTCATTCACCTCCACAATATACGGATCTTCCAGTGTACCCTTGCCGGATACGATACTGACATTTGGTTTCATGGCGATCAGCGGTCTGACTTTATAAGCTACGGTATCATAGTCCCCAAACAGTCTGCCGTCAGAATCGATAATATAGATGGCATCAGTATTGTGGGCATCATAGTTTGACAGCAGAATGCCGTTATAACCGCCCAGATACGGAGTTGCCAGATTCGGAATTGCCACATAGCAGTTCACTGATTTCTCATAACTGGTTTCGTAATCAAAGCCGCTGATGATACCGGTTGAACCATAGTACCAGGTGTGTTCGCACAGGAACTTGTCGGCTCTGTCCAGAGTATTCATCCAGTCGTTATTCAGATACTTGCCGATACCGGAATCAGTGGAATAGCGTGATGCGGTTCCGTATTTGATCTTCTTGTCTTCGCCGTTTTCCGTGATACAGCCATCCAGTAAGAGTTCCGTGCCTTCTTCACTCTGGGCTGTTACACGCCACATTCTGTCACTGTACTGTACATAACTGCCTGTATTGATGTCAGTAATGTAGATAGCCTTGGCTTCACCAGCCAGTACAAACGGATCCTCGGCTGTACCGGCACCTGAACCTACCATGGCATCAGCCGAGATGAAGATGACAGGTCTGATACCGATCAGCTGGGTATCAAAGTCTGATACTGACAGCGAACCGTCTTCGTTGACATACCAGAACTGGCCTTCTGTGTTATTGGAAGCCAGCCAGAACTGTTTTCCGTTATTCAAAAATCCCTTGGCACCGCCGGTTGACAGATAGTCTTCCAGCGTCAGCATGGTAACCTTGACCTTATCAGAATTGATGGTGCAGGCAATATGGCTGGCATCATCAACCTTATCCGTACAGAAAACGCCGGTGGTCAGGATCTTATCCGCATTTCTCAGAGCTTTTTCAAAGATGCCTGAATGTTCATCATCGGGGATGACATTGAGCCACCTGTACAGCGATGACTCTGTGAAGTCATCATGTACGTTCAGAACAGAGATGCCTTCCACGTCAACATCAGCCAGCTTTACCGTCTTGTTCTTGTAGACCTTGAGAACTCTGAAAAGACGTCCGGAATACCTGACGTAATTGTTCTTAGGATCATCAATATAGTAATGGTCACCGTTTTCGTCTACGAAGACACTGAGGTCACCATTGGCCTTTTCCAGTAATGCATCAGCCAGGGTGATCTCCTCACCGACCTGAGCTGTTGCCAGTTTATCAAAATAGTCTTTATATTTATAAGCCCTGTAGGTATAGGTGCCCAGAATACCGATTATCAACATGAGGTTGATAATCTGGAATATCTTTTCCCCTACCCCCGTAGGCTGTCTTTTCTTCTTTTCCTTCATCGTCTGATACCTTCACACTTAAATGATTATAGTATATTTGCCAGAGCAATTCAAACAGTAAAAGGCATTTCACATAATTATCCTAAATGTGAAAAGAGGGACCGCCTGCAGGCAGTCCCTTTTGAGTATTACTTAGATTTTAATGGCTGTTTCCAGAGCGATTTCCATCATCTTGGTGAAGGAAGTCTGTCTTTCTTCAGCGGTTGTGGCTTCATGAGTAACGATTGAATCGGATACTGTTAACAGACATGCAGCCTTCTTGCCCAGACGCTGAGCGTTGTGGAATAAAGCGAATGATTCCATTTCAGCAGCTACGCAGCCCTTCTGCAGAGCGATTTCCTTTTCAGTCCAGTCATCGCCGTAGAAGACATCTGAAGAGTTGATTGGAGCATATACAACCGGATAGCCTAACTTTTCGGCAGAAGCCAGGATCTCCTTGTTGAGTTCTTCATCAGGATACTTTACATCGGATTCGTCACCGCTCTGAGTCTTGCCGTATGATGACATGCTGTAAGCGAATTTAGCCAGAATAATGTCATATACATGTACATCAGTAACCATGGAACCTGTTGAACCGATTCTGATGATGGCGTCTACGTCATACTCACTGAACAGTTCCCAGGAATAGATGCCGATGCTCGGCATGCCCATGCCTGAACCCATGACAGAAACACGGTGTCCCTTGTAAGTACCGGTAAAGCCCAGCATGCCTCTGACATGGTTGAATTCAACGATGTCTTCCAGATATGTTTCAGCAACGAACTTGGCTCTTAACGGATCGCCAGGCATTAATACGACCTTTGCGATATCGCCCTTATTGGCGGCATTATGTGGTGTACTCATTCAATATCCTCCTTTTGTCTCGTATTATAATATACTGAATAATTCCATCTATAAACTATCATAATCTGTCCTTTGATTCAATTGCTTTGGCTTCATTAATCAGCTTGGACAGTTTGCTTTCCTTCTTGGATTTCCTGGCATCGGTAATTCTGAAGACCACGCCTTTTTCAAGGTTTTCGGCGTCGATGTTATAGCCGTATGCCACACAGACCTTGTAACAGATGCTCAAGCCCAGACCGAACTTGCCTTTTGTTCCTTTTTCAAACGGCTTGAACAGACGGGCCATTCTCTCTTCGGAGATTGCCGGACCGTCATTGGATATGGACATTTCATTAGGCTTGAGAGTGATCGTGATGTTGCTGGCGGCATAACGCAGAGCATTGTCAATCAGGTTTTCAATGACGATACGCCAGCTTTCCTCATCACCGCGGAATATGGTGTTTTCCAGGGTACAGTCGATGCTGACATCCGGTCTGATCATCTTCAGTGACAGCAGCACTGTTTCGATAGTAGCCTTCATGTCGGTTGTCTTATCGGTTTCCTGCTCCTGCTCCATCATGTAGTCCAGTCTGTTGAGGAACAGCAGACTGTATACCTTCTGTTCCAGACGGTTGGCATTATCGATGATGACGTCTACGCTCTTCTCCAGAGTGTCATACGGATAAATACCGTCCTTAATGCTTTCGGCATAGGACTTGATGGTAGCGATAGGCGTCTTGAGGTCATGGGAAATGTTGTGTATCATTTCCTCTTTTGTTTCTTCCTGGTGCTTAAGTTCTTCCTGCAGAGAAACAAGTTCCTCAGCCAGTTCACCGATTTCATCGGAACGGTTGATCTTCAGTACCGCCTGCTCACCCTTACGGGCCTTATTGATATAAGTACGGATCTGCTGCAACGGAGTGATAATGCTGAAGGTCCATAACATTACCAGCAAAAATACCAGCATGATGGCAATGGCGGTCGTGTTGGAAATATTAGTCAGCAGAGTGCTTTCCATCTGCATGCCGTAGCTTGCCGTTAACAGTGATACGATGGTACGGTTATTGTCTATCCTGGTTCCCAGATAATAGTAGGACTGATTCTGGATTACAACTATGCCCTGAACTTCCCGGTCACCTATGCTGGCACTGATCTTACCGACCTCGTCTATGAAATCATTGTCAAATGTTCCTTCGTATACTGACAGAGCCAGACGGTCACGGTTGAAAACAAAGTGCATGACATCGGCATCGGCACCGACCTGACGGCCTCCCGAAGACTGGCTTTCAACGATATTGATGACCTTATTCTGGGAGATGGTCAGAATGTTCATTACCTGACTGTCAACGAACTGGTTAATGTTATGACGCAGATAGACACTGAAGAACAGAATCAAAACAAAGCCGAACGTGAAGATGATCACGCTCAGCTGCTGTAAGAGACTGAGATTTGTTATGGAACGCAGGAATTTACGCATCAGCCTAACCTGTAGCCGAAACCGTACAGAGTATGGATACTGAGATCAGGCAGTTTCTTTCTTAATCTTCTGAGGGTATCATCGACAACACGGTCAGAGCCGAAATAGTCGGAACCCCACACTTTATTCAGTATCTCCTCACGGGAGAAAGCATTGCCCTTGTTATGGACGAACAAAACCAGAAGTTCAAACTCCTTGGTGGTCAGTTCGATATCGGTTTCCAGATTCGGTGAGGAAACCTTTCTCTGCTTTTCGTCGATCAGATAGCCGTCAACTTCCAGAAGCATGTCTTCACGGTAGAAACGTCTCATGATGTTATTGATGCGCAGAACAACTTCCTTCATGTTGAATGGCTTGGTGATATAGTCGTCGGAACCTTTTTCCAGTCCGATGATGCGGTCAAATTCCTTGTCACGGGCACTGACGAAAACCACCGGAACCTCACGTCCCTGTTTCTTGACGATTTCAAACAGATCAAAGCCGCTCTTTTCATCCAGCATGATGTCAAGCATCCAGAGATGGATGTCATCGTCGCTGACATGCTTAAGAGCTTCCTCATAGGAGTAGTATGATCTGACTTCATAGCCTTCCTTTTCCAGATAGCTCTTCATCAGCTCATTGAGATCTCTCTCATCATCTACTATGGCAATCACTTTTTTCATTGGCTCACCTCTGTATTCATTTTAGCTTATTTTGACAGTTTTTCCAAATACTGCCGGAATCTTTCCTCATTGTCCAGATGAGAGAAACACTCCTTTCGTTCGCGGTAAAGCTCAAGCAGTTTTTCCATATGTTTATGCAATATACCATCGAGTTCTTCAGGATAATTCATCTTTTTCCTGTTAATGGCATATTCGTTCTCATCCAGAAGCATAACCGTTCCGTCCGGGAAGATCTTATAGTCAAAATCGTAGTCGATGTATTTGACTGCCTTGCCGTCATAGAGGACCGGAGATGCGATATTGCAGTAATAATAGGTACCGGTTTCTCTCAGCATGGCAATGACGTTATACCATCTGTCGGAATAGAAGTAACAGATGGCCGGCTCCCTGGTATACCACTTATGTCCGTCATCGTCTTCAACCCAGGTCTTGTTGGTAACGATGATGAATCTGTTTTCATTCGCTTCCAGCACAAAACCCTGGTCCCAGCTGCGGCGGATATGACCATCGTGTTTGTAACTGATGATGTTTACATAAGTGTTTTCTTCAGGGAACATTACTACTCCTACTTCTTGAATAAAGGTTTAAGTCTAGTATAAAGAATCGGAACCGCGATCAGATCAACGATCATGGTTGGAATGATGTAGCCGGCATTGTAAACCAGTGAAGCTCCTAACGGTGATCCGAAGGCTGCCATTCCGGAGAATGTTGAACTGGCCAGTCTTAATAAGCTGGTGATCAGAATGCCTGTATACAGATACTTGATATTCGGAAACAGTGGAGACAATCCATAAACCGTATAGGCAATGAGATAGTCAAAGAAGAGTGAGATCAGACTTCCATAGAAATTCATTGAACCGGTGACATACAGTAACAGATTGGCTGCCAGACAGACGATCACGCCCTTTTTCCAGCCCAGGTGATAACTGGCCAGTAACAGAGCGATCGTACCTAAGCCCAGATGCCCGCCCTGTGGCATGGCAAACAGGCTGAATGTGTTGGTAATGAAGTCCAGCACGATAAACAGTGCAGCATACAGTGCCATGAATACTAAATCTCTGGTTTTACTGCTTTTCATAAAAAAACACCTCCTGCGGGGGTTACAGGAACTCCCTACGCTAGCATTAACTAGATCAGGTACTAAGGGTAAGTCTCAGCTTTCGCACCCCTGTCCATATATTATTATATACCGACGTGCAAATAATTCCACCTGAAATATATGCTGTGCTATAATTCACTTATGAAACAGAATACCTATGACACATTGATCATGCAGTTTGAAGGACTGACATATGATCAGAAATACCTTGTAACCTTACTGTCCAATTCCAGTGCCCTGTTAATGGAAACACTTGATGATCTCAACTGGGCAGGCTTTTATCTTTACCGTGACGGTAAGCTGATCCTTGGTCCTTTCCAGGGAAAGGTAGCCTGTGAAGTGATAGAAATGGGCAAAGGAGTCTGCGGAACAGCCGCATTGACTGACCAGACACAGCTGGTCAGAAATGTCCATGAATTCCCAGGACACATTGCCTGTGACAGTGCTTCCAATTCCGAAATAGTAATCCCTCTTCATGTTAACGGAGAGCTGCTGGGAGTACTTGACATTGACTCTCCTGTCCTGAACCGTTTTGATGAGATTGACCAGGTCAACCTGGAAAAAATAGCTACCCTCATCGAGAAAGCAGCAGAGAATACCGATTGCTGCAAATAAAAATGGCCAATGGGCCATTTTCTTTTAGTTGTCTTTTGAATGACGGTCACCGATCTGATATTCGCTGTTATTAGCGAACATCTCTCTGACAGTGATAGGCTTATCACCTGTCAGTTTTTCAAAGTCGTCAGTCCAGACATCCATCTTTCCCTCTCTGATAGCCTGGGCAAAGGTTACCATGCCATCAGATGAGAACGGTGCTTCAGATCCCTTCAGGAAAACACCATCGGTAGTTCTTGGAACACCCATGGCATCGAAGATCTGATAGTTCTCTTCGTCAGTTACATACTGGTATCCTACGTTATTTCCTGTTTCCTCATTACCAATCTCACAGAAACGGGAAATGGTCATTAATTCAGGGCCATTGATGTCCAGCGTGGCATGATCATACTGAGGTTCAAAGGCTCTGTGTAAAGCATAGGCTACTGCTTTTGCACAGTCCTTGCGGGAAATGTAGGCCATTAAGCCGTCTCCCTGAGAGTTGGTCAGAGGTCCGCCCATCTTGACATAGGTAAAGTAGTTGGTGATCATGGCTTCCGCATACTGGGAATTTCTCAGGAAAATGTAATCCAGTCCCTGATCAGCGATGTATCTTTCCGTATAGATATGGTCTTTCTTTTCTACTGAAGGGTTGGTTTCATCACCGGCATTTACCAGTGAAGTATAGATGACTTTCTTAACTCCGGCTGCCTTGGCGGCATCAACGCAGTTCTTGTGGGCATTCTGTCTCTTCGGCCCCACAAACGGCATGGAGATCAGAGCCAGAGCATCAGCATCCTTAAAAGCCTCAACAAGACCGTCAGGACTGTTGAAGTTGGTTACATGTGTTTCAACGCCTAAATCCGCATATTTTTTCAGGGAATCAGGATTGTATCCGCAGAAAACAAGGTTTTCCTTCGGTTCAAGTGTCAGCAGGATCTCAGCTGCGGCAGAGCCGAGGTTGCCGTCTACGCCAGTTAATAGCAGTTTCATTATTGTGTATCTCCTTATATTCCAATTATAACAAAACACAGACTATGTAGTCATCATAATAAACTAAGTCTGTGTTTTTTATTCTACGTATTTCTGCTTCAGATATTCCGCGGTGAAATCGACGGCATCGATCAGGCTGAACAGCTTGGCATTGCACTTGCCTATCCTGCCTTTTTTAACCTCGACAAAATCTTCCATGCGCTTGCCGATCTCTGTGAACTCATCGGAATTTAGATGCAGTTCCAGATAACTGACCCATTTACGGTAACCGTTCTCCTCAATGGCTCCGCCCTGCAGTTCAATAGGACGGGCATTGGAACGGTATTCACCCAGATGCATGGCCGTGCAGTTATCATAACCGACGCCCAATAACAGAACATAGCTCGGAAGCTGATACAGGGCCGCCAGAGGGCTTTTTTCACCCAGTCCGAAATTCAGTTCATGCTGGTGAGTAATAAGCTTGGCGTACTTGCCATAGGCCACAAAACTGCAGCATGGATGGTTGGAACGGTATGCGCCGGGACGGCGATTGAGATTCTCAGCTACCAGTCCCATGGCTCTGAACTGCGATTCATCCGGTTTGAAAGCAGGCATATTATCTCTGATGGTCTGCCACAGGTTTCGACTGGCCGGCGGATCGATCCAGAAAGACGGCTCGGTATTATCCCCGTCCTGTATCGTCATGACTACAGTTCCGCTGTACCCTACTGTTTCCAAAAGAGCATCAACAACTGTCTGGCTGCCGCCGATGACATAACCAAAAGTGTGCATTGCACAATGCACTTCAACGACCATTCCTTCCTTGACTCCAAGCTCCTTAAGTCCCTTTATGAGATCCCGCTTGGTCAGCACTTCCGTGATCTTAGTCTGAGATTGCTCCATTGTCCTTTAACCATATCGTCAGGGAACCGACATGCATCAGTGAATTATTGTCATTTTCGTTAATGTGGGTGACTTTTCCGTTCTCCACCACATACAGTGTCGGTGTCCACTGTAACTTATATAGATAATTATATATCAGATTCTTCACGTCTTCATCTTCATAATCATCGGCCAGCAGATAGTATACTGTCAGATCATAATCATTAAGCACCTGGCCGAGGATGTCACGGAATTCCTGACAGGTATCACAGTTGCTGGTACCGGCAAACATGACAAAAGATTCCCCGGCATCGAACATTCTGATCAGTTCCCGGGCACTTTTATCAACGATTTTTCCCTTTGAGCAGCCTGTCAGCAATATCAACAGAACTGCCATTAAAACAATGATTCTTTTTTTCATCTTCTATCTTATAACCGTTACTTCTGACTCTTTTCTGATCTTCTTATAGTATTGTTTCAGCAGATCTTCACTGATCTCACTGCTGACAGTATCTGCACTCTTTATAGCTATGGCACTGGCAGCCAGTGCATAACGCATTGAATCCAGAAAATCATAGCCATGATACTGTCCGTAGATGTATCCGGCCATGAAGGCATCCCCTGCTCCGGTCGTATTGACGATCTCAATATCCGCATTGGCCAGATGATAGGCCTCTTCGCCCCTGCGTCCCATCACACCTTTTGAGCCCATGCTGATGACAATGCTTTTGATCCCCCTGTCAATAAACCAGTCAAGCATCTTTTTGCAGTCTTTTTCTTCTTCAATTCTCTTACCAGAGAGATATTCAGCCTCAAAAATGTTGGGTTTGAGCATCTCTAACCTATCGAAAAAACCGCAGATTCTGGTGGATTTGGCGATGCTGATAGGATCTACGTATACTCTGCAGTGCACATGACTCAGAATCTGAGAAATCTGCTGCTGCGTCAGGTTGGTATCCAGCACCAGCAGATCATCCTGATCCAGCTGTTCAAGAATTGGACTCAGAACATCAATATCCAGCCTGGAAAGAATGTTCATGTCCGCAATGGCAACCTTCATTTCACCGTCAGGTTCCACAACCGCCAGATAAAGTGAAGTGCCTTCATCAGATACAGTCTGGCTGTGCTTGATCGAAATACCGCGGTCAAAGCATTCCTGTTTAAGCAGCTTTCCCCAGCTGTCAGTTGAGAAAGCCGTAATGTATTCGACAGGCAGGCCAAAACCGGCCATGTTAGCCGCAATGTTATGCGCTACACCGCCGAAGCTGTAGGAAACCTTTCCCGGATTGGAATCGTAATCTCTTATCGGTTCAAACGATCTGGCGGATAAGTCAACATTTGCTCCGCCTATTACACATACTCTATTCATATCTGTCCATAAGCTTCTCAAATTCCTTACGCAGGTTGAAACGAAGCCTCTCCATCTCCCTTTCTGTCATCTTTCTCTCACGGGCATTATGTGAGTTGACCGTTCCTTCATGCAGAACGATCGGTTTACCGTTTTGCAGGTAAATGATCGTCGGAGCATACAGTATCGGCTTGCCTTCGCTGTCTGTCTCCAGAAGATCCTTAACCGTATCTTCGATTATCTGCAGATTATCAGCTGTACCGTGATCTGCAAGTTCTATGTCATAGTAATATGCCCTGAACTGGTATTCTGTCAGAAACTCATCAAGAACCGGGCACAGTTCCCGGCACCACGGACAATTCTCATATCCAAGGTATACGATGGTTGTCTTTCCCTCAGCGACAAGCTGCTGAAAAATCGTTATGTCGCAATACCGGAAATTATCATTGGAAATGCCGTACCAGCTCATGTCAGCAGCCTCACCTTCCGCCTGGTCATAGACCACTTCCTTACGGTGACAGCCCACCAGCACCAACAGGGCTAAAAGACATATAAAAAGTTTCTTCATAAAACCATTTTAACACTAACATACTGTTTTGAAAAACGCAGTTTTCCCCACAGAAAAGAGCCTGCAGTGCAGACTCTCTGTTTTCTGTATAAAGATTATTCTTCGTCGTCTTCGATCTTGGCTTCGGCGATAACCTTGTCTGCTACGTTCTGAGGAGCATAGTCATATCTGACGAATTCCTGCAGATATGAACCGTTACCCTGAGTCATTGAACGTAACTCTGTAGCATAGTTGACCATTTCGCCCATTGGTACTTCGGCAACGATAACTGTTGTCTCATCATCGATGGCTCTGTTATCCATGATCATGCCTCTTCTCTTGGAGAAGTCACCGTAAATGGTTCCGACATAATCACTTGGAATTGTAACTTCAGCCTTGATGATTGGTTCCAGCAGAGCTGGCTTAGCCTTTGGCATGCCGGCCTTGTAAGCCAGACGTGCTGCAGACTTGAAGGCGATTTCCTTGGAGTCAACCGGGTGGAATGAACCGTCAAATAATGTAGCCTTGACATGAACAACCTTGTAACCAGCCAGAACGCCCTTATTCATGGCATCTCTTAAGCCTGATTCTACAGCTGGGAAGTACTGCTTAGGAACAGCACCGCCGACTACGGCTTCTTCGAATACCATTTCTTCCTGATCTTCGCATGGTTCAAATCTGATCCATACGTCACCATACTGTCCGGCACCGCCGGTCTGCTTCTTATGCTTACCTTCAACTTCTACGGTTCCGCGGATAGTTTCACGGTACTGTACCTTTGGTTCAGTCAGTTCAACTTCGACTTTGTATCTGCTCTTTAACTTGTTGACGATTACGTCAATGTGCTGGTCGCCGATACCGTATAATACCAGTTCTCTGGTTTCGGTATTGTTGACAACCTGGCAGGACAGGTCTTCTTCACGGATCTTGGCCAGACCGGAAGACATCTTGTCTTCATCGTTCTTTGACTTAGGCCAGATAGCCTTGCCCAGCATACCATGAGGGAATTCAATCTTCGGTAAGGTAACCGGATTAGCCTTGGTAGCCAGAGTTTCATTTGTCTCAGTGTACCGCAGCTTCAGTAAGGCACCGATATCACCTGCATACAGCTTGTTGACCTTTTCCTGGTTCTTGCCTCTGAGCAGAACGATTGAACCGATCTTTTCGTTTTCGCCCTGATTGACGTTGAATGCCGGAGTTTCAGCACTTAACACACCGGAGATGACCTTTACTAAGGAAATCTGAGCGAATGAGTCATTGATGGTTTTGAAGACAAATGCAGCGAACGGTCCGTTAGGATCAACCTTGAGTTCGACTTCTTCGCCCTTGCCGTCAACAGCCTTGTAAGTGACCTTGTCAGCTGACAGAGCATAGTCACAGATGGCATCCAGCAGAGTGTCGATGCCGACATACTTGGTGGCTGTACCGCATAAGATAGGTCTGATTGTGCCATGGAGCAAGCCATGTGCCAGACCCATTACGATTTCTTCAGGAGTGAATTCCTCACCCTCGAGATATTTCATTGTCAGCTCATCGTCTGACATAGCTACTGCTTCGATTAAGATATCATAAGCGCCATTGACCTGATCAGCCAGATTAGCCGGTACATCAGTTTCCTTGCCGTTGATGACTGCCTTCTTTGACAGAACGTTAACGGTACCTGTTACCTTACCGCCTTCAACAACCGGTAATACAACAGGAACAGCCTTGCAGCGTCTTTCCAGTTCTGCAACGACCTTGGCGTAGTCTGCATTTTCTTCATCGCATCTTGTAACAAAGAAGAACAGAGGCAGATTCTTTTCAACGCACATGCGGTATGCCTTCATGGTTCCTGATTCAACACCGTCCTTGGCAGAGACAACGATCAGTGCATTATCAGCTACTGCTGTTGCAGCAGTCTGTTCACCTGAGAAGTCCAGATAACCCGGTGTATCCAGGAAGTTTATCTTCTGGCCTTTCCATTCAACAGGCACTACATGTGTGTAAACTGACATTCCACGCTTGATTTCTTCGCTATCACTATCAATAATACTGTTTCCATCTACTGATTTGCCAAAACGGTCAGTGATCTTATTATTGAAAAGGATTGATTCCAGAACTTCAGTTTTACCTGAACCGGTGTGTCCTAAGACAACAACGTTCTTAATGTTTTTGGTTTCGTACTCTTTCATTTTCCTTCTCCTTCTATCCCAATTTTTCTTCTATATCAGCATTATGATGTCTGGTCACATAGTAGTCATATGCCCTTCTGCCATCATTGTCTGTAATATCCTTATCCGCTCCGTGCCGTAACAGCTGTTCGATCAGTATGTCGTAGCCGGCATAGGCAACTCTCATCAGAGCGGTACATCCCATTTTATCCTGAACATTTACATCAGCCTTGCGTGCCAGCAGGATGTCTATGGCATTGATTGCCCCGGCACTGCAGGCTTCCATCAGAGCCGTGCGACCCTTGATGTCCTGCTGATTAATGTCAGCTCCCCCGTTAAGCAGGATTCTGACGATTCCGTCAAATCCCATGAAGGCCGCTCTCATCAGAGCCGTACTTCCCTGGTCATCCCGGGCATTGAGATCAGCGCCGGCTTCAACCAGCATCTCAACAACCTCCTGGTGACCCTTCTTAGCGGCTCCCATGATAGGAGTCTTCAGATTCTCGTCAACAGCGTTGACATCGGCACCGGCTTCCAGCAAAAGCCGGGTTACCTGTTTGCGTCCTCTTCTGGTGCAGCGCATCAGAGCGGTTCTATTTTCCTCATTTCTGACATCGGCCGGCATTCCTTCCCGTAACATTGCCCTGACAACGTTTACGTCGCCTGCCGTAGCGGCTTCAAGAAATTTGTTTTCTAACTGACCCATGGTTCTCACCCTCCTGTCTTGGATCGTTAAGTATTAAAAGGGTGCCCACTAAAAAAGCACCCGAGATTTTTCATGATGATAAAGCAACCACCATTACGGTGGCTAATTCCCCCAACACGTTTCTGCTCTCCCGATCAGTCATTTTAAAGACAAAAATCATATTCATATATCTATAACCTGTAGATTGATCTGCCGAAAAATCCTCATGAATATTCTACTCTTTTTTTATGTTTTCGTGCAACCCTTATTATTGATTATTTACAATCAATACTGATACAATAAAAGTAATGAAAAACGGAGGAAAAAATAAAATGACAAAACCTGTTCTGGTTATATTAGCAGCTGGTCTGGGCTCCAGATACGGCGGTTTAAAACAGATCGATGTAGTGGGTAACAACGGTGAATCCATCATTGATTTTTCCATGTTTGATGCCATCAGAGCCGGCTTCAAAAAGGTCGTTCTGATCATCAGACCTGAACACGAGGAACTGTTTGACATACAGATTGCCAACAAGATCAGACCTTTCACTGAAGTTGAATACGCATTCCAGAGAGTCACTGATCTCCCTGAAGGATTCACATGCCCTGAAGGAAGAACCAAACCATGGGGTACGGTTCATGCCTTACTGGCAACCAAAGGTCATGTAGATGAACCATTCTGCATCATCAATGCTGATGACTTCTATGGCCGTGAAGCCTTTGAAATAATGTACAAATTCCTTACTGAAAAGGTAACCGACAAGGATTTTGCCATGGTAGGATATCAGCTGGCCAATACCCTGACAGAAAGCGGCACCGTCACCAGAGGTGTCTGTGATCTGGAAGGCAACTATCTGTCAAAGATCGTTGAGACCAAGCAGATCAAGAAAGTCGGAGATGATGCCTATTCAGTAGATGAAGAAGGAAACGAGACTCTGCTGCCTCCTGGATATGTATCCATGAACTTCTGGGGCTTTACCCCTGCCATCTACGACCTGATGGATGAGAAGTTCGTTCAGTTCTTAGAGAAGAGCGTTGACGTTCCTAAGTCAGAGTACGTAATTCCGACAGCCATCGGCGAACTGATCGATGAAGGAAAGCTGACAGTTGAAGTACTGGGCACCAATGCTGAATGGTTCGGTGTTACCTATCCGCAGGACAAGGAAAACGTCATCAGAAAGATCGCTTCCTACAAGGTACGGGGTGAATACCCATACGACCTTTGGAAGAAATAGCATTTTCCAACAAAAAACAGAGCCCCGCTTTTGCGGGGCTTTCATTATGCTTAACTATAGAATTCTGATTTTGTCGTTATCCAGAACTACGGTACAGCTGTAGAACTGTTTAAGAGCCTTTATCATGTAGTCAACATCCCTGCTGCCAGCTGTCTCAAAACATGAATGCATGGCCAGCTGCGGCAAGCCGATGTCTACGGCCATTGAAGGAATGTTGAAACTGGCAATTGAAGCCTGTGTACCGCCTCCTCTGACATCAGAACGGTTGGCGAAAAACTGATATGGAACTTCAGCCCTGTCACACATCTCCTTCATTACTGCTTCGGAAATGGCATCGGTGACATAACTCTGAGCAGCATGGCGCTTGATGACGATGCCCTTGTTCATGTAAGCTCTGTTACCCTGATCGTAGAACTCAGGATAGTTAGGATGAACAGCGTGAGCGTTATCGGCGCTGATCATGAAGGAATTGGCCAGAATCTCTCTGGTCTGGGATTCACTGCAGTTAAATGAGGCGAACACTCTGAAAATGACATCCTGCAGGAAGGTTGAGGCCATGCCCTGTCTGGTACGGCTGCCGACTTCCTCGTTATCAAATACCGCAAAGATATTTACGGCATGCGCACTGCCGGCATTCTTGAAACCCTGTAATGAAGTATACGCACAGGCCAGATCATCGAGTCGGTGGCAGGAGATGAATTCCCCCTCTTCTCCCCACAGGTAACCTTCCACTCTGTTATACAGGAAAAGGTCATAACTGATGACATCCTCTTTCCGGACTTCCAGTTTCCGGGCAATCCTTTCATTGAGATAGTCAGGTCCTTTTTCCAGACCTACCAGAGGGATCAGATCGGTCTGCGGATTCCATTTGTATCCGTTGTTGACCTCACGGTTCTGATGAATGGCCACATTCGGAATCAGAGCCATGTTTTCATCAAAATCAATCAGTTTGCTGGTGAGGATACCGTCTTCCTTGACAATGACTCTGCCCGCGATTGACAGCGGTCTATCCAGCCATGGGGCATAGATGGCACCGCCATATGGTTCGACATTCAGGCGGTTGTAATGACCGTCATTCATATCGGCTACCGGCTTGATCTTGAAAGTCGGTGAGTCTGTATGTGAAGCAACGATATTAATTGATCTTACCTCATCAGTATTCGGAATTCTGAAGGCAATTATGCTTGAATTGTTTCTCTTGACATAATAGTTGCAGTTACTCTCAAGCTTCCAGGCTTCGTTTTCCAGTAATTCCTTAAACCCTTCTTCCTGCAATTCTTTCTCCATTAAGGCAATTGCGTGAAAGACGCTGTGACATCCGTTAAGAAACTTAACCATCTTTTCGGCATTATTCATCTGTAGTGTTCTCCTTTCTGGCGGCTACAAGCACGCCATCCCCTATCTTAAGATAAGTGCACCGGTAATCCGGATTACTCATCATGTTCTTTATGAATTCTTCCAGTTTTCCCACCAGCTTTTTCAGACGTCTGGATCTTAACTGTTCCGGCTGCTCAAGAAATCCGTGGAAGTAAACATCATCTATTATAAAGTATCCCTTCTCATTCAGATTCTTCTCAAATCTTTCAAACAGCTGCTGGTTATGGGCCTTAGGACCGTCCAGGAATATCACATCAAACACCATGTCTGTTTCATATTCCCTGGCATTGGTGTTTATGGCTGTGATCCTGTCCTGCATATTGCATCTGGCAATGTTGTTTACCGCTTCCCGGTATCTTTCCTCATCCTGCTCCAGAGTCATGATATGCAGCTGAGGATTACGGTAGGCCATGACAATGGAACTGTATCCGACTGCCGTACCTACCTCCAGCAATGAAGTTATTTCATGCTCTTTCAGAAAAGAGCACAGATAATCCAGCCCCTCATCTTCCATGATGGGAACTCTTTCCTTCAGTGCCTTCTCCTTGATTTCCGCAATAATCTCTTCACACGTCATATCTGTATTGTATAACATCTGACACTTCAGCCGCAATCTTCACTCCGTCAGCTCTGCCAGAGTAAAATCGATGGCTTTTCTTAATTCATCCAAAGATATTTCCACCTGAAAACCGATCTTTCCGGCTGAGAAAATGATGGTATCAAACAGGATCGCCGATTCATCGATGAAAGTGGTAAAGAATTTCTTCATGCCTATCGGTGAACATCCGCCGTGAACGTAGCCTGTCAGAGGCAGCAGTTCCCTGCTTTTGATCATGACAATGTTTTTCTCACCTGCTGCCCTGGCTGCTTTCTTCAGGTTCAGTTCAGAAGATACAGGTATGACAAAAACATAATGTTCATTACTGGCCCCTACGGTTACCAGAGTCTTGAACACCCTGTCAGGATCCTGTCCTATCATACGGGCAATTTCCATTCCGGAATAAGCCGTATCTGAAGGATATGTATGTTCCGAAAACTCGGCATTACAGGCGTCCAGTAGACGCATGACATTGGTCCTTTCCTTCTTCATCTTATCCTGACCCTCGTATAGTATATCTCATCATCTTCATGATCGATCCAGGCTCCGTTGGCCAGCATCGCCTTAAGTGACGGAGTATTATAGCGGAAACATGACATGTAGACTGTATCTTCCCTGACCAGTTCCCTGGCCTTTTCCAAAGCCAGTGCCAGCCCTTTGGAAGCATAGTGCTGCCCACGGTATTCATCAATGATTCCAAAGCCGATATGGCCGCTTCCGGACCTTAAAGCCCGGTTAAGATAATGTCTGACTTTAAACAGACCGACTATCTTATCATCATCCCACAGGAAGAAATAGGTCTGCGGAACTCTGCCGGGTCTCAGATTAATACCCCTGCCTGATTCCTGCATCATTCTGATGCCGATATCACAGAAGCTGGAATAAGACAGATCAGCAAACTCATTGCCAAAACCGTTCTCATAGAACGGCATTTTACTTATTGCCTCATAAAGCTTTTCACTGTCTTCCCTTACCGGTTCCTTCAGCATCAGCATACTTTCAGACCTCCTGTTTCTATTGTATTACAGAATCTAAAAAACAGCACAATTACTGCGCTGCTTCCCTGTGTTCCATAAATGACTTTACGTTCTTATATCTCTTATATTCTTCGCTGTCCCAATAGGACTTGACCTGCTTGACTTTTCCCAGCAGTTCAGCAACGATCTCCTTACCGAAACGGCTGACCGTTGCCGGGGCGTTGGTTGATTCAAGATTGAAACTGTTACCGGCGACATCATAGGAGAAATCCAGATAACCGTAACCTTTTTCTTCGATTTCCTTGCGGAACTGTTCGTCATTTATGTTAAGCAGCATCTTTCCGTAGATCCTGCTGTTTTCTTCCCATTTCAGCTCCTGCTGAATAAGTAAATTGTTCATCATATACCTCGTACTGCAGATAAATGCAGCCGTAATAATGGTGCCACATTTCATCTGCCATTACAAGACAGTTACATTTATTTTATGACACTCCTGTAGTGAATATGAGCGATTTCATACGGCAGAAGGACCTCACGGCCCGGATTTCCTTCACGCAGAGCCATGATTTCATCAACAGCTCTGTAGCCGAACTGATAGAAATCCTGCTTGACGGTAATGATGGAACTGCTGACATATCCCAGCAGTCTGATACCGTCAAATCCGGCAATTCTGACACGTTTTCCCATCCTCTTACAGGCCTGTCTGACACCAATGGCCATTAAGTCACTGGCACATACAACACAGTCATATTCGTCAACGAATTCCTCAGCCGCTACAAAAGCTTTAGCTTCCGAAAAATCACATCTGACAATCTTAAGATCGAATCCCATTTCCTTCTGAAGTCTTTCGATACCGGTCTGTCTCCAGTCCGCAATGAAACTGTTCTCCTTGCCGGCCAGATACAGCACACGATCACCCGGCTCAACTACCTGTCTGGCAACGTCATACTGAGCCTGCTGCTGATCAACTGTAATATGTGAAATATTATCATCAATGAAACATGCGTCAATCACCGCAAACTTGAAACGTTTGTCCTGAAGCATTTTTAGCATTCCTTCATCATTTTTATTGAGGCCGAATACGATGATGCCGTCTATTGAAAGCGAACTGAAATAGCTCCGGTAGTCTTCATATCTGACACTCCGCAGCGATTCATCGGATATTATGAGGTTCTCCACACCCAGCTCACGGCAGCGGTCCAGAGCACCCATGACATACAGCATATTGATCTCGTCTATCTGCTGGAACTTGTCATTGATGTTCAGATAAATACCGATCTTCTTGGTTCCCTTGCTGGAAAGCGTGCTGGCAGCACTGTTGGGAATATAACCCAGTCTGTCAACCGCGCTAAGAACTTTTTCCCTGGTTGCTTCGGAAATGCTGCTGTAACCCTTGATTACCTTGGATACGGTTCCGGCAGATACCCCTGCTTCTCTGGCAACATCCTTGATGTTTTTCACTTTTTTCCCACCTCTTATCGAAAATGATGGAAATTTATCAGAATAATTCTGTAGTCTACGCAGAAGCAGACAGCCCCCATACTGTCTTCATTTGTGTTATATTGAGAAAACGATTTCCATACTTTTATTTTAGCACAAAGAAATGATAGTTAAAGAGTTAACCAACAAAAATTTAAAAAACAGCACCGTTTGAACGATGCTGTTATATGTTGTTATCTGTGGGCTTTCCTTATCATGCCCTTTACGGTCTTAAGACGAGGTATCAGGCCACGGTAGTCTTTGATCTTGTATTCCCAGTTAGGAGAGCCAATCGTACCCGGAAGATTGATGCGGCGGGTGTCATGCAGGATGTCGTTTATGGACAGAACCGCCAGTTCACAGTTGGAATCCAGGCAGTACTGCAGGAAGGCATCCAAGCCCTTTATCTCCGGATATTTCTTTCTGATGAACCTTGATACCTTTCCCTTTTCAGGATAGTCCATGATTTTATACCAAGTTCTCAGGGCTTCATTGTCGTGGGTTCCGATGTAGCAAATCTGATGTTTTCTGGTCTCATCAAAGAAATTGAATTCCATTACCAGCATGCCCATCAGATTATATCTGTCTCTTAATTGATGAACTTCATCTCTTAAGTCACCCAGGTCTTCCGCAATGATCTGGATATTCGGATACTTCTTATAGAAACGGCGGAAGAAATCATTGCCGCTGTTGACGATCCATTCGCCGTTGATGGCCGTCTCCTCACTGTTATGGATCTTCCAGTAGGTATCAAAAGCCCTGAAGTGGTCTATACGCACAATGTCATAGATTTTGGAAGCATCATGAATTCTTTCATACCAGAAATCGTAATCATGTCTGCGCATATAGTCCCAGTCATACAGAGGGTTTCCCCATCTCTGACCGGTCTCGGAGAAATAATCAGGCGGTACCCCGGCGATCCATTCCGGACGGCCGTCATCATACAGCAGGAAATAGCTGCGGTTGTAGTAAACATCATCAGAGTCAATGCCCACATAGAAAGGCATGTCACCCATGATCTTTATTCCCTTCTTATTCGCATATCTCTTCAGTCTATTGAACTGAGTGTATAACTGATACTGAATATAACTGTGGAAACTGATGGTTTCCCGGTATTGTTCCTCAAGTTGACTGTCTCTGGTAACCGGATAATCCTTATACTGCTGCGGCCAGTCAGTCCAGCAGATGTTACCGTTGGCTTCCTTGAAGGTAATGAAGGCAGCATAGTCTCTGACCCACTTCTGGCTGATGAAATCTCTGTATTTCTTGCCGCCCTTGAAATTCTTATAGCTTCTCCAGAGAAATTCCCTCTTGATCATCTGGGAACCCTGGTAGTCAACGCTGTCACTTCTCCAGGATTGCGGCAGATCATCCAGCAGGTTTTCCTGTTTCAGCTGCTGCAGTGAAATGTATCTTTCATCCAGAGCTCTTGATGAATAGGCCTGATAAGGCGAATTGCCGTAACCTAAAGGATTCAGCGGCAGTATCTGCCACAGTTTAAATCCTGCTTCAGCTATCATATCTACAAAACGGTATGCTTCCCGCCCGAAATCACCGACACCGTAAAGGCCCGGCAAAGAAGCGATAGGCATTAAGATACCAGCTTTTCTCATTATTATCATCTCCATCTATTTCCGTTACTTCTATTTTAAATCAACCCTTCCCTGATGTAAACGTCACTATTCACTATTAACTGCTCTGCAATCGTTTGTTTTTCGTTCCTTTTCACAAGGCATATAATGCTAGTATTTTCACAAATATAGTACAATTAGGGTGTACAGAATGACTGTACAGGAGGAAACATATGGCAAACAGATTCATCTTAAACGAAACATCATACCATGGCGCTGGCGCCATTAATGAGATCGTCAGCGAATTCAGAAACCGCGGTTTCAAGAAGGCATTTGTCGCTTCTGACCCTGGACTTCTGCAGTTTGGCATTACAGCTAAAGTTACCGATCTGCTCGATGAAGCCTGCATCCCTTATGTTGTATATTCCAACATCCAGCCAAACCCGACAATCGAAAACGTCAAAAGCGGCGTAAAGGCCTTTGCTGAGTCAGGTGCCGACATGATCATCGCCATCGGCGGCGGTTCATCAATGGACACTTCCAAGGCTATCGGCATCATCAACACCAACCCTGAATTTGCGGATGTCCGCTCTCTGGAAGGTGTTGCTCCGACCAAGAAGCCTTGCACACCGATCTTCGCTGTTCCGACCACTGCCGGTACAGCTGCTGAAGTAACGATCAACTACGTCATTACTGACGTTGAAAAGAAGAGAAAATTCGTCTGCGTTGACGTTCACGACATTCCGGTAGTAGCCTTTGTCGATCCGGACATGATGGCTTCAATGCCTGCCGGCTTAACAGCCGCCACCGGCATGGATGCCCTCACCCACGCCATCGAAGGTTATATCACTGCCGGTGCCTGGGAACTGTCAGACATGTTCCACATCACCGCCATCCGCATGATCGCCAAGAGCTTGAGAGACGCTGTCAACAACGATCCTGACGGACGTAAAGCCATGGCATTAGCACAGTATGTTGCCGGCATGGGCTTCTCCAACGTCGGTCTGGGTGTTGACCACTCCATGGCTCATACTCTCAGTGCCTACTACAACATGCCTCACGGCAAGGCCTGCGCAACATTGTTACCAACAGTAATGGCCTACAACGCTCCGGTAACTGGTGAAAAGTACAGAGACATCGCTGATGCCTTCGGTGTAGCCGGTGCTTATGAAATGCCTCTGGAAGAAGCCAGAGAAGCTGCCATCAATGCTGTTAAGAAACTCGGTGAAGATGTCGGTATCGTAATGTCACTCAAGGGTGTTGTCCCTGCAGAGGATATTGATGCTCTGTCAGCTGATGCCTTCAAGGATGCCTGCACACCAGGCAACCCAAGACCGGTAACAGTTGCGGACATCAAGGAAATGTTCCTGTCACTGATCTAATCCATAAGAAAAGGAGTTCAACAACTCCTTTTTTCGTCTACTTAATGAACTTACGGAAGAATGCACATTCCTCATCATTACATATCCGGGCATCTTCCGTTTTTATGTTGCAGTGGAAGACATGAGGAAGCCTGTTCTTCGCTGATCCATACATTCGGTATGTGAACGGGACCTGATGAGCTTTCAGATCCGCTATCAGTCTTTCCGGCTGGTCCTTCAGGAAGTCACCGTATGAAGTCATCACAAATGAAGGCGGGAATTTCCTGGTGACATTGCCCACACAGTTCATCTTTTTCAGGTCTTTTACCTTCCAATCAGGAGGAACAACCTCGCCCATTAAAGAGTTAGAGAGACTCTCAGGTTCATTTGAACTGTCAGCATAACGTCCGCAATTGAGCCCAATTGCCCTGAAACAGAACTTTTCCGGTAAATCCAGCTTATATTTTCTGGCAAATCTGCTGTTTGTCAGAATAGCTGAATAAACAGACAGTATCTGTCCCCCTGCCGAGTCACCTACCGCAAAGATATTGTTACAGTCAAAGCCGTATTTATCACCGTTGGCCAATGTCCACTTGACCACACTGTTGGTATCTTCAACGGCTGCCGGATAACGGTATTCCGGTGCCAGTCTGTAACTGTAGTTAACTATCACAAAACCTCTCTGAGCCAGAGACATGGCATAGAACTGGTATACTCCTTTGTCACCGTAAACCCAGCCTCCGCCATGAACGATCATGATAACCGGAAGCTTTCCCTTCACTCCCTTTGGCCTGTAAACATCAAGTACCTGAAATTCAGGATCTTCTCCATACTGAATATCATCAAAACGTACAACATCATCCGGTGTCGTCAGTCCTGCATCTCTTTTGCGGTCTGATTCACCGAATCCCTTTCTGATTCTCTCACTGATTGTCGACATATTATTGCTCTCCTGTGTTTTCTGCTTTCATCATATCCTATTAATCTGTATAATGCCATCTTTTCTGCTATTATGGAAATAGCAGGAGATCAGTAATGAAAAATAACGCATATAACGACCTTTTGGTAATAATCAATAATGTAAAAAGCTCTTTGTACCAGCTGCTGCCAGAGAAGTACGTTGAATTCGTCAAAAGCTGCGCTGCACCGGATGGACAATCGGATATCAGGCGGGATGTACCGCTGGAAGAGCAGAAACTTTCCGAAGAGACCAGAAACCATCTGGCTGCTCTCTATCTTACATATTGGTCAGAAGGCCCTCTGTGCCGCCGTGAGTTTGCGGAAAAGTTATATAAAAACGAGCTTGCCTATGGCGGAAAAGAAAGCAGGTCCATGACAGAAGAAGAGTATCAGGCTTTCCTTGAACCGTTTGATGACTGGAACGAAATGTTTGGCCTTATACCTTACTGGGCCCAGAGCAGAGGCTGGCAGCCTGAACACTGCTACCAGATCGCTTCAAAAGATGAGAATGCGGAGCTTGTTGCCGGAGATTTCAACCTCAAAGAGGTGTATATTACACCTGAACAAAGGAACGTTATCCTTAAAGAAGCACAGCAGTGGGTTCTTGTTAAGGAGATTAAAGAGTCGGAGACGCTGTATTGGCACAACGACGATCACTCGGAATGGACCAGAAGTGAAGAGACCGAGGACTTTTACAAAAACATGGTAGTGATAAAAGACGGACATTTCTTCGGTGCACTTCTGGATACGATTCATCACTGGGGTATGGGCATGGCATCCTATCGAAACAATGAGTACGGTATATTATGCATCGATGGAAGCCAAGCCGGCAGAACCGATGAGTACGAAGGACGTTCAAGCGATGAATCCTCATACGATAAGAAAACAACATATTCTCTTAAAAGAAAACAACAGCAATAAGCAAGGAATAATACAGGAGGAACGGCAATATGAAACTGATGGTATTTGACGTAGGCGGAACTGAAATAAAATACGGTGTTATGGATGAAAACTGCAATATCACTGACAAGGGTTATGTTCCTACACCGATGGATACCTTTGAGCATTTCTCACAGGTTATATACGATATTTATGAACCGCACAAAAATGAAGTTAAAGGCATAGCCATGGCCTTACCGGGATTCATCGATGCGGATAAGGGACTGGTTTTAGGAAGCGGTGCCCTGCATTACAACTGGGGAAAGGCCGTCGGTCCGTTACTGTCCGAAAAATGCGGATGTCCTGTCTCCATTGAAAATGACGGCAAGGCTGCAGCATGGGCTGAATATCTCAAGGGATCCCTTCAGGGCTGTACCAATGCCGCAGTATTTCTGATCGGTACCGGAGTTGGCGGCGGTATCATCATCAACGGTGAAGTAGTCAGAGGCGTTCATGCTACTGCCGGTGAATTCAGCTATATAAACCGGGATCCGAATCTGTTTGGTCAGTATGAAGGCTTTGTGGGTTCCTGCTGCGCTACCAGAGGTCTGTTAGGAACTTATAAGAAGCTGAAACAGACTGATGAGGCAATTGACGGACGTGAGTTCTTCCGCCGTCTGCCTGATGATCCAATCGCTCAGGAAGTGCTCGATGACTTTGCCCTGAAGATTGCGAGACAGTGCTTCAACCTGTACTGGCTGCTTGATACCGAAAAGATCGCCATCGGCGGAGGCGTCAGCCGTCAGCCGATCCTGATCGATACCATCAGGAAAAAGTTTGACGAAATGCTGCAGGTATGTGCTTTCCGCAATGTTCTCACACCTATACATATGGACATTGTCCGGTCAACCTACGGCAATGAAGCCAACATGATCGGCGCCTACATGGCTTACACCAGAAAGTATCAGTAACAAAAAGTTCCAGATTTGGAACTTTTTTTGTTTATCCTAATGCGACATCCAGAGCCATCATGACTGTAAAACCCAGGGCGAACATCACAACACCGATGTTGGAGTGTTCTCCTTCTGACATTTCCGGTATGAGCTCTTCAACAACGACATACAGCATGGCTCCGGCCGCAAAGCTTAGCATGTACGGCATAAACGGAACGATCAGTCTTGAAGCAACAACTGTCAGAAAGCCGAACAGCGGTTCAACAGCACCTGTCAGTACGCCATCCCAGAATGATCTCCACTTGGATTTTCCTTCAGCCCTTAAAGGCATGGAGATGATCGCTCCTTCCGGGAAGTTCTGAATAGCGATACCAAGAGCTAGCGCCAGTGCTCCTCCTGCCGTAATATCTGCCTGATGTGAAAGATAACCGGCATATACCACACCTACAGCCATGCCTTCAGGAATGTTATGCAGCGTCACTGCCAGTAACATCATCACCGTACGTGACAGATGACTCTCACTGCCTTCAGGCTTATCAGCATTCATGTGCAGATGCGGAATGAAGGTATCCAGGAATAAAAGAAACAGAATTCCCAGCCAGAAACCGCCCACAGCCGGCGCAAAAGCCCAGCGGCCCAGATCAGCTGACTGGTCCATCGCCGGTATGATCAGTGACCATATTGAAGCCGCTGTCATTACACCTGAAGCAAAACCTGTCAGGGCTTTCTGCACCTTACTGCCCAGCTGATCCTTCATGAAAAAGACACAGGCAGCTCCTGCAGAGGTACCGATAAAAGGTATCATTAATCCCCAGAACAGTTCCCTGTTTACCATAAGCCAAATAACCCTTTCTTTTTATATTGTTCAGTTCTGATTTCCAGGCACTGATAACCCGTTTCATTTATAGCTTTTTTCAAAGCTTCTTCATCAATATCATTTTGTGTGAGAAACACAGTCTCACCCTTTTTATATGATGAAGACACCTTTTCGGCATTACGTACGGCTTTTCTTACCGTATCGTTCATATGGGCTTCACACATTCCGCAGGCCATACCCTCTATCTTCAATGTTACTTTCAACATTACTTCTCACCTCCACAGTTAGCATATGCTAACAGATAGTATAGCACTTATCTTTCAACATGGAAAGGAACTCACCTCAAAGACATACATTTCAACAAATGTCACTGTATTTATGACAAAGAATCCCTGAAAACAGGGATCATTATAATTTCAGTATTGCCGGTATTTCATCCCAGCCTTCAGGCAGCTTATCGGCTTCCACAAACCCGAATGACCGGTACAGTTTTTTAGCAACTTCGTTTTCCGGTTCATAGGAAAGCCAGCAGTACTCTGCTTCTCCGCACGGGAAAGTACGTATGAATTCCAGAGCCAGTCTCATGGCTTCTTTGCCATATCCCCTGTTCTGATATTTCTCATCAATCATGAAACGCCAGATTATATAGTTATTTTTACTCAGAGGATACTGTTTCAGGTCTTCCTCATCAAAAATATCAAATCCGATCATCAGAAAGCCGACAGGTGTTTCCCCATCGTAGATGCCGAAAGGCTGAGCATATCTGCCATCGGCCACATTGGCATAAGCTTCTGCCAGGCTGTAGATGTTATCCGCAACATACTCTCTCTGCTTTTCAGCAGGCTTCAGATCGATCAGATCATCAAAGTTATCTCTGTTGACTTTTACAAGTTGGATGTTTCCGTTTTCCATATTTCAAAACTCTCTACAAATCCTTATAATTCCTTCTTAAAACAGATGATTCTGTTAGTTTCCTTAAATCCCATTTCCAAATGGAAGTTCAGACTGTCAGCATTATCAAGTTCGCAATCACTGGCAAACTCCCTGCAGCCTTTTTCCCTGGCCCATTTCTCACACTCTGCCAGCAATTGGGCAGCATATCCCCTATGTCAGTATTCTTCCATTACGAATATCTGCTTTTCTGATCATGTTTCCTCTTTTCCGAACCTGTTAAAACTGATACGTTCTTGGAAAGGTTTCTTCACTGGGGCATACATTTCATCTATTGGTTTCCCAACCGGCAGAATACAAACAACATTATACTCTTCAGGTACTCCAAGAGCTTGGGATATTCTGTCGCAGATACGGTCATCATCAGTGATATGACCCTCATACCAGCAGCTCCGGTAGCCAAGTTCCACGATTGTCAGAAGCATATTCTCGATGGCTGCGGCGTAATCCTGAGTGGCAAAGCACTTGTCACGGTAAGCATTTATCCTTCTGGAAAGCACGACAATCATCGCAGGTGCACTCTGAGCTACAGGAGGATCAATCAGAGATATTATCTTATCAAGGGTTTCCTTATCGTCAACGATAATCAATTCTGTTGTCTGCTTATTGCAACCCGAAGGAGCCTTCATACCTGCCTGGGCAATGATTTCAAGATCTTTTCTTCTAACTGGCTCAACAGAAAACCTACCTCTGTAACTGTGTCTGGCATCTATCGTATTAACTGCGTCCTTAAGACTCATAACATATACCTGACATGGATTTGCCTCGTCCCAGTAATCCTCAAACAGTTCAAATTCCTTAAAGCCAAGACTTCTGTAGAAATCATTGGTTTTATCATAATCTTCATACATGCCGTAAGCGACTGTTTTCACCTGAATAAAGGAATAACCCTGTCTGATCAGATATTCCCTGGCGGCATCGAACAGTTTCTGACCATAACCACAGCCCTGATACTCTTCAAGCACGCCAATGACAGCTATTTCAGCCGTATCGGCACCGGTCTTTTTGACGCAAAGAAAACCAACAGGTTTCTCATCGGAAAATGCAGCCCATAACGGCCAACTGGCGGCTTTCCTGATGTAATCTTCTCGGCTTTCTTCAATTTCAAACCACCTGACCAGTGACTCAAGAATCTGGCGTGCAATTCCCTGTCGCTGTGAAGGATCTTCAATGAAACGTATCATCAGTTTTTACCTTTCCTGAATTTAAAACTATTCCTTATCCATTTTCCCTAAAGCATTGCTTATCTCTGAAAGCCACTGGTTATAGTAATCATATGGTGTTTCAGTCCACCAGTCTAACAGTTCATTTAGATTCTCAATGTCTTTTTCAATACTGGTACACTTGTACTGTTCGGGATCGCGGTTGACCGTTACGACATGATTATCATCTTCTTTGAATTCAATCTGATAAATACAGTTTCCCGTCCAGCTGCGGTGCGCATACAGAGTTGAGCCTTCCATATACCAGAACCACTTATCTTCCATGGCTTTTGGAATACTTCCTAAGCGCAGCACATCCATTTCCTCATCACTGAAAGACCTGTTCAAAACGAAAGTCTCATACATTTCAGGCATCGGTTCTGTTTTCCAGTCTTTGCGTTGGGCTACTTTTCTTTCGTTTTTCTTTTCTTCTGTCATATCTTTCTCCGATTCAGATATCTTCATTCTGTAAAATGTGTATCTGTATTTGTCTTTAAAGCCAAGCCTGCGGTAAAAATCCATATCTGATATTACATAGGCTTTTTGGGCACCTAAGACTTTTGCCCTGTTAAGTGCTTCGTATATTACGGCTCTGGCTACTCCCTTTCCTCTGTATCTCGGAATTGTACAGACAGGCTCAAGGTAAACATAGTCCGTCCTTTCACTGTACCATAATCCGCAGATGGAAACTAATTGTCCGTCAGGGTCACAGGCTGCCACACACAGTTCTCTGTTAAAATGCTTTCTGGCTTTTGGAACAATGCTTTCTTCTTTTTCAAATTCGCTTCTATCCTCACCGTGGTCAAATCCCTGCCAGAAAAGCCATTGAAGCTTCTGGGCATCTTCTACCGGATCAGGATTTACAAAGCGCAGATTCTGTGGCAGTGAAACCTTCATCTTTCTTGCAAGATCAAGTTTCATGACATTTTCTGTCTGCTCAGTTCTGACAAATCCATGCTTTAAGACCTCAGCTTTCTCATCTTCACTGTCATCGCATACCGCCAGACTGAAACCGGAATCATCACTTAAATGATTAAAGGCATATTCTAATACTTCGGAATAGATTTCCTGATATCCAGGAAGAACTGCGCAAAAGCCTTTCCCGAATTGCGTATCAAAGATCGCAGCCCCAACCACTTTATCTTCATCGATCCACAGACCGATAGCTTCGGCATGACCCTTGTCAAATTCCGGATGTTCATACATCCATTCAAAGCGGGCCCAGTTCCAGTTTATATGGCTGTTATCACTGCTGTTCAATTCAATCAGGAACTCACATACCGCTTCGTAATCACGCTCAGTAAAATGCTTAAAAATCATTCTTTCCTTACCTTAATCATTCCGAAATGTCATAAACTCTTCTAAAGCTTATATCTTCTTAAATGTCTGATCATCATACATCAGACATTCATCACCAAATGTCACCTTAAGCATACCGCGTTTTCTGCCAAACTCGTTTTCTGCCAGAGGATATAATCTGAAGGTTAAATCATCACCTTCAATTATCGCGTTGGCGTAAAGCTCTCCGTCTTTCAGATATACTTCATCAATAATGAAATCACGTTCTTCAGGGTGTTCATACTTTCCGCAGAAACTTTCCCATTTGGACTTATCAGGATCCTTTAAGGCAATGTCTTCTATGGACTCTACAGGATCTGGTTCTTCACCATGAGCTATCGCTCTTAAACCATCCCAGAAACTCCGGAATGCTCTGAGATCCCGGTAATCGCGGCAGTTGAAGATTATAAGTACCTTGTCCTGGTCGACAAAATGCTCAAACCATGTTTCCAGCCCCGGCATGCCTCCCGAGTGACTGACTATTAGACCAAGATCATCATCTTCTTCAATGCACCAGCCAAAGCCATAGCTTTCGTCATCATCGTCAACAAATTCCTCACCACTGTTCAGTGTCACCGGTGTGAACATTATCATCTGTTCCTGGCGGGTAAGCACCTTTTCTTCACGCAGTGCTCTGTCCCATGCCAGCATGTCGAATATGGTAGTGTACAGATAATCACAGCCGTTGAGACCATCAGAACCGACTACATAAGGAGCGGTTTCTTCAGAAACATCTGAAGGTACATAGCTGCCATCAGCCTCCAAAACCATATTACGGGCAAAACGATCAGAAGGTCTGCCGTCCCTGCGAGTATGATATATGGCAGATTCTTTCATTCCTGCTGGTTCAAAGACATTCTTTTTCAGGAAGTCTTCAAAACTGACACCTGCGAGTTTTTCCACCAGATTTGCCAGCAGGCAATAGCCGATATCAGTATATCTGAATGTTTCTCCCGGTGCATGAGATGCCTCTTCTCCACTTTCACATATGAATTTCAGGATCTCACTGCATGGAGGGATTCTGTTTTCATCTTCCCAGGCAGGACATACCCAGGTGTCAGTTTCAAAGTCATCAGGCATTCCGCTGGTATGCGTCAGAAGATGACGTACCGTAACACCCTGATACGGATAATCAGGGAAGTATTTCACATACTCATCGTCCAGATCCAGCTTCCCTTCTCTTACCAGCAGCATGACTGCTGTGGCTGTAAACATCTTTGTGACGGAAGCCATCTCAAAGATGGTATCTTCCTGCATCGGCAGTTTATTCTCTGCGTCACGAAAACCATATGCTCCTTTGGACACGATCTTACCGTTTTCACCGTAAAGCCAGACACCGTTGAAGGAGCCCTTTTCATAAGCTTCACGCGCCATTTTGTCCATCATTGATTTCTTTTTCATAAATACCATACTCCAATTCCTTTATATCATTTTCCGTGAGCAGTCGCAGTTCCCTGTTTTCTGCACGGTAAATGTTTCCAACAACATCGATCTTTCCTTCCTTTATGAAGAAAGCACTGTTATCCTCCATGGCATATACCACGCGGTCTTCAGACATTCTCAGGGTCTTTTGATAGCGCCATTTATCCCGGGTATTATGATGGCAACTTACGGTAATGTTCGTAAATCCCAATCCGCTAAAAGGTTCCATAGACTCAGAAAAATCTACCGTGTTGATTGCCATGTTCATTGAGCCGGCACTGACCCCCAAAACTGCGGCATGACATTCAAGCAATATCTCATAACAGCCTTTTTCTTTAATCAGATTGAGCTGATCATGACAGGCTCCCCCACCCATGAGAAATATACAGTCAGCCTGTTTCACAAGTTCTTTGGCCAAAGAAGGTTCAGTTCGTTTATCTATTACACAGTGTTTTTCAAAAGGCAAACCCTTCTCGGCAAACATTTCATACATGCCTTCACAGTCATCGTCATTCTGCCGGTATTCAAGCGGACAGGCCGTAATAAAGACTATGCTCTTTCGCTGCGTCAGTTCTTTACGCAGTCTTTCTGTTATTTTTACCGGAAAGTAATGATCCGGAAAGCCGCTGAATGCTGCCAGGAATTCTTTTTTCATTTATATCCTCTTGCCAAACTATAGATATTTTAACGCAGATGACTGCCTGGATAAAGATTAACCCTGTTTTTTCTGTACTTTCATCAGAATCATAACGTGTTTATTTTCTGCTCTTTCACAACATAAAAATAGATTGAAGATTTGTTTTTTTGATATACTGAAAAATAGAAAAATAAAGGAAATAATCTTATGCCAAGAAAGACAATAAATGTATTCATGATAATCCTGATGGTCTTTTCACTTGCAGGATGCACAAAACCACGGCAGCCTGACCCGGTTGATCCAACACCGGCTGATACTGCTGCTGCAATGGACATCGTTGACAGGGACGGTAACTTGCTTGGTCAGATCCCAGCTGATGCCACCTGTACGGCTATTGACGGCGGAATCTTTTACAGTTTAAGCCATAGGGAAAGCAACTACAGTACTACCTCCAAAACGGACTACTACTGCTTCCTGCAGGAAACAAAACAGATCCATCATGTCGCAACAATAGCCAATCAGAGTTATGAAACCACTTTCTGCCGCAGTGAACTTGACGGTAAGATCTATACGCTGGTTCTTGAGGGTAATCCGTCTGATAACGAACCTGATGTACTTGAACTGCTGGTCATAGACAAATCATCGATGCAATCCGCAACATATACTGTTTCCGAGCATGGCTTCCCTTATGCCTACCTGACTGTCGCAGACGGGAAGATCCTGATCATGAATCATGAGATGACTGAGCCGAAACATGATGTTATCTATGAGTTTGTACCCGAACAAGCCAAAGCAATTGCCAGAAAGACTTTTGATGCGGACACTGATTCCCTAAGAGCCGTATGTGGCTATCAGGACGGATTATGTCTGTTTAACTTTCATCCAGATGGCAGTTCTGATCAGAAAATCTCTCTGGATTTCTATGACACGGATTACTCCCTGATAAAAAGCCAGCCATTCTCCCGGGCCGCCATTGATTCAATCGTGGAAAACATCGTCTTTACTGATCGCCAGGACGCTGTTAATGAACTGAGCATGTACGTCAGCCATTTCAGCATTTCAGATGAAGGATATCTGCTGTATGAAAACTTTGGCATGGTACGACTGGCATACAACATTCAGACAGATGAAGTCATTCTAATTAAAAATGACACTTACTCGGTTTCATTTGGCTCCGGTAAACCGGTATTATACAGGGTCATCTATGAAGATGATTTCCGGCCGGAAATAATAGAAATCACAAACGGTGATCCGGTATTGCACACTTTCAGTCCTGCAGACAGCATTCACAGGATGTTATGGAGCCTTTCTCACTCCCCTTCAGGAACCTGGCTGGCAACAATGTACGACAGTTTCCCACTGTCAACAGCATCCGTTCAGCTGTTACTGTGGTCTGATTAATTCATAAGAAAATGCCCGGTACCGGACATTTTCTTTACATATAAGATGATATTTACTTTTCCATCGTTTCCCATTCTGAGCGGGTAATCGCATAAGCATAGGAAACGGTGTTTTTCGGATCGGGATATTCCTTTATTTTCTTCATTCCAATAGCCTTGGCAGTCGAACTGGAACCTATATTGGTATATTTCATGTATGAGTAAACTGCATCATAATCCGTGTTCTGGAACACCCAGTCTCTTACAGCCCGGGCCGCTTCTTTCGCATATCCGCGTCTCCAGTATTTTTTGTTAATATGATATCCAATTTCCGGCAGCATCTCCCCATCGATATTCTGTAAGGTAATGCCGCAGTCACCGATAAACTCATTGGTTTCCTTCAAGACAACGGCCCACAGGCCAAATCCATACTTTTCATAGTTATCCAGATTCCATAAGATCCATTTTTCAGTTCTTTCTTTGTCAAACGGTGCCGGATAATGCTGCATCGTTTCCGGATCAGACATGATTTCGTAAAGCGCATCAAAATCACTCATTGTATACTTTCTCAACAAGAGGCGTTCTGTTTCAATCATACTTCTGCTTCCTCCAAAATACATATAGTCTCGAGGGATTCTCGTTTTCAAATCAAATCGATAAATGGTAATCTGTCAATCTAATTCTTTCTGGTAGTAAATAAACTCCTCATCTCGTTTCACTTCACAATAACCAAGCTTTTTATAGAAAGCATTCGTTCTCACATTCCAAAGAGGTGTATCAAGTTTAATTGTCTTGATACCAGGATAGAAGGTTTCTACCATTTTCATCAGAGAAAGACCATATCCCTTTCGATAGAGTACTGGGTCTAAAAATATTCTACCAATGTACAATGTTTTACCGTCTTCGTCCACAAATAGAATTGCACCACCAACGATTTCTTCATCCATGGCTACCTGTAGCAAATGTCCTTCATTTTTCATCTGAATGTGCCATGTAATGGAATCATAATAAGGAGGTCCACCAGCTTCGGGAGCACCAACATTAATATCGCTATCAAACGCAGCCTTTGATATGGCTACGATTTTTTCGATATGTTTCAATTCTGCACTTTCTAATTTCATTAAAATCATATCTCCCTCGAATTATCTAGTAATCTTATCGTACATATCCCGATTTAATTCTTCACTTTTGTTCTGTTCTCTTAAGAATTGCGACACTCTCTACATGTGTCGATGACTGTTGGGATATAGACATTTTAACCTAGATGACCGTTGGGATAAAGATGAACGCCATTTTTCGATGTTTTTACTCAGCATCATATGGTATTTTCGCAAAAAAAAAGAGCCTACCGCTCTACTCTTCCTTAAGCATTTAATGTATCTAGAAACGCTGGCAGAAACCATTCCTCAGCAATTTCTTTTCCGATTCTTTTGAAAAGATGCTATGACATTGCTATATTACTCATTAATAGTTTTCCATACCAGTCCACCACGAAATAAAGCGTATATTCATTCCAAAATGAATACATCTCCATCTTCCAGTAAAGCATTGTCTGTTTCACCTATATGTTTCTGAAAGATCAATACTGATCCATCAGTAATGAATCTCATTATCTCTTCTCCGGCATCATTTCTCAGGATAAGAAAGTTGTCTTCCAGTGTCCACGTACCTACAACTTCTTGACCGGCATCAGGATAATTCAGCAGATCATAAGTATTGTCATTTCTGATCGTTATGCATACCGGAGTATTTGGATCGGTGCGCCTGACAGCCATGTATTTTCCCTTCTCCATCACAATGTCTCTGTCAAACACTCTGCATGATTTGATATAAAAATCAGGGCCGATCATTGTTAAGTGATTATGCATCTTTACATAAGCCCTTATGATGCTCTTCTTTCCGTTTTCGAATGTGACATAGTACTGCATATAATCGCCTAATTCACTTGAATGCTTTTTTTGCAGATAAGTTAAGTTATCTATCTTTCCATCTTCAAATGAATAGTGCCCGTTCATATAGTCGACTGCTTCCCGGTCACTGTTGAGCCACGTTTTTCTAAACATAAATAAACCAGATAAAACTATCATCACTGTCATCAGTATTACAATCGTTATTCTTCTCTTAGTCACTTTATAGCCTCCTCAGTTGATTTAGTTTTCAAAAAAAGGTTCTCTTGTAAGATACAAAGTATCATTTTATTCTCTTAAAAAGTGCAGTCAGTTCACAATGAGTCGATGACCGTTGGGATAAAGATGAACCCCATTTTTCGATGTTTTTTACTTGGCATCATCAAGTGTTTCTATAGAAAAATAGAGCTTGCTGAACTGAACCTCTACATTAGGTTTTATCCTGATTTCAGGGTTCAATTCATATCTTTCTACCTTTCATTATCTGCAATAACTACACTGTCAACTGACTACAACCGAAGAAACAGGTCAACATATTCGAAGGCAGCAACTAAAATACGTACCTTGTACCATGCGAGAGCAATAATCCATCTGTCAATCTGATACACAGGATGATCGTGTTTTCATCGGAAAAATCATTATGTCCATTGTCGATCCATTCCGCAAAAACATCTCTTAGCTTTG
>JAFQZR010000028.1 GCA_017405785.1 Erysipelotrichaceae bacterium
ATACATTGATTATTACAACAACAGACGTATACAGAAGAAAACAAAATGGATGCCTCCTGCGTTATTCAGGAGTACATCCATCTGTAATTCTGTGATTTAGTCTGATTATTCAATATGTCCAGGATTCTGGGTACATATCAATTACAAACGCTGTTTTCTTTAATATATAATGCTTTAATTATGCTTCGTTTATCTCAGTGGTCAGATTAATTGCCCACTGGTTGGAGATGAACCTTCTCATGCCGATCAGGATTCTGACAGCCAGTTCTCCCTGAGCCAGCCGGTAGATGATAACGAAGTTGTGCATGTGCAGTACCCGGATCATGCCGTAGATCAGAGGAATGCCTACCAGCCATACGATGCCGCAGTCCAGCATCATCAACATCTTGGAGTCTCCGCCCGCTCTTAATGAAGAGAAGATGACCACAACAACCATACGCAAAGCTATTCTTAAAGCTGATACTCTGACAATGCCGACAGCCAGATCGAATACTTCTGTACTGCTTAAGCCGAATAAGGTTACTAAAGGATCAGCTGCGGAAATGATGATCATTCCGGTAATGAGTGACCGTCCCATGCCCATGTACAAAAACCATCTGCTCTGGGTTATGGCTTTCTGCACATCACCCTTGCCTAACTGAGCTCCCATTAACATGCTTCCGGAAACGGATAAGCCGTTACATACGGAGAAGAACATGTTGGTGATGGTGTTGGCTACATAATAAGCATCAGTAACAGTTGTACCTAACAGGGCATAAGCTTTTACATATAATGAAGTGCCGAATCCGAACAGAGTTTCATTGACAATTGTCGGATATGTTCTGATCATGACCTTCTTGAAGAAGTTACGGCTGATATCCAGCATGGTCTTTATCCTACCGATGAATATCTCCTTATTGAGAATCGAATAACCGGCATATAAACCCAGTGATACCACCTGAGAAGCTACTGTTCCCCAGGCTGCCCCTTCCACACCCATCGGCGAGAAACCAAATTTGCCATAAATCAGAATGTAGTTGAACAGGCAGTTGGTTGCCATGGAAGTGGTGGAGATCCACATTGAGACATTGGTTTTATGAATGCATCTGTAGAAATAGTTGAAAGCCAGAGCACAGGTATTCAGCGGATAGGAATACTTGACCAAACGCAGATATATCTCTGCATACTTGATGACATCCGGATCCTTGGCATAGAACCTGATGACCGGAACTGCCCGGAAGGCTATCAGGGCATAGAAGATCATGCCGATGATGAAATTCAGGATCATGGACAGCCCGAAGGTTCTCTGCAGGTTTTCCCTGTCATCAGCGCCATAGAACTGAGCGGCATATACGCCCGTTCCTTCCATGACACCGAAGGAAATGCAGGTGCAGACATGTCCGATCTGGGAACCGATGCCCACAGGTGTGACCATGCCGATGGCAGAGACCATCATGGTATCGACCATGCCCATGGCACTTGATAACAGCTGCTGAAGCATGCTTGGTATGGCCAGTCGTGCTACATCAGAGTAAAACTCCCTGTCCCCGACATACTTACTGACAGTCATGGCATCTCCCCCTTTCCTGAATATTACCCCTTATTATCCCAGTAAAAGAATATTCATAAAACTGATATGACCGGATTTTTTCAACCCGGTCATATTTCATTTAGTATTAAAGTATTTCGTCTACTGCCAGGATCATGGTTACCAGCAGCTTGATGCCCTTGATGTAATTCTCAATATTCAGGAATTCATCCGGCCGGTGAGCTCCGCCGTGTCCGGCAGGCAGCCACTCAGGTTTCTCACCCCAGTTTTCGACATAAACGCACCCTGTGGCGAAAGCGTTCTTCATCTGTCCGGCATAGGTACCGCCCTTGCCGATCATGATCGGTCTGTCAGTATGACCGCTGAAGTCCTGATATACCTTATTTATGGTCTGAATGATCGGTCCATTGATATCCAGAGCACAGCCATAGGTCTTTTCCTCAACCTTGAGATCAAAGCCCCATTCATCAGCTTTCTTCTGAATGTTGGCTTCCAGTCTGTCGCCGTTGTCGGTTACACAGTAACGGCAGTCATTGAGTAAGGCAACATTGCCGTCATTCCACTTCAGGACTGTTCCTGAAGATACAGTCTGACCTGAAATATCATCAGTTTTATCGATGCCTAAGAATGAACCATAGTAGTCATTGTTGATGCCGTCAAAGAATTCCAGAATCTTACGGTCGCTTTCTTTCAGATTAGGGATCTTAAGTAATCCGTTGGTCAGAACTCTGATCGCATTGACGCCTCTCTCCGGTCCGGCAGCGTGAGTTGTCAGACCATGTGATACAACGACGATGCCTTCTTCGGTTTCATTGACATCGAAGTCTTCCGGAAGAGCACTGAGGTCAAGTTCCGTTCCTTTCTTCAGTACGGCTGTTGCCTTGTTAGGAACGATGTTGAAAGCACTGCCCGCAAACATGTTAACGAAGTCATCTGACAGTTTTTCCTTGGAAGTCAGAACATATCTCAGACGTCCGAATTCACCGGCGGCTCCAGGGAAACCGGCATCAGGAACAAAGGTGAAAGCGGGAGCTTCATAATGCTTACAGTAATACTGCACATCCTTCATGCCTGTTTCTTCATTGGTACCCAGTAACAGTTCAATAGTGTTCTTTACCGGAATGCCCAGATCTCTGAAAGCCTTCATGATATATAGACCGGCTATCGCACCGCTTTTATCATCGCTGACGCCTCTGCCGAAGAGATGTCCTTCCTTGATGATCGGATTATAAGGTTCGGTTACCGTCCAGTCGGAACCGGCAGGTACGACATCAAGATGAGCCAGAATGCCCAGTCTTTTTCCGCCCGGAACAACATACTTGACGCTTCCAACGTAGTATTCATGGTTAGTACAGACAAAACCTTCTTCTTCACCTTTGGCCAGCATGTAATCCAGAACATTGCGGCAGGACTGACCAAAAGGTTTGACTTCACTGTTTTCATCGGTGACACTTTCAATACGGGCAACCTTGATCAGATCTTCAATGATGTTATCGCGGTTATCATCAATATACTGATACACCTTATCCAGTACTTCTTTACTCATAAAATCCTCCTTTTTTTCGAAAAGACCTTAAATGCTGAGCAATTAAGGTCTTTCATTATGTTTATTCTATTCTAGCTTATTGTTAAGGATTAATCCATTTACATGCTTTCGTACAGCTGGCTGTATTCACGTGCTGAGTTATCCCAGCTGACGTCAACACTCATGGCCTGTCTGATCAGCTTACGCCATCCGGCCTTGTTATAGTAGTAGACCTTGATGGCATAAGCCAGTACATGCATCATTTCATCGCCTCTGAAATATCTGAAGGAGAATCCCGTACCGGTTCCGTCATATTCATTGAACGGCTGAACCGTGTCTTTCAGACCGCCGGTTTCTCTTACCAGAGGTATTGTGCCGTATCTCATGGAGATCAGCTGGGAAATACCGCATGGTTCAAACAGTGAAGGCATTAAGAACAGGTCACATCCGGCATAGATTCTGTGAGAGAGTTCCTCATTGTATCCGCAGTAGAATACTGCACGGTGCGGATATGTTGATTCGATCTTCTTCAGTTCATTCTCGATGTAGTTGTCACCGGAACCCAGAATTACCAGCTGAACATCCTGGTTCATTATGTTGGTCAGTTTATCCAAAATCAGATGCATGCCCTTCTGCCAGGTCAGTCTGGTGACGATGCCTATCAGCATTACGTCATCAGCCACTCTCAATCCTAACTGATACTGCAGGCTGCGCTTGCAGGCTTTCTTGTTTCTGATGTCATTGATTGAGTAGTTCTTGTATAACGCCTTGTCGGTGGATGGATTCCAGTTGTCAATGTCGATACCGTTAACGATACCCAAAAGGTTATCACCCTTATTAGCCAGAACCTTTTCCATTCTCTCACCGTATTCACTGGTGAGGATCTCTCTGGCATAAGTCTGGGAAACTGTCGTTACCTTATCGGCATAGATGATGCCGGCCTTCATGAAGCTGATGCCGTTATCAAACTTGATATCGCCGTTATTCCAGTAGTGGTCTGACAGATTCAGACATCTCATGGTTTCCTTAGGGAAGTTGCCCTGGAACAGCAGATTGTGAATCGTGTAGACATGTTTGTATTTCTTATATTCCGGATCGGTGTATTCCTGCTTGCACATGATAGGGATCATGCCCGTATGCCAGTCATTGGTATGAATGACATCCGGTTTGAACTTGATATGCGGCAGCATGTCCAGTGCGGCATGGCAGAAGAAGATGAATCTCTCACCGTCATCAGCGTAGCCGTACAGTCCGTCACGGTAGAAATAATCGTCCTGACGGATGAAGTAGTAGATTACTTCATCGATCTTGGTGCTGTAAAGAACGCACTGCTTGTCAATGACGCCTGAATGAACGCGGAATGTGCATTCTTCCTTCAGTTCAGGGAACTTTTCAATGATCCGCTTATACATCGGCAGAACAACAGCTGCACCTTCACCGCGTTTGGTCAGGGCTGCCGGCAATGAACCGATGACATCAGCCAGACCGCCGCTTTTGATAAACGGTAAGCCTTCGCCGGAAACAAATAATATGTTCTTCATATTTATACCCTGTCTCTTCTCTTGATGTAGATCAGCTTATCCTTACTGCCGATGATGTCCTTCTGGTTTTCAACACGGGCATGCTTGTCCAGAATTGCGTATTCAACATGAGAATAAGGTCCGATGTAGGTGTTAGGAAGCAGCAGCGCATTCTTGATGACGCAGCCCTTCTCTACCACAACGCCGCGGCCCAGGATGCAGTTCTGCAGATCGCCTTCAATGATACAGCCGTTGGCGATCAGACAGTTCTTGGCATGACCGGTGCTTGAATAGAAGGCTGGTGGTGAGTCGTTGGTCTTAGTATAGATAGGCCATTCTTTCTTAAACAGCTGGGCAAATACTTCCGGATTCAGTAATTCCATGTTGATCCTGTAGTATTCTTCCAGGGTGTTAACGCATGAGAGATAACCTTCATACTTGTAGCCTCTGACATTCAGAGTACCAAGATGATGCTTGATGATATCGATGAAGTTGAACAGCGGGCTGATCTCATATGACTTTTCAATCAGATCCAGGAAAAGTTCTCTCTTCATTACATATGTTTCAGTCAGGACATTGATCTTGTTGTCATAACCGACGTTGTTATTGATTTCATGAATGCGGCCGTACTTGTCGATCTTCGGCATCTTGCAGCCAATGAAGCTTACCTTGCCTCTCTTGCTTTCGCTGTAGACACAGGTAATGTCAGCACCGCTTTCCTCATGAGCCTTGATGACATCGCCAAAGTCAATTGAGCATACCATGTAGCTCTGAGCGATGACGACGTATTTACGCTTTGATCCTCTGAAGACTTCCAGATTCTCGTTCATCAGGAACATGTCATGATAGTAGGCATCACTTACAGCCTGGTGGTCAGGATAAAGCATCTGGATGCCGCCATGCTTAGGGTTGATGTTGTACTGTGTACCGCTGCCCAGGTGTTCGACCAGTGATCTTGGCTGCTCTCTGACCATTACCTCAATGTTGGTAATGCCGGAATTGACCATGTTTGATAAGACAAAGTCAATTATGCGGTATCTTCCTAAGAAGGACATTGCGGCGATGGTTCTGTAATCGGACATTCCCCTGATCTTTACGGCGTTGTTAGGGAAATTGACTATACCTAATGCATTAATCATTCTTCTGCACCTGTCCTTTCTTGGCAATTAACTTGATCTCGCTTCTGTCACCGACTTCAGCTTCCTTTGGAATGACAAGACCTTCGGCGATGATGCAGTTCTTGACTACTGCGCCTTCTTCAACAACGACTTCCGGGAATAAGACGGAGTCGATCACCTTGGCACCCTTACGTACCACGCAGTCTCTGAACAGAACGGAGTTTTCAATTGTTCCGTCAATGACACAGCCCTGGTTGATGTAAGATCTCTTGATCTTGGCTTTTGGTCCGATGACCTGAGGTGTGGTTGGAATATCCTCAGTGTAGATCTTCCAGGTTTCATCAGCCAGATTCAGTCCGTTGTCACCGTCCAGCAGATCCATGTTGGCCTGCCACAGTGAATCGATCGTTCCTACGTCTTTCCAGTAACCCTTGAATCTGTAAGCTACGATCTTCTTGTTATTGTTGAGCATGTAAGGAATGATGTTCTTGCCGAAGTCATGAGATGACTTTTCATTGGCAGCATCAAGAGTCAGAGCTTTCTTTAAAGCCTTGTAAGTGAAGATGTAGATACCCATGCTGGCCAGATTGTTCTTCGGATGAGCAGGTTTCTCTTCAAATTCGACAATGCGGTCATTGGCATCAGTGTTCATGATACCGAATCTCTTGGCTTCCTCAAAGGTTACTTCCAGACCGGCAATTGTTACATCAGCGTTCTGTTCCTTATGGAAGTCCAGCATCTTGTCGTAATTCATTTTGTAGATATGGTCACCTGACAGGATCAGAACATATTCAGGATCATACATGTCCATGAAGTCGATGTTCTGGTAAATGGCATCGGCAGTGCCCTTGTACACACCGAAAGTCGTATTATCTTTTTCTCTCGGCGGTAAGACGAAGACACCCTTGTCTCTGCCTTCTAAGCCCCATCTGGCGCCCTGGGAAACATAAGCGTTTAATTGAATTGATTCGTATTGAGTTAAAACGCCGATAACATCAATACCGGAATTTGCAGCATTACTCAGAGGGAAGTCGACAATACGGTACTTTCCGCCATAATAAACAGCAGGCTTGGCGACCTTATTGGTCAGATCAAGCAGTCTTGTACCTCTTCCTCCGGCGAGTATCATTGCGAGCATTTCAGTTTTCACAATATTATTCTCCCTTTTCTTTATTTCATTATAACATCATTTACCTGATGTTTGTTTACGCTTTATTGTTCAATTGCGATGTTATTAAGGTATTCAGCCAGTACTTCACCGTATTTTACCGGATCCGCAAATACTGACACGGCATGGTCAGCCTTCGGCATCAGGAAAACCTCACTGTATCCTTTAGTGGCTTCCCGCATTCTTTCACTGTGATATGGCTTGATGAACTTATCCTCAGCACCGTGAATGAACAGAATCGGAATCTCATTATCCTTAAGGCTGTCTATCGGCCTCATCTCACCATACGATATTCCGTATATGATCTTGGCACATAACGAAGCGACATACACCGTACTTTCCGGCAGATGCATTCCCCTTAATCCGACTTTCAGAACATCACTGATGTCGCTGAACGGACAGTCGGCCACCACAAAATCTACTTTTGGTTTATACTTCAGACACATGACTGAAGTAGCTGCGCCTAACGATTCACCATGTAATCCCCATACTCTGGCGTCAGGATATCTCTGCTGACTGTCTTCAATCAGCGCAATCAGGTCTTTAGCCTCACGTACGGATTAGAACAGAAATCCTTTTCATTTGAGCCGTGTCCTCTCAGATCATAGACTATGACATTGAATCCCAGTTTCAGGTAGAAGCCTGCATATTTAAGAGAACCGATATGGTTATCGGTATAACCGTGAGAAATGATGACGTATTTATCAGTTGGAGTATCATTGCGTATTAATTCTACATGCAGAACGTAGTCCTGATAACCCTTTACCGTATAATCAGTCTTATCGGCATCATACCACCACGATATGTCACCGTGTTCCTGCTGCCACTTTTCCGCCTCTTCCAGAGTCTGAGGCTTGATGCTCATGGAGTATTTAGCCATACGGCAACCGAAAACCGCGATCATGACAACCGCAATTACCAGTAATATCCGTAACCATTTCATAACTGTCTTCATTCCTTTCCTGGAGAAACACAAAGCCAGCCCTCAGGCTGGCCTATGTCACTCTAAAAACTGATTATTTGTAGAACTTCATGTTCTCAAAGTACTTATTGATGAGCCCGTTGAATTCTTCCCACAGTGACTGTTCGTTTTCTCTGCCGGCGTTTCCGACTTCTTTCCAGGCCTTTCTCAGTTCCTTGATTGCGCTGACTTCTTCTTCCGTGAATTCGCTTCTGGCCAGATATACTTTTGCCTTGTTGATGAGTTCTTTCTTGGCTTCGGCATTCTTGGCGAAGGTTTCCTTCAGATTGTCATAATACTGTTCTCTTCTCTTAAAGAATTCCTTTCTCAGTCCAGAGAATTCCTTCCATAACGGTTCATCGTTTTCTCTGCCTGCGCTTCCGGTCTTTCTCCACTGTTCAAACAGTTCGTTAACAGTATTTGAAGCCTTCTTCATGTCTTTGATCTCGGCTACTTCCTTAGCCTTGGCGATCAGTTCTTCCTTAGCTTCCTTGTTGGCAGCGAAGGTTTCGTGCAGCTTTTCATAGTATTCCTTTCTCTTTTCAAAGAAATCCTTTCTTACTGCTGAGAACTGTTCCCACAGTTCATCGTCCTTTTCCTTGCTCTGAGTTCTGCCGGCAGCCTTCCAGCTGTCCATCAGATCCTTCATCTTCTTGTTAGCTTTTTCTACACTGCCGCTTTCCAGAAGCTTCTTGGCTTCTTCAATAAGTTCAAGCTTTCTTTCTTCGGTGTTAACTGCTACTTCACCGGCTTTCTTTGAAAGCTCATCCAGCATTTTATTGAACTTTTCAGACAATTCGATGTCTAAAAAGGATTCTTCTTCCTCGTGAATTCTAGGCCATCTCTTTGCTAATGCTTTCGCCTTTACAAAAGCCTCTGCTGCGTTCTCGCTTTCTAATAAGTTTTTCAGTTGTTCAATTAAGTCTTCTCTAATGTCGTTTGCCATAATGATAAATTTCCCCTTAGTTTAATTTTATGCTTTTTTTCCGTGAATATCCATATTTTTTATATATATAATAAATAATTCATTCACAATTCTCCTTTATATGTCTTCTGTAAGCTCTTATAACCTTCCTGTCAGCTTCAGCCCAGTCAACTCCTCTTTTCTTTGGCGGTATCCACATGACCTCGGAATGATCATGCAGTTTCATGTCGTCATTGACGAATTTACAGATGTAACAGTCCATAACTATTGAGAATTCCGGATACCTGTGTCTGACGGTACACAGAAAAGATCTGACCTCAATGTCAGCTTCAAATTCTTCCCTTATTTCTCTTTTAACAGCGCTTATGCCGTCTTCCCCATCTTCATACTTACCGCCGGGGAATTCCCACTTACCGGCCTGATTACCGTATAATCTGCGGGCAATTAGTATTTTATCTTCTTTTTCAATAACCGCTGCCGTAACTCTTATCTGCTTTGTCATACAGATATTATGGCAAAAGAATATGGGTGAATGCGATTATATATAAAAATACATCAGCAATAATTGTTAAAACTGAAAACACAATTCCGGCAGTGGCCGAACTTTTTTTACTCTTTAGGCCTATTATTCCGAAGATTAAAGAAAGAACTGATAAACCAAAGGAAACAAATATTCCTAAACCATAAGCACCCGCTAAAAGAAATAAGATAACAATTGAAAGAATAGATAGTAACAAGCTTGTTAATGCCATATAAACAAACCTCCGTTTACTTAATTATAAATCTTCGTTTATACAGTCAACAATGTGTTTATTCCTTTCAGACAGTCAATTTAAAACCTTTCTAATGGTTCTTTCTTTGAGTGGTTTCTTCCTCTATCCGAAAAGTACTATGCTTATTTTCATAGTGTTCTCATTACAATGTATAGTACACTTTCCCGTCGATAATGGTGGTAATGACGTTGTAGTCCTTATCCATTATGACCAGATCGCTCTTTCTGCCGACTTCGATCTTGCCTCTGTCAGTGATGTTGAGACATTTAGCCGGGCTTTCAGAATACAGCGATCCAACCTGTTCGCGTGTTAACCCGACAATGTTATGAGCTCTTCTCATCATGGCATTCATCGCATTTGATCCGCCTGACAGGTGCCCGTTTTCATGATAGTTGAATCCGTCCTTTGTCAGAAAACGCATGCCGTTACCGAAATCATGCCAGCCGTCTTCCAGTCCTGCTTCACTGGAGAAGTCCGTAATGCCGTAGACATTATCTATACCCTTATCCTTTATGACGATCTTTACCCAGATAGGATGAACGTGTACACCGTCCATGGTCAGCTGAGCCTTGATTCTGTCATCCAGCAGTACGGCCGCATTGGCGTTGCTTTCACGGTGATGCATCGGCTGATAGCCGTTGAATAAGTGGGTAGCCTGACAAAGACCGTGATCAGCCGCTTCAATGACCTGTTCAGCGGTTGCCTTGTCATAACCGATCTCCGGCATGACACCCTTGGATACAATATAGTCAATATAATCAAGAGCTCCTTCAGTTTCCGGTGCCAGGGAAATGATCGCAACGTCACTGTAGTCATAGTCTACCATCACATCGCTGTCTTCCTTATTGGCCGGTGCCATCCAATCCTTGCACTGATCGACGTATCTGTCCAGTGTCAGGAAAGCACACTCATAATGGAATTTCAGCGGATAGGCTCCCTTTACTCCTTCTTTCTTGACATTACGTACGGCTCTGGTTATCTTTCCCAAAGTAGCGTAATCAGACCAGTCAGCGTTAATGGTTGGGAAGTATGTTGTTACACCCGTGGAAGGCAGTTTATCATTTAAGAACCTGACCTGCTGTTCCATCGGGCCGAATTCATCGGTTCTTTCAATGGCTACCAGACTTCTGCCCCAGCCACCATGGATGTGGGCATCAATTATGCCGGCATATAAGTCATTACCCTTGGCATCGATTATTTCCTCACCCTGCAGGTTTTCACCTATTTCCTGAATACCTTCCTCATTAAAACGGACATCAGTCTTGTGAAAACTGCCGTCAATGAAGACATTAGCGTTTTTGATTATCATACAGTAGTTCCTCCAACGTCATTATATTATTCTATCTGTCTTAGCGACAAATTCCCTGCCCAGAGAAAAAGGAACCAGCGGTTCCTTACTCTTCTTCTTTGTTTGCTTTCTTCTCCATTATCTTGTTGAGGATAATGGTTGACAGAGCAATGGTTCCCAGGGCTGCGAATGTGCCCAGTTCACCTTTGACAATGTAAATCAGATTATAGATGAAATTCATAGGTGTAAATTCCATAATAATACCTCCTACATGAAGAAGTTCAACATCATGCCGCCCGCAATAACGGATGCGATCTGGCCTGATACATTAACGCCCATGGAATACATTAACAGGAAGTTCTGATTATCCTCCCGTAATCCCATCTTATGGATGATTCTTCCGGACATCGGGAAAGCTGAGATACCAGCTGCTCCGATCATCGGATTGACTTTCTTCTTTAAGAACAGGTTTACGAACTTGGCAAACAGGACTCCGCCTGCTGTATCGAAGATGAAGGCAAACAGACCCAGTCCCATGATCATCAGGGTATCAACCTGCAGGAACTGTTCAGCCTGCATCTGGGAAGCAATTGTGATTCCCAATACCAGCGTGATCAGGTTAGCCAATGCTCCCTGTGCAGTATCAGATAATCCCTTAAGAACTCCGCATTCCTTTAACAGGTTGCCAAACATCAGGAAACCTACCAGGGAAACGGCACCTGGTGAGACGAATCCGGCAATTACCGTGATGATGATCGGGAACAGGATGCGTGTCAGCTGGGAAACGCTCTTTGGTTCATAGTCCATGCGGATCATTCTTTCCTTCTTGGTGGTTAACCGCTTGATGACAGGAGGCTGAATGATCGGAACCATGGCCATGTAGGAATAGGCAGCTACCATGATAGGGCTCAGATATGTCGAATGCAGTTTCAATGCTACGACAATGGCTGTCGGTCCGTCAGCAGCACCGATGGTGGCGATGGAAGCAGCATCGTTAGTCGCAAAGAACATTGAGGCCAGACAGAAGGTAAAGAAGATACCGAACTGTGCAGCAGCTCCAAACAGCATCAGCGCCGGATTAGCCAGTAACGGTCCGAAGTCGCACATGGCACCGATGCCGATGAATAACAGTAACGGGAATAATTCGTTGGAAATACCCATGTCATACAGTGTTGACAGAGGTCCTTCCTGGAATACTCCGTTTATATACTGATTTACTGCCCCGGAAAAAGGCAGGTTGACCAGAATGGCACCGAAACCGATAGGTAATAACAGTGACGGTTCCATGTCCTTCTTTATTGCCAGGTAGATCAGAATTCCTCCGACTACCCACATTGTTACCTGCTGCCAGGTCAGCGCAAACAGGTTTTCATATAAAAAGCTCATATAAATCCTCCCTTAAAGGTGAAAGGTGATTTCACCAGAGTCAATATTCATTTTTCTGTTCTGCCAGATAATGCCCAGAGAACAGTCTTCGTTAATACCGGTTACCTCAACTTCAGCTTTTTCGCCGTTTATCTCGGCATAAACCTTTCTGCCTTTCAGATAGTCATGTTTCATTATCTCCTGATGGAAATCGTGTCCCTCTTTCAGCAGCTGAAGATTCCCTATCATTTTCCAGTAAACAGCAGTTCTGAATTCATTAAGATCTGTTACCTGTCCGATTTCTCTGATTACGGAAGTCGGTTCATTCAGGTAATTATCTGTGAATACCTTCTGATTTACGTTCACACCGATTCCGATGATAACGCATTCCAGCTGTTCACGGGACACACCTTCAAGCAGAATGCCGCAGATCTTACGGTCTCTGACATATACATCGTTAGGCCATTTTATCATCAGATCCTTAACAACGAAGTGTTCAAGTGCATCAATTACTGTCAGCGCTGATAACATGGACAGATATCTGTATCTGTTCAGAAGATCCCTGTCCTTAATCAATACAGAGAACATCATGTTTTCTCCTTTTGGAGAAAGCCATTTTCTCTGATTACGGCCTCTGCCGGCTGTCTGTTCCAGGGTACTGACAAAGGTCAGATCTTCCAGCTGTTCCCAGTTATCCTTCAGATAAGTATTGGTTGAGTCAATGGTATCAAATTCAATAAACTGCATCTTATTCCAGAACGATCATGGCGTCCTTGTTTCTGATGTCAGAACCGGCTGAAACCAGAATGTCAACGACCTTGCCTTCATAGGCTGACTGGATCTCGTTTTCCAGTTTCATGGCTTCAATGATGGCCACGGTCTGACCCTTTTTAACCATGTCGCCGACTTTCACCTTGACTTCCATTACCTTGCCGGTAATAGGGGCGGCAATGATCTTATCTCCCTGTACTGCTTCCTTATGTTCAACGGTTACAGCCGGGGCTGCCGGAGCAGCTATGCTGCCGTTAACTTCATCAACAGCTTCTACTTCTACTTCGTAAACCTTTCCGTTTACTTTTACCTTATAAACTTTCATACTATCTTACCTCTCTGACTGAAACTACTCTGACATTGCGGTGTGTTTCATTATGGTATTCAATTGACGCTATCAGACTGGCCACAACAGCATCCTCATCACTGGTATCCAGCGGTGATGCGCTTACCGTCTGCGGCTTTATTTCTCTGACTTCTTCCTCTTCTTGAGGTTCTTCTTCCTTCTTAGGAGCGAACTTCAGAATCAGGAAAAGAATAAATGAATATACGATGATGGCAGTTATGCCTGAATACTTCATTAATAATTCCAACATGCTGCCCTCCTATATGAACATTTCAAATTCTTCAGTCTCTGTTTCCGGTTTCGGATTGTACTTGTCAGTTAAGAACTTCGTAGCTACCTGTTCAAAAAGAGCCAGTGACAGCACATCTTCATCGCTTCTGGCGATATTACTGTACTGTGCCTTGAGTTTCTCAAACTCAGGTTCCAGCAGATCAGCCGGACGGCAGGTAATGACTTCGTCATCACCGATGATCTTCTTGCGAACCTCTTCATTGACCGGTGCCGGAGTCTTTCCGTATCTGCCATGCAGATAGTCCTTGACTTCATTGACACAGATCTTGTATCTCTCGCCGTTGAGGATATTCAGTACGGCCTGAGTGCCGACCATCTGAGACATTGGTGTTACCAGAGGAGGATAACCGAGGTCCTTTCTGACTACCGGAATTTCCTGCAGTACTTCTTCATATTTATCCATGGCATCCTGATCGGTAAGCTGCTTGATCAGATTTGACAGCATGCCGCCCGGAACCTGGTACTTCAGAATGTTAGGGTTGATCTCAAATGACTTAGGATTCAATAAACCGTTCTTGAGATACTTGTCTACTATCTCGGTAACGATCGGTTCTGCCTTATGGATGGCCTTCAGATTCAGCTTCGGATCAAACTCTGTTCCCTGTAAGGCAACATTGAGAGCCTGAGTTGAAGGCTGAGCTGTTCCGTTGGATAACGGTGACATTGAGGTATCCACAATATCCACACCGGCCTTGATGGCAGCCATGTAGGTCATCTCACAGACACCGGCTGTGCAGTGTGAATGCAGTTCCAGCGGCAGTGATGTGCCCTTTTTCAGAGCCGTTACCAGCTTGGTGGCATCTTCCGGAGTCAGAACGCCGGCCATGTCCTTGATGCAGATGGAATCAGCACCCATCCGTTCAATCTCCTTAGCCAGATTGACATAGTATTCAATCGTGTGCACCGGTGAAGTCGTATATGACATGGCGATCTGGCATTCTCCGCCGTATTTCTTCGTGGCCTTTACAGCCATTTCCAGATTTCTGATGTCATTCAGAGCATCAAATACTCTGATGATGTCGATGCCGTTTTCAATGGACTTCTTACAGAACATGTCAACAACGTCATCGGAATAATGACGGTAGCCCAGAATGTTCTGTCCTCTGAACAGCATCTGTAATTTCGTATTCTTGCAGACGGCTCTGACCTGTCTTAAACGCTCCCATGGATCCTCATTGAGGAAACGCATGGCTGCGTCAAAAGTCGCTCCGCCCCATACTTCAATTGCGTGATAGCCGACCTTGTCATAGATGCTGCACAGTCTGACTACTTCTTCAGTAGTCATTCTGGTCGCAAACAGAGACTGGTGACCGTCACGAACTGACGTTTCAACTATCTTAACCATAATAGCTCCTTAATCAAGCTTAGGTCCTGCTTTTACCAGTGAAGCTCCGTGTTCGTTGGAAGTGTACTTATGGAAGTTCTTGATGAATCTGGATGCCAGATCTCTGGCCTTTTCATCCCAGATTGCAGGATCACTGTATGTATCTCTTGGGCCCAGAATAGCGGTGTCAACGCCTTCTAATTCTGTCGGTACTTCAAAATCAAAGTAAGGGATCTTCTTAGTAGGAGATTTGTTGATGGCACCGTTAAGGATGGCATCGATGATACCTCTGGTATCCTTAATTGAAATTCTCTTGCCTGTGCCGTTCCAGCCGGTATTGACCAGATAAGCCTTGGCTCCTGACATTTCCATCTTTCTGACCAGTTCTTCTGCATACTTGGTAGGATGCAGTTCCAGGAAGGCCTGGCCAAAGCAGGCAGAGAAGGTTGGTGTCGGTTCGGTAATGCCTCTTTCCGTGCCGGCTAACTTGGCAGTGAAGCCTGACAGGAAGTAGTACTGGGTCTGCTCAGGAGTCAGAATTGAAACCGGAGGCAGAACACCGAAGGCATCAGCTGACAGGAAAATAACATTCTCGGCAGCCGGAGCGCTTGATATTGGTCTGACGATCTTTTCAATGTGGTTGATCGGATATGATACACGGGTATTCTCCGTAACACTCTTATCGGCGAAATCGATCTTGCCGTTTTCATCAACGGTTACGTTTTCCAGTAAGGCATCCCTTCTGATGGCGTTATAGATATCAGGTTCGGATTCCTTATCCAGATTGATGACCTTGGCATAGCAGCCGCCTTCCAGGTTGAAGACGCCGTTGTCATCCCAGCCATGCTCGTCATCGCCGATCAATAGTCTCTTCGGGTCGGTAGACAGAGTAGTCTTGCCGGTACCGGACAGGCCGAAGAAGATAGCGGTATTTTCACCATTCATGTCAGTGTTAGCTGAACAGTGCATTGAGGCAATGCCCTGTAAAGGCAGATAGTAGTTCATCATTGAGAACATGCCCTTCTTCATTTCGCCGCCGTACCAGGTATTGATGATGACCTGTTCTCTGGAGGTGATGTTGAAGGCTACACATGTTTCGGAATTCAGGCCGAGTTCCTTATAGTTTTCAACCTTGGCTTTGGAAGCACAGTAAACGATGAAGTCAGGTTCAAAGGTCTTCTCTTCTTCCTCACTAGGCTTGATGAACATGTTTCTGACGAAGTGTGCCTGCCAGGCAACTTCCATGATGAATCTGACAGCCATTCTGGTGTCCTTGTTGGCACCGCAGAAGGCATCAACCACAAACAGTCTCTTGCCGCATAACTGGTTAATAGCCAGATCCTTGACCTGCTTCCAGACTTCTTCACTCATCGGATGGTTATCGTTAGGATACTCAGGTGTTGTCCACCATACGGTATCCTTTGAATTCTCGTCAACAACGATGTATTTATCCTTAGGAGAACGTCCGGTATAGATACCGGTCATGACGTTTACGGCACCAAGTTCAGTCAGGACACCCTTGTCGTATCCTTCCAGACCTTCGGCCATTTCTTCGTCAAACAGCTGCTGATAGGAAGGGTTGTAGACTATTTCCTGAGTCCCGGTAATGTTGTACTTTTTCAGATCTAACATATATATTCATTCCTTTCACATAGTAATCAAAAAAATCGAAAATCGCCTTCATTGTAACATCTTTTATATATAAAATGTTATAAATATACAACGTTTTCTTTCATAAATGTCGCTTTTTTAATAAAAAAGGCATCTCAGAGGAGATACCTACTTAATCCATTAAGTTACTGACAGATTTCCAGCTATGCCAGACGGTTCAGCCAGACACCTTTTCTGTACAGTGAGTAACATATGAAGGTCTTGACAACGTTCATCGCATCAATGCAGATATACGCAATTAAAAACGGCAGCGGGAAGAAAATGCATACCGCAAAGCTGACCCGCATCGGACATACCAGCGAGAATATACCGTCAATCAGGAATATCTGCTTGGAACAGCCGCCGATCCTGAAAATGTTATAGAAACAGTTGGAATAGCCGCCGAACAGACCAAGCATCGATTTCGATATCAGCATCTTTCGGCATACCTGAGCCACATCGCCTTCCAGTGAGAAGAAACCAGGTATTCTGCCTGAAAGAACAACCATCAGAATGCCGAATACCAGATGTACATAGAAACACATCCACAGGATGTCATTGCCTCCCTTACGGGCAGCGTCAAAGTTACCCAGACCCAGGTTACGTCCAATCAGTCTGCCCACAGCCGGACTTAAGCCGTAACTGGCCACAAAGAAGAGCTTGTTACAGTTGTTGACGACGGTATAACAGGAAATATACTGTTCATCCAGGTGAGACAGATTTCTGACGATCATGAAGAACGCAAAGGCATAACAGGTTTCATTGAGAATCAGCGGTCCGGCAGTCTTCAGTACCTGAGAGAGAACTTCACTGCCCAGAGGTACTCCCTTGCCAAACAGCTTGAACTCAGAATTCTTGCCTCGCATCTGACTTACCAGGAAGACAAACTCAGCCACTCTGCCGATCAATACGGCTAATGCTGCACCTTCCACATTCAGAGCCGGGAAACCGAACTTGCCGTAAACCAGAGTATAGCTGCACAACAGAGCTACAAAACAGTTGATCATGCCGCTGTACATTGAAACAATGGCTTTTCCGACAATAGTATATGTACCGCTTAACATCAGGTTTACACCATAGAATAACAGGGAGAAGGCATATATCCTCAGATATCTGACACCGTAAGCCACGCGTTCAGGATCCTGAATGAAGATGTTGATGAACGGCTTGGCAAACAGGAACATGGACAGCGAATAAATGAAACCTACAGCCGTACATATCTTAAGTCCCAGCCTTAAGACCCGGTTGCACTTTTCCTTGTCGTTATTGCCGTAAAGCTGAGAGATGTAAACATGGAAACCACCGCTTAATCCCAGAGCCAGCATGACAAAGATGTCATAGCTCTGATTGGCAATGGTATAACCGGAAATAGCTTTTTCACTTAAGGATCCCAGAATGGCAACGTTAAGGTTATCGACCACGAAAACAACCAGCTGTGCAATGATAGCCGGCAGAGTGAGTCTGAAATATGTCTTAACGAAACCCTTGCTCAAGTTGTTTACCTCTCCTTTTACATACAGAGTCTATCATTTATAGATTGCTTTAAGGAAGAGTGAATGACAACAGACATGCTTTCAGTGTTGTATTGTTACCTTTATCTGTGCTTTTTACAAAACAAAAATGAGACATCAATCTCATTTCATGTTTTCTTTAAGGAACCGCTCCAGTCTGGATATGGCGGTTTTTATTTCATCCAGCGAATAGGCATAGGATATTCTGACATATCCTTCCCCGGCATCACCGAAAGCATTGCCCGGTACCAAAGCCAGATTCTGCTGGTCAAGCAGCTGTTCACAGAACTTTTCACTGCTTAAACCCGTTACCTTGATGGATGGGAACACATAGAACGCTCCGGCTGGCATGTGAGTCTTCAAACCGATACGGTTGAGCTCCTTGACAATGTAGTTTCTTCTCTGTCTGAAACTTTCAGCCATGACCGCTATGTCATGATCACCGTTATTAATGGCTTCAATGGCCGCAAACTGTGAACTTGTAGTGGCACACATGATAGTGTACTGATGAATCTTCAACATCATCTCGATCAGATCCTTATGAGCCAGAATATAACCGACACGGTAACCGGTCATGGAGTAGGCCTTGGAGAAACCGTTGATGACGATTGTCTGATCTTTGATTTCGGAGAACTCAGCAATGCTGCAGTGTTTTCCTTCATATGTCAGTTCAGCATATATTTCATCTGTTACCGCAAAGATGCCATGCTCCTTTAATATTGGAACGATCCGGGCATAATCTTCCCTGCTCATCACTCCGCCGGTAGGGTTACCCGGGAAGTTTAGAATGACTGCTTTAGTCTTATTGGTAATAACTTTCTTTAAAGCTTCAGGTGTCAGTCTGAACTTTTCTTCTTCCTTCATTTCGACTTCCACGACCTTGCCTTCAGCCATTTCTATGATGGCCCGGTAAGCTACATAGGCCGGAGTGGGCAGAATTACCTCATCACCCGGTTTCAGAATGGTTCTCATGACAATGTCTATGGCCTCAGAACCGCCGACAGTCACGATGCAGTTTTCTTCAGGATCATACTGAACATTGAAACGGCGTTTATAGTAAGCACAGATACCCTGTCTTAAGGCCGATAAGCCTTTATTGCCGGTATAGAAAGTTCTGCCCTTTTCAATGGCGTATATCGCTGCTTCTCTGATGTGCCAAGGGGTGATGAAATCAGGTTCGCCCACGCCTAAAGACACAACATTCTTACGTGTTGCGGCAATGTCAAAAAACTTCCTGATGCCGCTTGGTTTTAAACCGCGGATAATCTGATTGATCTCCTCGTCAAAGATCATGGAGTTACCAGAAGCCTTTCGCCGTCTTCCTTATCATTCAGCAGTTCTCTGCCGTTGATCTTATATTCTTTCAGAATGAACATTGTTTCTGTACCGTTAACGCCTTCAGTAGGTGCCAGTTTATGAGCAACGAAGTTACTGACTTCTCTCATGTTGCTACCGTTGACCTGCAGCATGAACTCAGCCTTGCCACTGATCAGATACAGGGAATCTACTTCCGGATATCTGGCGATCTTGGCGGCTATCTTATCATAGCCTGCTTCTCTTTCCGGTACGCAGTTAACGAAGATGATTGCCTTGGTTATTTCCGTATCAGCCTTATCCCAGTTAATGATGGTATGATAACCGGCAATTACACTGTTTCTTTCGTATTCCCGGATAGTATCCTTAATCAATTCTTCATCTTCATTCAACAAAGCCGCCAGGTCCTTAACCTCATAGCGGGCATTGTTTTCTAGTAATGTCAGCAGTTCTTTCATCATATTTATCACCCTTTTGTTTTCTATTCTAATCTTTAGGATGTTGCCGTGCAACTTCTTTGGAATACTGTTTAACTGTTTCCTCACCTCTGAGAACTTTCAGGGCACCCAGAGCCATGGATACATGTTCAATTTCACCCGGATAAACCGCAATCGGAGCGATCCATCCGCATTTTTCCTTAATGCCGTCGATTATGTCATCAAAGCGGCATAATCCCCCTGTCAGCACTATCGCATCTACCTTGCCTTCAAGTACCACTGCCATGGCACCGATGTACTTGCACACCTGATAGATCATGGCCTGCCAAACCATTTCGCCTTCCTTATCGCCGTTTTCGATTCTCTTATGTATCTCATCAGAGTTTGAGGTACCGAAATGTGATGACAGTCCACCTGTCTGTGAACACAGTGATCTGACTTCTTCATAACTGAGGTCTCTCATCTTATTGTTGAAGTCGGTAACAGCCATTGTACCCATTCTGGTAGGAGTGAACGGTCCCTCACCGCCTCCGGCATCGTTACCGTCAATCATGCGTCCGTTCTTATGTGCCGTGATCGATATGCCTCCGTCGATATGGCAGACAATGAAACGGCAGTCCTCATACTTTTTTCCTATTACTTCAGCATGTTTCTTCGCTGTAGCCTTCAGATTCAGAGCATGGCAGATGGCCTTACGGTATATGCCTTTTACACCGGTTATTCTGGCAACATCGTCCAGTTCATCAACGACCGGCGGATCTATCATCAGGCATAGCCCACCGTATTTCTTGTGCAGACGCTGAGCCATCTGTACACCCAGCATGGAGGAATGATATAAGCCGCCTCTGGCTTCTCTGGTATCTTTTACAAGCTCTTCATCCACTTCATAGATACCGGAAGGAACCGGATAACAGCCTCCGCCTCTGCCAACTATGGCATCAATGCCGGTAAGATCAATATTGTTTTCAGCCAGAAACTGTTCAACCACTTCCATGCGGTAATCCAACTGATCATTGATAGTTTCAAAGGTCTTCAGGAAAGAAGAATCATGGAAAACATCCGTGGAAAAGACCATCCTGTCATTTTCATGCATGGACAGCTTGGTGGAAGTTGATCCGGGATTGATAACGAATATGCGGTATTTCCTCATTTCAGCTTCCTCCCGCATTCCGGACAGAAATGTGCGTCTTCACTGACAGAAGCACCGCATTCCGAGCATGTTTTCCCTTTACCGGTAACTTTTTCCCAGAGATTACTTATCGGTTTTCTGTCCGCAATCATGTCATTCTTCATTGAAATGCTGACACTAACATCAACAGGAGGCATTATGAAACCGTATCTGATCATGCCCATGTTTCCGTATTCTTCCATTTCAACATTAACCTGCCGAGAGGTAACCTTAGTGGAAACATCGGTCACAGCCGGTACTTCGAAAATGACCTTCTCACCGGTTGAGAACATGTTTTTCTTCAGACCATAAAGATCATTATTGTTATTGATCAGGACTTCATGCAGCTGAGGATACTTGACTACCATAATGACATGTGTTGCTTCCCAGTTCTTTATATCATTAACTGTTTCAAATCCTGCCTGCTTAAGAACACTTATTTCGTTTTCCACAGTCAGAGGTGTGTCATAGTGATAGAATTCATCATCTTCTATTCCGTTTTCCTTTTTCAGAGTTTCCAGTTTACTGAAGAATTGATCCTGCTGATCCTGATCTTCCGCAAAGTAATCAGTTATAACGAAATATCCGTCACTCTTAAGTGAGTCAAATACTTTTTTGTATAAACCGAGCTTTCTTTCCTCAGTGAAATGGTGAAGTGATTCAACCGATACCGCACAGTCATATTCATTCTCCGGGAATTCCACATCAAAATAGGAACTCTGGATCAGTTCTATCTGATCCTTTGGCAGTCTTTCCCCGGCCTTTTCCAGCATTTCAGGTGAAAGATCAATACCGCAGACAAAAGCCTGCGGGTTTTCCCTCAGATACATATGCAGTTCAAGACCTGTCCCTATTCCCAGATCAAGTATTCTGGCTTCTCTTCCCTTTGGCAGAAGTGAAGATGTATACGAATAAAACTGCCAGGCACCCCGGATGTCTTTCATCATGTGCCGGTCATATCCTTCCACTCTTCTGGCAAAGAAATCGCCCATTTTTTCCAGTTTCTCTTTTTCCATACATCCATTATATAACAAAAAGAAGATTTCTCTTCTCTGTTTATGCCGTGTTAGAATTAATATGAAAAAAGGAAAATGACCATGAAACATCACGTATTAAGACTTACCAGAGGCACTGACTTACGCAAGGGAATTGAAGACTACTACAGTAACAATAACATCAAGGCAGGAGGCATTGTTACATGTGTGGGAAGCCTTTATCACGCTTCCATCAGACTGGCTGACGGGGAAACCGTAAACCAGTATGATGCCAGATATGAAATAGTATCACTGACGGGTACACTGTCATCTAACGGATCCCATTTTCATATTTCCATAGCTTCTGAAGACGGCAGTGTCATTGGCGGACATGTATCCTATGGCTGTTTGGTCAATACTACGGCAGAGATCATACTGGTATCTCTTGATGATGAATATGAACTCACCAGAGAGTTTGATGAAACTACCGGATATAACGAACTGGTAATACGTCAGAAAGTATGAGGTTATGATTAAGATTATACACAATTTAGACAGATATTATTCCTTCATTGACGGCTTTTACGAAGATGTCTCTTTTTCTGATCCTCATTTAAATGACATGAAAGAAAAGAATGAAGATATTTCTGAGTGGATTGTCAGACCGGATCACTATTGTTTCGTGGTTGAATCCAACGGTAAAACCGTCGGCTTATTTGTTTTTATAATCTATGAAGACGAAAAGTATATGGAAATGCTTGCGGGATTGTCTAAAGATGAAGGCGCTGTTGAAGAAATGCTTAGGTATATAGATGAAAACTATAGAGGTTATCATGCTGATTTTGTGTTTAACCCTGAATGGCTGATATTAAAAAAGGGGTTAGAGAAGCGCGGTACTCACTTTGATACTGAACAGCAGAGAATGGTTTATACACATAAACAGTTAAATATAGATACCGACGGAATAGTTCCTTATTCAGAAAAATATAAGAACCAATATATTGAAATTCATGAAAAGGATCTGTATTGGGTAGCTGAAAAAACCATTGAAGCAAAAAACAGATTTAACATTTTTCTCGCTGTTGAAAACGACAATGTCATTGGATATACAGATGTCACTAACTGCTTCCGGGAAAATGAGCCATACAGTTTATATGTGAAGCCCGAATATCGTAGAAAAGGAACAGGAACTAAACTGCTTTACAAAGCTCTTGAAACCAATGAACCAAAAGAAATGATGCTGTTTGTTGATATTGATAATATACCGGCGATAAAACTATACGAGTCATTAGGATTTATTAAAAAAGAAAATGCCAACACACAGACAGCTAATCTGGAGATTTAATTATGATTTATAAAATTGATGACTACAGCAAGGTTGAAAAGCTGTTCAATAACTGGCCTTATCCCGACTGGTATACGGTAATGAATCTGAAAGTGGAAATATACGCTGATGATCCTGAATCTCCAAAATCAGCCATAGGATTTCTGGGAACGTGGTGCTATTGCGTTGGAGAACCAAACAAGGCACTGATCACTAGAAAGCGCAAAGACTGGTTTGGCTTATTCCCACAGAACAGAAAATGGGAAAAGCTGATCAAGGAATGTTACCCCGAGGCAAGTATGTTCACCCGTTACGCCATTAAGCATGACGCTGTTTTTGATAAGGAAAAACTTCAGGCGATGATTGAAGCTCTCCCTGAACAATATGAACTCAAAAAGATCGACTCAAAAGTATATGACTTATGTAAAAAAGTGACAGACGATGATCTTGAGGAGCTGACTGACTGGTTCAGAAGCAAGAGACAGTTTATGGAGATGGGCCTTGGCTACGCCGTTATCAAAGACGGCAAAGTAGTAGGCGGTGCCTCAACTGCCTTCCGTTTCCCAAAAGGAATTGACATTGAAATCGATGTTGATAAGAAACACAGACGTAAAGGTTTAGCCAGTGCGGCAGCAGCCAGACTGATTCTAGACTGTCTGGAAAGAGGCTGGAAACCAACATGGGATGCCGCAAACATGAAATCCGTCCATCTGGCAGAAAAACTCGGATATACATTTGACTATAAATATCATTGTTACTCAATCAGCCCGATCTTCTTCAAAACAATAAAGAATCCTGATAAAAGTAAGTGGGAATCCTACTGCGGTAAATATGAAACCAATTGTAAGGACTTCAAACTGAAGGAAGTCTGGATGAAAGACGGAGATCTGTATGGATTGGCTTCCAATGAAGTCAGAAGAAATTTCAAATTCAAATTCTACCCAATTAGTGAAAATACTTTTGGCAGGAGAGACGGATCTGCCATAGTTACATTTGGGGATGGTTTCTGCGCCATTGATAACAATACCTGTAAAAAGCTATAGTAAACACAATTACTAAAAAAGACCTCTGTTCAAACAAACAGAGGTCTTTTGGTTGTTACAGCCCTAGAATCTGCTTTTTCTTCTGTTCAAATTCTTCCTGTGTAATTATACCGGAATCGAGCAGTTCCTTGTACATTCTGATCCTGTCAGCACCTCCGATCAGTTCAGAGTCATCCGCCGGCATAGCTGAATCCACATTCGTATTAAAAGGAGAATATCCGTTCAGTGAGTTTGTTGCAGGAGCCATAGTTTCACTTAACCACATGCCGGTAAAAAACAGCCCCGCTATTTCTGCAAGTGTTAGTACCATCGAGGCCCAAACACCTTCCAAATTGGAAAAATACCCATACCTAATCCATTCAATGCAAGTTCCAACTATATACAAAACACTTGGAATAAACCAGATTTTAGTAACAATTTCATTTTTCTTGATTGATAAGATAACAAGTATTACCAGAACTAGATATCCCAGAATATCACAAAAATAATAAAACGCGAAATAATCTATCAGCCAATACACTCCATATGCTACCATTGCGCCTGCACCTATCAGGAGAACTGTCTTATTCCTGAGAAACAGAGCTACTGACAATACCAACAGTATTCCGAAATAAAATACGTTACCCGGGTAATCAAGCAGTGTGACAGCAAAATGACCATAAATCTGATAGCAGATAATGATATCTTCTAACAAGTAAAACAAAACGATTGATAAAAAACTAATCGCGGCAATTAATGCCCACTTTCTTTCAATTTCATTTCTTTCCAAGTTGCTGCTCCTTACATAAGCTTCATAAGCTGTTCTTTTTTCGCCCGGAATTCTTCTTCAGTAATGATTCCTTCATCAAGCAGTTCCTTGTATTTTTTCAGCTCATCTATTGCATTCTGACCGAGATCTGAAGGTGTCGCATATCGATTTACAGTTGCCTGCTGCGCATTTTTGTCAGGAATCAGTGAAACATGAATTATGGCTGCAATGAAGATCATCCATCCATATAACCACCATAAACCAAAACTGTAACCCTTCTTCTTAGCAATACTGGCAGGAATCAGACCAAGGCCGGCTGCTATTATGAGAATAAAAACATAATATTCTGTACTGTACATTTCTCTTTCTCCTTATGTTTCTATTATATATTCATGCAATTCGTTTTATGTTAACTCATTGCTTTACCATACACAAAGATTATAACAGATAAGTTTGCTGAAATGATATCTCAGTTTTTCTATGTATTTTGTTTCATTAACAAAAAAGACCTCTGCTCAACTGAACAGAGGTGATTTTTTAGTTTAGCCTTCAATCATTACTGTATGCTTTTCAGGCAGCTTCTTTTCTTCCTTCTTAGGAATGATCAGGTTCAATACACCGTCTTCGTATTTTGCCTTGATCTCTTCATTAGTCAGCTGCTTACCGACATAGAAGCTTCTCTGCATTACTCCTGAGTATCTTTCCTGACGGACGATCTTGCCCTTACTGTTCTTCTCTTCCTCATTCAAGCCCTTTGAAGCGGTGATTGTCAGATACCCGTCATTGAGTTCGATATTAAGATCTTCCTTCTTGAAGCCCGGCAGATCGATCAGTACTTCAAAGTGATCATCATGTTCCTTGACATCTGTCAGCATTTCTCTGCCTGCATGCTTGCCATACAGCTTACGGTCAACGTTTTCCAGTCCTCTGAACGGGAAATCATCAAACCAGTCATCAAATAAGTTTTCAGTATAAATTCTAGGTGTTAACATAGTACATTTACCTCCTTTACCATAATCATTGTTCATTGAATGAACTATGTTTACGTAAGGGGAATGGAGGGTTTCATATCTATATCATTACCCTGTGGAATCCTCTAATTCCTTTTACACCTATGTTATAGTCCTCTTTTTTAGCACTGTCAATAGCTGAGTGCTAATTTTTTGCATATTTTTTTACTTTTTTACAGCCCGTCACTGAAGTTGGTAACGATGCGCTGTTCCTTCTCCGGAAGCCTGTATTTTTCCTTTCCCAGCTTTAATGAACGCATCAGAAAAACCATGTTTCTGGCCAGCACTCTCATGGACTGCAGACCTTCCTGATCCTTCTCCACATCCTCTTTGGTATAGCCAAATACATTATTCCAGTAATTGCCTCCCGCTACCGGCATCTCTGAAACCAGGAAATACTGATTCAGCTGAGCAAACGCGAAGGTATTGCCGCTTCTTCTGGCACTGACCACACTGGCGCCGACTTTGAATCTCTTGTCAAAGGTATATCTGGTGCTGTAAAACAGTCTGTCCAGGAAACTGATCATTGTCCCGGCAGCAGAACCGTTATAGACCGGTGATCCGATAACCAGTCCGTCTGCTTCCTCAAACTTCCCGGCGATCTCATTGACAATGTCATTGTTTATCGTACATCTTTTCAGGTATTTGCACTGCTTGCAGCCGATACAGCCATGGATCATCTGTTTACCAACCTGTATCTTTTCGTATTCAATTCCTTCGCTTTCAAAAACGGATATCATTTCATCCAGAGCACGGTTAGTACAGCCGTCCGCATTCGGACTGCCGTTGATCAGTAATACTTTCATTATCAGGTCCTCCCTATTACCTTAATTATCTTATGCCTTAACATATTCTGTCCAATAAATCACCATAAAGAAAAGAGCATTTCTGCTCTTTCGTGTTATTAAAGTATTTCGTCAAAAAGCTTTGTCAGGATATCTTCATCAAATGATGAACCCAGATAGTAACACTTTCCTTTACCGTATCTGTTTACGGTTGCGGCACTGTATCTGCCGTAAGGATTATCCTTCCAGCTGATAAGTTCCTTTGCCCCGTTAAGTGTCAGAAGTTCTTCAAACACATAACCCCGGCCCTCCTTATCACCATATACACATGGAGATGACTGTCCTGATAACAGTGTTTCATGCTCTTCGATCATTGATCCTGTCAGATCAGTCAGTCCTGCCGGCAGTCTTTCCCCGAAGATCAGGTTGTTGTCTTTATCCTTCCAGGAAGTACGGGCACTCATGACCACCATTCCACCCTTTCTGACATATTCCTTCAGTCGGTTACGGAAAGCATCATCCATTACGATCATATAAGGCAAAATAACTGTCTTATACTTATCAAAGCTTACAGATGAATCAATGATATCACAATTCAGATGACGCTTATGCAGCTGACGGTAGAACTTCTCACATTCTCCCTGATAGGAGAAGACATCTGACTGTCTCTGTATGGCCATTGATGACTTGGAATCATAGTCATAGACGATACAGCTATCAGCTTCAGGGTATTCTACTTCCCTGTCTTTTACTTCATGCATGAAGCTCTGGGTTTCATAATACTTTCTTCTCTTGATATTATCGGTATCAACTATACCGAAACAGAACTGTTCTGCTCCTTTATTGAATCCACGGTAACGGAAGAAGATCACTGTTTCCACACCGTGATCCAGTGAATCCAGAGCCCATTTCTTAGCTTCATCCGGTTTAGGAGCATAACCTATATCATTATGGCCCTGCTGTCCCATTATCGATTCGGTAACCCAGATCTTCTCTCTCTTAAACCCTCTGGCAAAATCCACACTGAAAGCCAGATCACTTTCTGACATCGGAGCTTTCTGACCGCCCCAGACCGGATAGTTGTTATAGGAAACAAAGTCCAGGCACTGTGCCACTTCAAACGGTGAGAAGTGCTTGTTGATGGTTCCGCCCTCAAAGTCATGAGTTACCACGATGTTTTCATCAACGCTCTTCAGGGCATCCCTTAAGGCTTTTATGAACCCTGCGGCGCTGTGGCTTCTGAATCTTTCCCACTCCAGTCTCAAGGACGGATTGTGAGGCGTAAAGGACGGCCTAGGTAATGGAATCTGCTCAAATGAGCTATATGTCTGAGTCCAGAAAGACGTGCCCCACCTGCGGTTTAAATCATCTATGTCGCTGTATCTGCCTTTCAGATGTTCAATGAATTTCCTGCGGCAGTTTGCGCAATAGCACATGTCGGAGCCTTCGTGTCCGATCTCGTTATCGACCTGCCAGGCCACGATGGCTTCTTCCTTTTTATAATGTTCAGCCATGGCCTTTGCCAAGGCAACACCCTTTTCGATGTAGATGTCACTGTTGACACAGTAACCTCTTCTGGCACCAAACGGCTGACGGTAACCGTATTCGTTTTCATTCATGATGTCCGGATAACGGTAATACAGCCAGGCCGGCATGGTAGCAGTTGGCACGCACATCATTATCTTCAGGTTTCTCTGCTTAGCCTTTTCAATGAACGCATCAAAGAAGGAGAAATCATATTTTCCCTCTTCCGGTTCAAAGCGGTCCCAGGCAAAGTCACCGATACGGACCAGGTTTGCTCCTAAAGCCACGATATCATCCAGATCCTGATCGGCATGTTCCAAGCCCCACTGTTCAGGATAGTAGTCTACACCCAGATATTTCATTTGATCTTTCCGTCCAGCAGTCTGTTAACTGCGTCAGTATATTCTTCCGGTGCCCTCATGTAAGCCGCAGCGTGTCCGCAGTCATCAATGAGGTGGAGTTCCTTAGGTGAAACACAGGCCTCATACATCTTCTCAGACATGTAACAAGGCACATAGTGGTCATCCTTGCCATGAATAAAGACTATAGGGATGTCCGTTTTCCGGACACATTTTTCACCGACAGCGCCGGTATACTTTACCTTGTTAAGCAGTAATGACCAGAACATTGACGTATATCCCAGAGGGAAATAAGGCAAGTGGTAAATGTCCCTGCATAAAGCCTGGGATATTCCCAGTATTGAGTCAAAGCCGCAGTCATCAACGATGCCGCAGACATTCTTCAGCTTCATGTCAGCACAGTGAATGACCGTTGCCCCGCCCATGGATACACCATGGAGATAAATACGCGGTGAATCGTACATCTTATTCATCAGATCGACCCACTTGGCCACGTCAAAGCGGTCCAGATCCGAAAAGCCGTAATATCTTCCCTCGGAGTTATTGTGAGCGCGGTCATGAACAAACAGAACAGTTGAACCTCTGTCCTTATAGATCTTGTATTTGTCGCAGAAGTCGAAGTCCGGTGCGCTCTTGTAACCGTGAACGCAGATGACGACTTCCTTTGGATTACCTTCCAGCAGATAACCTTTCAGTTTCAGCCCGTCAAAGGACATGATTTCCAGTTCCTTAAACGGCAGTTTGTGGAATTCTTCCATCAGAGGAGCCTGAAAGGCCTTCAGCCTGGCTGATGTAGGCCTCATCATGTCTCCTTCGGAATCAGTAAAAGAAGGGTCAGGATTATCCTCACCCTTTACATGACTGTCAAAGACAGATCTGAACATGTAATAGCCGCCGTACAGCAGTATGGCCAGTACGAAGACTAACAAACCTAACACAAAGTAAATCATGACTAATCTACGTTAACGTTCTCCAGGTCAACATCTCTGGTCTCTTTTATTCTTAACATCATGATGACCAGAGCAATCGTCATTAACGGCAGATAGGCAGCAGTTAAGACCAGCGGCAGGTTCATGGAGCCGGCAATCATGGTGACAACGTTATTGAAGACCATGTTAAGACCGGTACCGACCATGCCTACCAGCTGCATGGAACCGACTACGGAAGCTCTTATCTCCGTCGGAGTTGATTCGGCCGTGATGATGAAGTAGATCATGTCGGAAATTGACCACAGACCGGCAATGGAGAAACCATAGGCGAATCCTGTGATGTATGGATTCAGGTTATTGGCACAGCCCCAGGCAAAGACAGCCAGTCCCAGTGCAGCCCATAAGCCTAAGATCAGAGCTGATTTCTTACGTCCTAAAGCGTCGGTAAGGAAACCGCCTAATAAAGTGAAGACACCGTTGATCAGAGGATAGAACATCAGGATGATATCAGCACCGTCAGCGGTAATGACATTTCTGGCAACGCCTGATTCGATCATGTTCTGATACTTGCCGGTATAACCGGTTGCGATGGCGAACAGTAAGGCCACAATGGCAATCGCTGTTGTCTGCTTATGAGTGAAGATATACCTGAAGGCTCCGAATACGGAAACGCTCTTCTTCTTTTCTTCGTCTTCAGCCTTCTTTTCAGCTTCAGCTGCTGCCCGTCTTTCTTCTTCAGATGACTTCAGATACCGTAATCTCTTCTGAGTGTATACTGGTGTTTCCTTGACAAAATAGATAGCAGCCAGACCGATGACAAAGGCCAGAATGATAGGAACAATGTAGACAAGACGCCAGGTTGAAGGATTGTTACGGTCAACGAACATCTTGACGAACAGGCCTAATAATGAAACGGATATCAGAGCGATGCCTTTGGTGATGGAGCAAAGCTTGGCACGGTGTTCCTTCGGTGCACACTCCATGATGTAGATAACCTGCATGTCGTTAGGGGTGAAGAATGTCATAATGACAACACCCAGCAGATATAAGGCAACATTACGTGAAATGATGGCGACTAACATGCCGACACCCATACCCAGAGTATTGATGATCAGGAATATGCGGCGGCCGAACTTGTCAGCCAGAGACTTGTAGAACGGTGATACCAGATAGATCAGATAACATCCCGTTGTAACCAGGCCCAGTGTACCTGAAGCCTTGTCATATTCCGGTGATCCGAATGTTGTATTGAACAGGTCACAGATGGTAAAAGAGTCAACAGCTCCTCTGACGTTGGAGGCCAGCTCATCGACGATGTAAATGACCGTTAAGACAACGATCAGAATCGCAAAATAATGAGCATGACCATGAAAGATGCTGTCTTTCTCAAGACGCGCTATTTCCTTTTGTTCTTTTTCTTTGTTTGACATATTATATGTTTCCCTTCAGTTCCTACTTAATTATAAATGTTCACAACTGTCAAACTCAAGCATCAAAAAAGAACATTCCTGATGTTCTTTTCTACATCTGCCAGTTGATTGGCTCCGCTCCGTTTTTCTTCAGATATTCATTGGCTTTGGAGAAATGACGGCAGCCGAAGAATCCGCGGTAGACACTTAAAGGTGACGGGTGTACGGTTTCCAGGATCAGATGTTTCGGATTGGTTATCAGTTCTCTTTTCTGACGGGCGTTGTTGCCCCATAACAGATAGACGACCGGCTGATCCAGGGTATTGATCTTCTGGATGACATGATTGGTAAACACTTCCCAGCCATGTCCGGCATGGGAATTGGCTTTGCCCTTTTCCACGGTCATTACGGAGTTGATCAGTAAGACGCCCTGCTGAGCCCACTTGACCAGATAACCGTTGTTATAGTTCATCGGGATACCCAGGTCATCCTGTATTTCCTTGTAGATATTCTGTAATGAAGGAGGCAGCTGAACTCCCGGTTTGACCGCAAAGCACATGCCGCAGGCCTGTCCCGGTTCATGATACGGGTCCTGACCCAGTATGACGACCTTGACCTTGTCCATGTCTGTGAAATAAAAGGAAGAAAAGACCTCCTTTTTTGGAGGATAGATCGTCTTGGTGGCATATTCCTGTTTCAGAAAAGCGGAAAGCTCCTGAAAATAAGGTTTCCGGAATTCCTCGTTGAGGAAATCATCCCAGCTTGGATTAATCATCGGTATTGCTCCCGAGAACGGCGATACTGCAGGACGGTACACAGACAATATCTCTGACAATGCCCGGCTGACGCTTTCCGTCGAATAACAGTTTCTGATAACCTTCGAAGCGGTAATCAAAAGTGCTTTCAGTCGGATTGATGATGACCGTCAGGTCTGTATTCCCTGAGCAGTTGGCGATTCTGTAAACGATACCGCCTCTCACTGCTTCCGCTGTTACATCTTCCTTCAGCTGTTCTCTGTTCTTATTGATGCGGTATTTTCTTCTGATGTTGATCAGAGCCTTGGCATAGGCGATGACATCCCGATGTTTCAGTTTGTCGTCATCGGAAAGCTTGTTGATCTCATCAGGCTGATTGTAGGTATTGTCAAGACCGTTCTTGCTGCGGCAGTATTCCTGACCACTGTGAATAAACGGAATACCCTGAGCCATGATTACCATGCCCAGGATCATTTTTACTCTGTCATTGATCTTCTGCGGTGCTTCATTCCGGCAACAGACCTTTAACTTGTCATATACGGTCATGTTATCATGACATTCTGCGTAGTTGATCGACTGTTCTGCCTTATCAAAGGTATTTCCCAGCATCAGATCACAGGCTTCCTCTGTCAGATTCTTCCGGCCGGTTGCCAATCCCTTACACATTGGATCAAAAGTACTGCCCTTGACGGTATCACGGAAAGTTCCGTTGAAGAAAGCGATCTGCGGCATCTTTTCACAGTTATCACTGCAGGCCATCTCTTCCTCTTCCAGAGCAGTATTCATCTTCCAGCCTTCACCGTATAACATGATGTCGGACTTAATCTCCTTCAAAGTCCGGTAAGCCTGATTGATGGTTTCGATATCTATTATGCCCATCAGGTCAAAACGGAAACCGTCGATGTCAAACTGAGTAGCAAAGTATTTCAGTACATCAATGAAATACTTTCTGACCATGTGACGCTTACTGTCAATATCATTGCCGCAGAAGGTTCCGTCACACATGTTACCTTCCTTGTCATAACGGAAGAAATAATAAGGAACGGTCTGGTTGAAGATCGAAGTATTTACATAATAAACATGGTTAAAGACCACATCAAGATTGACTCTGATGCACTGCAGATGTGCCTGTGTTACCAGGTCTCTGAAATCATGAAGAACTCTTACCGGATCACTGACATCGGAAGAATAGCTTCCCTCCAGAGTGAAGTACTGTACCGGGTCATAACCCCAGTTATAGAACAGTTCCGGATGCTTTTCATCCACACTGCCGAAGTCATTTACCGGCATCAGCTGTAAGGAGGTAATGCCCAGATCCTTCAGGTATCCGAGCCTGTCCTTCATAGCCGCAAAGGTACCTTCTTTACTGTAATCCCTGACACTTGTCTCATAGATCACTGCATCGCTGTAACGCCATAATTCCGGAATGTGCAGTTTTTCCACCTTATAACTGTCAGGATCGACAACGATACTGTGGTTACTGTTAGCCAGAGAGGCCTTGCCGTAAGGGTCATTGACCTGATGCCAGGCACCGTTGACTCTGACCAGATAACGGTAAACAGCCCCGATACATACCGGAGCTAATGTCAGGCGGTAAACGCCCTTTTCCGTACGGCGCATGTCAGCAGTCTTCTGCTTGCCGCCGTATTCTATTTCTGTCTTTACTCTGGCGGCTGTCGGAGCCCACAGAGCGAACTTGGTATACTTATCTGTCAGAGTGCTGCCCAGATCATCACCGTCATAGCTGAATTCTTCATCAAATCTGGCGGTCTTGACGATGAAACGGTACTGCAGAACGCAGCGGAAGGCATTGGTGACCATGACCTGGTATTCATTGCCGACGGTTATCTCACCGTCAAATCTTACCTTATAGACAAAGCGGTCATCGTATTCCTCTTTCTCTTTCAGTTCCAGAGGAAAAACCTCCTGCCCGTCACTCAGATAAAAGACATCGCTTTTACCCTGGCAGAACTGTTTATCTATGACTACCTCTATGTCATGGTAGTCGTCTAGATAAGCCCTGACAAGATTCTCTGCCATCCTTAAATACCAACCTTGTTAAGATGCCAGATATCTCTGTTATAGTCTTCAATGGTTCTGTCTGAACTGAAGAATCCGCTGTTGGCGATGTTTCTCAGACAGATCTTGGTCCAGTTTTCCTGGTCCTTGTATAATTCGGAGATCTTTTCCTGCGCCTGGCAGTATGCTGGATAGTCTTCCAGCAGGAAATACTCGTCATTGCGGTAAAGCAGATCGTCGTAAATGGCCTTGAAATCATCAGGCTTGATGTTCCAGGTTCCATCGATCAGAGAATCCAGGATCTTTCTGATTTCCGGATTCTGTTCATAGATCTTCATGGAACTGTAGCCTCTGAATCTGAGGTCTCTTAACTGTTCAACCGTACGGCCGAAGATGACGATGTTGTCATCGCCGACTCTTTCGTAGATCTCAACATTGGCGCCGTCCATTGTACCTAAGGTAATGGCTCCGTTCATCATGAATTTCATGTTGCCGGTACCACTGGCTTCCTTGCCGGCAGTGGAGATCTGTTCAGATACATCCGCGGCATTCATCAGGATCTCGGCGATGGAGACACAGTAGTTAGGAATGAAAACGACTTTGAAGAACTTGCTGACCTGAGGGTCCTTGTTTACGACTTCGGCAATTCTGTTGATCAGCTGAATTACCTGCTTGGCATAGACATATGCCGGTGCAGCCTTGGCGGCGAAGAAGAAAGTACGCGGAACCATGGTGAAGTTAGGATCTGACTTGATCTTGAAATACAGATTGATCAGGTTCATGCAGTTGAGCATCTGTCTCTTATAGGCATGAAGTCTCTTGGCCTGGACGTCAAAGATGGAATTAACGTCTACTTCAATTCCCAGATTGTCATATACATATCTGGCCAGGATCTTCTTGCGGGCCATCTTAGCCTCCGCAAATCTTACCTGCAGTAACGGATCATCAATGTGATCATTAAGTTTGCTGAGATCAGCAGCGTTCTCAATGAAGCTGTCTCCGATGGTATCGGTAAGAACCTTGGTCAGCTGCGGGTTGGAATATACCAGCCAGCGGCGGTGAGTAACACCGTTGGTCTTGCTGTTGAACTTTTCCGGGAAGATCTGATAGAAATCTCTCATGACTTCGTTCTTCAGGATCTCGGTATGGATTCTGGCAACACCGTTGACAGAGAAACAGCAGGCTGCGCCCATATGAGCCATGTGAACCTGATTATCTCTGATGATGGCGACTCTTTCGCAGAGGTTATAGTCATTGGTTCTGTTAATGACTTCGTTTCTGAAGCGGCGGTCGATTTCCTGGATCAGGATATAGATTCTCGGCAGCAGCTTGACCATCGTGCTGACAGGCCATTTTTCCAGAGCTTCATGCATGATGGTATGGTTGGTATAGGCAACCGTATGGGTAACAATGTACCAGGCCTGATCCCAGCCATAGTTATGTTCATCAAGTAAAATTCTCATTAACTCAGGGATGATCATGATAGGATGTGTATCATTTAGCTGAATGATAACCTTCTCATGCAGATTATCCAGAGTATGATAACGTTCCAGATGGGACTTGATGATGGTCTGAGTACCGGCGGAAACGAAGAAATACTCCTGTTTCAGTCTCAGTTCCCTGCCCACTTCCGTGCTGTCATCAGGATAGACATTCTGACATATTCTGTTAACGTCATTAAGGTACCTGATAAAGTCTCTGCCTACCGGGTTGTCTTCACTGGCTTCCGGTTTCCACAGTCTTAAGGAGTTAACGACCTTGTTGCCTCTGCCTACTACCGGCATGTCATATGGTACGGCTCTGATGGTTTCAGCGTTGATGTGTCTGACTTCCATCTTGCCTCTTTCGTTCCAGTTTGTTTCGATCGTGCCGTAGAACTTGACGTCAACGGCATGCTTAGGCTTTCTGATTTCCCACGGGTTACCGATCTTCAGCCAGATGTCAGGTACTTCGACCTGCTTATTGTTTTCAATCTTCTGCTTGAAAAGACCGTATTCATATCTGATGGTATTGCCGTGACCGGCATATCCCAGAGTTGCCAGGGAATCCAGGAAACAGGCAGCCAGTCTTCCCAGACCGCCGTTGCCCAGTCCGGCATCAGTTTCCAGTTCTTCCAGTTCGTTAAGATCAATGTTCAGATCTGCCAGACCTTCCTTGACAATGTCATAAATACCCATGTTCATCAGATTATTGGTAAGCAGACGACCGATCAGGAATTCCATGGAGAAATAGAACAGCTGCTTATCGCCATTCTGGCCAATAACATCCTTCGTCTCCATCCAGTTCATGCTGGCATAGTCTCTGATCAGCTCACCCAGAGTCAGGAATCTCTCTGTAGGATCGGAAAGAGCTACACTTCTTCCGTAAGTGTGCATGAATCTCTCTGAGTACTGCTGCTTGAATTCTTCCTTGTTAGTAAACATCAAAAAACCTCCTAGTGCATTTTCCGCTCTAAAATGACCGCGCCAAACGGAGCCAGTCTCATGGTCAGATGATATCTGAAGCCATGCTTTGCCCCCTTAATGGCTCTGATCTTGTGGAAATTGCACATATTACATCCATTGTATATATCTTTCTCCGAGTTCATGATCTCTGTGAAGAAACCATAAGTCGGAACCCCGATTTCAAATTCTTCATAACCTACCGGTGCCATGTTCAGTACGACGACATAGCAGTAGCCTCCGCCGTATCTGACATAGCTGTAGATTCTCTGTTCGCTGTTGTCGGCATCGATCCACTGGAAGCCTTCCCAGCTGTAGTCATGATCCCAGAAAGCCGGATGAGCCTTGTAGATAAGGTTCAGGTCACGGGTGAATCTCTTGAAAGCATCATGTGCCGGATACTGCAGTAAGAACCAGTCAAGTTCCTTCTGCTCATCAAATTCTCTGAATACTGCCAGCTCATTGCCCATGAAGTTCAGTTTCTTTCCCGGGTGCGTATACATATATACCATTAAGTTACGGCATTGTGCAAATTTCTGCTCATAACTACCCCACATCTTATCTATGATGGTACCTTTCGAATGAACTACTTCATCATGAGAGAACGGCAGAATGAACTTCTCGGAATAGAAATAGTACATGGAGAAGTTGATCAGGTTGTGATGATAGTGACGGAATTCAGGGTCCATCTTGTAGTATTTCAGGGTATCATTCATCCATCCCAGATCCCACTTATAGTCAAATCCCAGACCGTTATGTTCCGTTGAAGCCGTAACCATCGGGTAGCTGGTTGAGTCTTCCGCAATGATCATGACATTAGGATATTCTCTGTGAATATGATAGTTGAATCTCTTGATGAAGCTGATGGCGCCGTGGTTTTCCCCTCTGGATGAGTCACCGTTGTGGTAAATAAGGTTACTGACGGCGTCAACACGCAGACCGTCACAGTGATATTTATCGATCCACAAGCAGGCTGAGCTCATTAAGAAGCTGACAACCGTATTCTTGGAGAAGTCAAAGTACAGGGTATCCCACTGGCTTTCGCTCTGATTCGGATCGCTGCTTTCATACAGACAGGTTCCATCAAATCTTCTCAGACCGAAATCGTCCTTGACGAAGTGAGCCATGACGATGTCCATGATGACACCGATGCCGTTTCTGTGGCAGGCATCAATGAACATCTGCAGCTGATAACAGTTGCCGTATCTGCTGGTCACGGAGAAATAGCCATACTGCTGATAGCCCCATGAACCGTCAAACGGATATTCATTCAGAGGCATCAGTTCAATATGGGTATATCCCATTTCCTTAACATACGGAATCAGTTCATCGATCATTTCATAATAGGTGAACCATCTTCCGGCGCCGTGATGCTTGAATCCGCCCAGATGGACTTCATAAATGCTCATTGGCTTGTCCAGATTTCTGTCTCTGTTCTTGATCCATTCGTCATCCGTCCATTTGTATTCGTCTACATTGACGACCTTGCAGACCCAGCCCGGACGCATCTCATTATAAAAGGCATATGGGTCGGTCTTTGTAACAAACTGCCCATCAGCCTGTTCAATTACATATTTATACTGAGCATATTCCGGTAAGTTAGGTACGGTGGTTTCCCATACCTCCTTATTGATCTTCTTTAATAAAGTGGCGTCTCTGTTCCAGTTATTGAAATCCCCGATCAGCCTGACGCTTCTGGCGTTAGGGGCATATAAGCGGAAGCATACTCCCTTGTCAGTAAAGTGAGCACCGAAGACGTTGTAAGCATGTAGTGAGTATCCGTCATAGAATGACTGCAGTTCCTTAGTATCCATAGGCTTTTCTCCCTTTTATTATTATAAACTATTTGGTTCTATATATAAATAAAAAAAGGATGGTTCATACAGAACACATCCTGCAAATTGCTAAGTAAATACTACTGTTTTCTGATTAGGATCGTGCCCTTGGCCGGTATGTTCATGCTGCCGTTTCCATAGGCATCTCCGATTATGTAACTGTCGCTTTCTCCATTGTACTTCAAACCAAAACCCTGCATTTTCCCCATCAGTTCGAACTGATAAGGCCAGTCATCAGTCTTGTCCCGGTCACCGTAGTACCACATGTATCCTTTCCGGTTAATGCCTTTACCTTCCAGTCTGCCGATTATCTCTCCGTTGTTTTTCCGGTAAAGACTCATGGCCCAGTTCCCGTCTTCGGATACATACACTGCCGGATCTATTGCTTCGATTTCATTCTCGGCTCTGGCAGTGACATTACGGTCAGTCAGCCGCCGGTATCCGGTCTGCTCAATGATGTACTGACCGTCATCCGATAACATGAAATCCAGCATCTGCTTAACCGTTTCCTTCTGATTGGAAGCCAGATAGGCACACACCAGGGAAACCGTTGCCGGATAAGTTCCGTTTTTAATGTTTTCGGCAGTAGGCTCTATTCCGTCAACCGACAGGATCTTGACATGTGTTTCCTGATTCAAACCTGTCAAAAAGTACTTGAAAGTATAGCCTATGGCACCTTTTTCGTTATTATATTCAGCTACCTTACTTATTATGTCTCCCATACCTCCGACATATTCAAACTTCTTTGGTTCCTGTAAGGTAACATCACCCATGAACCACTTCATCATTACCTGTGATCCGGAGTCTTCAGGCCTCTGGAAAGCGATGATCTTCTGGTTTTTACCGCCAAGTTCTTTCCAGTTGGTGATATCACCGTGGTAAATGCCTCTGATCTGTTCACTGGTCAGATTGTCTACCGGATTGTCTTCCTCTACAAAGAAGATGAACGCTTCCTTTCCTATAGGCAATGTCATTATCTGTTCCAGCTTTTCCGTGGCTGCCTGTTTCTGGTTGGCACTTGGTCTGGCCGCAATTACCAGATCGACAATTCCGTCTGTCAGCCTTTCATAAGCCTGAACGGTATTTGAGAAGGTAACTATCCTGCCGTTATTCAGATAGATATCCAGCATGTCGTAATCCTTACTGGTTCCTCTGTTATCCCAGTAATTCTCCGCCTTCTCCTTATAACCGGCTTCTATCTTATCGATATCCTTATATACGGCCTTGGCCAGGGCGGTATAAACCGGATAACAGGCTTCCGCACCGTCAAATACCGGCATGTCAGCCTCATTTTCAATGGTAAATGCCGCTTTATGATCCAGGGTAACCAGCTTTTCACCGTCATAAACGTGATACCCGGTAAAATCCGTGGTGGAATAACCGTGCATGTAGTCAAAACCATGACCCATGTACTTACGGCTGTTGTCCCATATCTGCCATATCTTATAGCCCACAACGCTGATTCCGCATAACAGCACCGCCAGTATTATCTTTAAAACAATATGTTTCTTTTTCATTAGCATTAACCTCTATTTAAATTTAGCATACCCTTTGCTTAAGATACAATTACATGGATTCTTAAATAATGTTTAAGAAAAGGAGGAATTCACCGTTCCTCCCTTACTTCGGTTATTATGATACTTTCTGCCAGATCATCTATCATTTCCCTGTCTGGAATTCCTTCACAGGATACTGTCGCAACTGCAGCAGCCGCTGCCATACGCAGACTATGTTCTACCTCACCCGTCTGAACAAGTATTCCCGCGAAGGCTCCCAGCATTGCATCACCGGCACCAATGCTCTTAATGACCTCTACGGAAGGAATGCTTACCTTATACTCTTTCTGTTTATCCTTATATATTGCTCCCTGGCTTCCCAGTGACAGAAGTACACTTTCAACACCTTCGTTAAGTATCGTGTCCAGATGCTTTTCATAATCATCATCTGAGATCTCATTGCCGATTATGTACTTCAGTTCATCGGTATTAGGCTTGATTAGCCGGACATTCATCAATCTGTAATCTTCAAGCCTGAGACCCGGAACATCAATAACGACTTTTGCCTTGGCATCGTTAACGATTCTGCACAGAGATTTCAGATACTCTATGTCGCATCCTCTCGGCAGACTGCCGGATATGATTACCACATCATCTTTCCGGATATTATTTGCCAGTAAATCCTTAAGTTCTTCTTTTGCTTCTTCGTTAATGACAGGACCCAGAGGATTGAACGCATTATCCACGCTACCATAGATCTTGACGTTTACTCTGGTAAGTCCGTCGATCTCAATCGGCAAAGCTTTAAGGAAACTGTAATCCTTCAGCTCCTGATTGATGAAATCCCCCGTTCTGCCGCCCGAAAAATACATTGCATAAGACGGTATGGATAACACATCAAGGATTTTGGAGCAGTTTATGCCCTTTCCGGCCGCAACAAAATGATACTCGCTGATCCTGTTGACATCATTGAATACTGTCTTATCTGTTTTCATGTAATAATCCACTGAAGGATTTAAAGTAACCGTATATATCATAAAGAGTTCTTTCTATCTGTTATGTTCTCACCTCGGGAACAACCGCATCTACCATAATACCTGGTATAACAACATCGGATTCCTCCGTCAGAATATGACGGATCATCTCGATCTGTTCAGGGGTAAGTCCTATTGTCAGAAGATATTCCCTGCAGCATCCTGCCAGAGTAGCGTCTTCATCGCCGAATTTCCTGAGTCTTTCCAGCATGGTACTGACATAGTTCAGCAGTATCTCTACTTCCCTGCCTCCTTCATCCATCTCCGTACCGGCTCTGGAGAAGAAAGCCAGTTCATATTCCTTATATATTGTCTCTTCCGGAACACCGCACAATCCTAACAGGATGATCGTTACCGTTCCTGTTCTGTCCCTTCCTGCCTGACAGTGATACAGAATCGGATAGTTGGCCGGATCCGCAAACAGCGCAAAGGTCCGGCAGGCCGTTTCATAGTTTTCCTCTTTCAGGATATTGGAATAGAGAACACCTGGTATATTAACGTATGTTACCGGTTCACCCAGAGGGCTGGCTTCCAGACGGGCTCCGCTTTCACCGGCATCTCTTAAGTCAAGCTCGATTTTTACATGCAGCTGCTGTGTTGCCTGTTTCCTGCCTGTATCATTAACTCCGTCAACGGTACCTGTACGGTATAGCAGTCCCTGTCTGATACGTGTTCCTGATTCTGTCAGATAGCCTCCAATATCTCTGGTGTTCGACACTCCGTCAATCAGGACGATTCGAGGTGTATCAGCTGTATGGAATACCGAGACTTCTGATCTGATGGAAAAACCGTCATACACGGCATAAACCTGCCAGTAATAATCGCTTCCGGTGTACAGGTTATCAATATAAAGTGAATTATCATAACTGAGATATTCATCACGTCTGCTCATGTCAGGATAGCGGCTTATATATACGACACTGTATTCAGGCTCCTTTGAACACATCCACTGCAGATGCACTGTCTGATTTCCGGTAAAGTGATCCGTCTGATACTGATAGTATTTCTGACCAATTCCTCTTTCATAATCCCTGAGGAACTCTTTTATCTCATCGTTTACCAGCGTAAAGGTCCGGTCCTTGTCCGGAGATATTGTCTTGATCTCTATGATTTCTACAACAGGAGGCTGCGGCTCAGGTTCCGGTTCCGGATCGATCACCGGTTCAGGATCTGTCGGTGTTATAACCGGTATTTCTGAAGGATCAATGGCCGGATCATCAACAAAGACACCTATACACGGTATAAGTGCAGCAATTACCAGTAATGCCGTCAGAAGCCTTTTCATTATGCCCATACCCTTTGTCCTGTTGATTATATTATAGATGAAAAAAGCGGATGAATAATCAAAACATCCGCGTAAAATATCGTAATTAGGGTATGAAAATTACCGTCTTTCGATCATGTTATAGGAATCCCCGGCCTGAATGAAGTGAATGTCTATTCCCGGCAGAAGTTCCGGAAGATGCTTTTCACCGAACCATTTCATGCCCGGCTCCTCGATGTTGAAGTGTCCTGCTGCCAGAACACGCTTGTTTCGGCCCGCCATGGCGCTGTCTCTGATATATATGGCAACTGTGTAATCAGTTATTTCCATGGCCAGAACCGTATCAATGTCATATTCCTCGATTTTCCGCAGCTCGGCATTATCAGCCATGCCCATAATATGGAACGGTATGCATATTCTCTTACATTTACCCTCCAGATCACCCATGGTCTTCATGCCCTTAAGGTTCATCTTTTTCATCAGATACTGGGCCACTTCCCTGACCGGTGTCTCGGGAATGTCAAATATCAGCGGACTGAATACTTCAGACTTCCGTCCTTTCGGAAGCAACGGTGAACTCTGTATCTCTGTATTGGCATACTTTGTCCAGCCAAGCTCTTCAGCCAGTCCGTAGAAAATGCCGTCAACCCATCTGCCCTCATGAAGAATACCGGCATGGATATAATCGTGTTCTCTCCACACTGTTATCCCAGTTTCATCCAGCAGCTGTTTCTTGTACTGGAAGGTCTTATTGTCCTGCAGCCAGTCCGTACGGTCTCCGTGATTCCAGAAACAGGCTTCATGCGAGATGATCAGGTTGGCTCCCAGCCGGTAAGCTTTCTTAATGACATCAACGCTGGCATAGATAGTAGTTACGATCCCTGTGCACTCTCTGTCAGTGTCACCGTAAAGGACCTTATCCCGGGTCTTACTGTCATCAATGTGGCCGTATCCGCGGCTGTTTTTCTTACATATCTCAATGACTTCGCTGATTTCCATTTCTATCCTCTTCTTTCATCAGTCAGAGGTTTATCCCAGAATACTTCAGCGTCATTTTCCTTCGCAATTTCATCGATATCCTCTCTGAAGTGTTCCAGATATCCGGCTTCCTTTTTCTTGGAGCGTCTGCCCTTGCCGGAATATAGCTCCTTTTCAAAATAGGCATCATATGATACCGCAAAGTCTTCTTCATCTCTGTGCGGGAAGAAAGTAACAGCGGCCTTATAGGTGATCTGGCCCCGCTCGGAGTCACTTATCAACATAACAAGAGCGCCTTTTCTTTCTACTTCTGAAAATACACCTTCTGCTTCAAAATACTGTTCATATACATTGATAACCATAGTACACTTCCCTTTCTATAACGTTTCCAGATATCTTATCAGTTCTTCCCTGTCAGTACATATCTTTCTCAAAGCCATTCTGATCATCAGATTGTCCAGACCCTGACACAGGGTACGGCTGTCCGTCTTCAATCCGACGCATGGCTTGCCGGTACTGTAGAAATAACCCAGGGCCACGCATGCTCCTTCGTCAGGAACTCTGCCATCCAGCAGAAACAGGAAGACATCAGAGTCATTCATGGCTTCCTTATCCTTTTCAAATACGTACCGTTCTTTAGGCATTCCGTCAATGAAGTCAGGCATTTCGCTGACTACCCCGCCATCTCTTTGCGGCAGGTAGGTATCGAACCCTTTTTCTCTCAGCAATGTGTCAATTTCCAGGTTGTACTGTCTTTCATAGTCACAGTACAGAGGTGCAGCAATGTAAATCTTCATAATCGTCATCTCCAGTAAAAAACTGCACTGAAAACAGGCGTTTCATGCAGTCTTTCTTCTTATTTACAGTTCAGAACAAAACGGTAACTGTCACGGCACATGTCTTCCAGTGTTTTCTCCGTATGCCAGTTCAGTTCTCTGTTGGCCTTGGAGCTGTCGGCATAGTATTCCGGCAGATCTCCTGCTCTTCTCGAGGCAATAACATAAGGAATCTTTACATTATTGACCTTCTCATAGGTGTTAACGATGTCCAGAACACTGTAGCCTTTACCGGCTCCGATGTTATAGACATAGTAGCTGCCCTTCTTGTGCGCGATCTTTTCCAGTCCCCTGATGTGAACTTTGGCCAGATCTACTACATGGATATAATCTCTGACACCGGTGCCGTCCTTGGTATCATAGTCGTCACCGAAAACGTTCAGCTTTTCCAGTTTTCCCAATGCCACCTTATCGATATACGGCATCAGATTGGCCGGTATTCCGTTAGGGTTTTCACCCAACAGGCCGCTCTCATGAGCCCCGATAGGATTGAAATATCTCAATATGCAGGCATTGAATGTATTGTCGGCATGGCACAGATCCTTCAGTATCTGTTCAACAAACAGCTTTGAGGTTCCGTAAGGATTGGTTGTACCGCCGATAGGCATGTCTTCTCTGTACGGTATCGGATTGTTTTCCCCGTATACCGTAGCACTGCTGGAAAAGACGATGGATCTGACATCCTTTTCCTTCATGACGCTTAACAGAGTCAGAACACTGCTGACATTGTTGGTATAGTATTCAACCGGTTTTCTGACGCTGTCACCGACAGCCTTATATGCCGCAAAATCAATGACCGCTTCGATCTGGTTTTCATCAAAGATCCTTTCCAGCAGTTCTCTGTCCAGCATGTTGCCTTCATAGAACTTTACTTTCTTACCGGTGATCCGGGTGATCTTATCGAGTACATCAGGTTGGGAATTGCTGAAATTGTCCAGGCCGACAACATCGTAGCCCTCATTTAACAGTTCCACGGTCGTATGTGAACCGATATAGCCGCAGCAGCCGGTCACAAAGATCCGCTTGTCGCTTCTTTTACGGCTCATTTCACGGTAGATGAAATCTTCGTATTCAACTTCCTTATCGATCTGCCAGTCACTCATTTCAAACACGCTGAAATAAGCGTCTACTTCATATTCCCCTTTTACGAAGGAAATCAGAGCCTTCTGGCAGTAAGGATAAGCCTGGCGGTAAATGGATGCCCCGCCGCAGACTATGACTTCATCATCGCTGAATTCCTTTTCTTCCAGAAACTTCTTCAGATCATACGTAACTTCGGCATCAGGATCGTCAACCCTGTATTCAGGGTCGATTGAACATACTATCGTATGTCTGTCCTTGAGCTTGCGCGGCAGACCTTCATAAGTAGTCTGTCCCATCAGGATGTTCTTACCAATGGTATTGTTTTTAAAGAGCTTCAGTTCTTCCTTTAAATGCCAGGGCAGCCGGCCCTTGTAGCCGATTCCCTTATTTTCCTGCATGGCTATTGATATTGTCAGCATAATTAATACCTCTTACTCTTCAAGTATACTTTATAATTTCCGGTTTTGCAGAACGTATTTCCATATTGCTTCCGCAAATCCGTCTTCTTCAACACTTCCCACCACAGCATCAGCATGCTGTTTCAGGGTTTCGGTACCGTTGCCCATGGCTACAGCCCATCCGACAGCGTCCAGCATCGATGCATCGTTGTCACCGTCACCAACTGCCATAACTTCATCCAGAGACAATCCGTACAGTTCAGCCAGTTTTCTGACAGCCTGTCCTTTTGTGGCGTTCAGGTTATTGATCTCAATGTTGTCTGGCAAGGCACAGCTTATCGCCAGATCCTTGTCTTTGTTAAGGACCTCAAGTATTCGCGGCTTCCATTCCAGGCTCTTTCGGAAGAAGAATTCAGCCTTGACCAGCGGTTCTCCCAGATTTTCCAGTACTTCATAGATGTCATCAACGAAGATCGTCGGAATGCTTTCGGGAGCTTTCTTATCCGGATTGTCATCTATGAAACGGGTGAAAGTTGATATCTTATGATAGATCGTTTCATCACTGAACATGCGGAAATAGTGTTCCACCTTTTCCGCATCTACCATATTACTGTTAGCGATCTCTCCCGTTACCGGGTCAGCAATATAAGCACCGTTACAGTAAATAACATATCTGGTATTGATGGCTTTCCGCAGGTGCTCAGGAAACATGAAAATACTGCGCCCTGAACAAGGTGAAGTTATGATTCCTGCTTTCTTACAGGCTTCCAGAGCCTGCAGTGTCTTTTCGCTGCATTGTCCCTTTCCAATCGGAAATACGGTACCGTCAACGTCAAACACTACCATCTTAATCGTCATGATGTCATTCCTTCCTTAAAAAATCCTCCGGCCGCCCGCTGAAGGATTTTCCGTCTTTTACAGTTCTTTCTTACCGATTATCTCGCCGCTGTTCTTCCAGATGCTGTTTTCCGGAACAACGCCTCTGACACAGCTGGTCGGATAAACGTTGCTGTCACGTCCAATAACGGTTCCCGGATTGAGAACGCTGTTACAGCCGACTTCAACATGGTCACCGATCATGGCTCCGAACTTCTTCAGTCCGGTTTCGATATTCTCTGTACCGTTATGTACAACGACCAGTTTCTTGTCGCTCTTGACATTGGATGTGATGGAACCGGCACCCATGTGGGAATAATAACCCAGAATGGAATCGCCGACGTAGTTATAATGCGGAGTCTGAACATGGTCAAACAGGATGACGTTCTTCAGTTCAACACTGTTGCCGACCACACAGTCTGCACCAACCAGTGCACTGCCTCTGATGAAGGCACAGTGTCTTACTTCCGTTTTAGGTCCGATGATGCATGGAGCACCCAGGTAGGCGGTTGGGAAAACCTTGGCAGTCTTATGAACCCAGACATTCTCACTGACTTCATCATATTCTTCCTTATCCAGGTTCTTACCCAGTTCAATAATCAGTTCCTTAATTCCCTTAAGAGCTTCCCATGGATAGGTAAAACCTTCCAGGTATTCCTTGGCCATGGTATGGTCTAAATCATATAAATCCTTGATTGTGTACATACAGACAGATTCCTTTACTGTGGCTTGGCAAATGTCAGCTTGGAAGCTGCAGCCTTATCCATTATTACGGTAACATCGTTGTGTCCCTGTAATACACTTGCCGGGCAGTCAGTTGTCATAGGTCCTTCAATCATGTCCTTGATAGCCTTGGCTTTGTTTTCGCCGGTAGCGATCATTAAGATCTTCTTTGATCTCATGATTGATGCCAGACCCATAGTTACCGCACTGGTCGGTACCTGATTGATGTCACCGTCAAAGAATCTGGCGTTATCCTGTCTGGTCTGTTCCGTCAATGGCATTTCATGAGTCTCACTGTTAAATGGACAGCCAGGTTCATTGAAGGCGATGTGACCGTCTGAACCGATGCCTAATACCTGAATGTCAACTGTATGTTTCTTCAGTTCCTTTTCATAGTTCTTGCAGTTTTTCTTGATGTCTCCGTTGCCCAGAGGAACATGGACATTTTCATCAGGAATGTCAATGTAATTGAACAGATTCTCATGCATGAATGTCCAATAGGATTCCTTGTGGTCTCTTGGCAATCCGCAGTATTCATCCAGGTTGAAAGTCAGGATGTTGGCATAGCTTGTGCCGTTTTCCTGATGGTCTTTGATCATTTCCTTATATAAACCAACAGGTGAAGAACCTGTTGCCAGTCCCAGAACCGGATCACCGGTATCAAGAACCTTTTTCATTACCTTAAAGGCTTCTTTTGATACTTCATCATAGTTATCTCTGATTATAATTTTAAACATAATGATATCTCCTTTAATCAAGTTTAATGTACCACAATATCCTTCTTTTTTCCATACAACCAACCCGCTTCAACAACAGTCACATTAATTACTAACTATTCACAAATAGCATATAATTATTGTGAAAGAGAGGACGTTAACATGAAAGAAAACATCCTTGTTGTGACTACCGGATTTACTGATCGGCAGATAGAAAAACTAAGAGAATTCTGTCAGGAAAATGACTGTGTTTTCAACCTGGCAACCAGTTATGCTGAAGCAGAGCCGTTCCTTCCGGAAGCGACTATCATCTACGGTGGAAGTGCGAAGGTCATCGCCAATGCCCCCAAGCTTAAATGGTTCCATTCCGGAAGTGCCGGTGTCAACACCTACATTCCTGTGCTGAAAGAAGAAACCATACTGACCAATTCCTCAGGGGCATATGGTCTGTCAATTGCCGAACACCTGATCATGGTAACCCTGATGCTATTAAGAAAGATGCCGGTATATCAGGAAATCATACGGAACAGAAGCTGGAAATACAAATTCCAGCTAGACAGCCTTTACGGTCAGCGAATTACCGTATTGGGAACCGGTGACATCGGCGGCAACTTTGCCCGCCGAGCCAAGGCCTTTCTGCCTTACTCTCTGTTCGGTGTTAACCGCAGCGGCCGACAGGCGGAACCGTTTGACAAGTGCTATCCGGTCAGCCAGCTGGATGAGATATTGCCGGAAACAAGCCTGCTGGTATGCTGTATACCGGAGACACCGGAAACCATCAGCCTGATCAACAGAGAAAGAATCGCCCTGTTACCTGACGGGGCCAGAATCGTCAATGTCGGAAGAGGCAGTCTCATTGATGAAGACGCTCTTATTGAGGCTCTCAATTCAGGAAAGCTTGCCGGAGCTGCCTTAGACGTTTTCCGTAAGGAACCGCTGCCGCAGGATTCACCGTTATATGACACCCCTAATCTGATCATGACTCCGCACTGTTCCGGTAACATGACTGTTGATTATACTATAGAAACTAATTTCAACATCTTTTATACTAATCTTAAGCATTATTTCAGTGATGAACCGCTGGAACATGTAGTCAATAAAAAACTGGGATATTAAGAGAGGATAATACTATGAAGGAACTGTATCAGAAACTGGCGAATAAATTTCTCCGCAACTCACGCAAGTTCATTGACTTTTTCCCTGTTGCCATAATCATTGCGATGTTGGTCACCTATGCCGGAGCTCTGATAGGCTATATTATTTCCATACTGCCGGGAATCAATACTTTATTTGCCTCATTGGTTTACAGTGACGCCATGCTTGAATTCCTGGAAAACTATTTCATGTTCATCGGAATATGGATAGTTGTTCTGGCCATTGTCTTTTTATGCAAACCGGATAATCCAATGCTGAAAGCCATCAAATATAACAAAAAAGGCAATAACATCAAAGGTTATCTGGTGGGAACTCTATTAGGTTTCGCAACAAACGGCTTTGCGATTCTGATGTCTGTTATTCTGGGAGATATCAAACTGTCTTTCTACGGTATCGACATTGTTGTATTACTGGTATTCGCCGTTTCTGTTTTCATTCAGTCAGGTGCTGAAGAACTTGTTGACCGTTTCTTCCTTTATCAGAAACTGCGCCGCAGATACAAATTCCCTTGGTTTGCGATTCTGTTAAACGCCCTGGTATTTGCCTACATGCATAAAGACAACCCGGGATTTACCCTTACAGCCGCAACTCAGATCTTCCTGGTTGGCTTTATTTTCTCCCTGATGGTCTACTACTATAACAACCTCTGGGGTGCCATGGCCTTCCATGCAGCTTGGAACTTCTCACAGAGCATCGTCTTCGGCCTGCCTAACAGCGGTATCGTTTCCGAATATTCAGTGTTCACACTGGAAGCTGCCTCTGCCCGCAATGGTTTCTTCTACAATGTAAACTTTGGTGTAGAGGGAAGCATCGGAGCCTGTCTGATTCTGGCAGTAGTCGCTATAGCGATCATCTGGATCAACAGAGGACGTCCTGAATGCAATGATGTCTGGGCTGAACTGGATGTTCCAAAGAATCCGGAACAGGAAGCATAATATTTATTATTGAATTGTTTATAGAAAAAAAGAGGTCAAGCCTCTTTTTTCTGTGATCCTAATCTGAACCCGTATTTTTCAAAGAGTTCCATCAGTTCCTTATTTACTACCGTCCTGACTTCGAATTTGTAAGCTTCCAGGCACTCCGTTCTGATGGAGAGCTTCATGCCGCTGTCGCTTATTTCATCAATACCGCCGTTGGTCGGTCCGCTTAAGATGTATGGGCACTTATCCTTAACCTTAGGCAGTTCTTCATCCAGCATCTTCTCAATGGCATTGATATCCTGTCCAAACGGAATCTTGATGACGATGTCACAGTAAGAATTTTTCTTGGTCTTATTGACGATCTTGTTCATGTCGCGGTTATTGATGGACTTGACGTCCTGAACAGTGTTCATGATCTTGGTTGATCTGATGCCGATCTCCACTATAAAGTTTACATCTAAATAATAGTTGGAATACTCTGTAATATTAACGAAATACCATTCAACATACAAGAAATCCCCCAGACTGGAGGATTTTTACTTATTCATTCTCGATTGGCCGGCTTATTGGGTCGTTCAGGATCTGAGGATGCTGAAGGATATACTCGATCATACCGACTGATTTGGCAAAATAGAAGCCGTCAGCGATTCTTTCATCCAGAGTTACACCGAATTCGCACATCTTTCTGACTTCTTGGCTGCCGTCCTTATTGACGACCAGTTCATCTTTGATCTCACCTATGCTTGTAAGAGATGAACAGCTGCCGAAATCGGCCAGGTTGTGGTAGATGGCTCCGCATCTGATGGAACCCAGATTGGATATTATCATACTGGAGAAATAGATATTGTTGTCAGTAAGAGAAGCCGGTAACATGCCCCATTTTCCCAGAAGTTTGATTACTGCGAAAATAGGCACTCTGATAATGTTAGGGAGCTTTCCCAAAACATCAACTGCTGAATTGGCTCCGGCCTTATCAGCTTTCTTGGAACGCAGATTACTGACCTTTTCCGCGATCTTTGCGGCAATGGAATCCATGTTGTCATTATCCTCAACCGTAATTACCAGCATCAGTTCTTCAGATTTGTCATCCAGGCTCATCTTGGCAACAAAGGACAGTAAAATGTCATTATGCTCATACAGGTGTCTGTTGGAAATGAATCTGTTCAGTTTCGGTCTGTGATATATGACCTTGGCAATGGCTGCCATGAAGGCGTGGAAATATGTATACTGTTTACCTTCCTTCTTGCATTGTTCCATGTATTTAACCAGTTCAGTAACATCTGCTTTCTTGTCGATGTAAACTTCATTTTCCTTTCTGGTCGGTTTCAGGTCAACGGCGCACTGCATTAACGGCGGTAAATCTACTCTTCTGGCATCTCTTCTGTCTCTCATACCCATTCTCCTTTCCTGAGGAATAATATGCCTTATTCTATCACAATACAAATGATTTACAAAAACTGTTGCTTAAGGGCAGAAAAAAGGCATGAATGATCATGCCTTAATTTTCTTTAATCCAGATCTTCACCGTTGCTGGCGATGACTTTCTTGTACCAGTAGAATGAATCCTTACGGAAGCGGTTATAAGTACCGTTGCCTTCGTCATCAGCGTCGACATAGACAAAGCCGTAACGCTTGGACATTGATACCAGTGAACATGATACCAGGTCGATACAGCCCCAAGGTGTATAACCTATGACATTGACACCGTCATCAATCGCATCTGCGATGGCATTAATGTGTGTACGCAGATAGGTAATGCGGTAGTCATCATGAACTGTCTTGTCTTCGCCTAATTCTTCAAAGGCACCAAGTCCGTTCTCAACAATGTAAATCGGAAGATTGAATCTGTCTCTTAATTCGTTCAGTGAAATACGTAAGGCAGTCGGGTCGATCTGCCATCCGAAATCACTGGTTTCAAGATACGGATTATGCAGTGTCCTGATGAATGAACCGATTCTTTCCTGTCTCTTCGGATCAGCTGTAACAATTGATGAGAGATAGTAGCTCAGTGAAATGAAATCAACTTTTCCTTCTGACAGGATCTGCTCATAGTTGTCATACCAGTTGATACTGATATTGTTTCTTCTGTAGTAAGTCTTTATCCAGGCCGGATAGTAACCTCTGGCCATGACATCGCAGAAGAACATGTTGAATTCTTTTTCCTCATGTACTCTGTAGGCATCCTGCGGTGCAGGTGTTTCCGGATACATGTGATGAAGGTTGAACATGTTGCCTATCAGACAGTTTGGAGCTGTCTCGTGAGCATACTTGACAACCATGGCACTGGCAATGAACTGATGGTGCAGTGCCTGATGTGAGGCATTCTCCCATCTGCCGGCCATTTCCGGCGGAAGCGGACCAAACGGACGGAAATTCTTAGGCATTTCAAATTCATCATGCCTGTCCAGAATGATGCCGCCACCCAGCCAAGGAACAGCGCATACCATGTTGATCTCGTTAAAGGTCAGCCAGTATTTGACTTCGTCTTTGTATTCATCGATCAGGAACTTCAGATATCTTACACAATGAGGAACCACTTCCGGAGATGCCCATCCGTCATACTTTTCGACAAATACGATCGGAAGTTCGTAATGGATCATTGTTACCAGAGGTTCAATTCCGTACTTGTGCAGTTCTCTGAATACATTGTGATAGAATTCAACACCTTTCGGATCAGGTTTTTCTTCAAGGCCTGTCGGGAACAGTCTGGTCCAGGATATGGACATTCTGAATGACTTGAATCCCATTTCCGCTAACAGAGCAATATCTTCCTTATATCTGTGATAGAAATCAATGCCTCTTCTGTTAGGGAAGTTAAGTGTTGCTTCTTCTGCCCTGGCCCTTTCATAGTCTCTTTTTAACATGAAGTTGCACGGAGTCTTAGGACCGCGGTAAAACACATAATCAAGATGACACAGGCCTTTTCCGTCCTCGCATCTTCCTCCTTCTATCTGAGCAGCAGACGTTGCTCCGCCCCAGAGGAAGTTATCAGGAAATCTTGCCATCAGTTATTAACCTTTAGCGTCGATTTCGTCAGCCTTTTCGTCCTTGTAGAGAACTAATGTAGCAGCGAAGGCAACTACAGCACCAACGATTACAGCCAGAATCATGCCCTTGAGGTCAGCTGTTGAACCAGTCTGTGGGTTAATAAATACTGGGAATGTAAAGATGTTAGGAGGACCGCCTGCATATGAACCGACATTCATGATAACGCAGATGATACCACCGACGAATGAGCCGATCATTGCAGCATATAACGGAGTCTTATACTTGAAAGTAACACCATACATACCTGGTTCAGAAATGCCAGGGATAGCATCAGAGAAGGCACATGATAAAGCCATTGACTTGCGCTCTTCATCCTTGGCCTTAAGACCGACAGCTAAGCATGCTGCAGCCTGAGTATACTGGAACAGGAAGCCTGCAGGATGTGTGATAGGGTTCTTGCCATATCTTCCGCCGATTGCCATGGCTACAGCCATAAGGTTGAAGTGCATGCCTGTAATAACGATGTATGGATAGATTGCACAGAATACAGGGATCAGTACCTTTCCAAGCGGAGTATTGAAGATTGCGATCAGTAAACCTGCGAATGCACTTGACAGCTTGGCGCCGAGAGGAGCCAGGACCAGCAGTGACAGAGGCAGCATGATGACAAGTTCAAGCAGCGGTACGAATATGAATCTGACAACCTTAGGAATGACCTTGTTGAGGAACTTCTCAACATAGCTCATTACAAATACGATCAGAATTGCCGGAATGATAGTATTTGAATAAGTTGCAGGATAGATTGGAATACCAAACAGATATCCGGCATTGCCTGTGCCAGGAATTACTGTAGGAGGTCCGCCTGGATTAGGAATTGTAGCACCAACGCCAGCCTTGCAGAGTTCAACGAAATCAGGATAAACCAGGATCAGGCCCATTAAGATGGCCATGGCAGCCTTGACGTTGAATCTTCTGGATGCTGCATAGGCAACAAGAACAGGCAGGAAGTAGTAAGCTACGTTGTAAACCCATGTGAATGTAGCAACAGTAGGTGAATCAGCCCGAACAACATGTAAGTTGATCAGAAGCATCATGACAGCCTGTAAGAGACCGCAAGCCAGCAGAGCCGGAAGGATCGGGAACACGCAGGATACGATTGCCGGGAAGATTGAACCTAAGATGTCCTTAATTGATTTTTTCTTGACCAGTTCAGGGTCGAGGTTCTCATCAATAGCAGCAACTCTTTCAACACCGGTAACATTGACGAATGCGTCATAAACTTCATTGACATCATTGCCGATGATAACCTGAACCTGATCACCTATCATCTGAGCGCCAATAACACCGAGTTTCTTGATCTCATCAAGCTTAACTACACTGGTGTCTTTTGGAGTGATACGTAATCTGGTAAGACAATGTGCGGCATGAGCAATATTGTCCTTGCCGCCAACCAGTTCGACTATCTGGGCTGCAAGCCGTGCATAGTCTTTTGCATTTTTAGGCATAATACTCTCCTTTCATTAATTGTTTTATTATGTCTTATTTCATATCCATGAGGATATTTATAACTATTCAATGAACCCGAAATTATCCATGTATTTCAGATAATCAAGCAGGAATCTTTCTTCTTCCTTTATCCTTCCGGCATAGTTCATGGTACCGTCATTGAGGATCCTCTTTCTGGCGATGTGTACTTCTCCCTTATAATGAGGAACACTCTCGTTCAGGATAACCACATCACCGTCTTCGAAGAATTCCTTATCACACGGTCTAGGAGGAATCGGAGTGAAGCGGAAGTCCATTCTGCCCCATCTTGAACGGATGATGGCGTGAACATATTCAGAAACGTTATGCTTTACAAACCTAAACAGCAGTTCTTTTTCCGTTCCCGTTACCCCTTCGGCCAGCTCAATGGTCAGCGGTATACGTTCAATGTCACCGATAGGAATCTGGGTTCTTAATCCCGGGAAGTAGAACGGTTTGTCTTCACCGTAAACATATATCTGTTTCATCGTGTCTGCGACTTCCTTCAGTTCTGCTTCAGAAGCGAAGGCATTACCGATGATCATCTCATCACATCCCAGAGCCAGGTTATGTCTGACCTGTAAGCCAATCGGCATGTCTCTGTTTTCTTCAATGGTCGGCAGACCGTCGGATACAGGCCATGGACCGTGTGTTCCCTTTTCCGTGGAAGTGATGAAAATCTGTGTTTTGATTCCTTCTTTCTTGAAGAACCGGTTAGCGGCAAGAACATCAGCACTGTCGGCTCCGGTATTTCTTAAAGGATAGAAGTTGTAGGAGCCAATGATCCTGTTTCTGTCTCCGCCGTTTTCCAGAACACGTTGAACTGCTGGGATAAGACTGGCATTGAGCTGTACCGGTATTCCTTCTTTGTTATTGACAATGGCAACGTCTCTCTCATCGTTGAACATCAGGTCAAGTCTTAAGACGTCGATTCCGATTTCTTTAAATATTGACAGATTTTCTGCCGAGCATCCCATCTGCATGAAGAATCTGGCGTTGCAGTCACCATATACTTCCATTCCGTATTTATGGGCAACATCAGTCAGATTCCTGAAATAGGTAATTATCTCTTCTTTGGTACCTTCAACGGAAAACAGGCTGGTAAATACCTTGGTAAAACCGTACTGTTTTGCCAGTTTGAGATAGCTGTCTATCTGTTCTGGCGTCTCCTGCTCCGGATATAGTGAAACACCTAACTGTATCATGTCTTCTCCTTCGTGTATGGGAATTATTATACTCTAGTAGGAAATAAAAGCTCTTTTCTCCGCGTTAAACCCTTAACATCAATGTGTCAAAGGATAAGCCTCAAAAAGAGCTTTGAGTTACAAACCTTTACTTCTTATTTTTATTTTATAAAATGATTCAATTATAGTCAATACACCCTTTTACGAGCTATATACTCCCTCATTTTCACCTCAAAAAGTTGCATAACAATTATTATGCGAAGTTAATAACGTCGAAAAGAAAAGGACTATCCTCTTCTTTCATTACCATAAAACATCAATAGGAATATTAGGGTATACATCCTTTAATACATATTGTAGAAATTTGATAATCTTTTCTACATAATTCAAATCATATTTTTTCCCACCAAGATCTAAAACAATACGTTGGAGTGAGCCTGCAGGTAAATTCTTTACTCTTGGTGAAACTTGTTTATATAGTTTATCTTCTGTATCTAGCAATAAGTTCAGAGAGCCTAT
>JAFQZR010000003.1 GCA_017405785.1 Erysipelotrichaceae bacterium
CAATACTGTACTCTCTGTTCTTTACGCCTTTGGGTCTTCCTATCGCCATATTTGTTCCTCCTTTATTTCATCATAAGAAAAAGTAGACTTTGGATTAAGCCCTTTGACTTTTTCCATGTCTACTTTTATCTTACTAGTTCAATCAATCAGGTTAACGGCTTTTTGTTTGTTATTCGCTTAATGGTAATGTGAACAGATAGAAGATTCCTTTCGGAAGTTCTACACCGGCTTCAACAGCGATAACCGCATGAGCAGCAACTATTGCGCCGGCCTTATCAGCCAGTTCCATCAGGCCCTTGGTTGTACCGCCTCCGCCATAGACGTCGTCGACTACCAGGATCTTCTTGCCTTTCAGATATTCGGCATCGTCATCGGTTAATGACATGATCTGATCTCTTGGTGTTGTTACTGAACGGTATACAGCCTGGATCTTGTTGCCTTCGCTCTTTCTGGCAACAACGGTCTTATCAATCTGGGTTCCCTTGGCTTTATTCCAGTTTAAGGCAATGGCATGGGCCAGAGCGTTTGACTTGGCTACCGGGTTGAGGATGGTATCGAATTCAACATCTGCTTCCAGCAGCAGATCTACGATATCCTTGGCAGCTGATTCATTTAAGCTAACCTGTCCGGAGATATCCAAAAATGCGACTTTCTTGCCGGCCAGAACCTTAAATGGCAGGAAATAGTCCTTTTCATCCATTGTAACCTTCAAAAATTCCTGTCCGTCTTTAACAACTCTTTCTGTAACTGTCTGATTGATCTTACTCATTTATTTATCTCCCCTTATATGCTCTATTTATAGCACCCAACTGATTTTAATGCAATCAGTTTAATAAATCATGTTATCTTAGAGCAGCTCTAATGCTGCTTTTTCGATGTTTGCAGCTATCTTTTCAGCTGATATGCCGTATTTATCATATAACTGTTCAACTGTTCCGCTTTCCCCGAAGACATCTTTAACGCCGATAAACAGCTGTCTGGACGGGCATTTCTGGCTCAGCACTTCGGAGATGGCACTTCCCAGACCGCCTATTATACTGTGTTCTTCGGCAGAAACTATCAGTCTGCTCTTTGCGGCATACTCAATTACCGTTTTCTCATCCAGCGGTTTAATAGTATGAATGTTTATGATTGTAGGATCTATGCCCTTCTCGTTCAGAATATTAACGGCTTTTAATGAATTCTGAACCATCACACCAGTCGCGAATACGGTTATATCTGTCTTTCCTTCATGGACGATAACTGCCTTTCCCAGATGAAACTCGTAATTCTCATCATTAACATCTTCAACAGGCGCTCTGCCAAGTCTCAGATAGACCGGTCCTTGATATTCCGCAATGGCTTCCATGGCTTTTCTGGTTTCGATATCATCACAAGGCTGTATAACAGTCATACCAGGTATCACTCTCATTAAGGCTATATCTTCATTGCACTGATGAGTGGCACCGTCAGGTCCGTCTGACAGTCCGGCATGAGAGACACATATCTTAACATTGAGATGCGGATATGCCACGGAATTTCTGATCTGTTCAAAGGCTCTGCCGGCTGCAAACATTGCAAAACTGGAAGCAAACGGAATCTTGCCGCTGACCGCCAGCCCGGCTGCCACGCCAATCATGTTGGCTTCGGCAATACCCATGTTGAAATGCCTTGATGGATCATAATTCCGTAATACATCTGTTTTTGTTGATTTGGAGATGTCCGCATTAAGCGCTACGACGTCCTGATTCTTTTCAGCAAGTTCCTTCAGTGCAATGCCGAAGGATTCACGTGTTGCCATCTTACTCACAGTCATCACCTCCGAGTTCTTTCATTGCTCTGATGTAGTCTTCATCACTGATTCCTCTGCCATGCCAGTTTGGATTGTTTTCCATGAAACTGACACCTTTGCCCTTTACCGTTTCCGCAATAAGCACAGTCGGTTTATCTTTGACGGTTTTTGCCATTTTAAGGGCCTGAGTGATGATGCTGATGTCATGACCGTCACAGCCAAAGACATTCCATCCGAAGGAATCAAACTTCTTTCCCAGAGGCGAGTTATTCATTACATCCCGGACAAAACCGTCAGACTGCAGTCCGTTATGATCAACGATCAGTACCAGATTATCCAGTCCGTAATGACTGGCACTCATCGCGGCTTCCCATATCATGCCTTCCTGACATTCACCGTCACCGACCAGCACATATACTCTGTAAGGCTTGTTATTCATCTTATTGGCAATTGCCATTCCTACTCCTACGGATAAACCCTGCCCCAGTGATCCTGAAGACATGTCGATTCCCGGACAGTGATTCATATTGGGATGTCCCTGCAGACGGGTACCGAACTTTCTGAAGGTCAGCAGTTCCTCATGCGGAATAATACCCATTTCTGCCAGGGCGGCGTATAAAGTTTCGGATGCATGCCCCTTAGACAGGATAAAACGGTCTCTGTCTGTGGAATTAATGCTGTCTATGTCAATATCCATTACCTCAAAGAAAAGAGAAGCAATTATGTCAACACAGCTCAGTGATCCTCCCGGATGTCCGCTGTTGGCAGCGTGAATCATCTCTATGATGTCTTTTCTCATCTCATTGGCAATCTTTTCTGTCTGTCTCATACTGCCTCCCCGTACATGTCATATCCTCTGATGGCTGTGATTCTGACTCTGGCAAATGTACCTGTCTCCAGATATTTATCGGCGGTAAATATCGTATGACCGTCTATATCATCAGGAGCCTGCGTCCTGTTTCGTCCGATATAAAGATTCTTAATGGCATCTTTTCCTTCGATCAGCACTTCCATTTCCTGCCCGATATATCTCTTTGTTGTTTCCGCATTTATATGCCGCTGCAAAGTCATAACCTTATCAAGACGGTTCTGTTTGGTCTTTGCAGCCACTACAGGCTTCATATCATATGCTTCGGTATTTTCCTCACGCGAATACTTAAATGCTCCCAGATGGTCCCATTTGACCTCAGAGATCATGTTGATGAGCTGCTTGAAGTCTTCTCTGTTTTCGGACGGGAATCCTACCATTACGGTGGTTCTTAAAGTGGCATCCGGGAATACTTCCCTGATATCTGCAGTCAGTTCCCTGATCTTGGTACTGTCGGTAATCCTTCTCATGGCTTTTAACAGTCTGTCGGATCCGTGCTGAACCGGCATGTCGAAGTACGGTAATACCTTATCCAGTTTCTTCATTTCCAGCAGAAACTGCTTTGTTATGAGATCCGGATACAGATAGAGAACTCTTATCCAATGGAAATCCATGTTATTCAGTTCCCTTAAAAGATCCAGCAATCTGTTCTCATGGTATATATCATAACCATAACGGCTGGTGTCCTGTGCAATAAGGTTCAGTTCCTTAATGCCTAACTGTTCAAGCTGTTTCCGCTGTTTTAACAGATCTTCCATCGGTACTGATTTATATCTGCCTCTGATACCGGGGATGGCACAGAACGCACAGCGGTTATTGCAGCCGTCGGATATGCGCAGATAGGCAGTCCACGGTTTGGTAGCCAGGATCGGCTGTTCTGCAAAACTTCCTTCAGGTTCTATTTCCTTACTGAGGATCTCTTCCAGTTTTCCGTACTCATCAATAGTTATGAAACGGTCCACTTCCGGTATTGCCTTTTCCAGATCATTGCGGTATCTCTGAGCCAGACAGCCCATAACGATCAGTTTCTGACAGTTGTATTCCTTATAATCGGCCATCTCCAGAATGGTGTTGATGGATTCCTGTTTGGCATCATTGATAAATGCACATGTATTAACTATTATTACATCCGCTTCCCTGACTTCCGACGTAAAAGAATGGCCCTGTTTGGCCAGATACTTCATGGCTGTCTGAGTGTCGATCAGGTTCTTGCTGCAACCTAAAGATACGATTCCTATTTTCATATACTTATTTTAGCCTATACAAAAAAATTAATAAACAACTTTAAAATATGTTGAAGAATTCAAAGAGGTATGGTAAAATCATAAAGCGCTGAGAAAAGTCGGGATGTTGCACAGCTTGGTAGTGCACCTGGTTTGGGACCAGGGGGTCGCAGGTTCGAATCCTGTCATCCCGACCATTCTTAAGCAAAAGTATAGTGGCGGGATAGCTTAGTTGGTTAGAGCACTCGGTTCATACCCGGGAGGTCGTGGGTTCGACTCTCACTCCCGCTACCATTTGGACCCTTAGCTCAGTTGGTCAGAGCGGTCGGCTCATAACCGATTGGTCATAGGTTCGAGTCCTATAGGGTCCACCATCAATATCCGGAGGAATACCCAAGCGGCTTAAGGGTCCGGTCTTGAAAACCGGTAGGTCGGGAAACCGGCGCCTGGGTTCGAATCCCAGTTCCTCCGCCATGTAATATCGCGAGGTAGAGCAGTCCGGTAGCTCGTCGGGCTCATAACCCGGAGGTCGTAGGTTCAAATCCTTCCCTCGCAACCATGGTCCTGTAGCTCAGTAGGTAGAGCACAGCACTGAAAATGCTGGTGTCGGCAGTTCAATTCTGCCTGGGACCACTGAACAAACTCCTGAGCAATCGGGAGTTTTTCTTTCATCAAAGGAGG
>JAFQZR010000029.1 GCA_017405785.1 Erysipelotrichaceae bacterium
AAAGTCTCAGGAAACGCTTAAAAACGGCGTTTCAGGTAAAACCATGTATTTTTAGAAAAAATCGCGTAGAAATAATGGCGAAATACGCGAAAAACGGGACTAATATGCGTAAAATCAACGTTTTGTGCAAATTGAAACATCAAAATATTACATAACAACTATTATGCGAAGTTATATTTCAGCTCGTGAAAAAGGCGTCTAAGCACTTAGACACCTTCTACACTTCATTACCCTTTTCTATGTTGTTTCTGACTTTATATTCTTTATACTTCTTTATAAATGCTGCAACCGCAATTAACAGTATAAATACCGCGCAGATCCAGGCGACAATGCTCTCATGTTCTATTGCGATGGAAATGGCAACATATAGTATTCCGGAATAAACCATAATCACCAGACTGAGCAGAACGAAGCGCCAGAACTTTGGTATTTTACTGCTCATGGCACCCTCAACTGCCCCTTCCAGAAACACCTCAAAGATGATTTCCATAACGATATCCAATAAGAAATCCATTTATTTATCCTTCATTATTTCGTTAACAATTCTTTCAAGATCTTCATCGTTTACATAGTTGATCGTGATCCTATTACCATTAATCTTTACTCTCGTCTGCAGATAGTGCTGTAGCTGTTTCTGGTATTCATAGGCAGCTTCGCTGATGACAGGAGTATTCTTGATCGTAGGGTTTTTATAGTCCTGTACGAGCTTCTCTACCCTTCTGGCAGAGAGGTTTTCTTTTACTACTTTATCGACCAGCTTATCAATATCCTTAGGATCGACCGTAATCAGTGGTCGGGCCTTGCCTGCTGATAATGTACCATTCTCTACCAGTTTCTGTACTTTATCCGGCAAGGATAACAGTCTTAATGTATTCGCAACATGTTCTCTGGACTTGCTGACACGTTTTCCTAATTCTTCCTGGGTATATCCTCTTTTATCGATGAGGTTCTTATATGCCTTTGCTTCTTCAATAGCAGTCAGATTTTCTCTCTGGATATTCTCCAGCAAGGAAATCTCCATCATCTGATCATCATCGAGATCAACAATGATGGCAGGTATTTCAGTTAATCCGGCGATTTCCGCAGCTTTTGTTCTTCTCTCGCCCGCAACCAATTCATAGCCATCAAATACTTTTCTTACAAGTACTGGAGTAAACATACCGTGTTCCTTAATGGAATCAGCAAGTTCCTGTAGTTTTTCTTCATCGAAGATCTCTCTTGGCTGGTATGGGTTTGGTTTTATTTCAGACAACCTTAAAGTGGTATTGCTTGTTGTAACACCATCCGGCTCTGTACCGTTTTGAATATCATCAAGAAGACTGTTTATATCAGATCCGAAGATTGCGTCCAGTCCACTTCCTAACTTACTATTACCTGGCGTATGATCACCTTCTTCTGCTCTATCTATATTTTATCATTATTGCATAGCCCATTTAAGTAGCAAAATGGGCATATTCCGACCGGAATAATCAATCAATCCATACCTTCAGGTACAAACATGTTTTTAAACTGTTTACAAGTTTTAAATACACCAAGTAGTTAAAATAACATTTCGCACAGTAAAAGGATGTCTGTTGCAAACAAACCAGGCATCCCTTTAACATCTGGTTGTAATTTGACTACGAATCAGCCATCAATCCGGTTTTTCTCCGTTGAAATAACCATATGTTTTGAAGTTGTCAAGACTCCAGTCCTTACACTCACCTGTATTTGTAACGAGCTCTTCATCACTGTAGTATCTGGTAGACATGTCAAGATACTCGCTCAGCACAAAGTCATAACGGTTTTCCGCTTCGTTCCAGGTAACGTGGAGCATACCGTTCTGGGTATACTGCATATTTTCGTACCAGTTCTTAGTGCTAAAATACCACCACGCTTTCCTGGTTCCCCCGCCTTCTTTCGGAATCTCTACTTCATGTATTCCATAGGTCTCATATAACTCGGAAGGACACCACTGTGGTCTGGTATATTCCCAGTACTGAACGGTCCAGGCTGCTGTTACAGAGACACTGGAAGGTTCCATCTTCAGGTTGTCTGCTATCCATTCATAAGGTGTATTGACCTTGTCTGAATTTATACCCATGTCTCTGAAGTTCTTTCCCATGGTGACATGACCACTGATCGTAAATCCGTCAACATGCATGTTTCCTCCGTTATATGCATCCGCAAACTTGTCAAAGGTAAATGAAGTTCCACCGAAAGTAATCGTGAAATCACCGTTTGCCTTGAGGTCAAGGACCGGCTTTTCGGCAATATAGTTATAGACTCTGTTGAGATAATAGTCATAATCGTGTTCCTCATCGGCCTCAACGAATTTGCCCAGTGCTGGCATCAGCGGATTGTTATAAGGTTTGCCCGTTTCAATTGGACCGTAATATGGCTTTAATGTGGCCTTCTGCTTGGCGTTTGGAACCACTGTAATGTTTACCGGATCTGATTCGATTCCTAAGAGTTTCTTTTCATTATCGGTATTGGTCGCATATTCACACAGCGTTATTGTTATCTCTACAGTATTTGAAGGATCGTTTTTATCAGCGATGTCGTCATAGCCTAGGTATATCGTTCTGTCAAATGTTCCATCCTTGAATTCAAAGAACTTCTTCACATTGACTCCGCTTGTTGTCAGAACATTAACACAGTAGCCTTCTATCACCTTTTCTTTGGCTGCCAGTGATGGCTCAGGGAATGAGATAATAACCTTTCTGTTTTCCACATCATCGACAACAACAGGCTTTGCGGTTTTGTCAAGTACATAGAGAGTAGCTCCCGATTCCCCTGTAGGCGTATTGCCTTTCCGCATACCATGGATCTCCATGATGCCGAGGTAATCATGTTTCAGGTTGTAATTGACGAAAGAAGGTATGAAATATCCCTGAGATGTAGGATAGTAATCTGCCGCAGGCAGGAATGTAACTTCAGGATATTTGCTTGTCAGATCGCTGTCCGGAACCAGGATACAAGGCTGAGCCATATTAGTCGTTTTCTGAATAAATGCCTGAATTTTCAGAAAATAATCAGCATCATTATCGACTTTGACATAATGCTTCTGCCCCGGTTCAGCTATGATCTGATCAGGCATCTTATACTCTTTTGAGCTGTATGCATCATACATTTTTTCCTGTACCGTTTTCCGCTCGCTGATCAGCCATTCAACGAAGCATTCTTCAAACTGTTTTGGTGTAAGGCCAAACGCAGAACACAGGATGCTTGGTATATCGGCTTTGGCAATGTCAGAGTCCGGAATTCCCAGGTATGTACGGGCAATCAGGAGATTACGGGTTGTGACTTTTTTGTCCGGATATCTGTCTGCCAGATACATGGCTAGGCGGCCAAGGTTGTATCCTTCATGTATCATCAGATCGTTCAGTTTCTTACCTTTTATTCCTGCAGGTTCGGTTTCGATTGGAATTCTGAGAGCACCCCAGTAATTGGAATCTGTCAGCGTAGGCTCAGTCGTTATTATGCCTTTATACTGATAGTAGGCAAGTGCTTCTCTTTCCATAAACGCGGCTACCATTTCATCAAAGCGTATCGAATTGGTCAGAGAATCGATCGGCACCCTGTATCTGTTCTGACAGATATGCAGCAGCTCGTGGGTGATCGTCAAAAGATAGTTATCTCTGTCGGTCTGATCCCCCGGTTTCATATTTCCCGGGCGAACCTTAACATAGGCGGAGGAATAGGTTCTGTTCATTGCTTCTCCAAGCGCTGCCTCACTGTCATAAACGATCTTAAACGGGATTTCGCTTCTGGGCATGAAAAGACGCTGTCTGCCGCCAAGGTATTCAAATGCTGTCTCGATGCATTTTGCGGTATATTCTATCATCTCAGGTACCTTGAGCTGCTTGGCCAGGCTCTGATATTCCTGATCAGCCTGCAGAGACTTCTTGTAGTACTCGGCTACGTGATAATTGGTGCGGAAACGCTCAAAGACATTCAGAACCTTGCGGTATTCTTCAGCTTCCTTTTTGTACTTCTGCTCGATCTCGGCCATTCTTGCCGTCTTTTCAGCCATGTTGGGGTCGACATCATTCATGACCCATTCGATGCAGTAAGAACCGTATTCAGTCTTGCCGTGAAGGGTTTCAACCCCAAGTTTCAGCGGGTCGAATTTTCTGTCCCAGATGTAATACTTGTTACTGATGCCATACTCTATTCCTGCACCTACAAGTAATCCGGCAACGATACTCAGGCAAATCGTCGTAACAATAACACTGTTCTGATTGGAACTGAAGGAAAGCCTTGAGCCGTCAAGAGATGATGAATACACATAATACTCTCCCTCATCATTGATTCTGAGTACTCTTACGCTGTCATACATGGATGGATCGATACCCAGTGTTGCCAAATCGATCGTAACGTCATATTGTCCCGGAATTGTTTCATCGTCTTTCAGTCCGGCATCTACTTCCCAACCGCCTACGGTCATGTAGCCCTGTTCAAACAGATTATCTTCAAACGCAGGAAAACTCTCCATGCTGTCATCAACAGGAGTAAACTTTACTTCCGTATCCTTATAAAATGCATTAGCTTCAGCCGAAACCGTTATGCCTTCACATGGCGTATTGCTGAACGGCTTGCTATTGCCTATTACTTCACTGTATGGGATTATCTGGTCCAGCGGATCAGTATCATTATTGTTTATGTCATCAGA
>JAFQZR010000030.1 GCA_017405785.1 Erysipelotrichaceae bacterium
CCCAAGACTTCTTTACGTAACGAATAAGCTTGTTTATCTATCTCAAGAGATTTTTCATAATTTCCAATATGACGGTAAGACCCTGCTAAATTGTTTAACGATATAATTGTATCTGGATGATTTTCACCTAAGACTTCTTTTTGCAATGAATTTGCTTTCTCCAACAGCTCAAGAGTTTTTGCATAATTTCCAATTTTACTGTACGACATTGCCAAATTATTTAACGATTTAATTGTATTTGGATGAGTTTCGCCAAATACCTCTTTTGTAAAAGAATATGTTTTCTCCATCAGCTCAAGAGATTTTTCATAATTTCCAATTTTATAGTAAGACCCTGCTAAATTGTTTACCGATCTAATTGTATCTGGATGGTTTTCACCCAAGACTTCTTTACATATAGAATATGCTTGTTCGTTCATTTCAAGCGCTTTTGCATAATTTCCAATTTTACTGTAAGACCCTGCCAAATTGCTTAACGATCTAATTGTATCTGGATGGTTTTCACCCAAGACTTCTTTACGTAACGAATAAGCTTGTTTATCTATCTCAAGAGATTTTTCATAATTTCCAATATGACGGTAAGACCCTGCTAAATTGTTTAACGATATAATTGTATCTGGATGGTTTTCACCCAAGACTTCTTTACGTAACAAATAAACTTGTTTATTTATTTCAAGAGCTTTTTTATAATTACCAACTTCACCGTAAGAAATAGCTAAAATATTCAATGATTTTAATGTACTAGGATGATTTTCTCCTTTTTCTCTTCTTGTTATTTCATATCTTTTTTCAGCCCAATATAAAGCTTTATTGTAATCAAGCTTGATACCTATTCCTTTACTATACATCTTATACAGTTTATTCACAGCCTCAAGCAAATTGGCATCTCCTGCTGAAGTGATAAGTTCTATTGCTCTTTCTCTGTTAACTTCAACATCAATCCCATCAAGATAAGCCAATCCCATAAGATAGTTGTGTACAGGATCATCTTTATTCTGTAAGGCCAATTCTCTTATAGCTCCGAGTATTCCTCTATCAAACTCATCATCGTTTTTTACATCAAAACATTCATTCAATCCTTCATATTGATTGAATAACTCTTCTTTGTCAGTAGGCACCATCTCAATTGGTAGAATCTTCTTGTTGCTTTTTACAGCCTCAGGATATTCTATGTTCCTTACATAGTTATCTTCATTGATGAGGTTAGGAGTGACAAGAAGTGTAAAGAGTTCACTCTTCTTCATTGCCTGTTCTATTACTTCATTAAATGATTCGCCTGGAACAAGATATTCATCATACCAGATAGCTATATCTCTACATACCGGATCATTATGAATTAGTCTCATCAATTCATCCGCGTGTTTTCTGTCTTTTTTACGGTAGCTTAAAAACACATAAGCATCAAAAGCTGCTCTTATCCTGTTGGCCGTTTCATCATCTACCAATACTGATTGAAGATAATTCTTCAGTTTTTCTTTATAGCTGACCCCTGTATTATCATTTCCTTCGGGATCAAGATACTGAAGGTCATTAAATCGGTCAGGATGTGAATACAATTTATCAATACCGTGATCAATCATTATAGGCAATACAGGAATATGTTCTTCTCGGGCATATGCATAATCTTTTAACATGGCTCTGTTATCTTCTGTTAACAGTCTTAAAGTGACTGGTATAACAAAAAGGTTCATGTTCTTCAGTTCAACATTATATTCTTCTTCAGAAAAACCAACGCTAAGATCTCTAGTATAAAAAACTGCACAATCTGTCACCGAAAAAAGGTCATTAGTGATGCTTTCGAAAGTCTTTTCAAAATCACTAGGATAACAAGTAAAATATACTCTCGGTTTACCTTGAGGCTGTTCGCCTCCTTTAGTTTTCCACAATAACTGAGCCATTATTATTTTACATACAGACCTGCCGGTACTGCCCTTTCTATTTCTGAGAAATCATCCGGATCACGGTCTGAGATCTTCAGTGAACGTTTATTCTTGATTAACAGCTGTGCACTTCCTCCGCCATCCAGATTAATGCCGTTGTAAACACCCATCTTCTCACAGATATCTGCTACTTCCATCAATGAAGCTCCACAGCTTTCCTCTTTCGGATCATGTCCGAACTTGCCGGCACCTTCAAACCATAAGATCATAGGTTTATTATTCTTGTCAGCTCCTAAGACAATACGCGGTGCTCTGTCCTTGTTATAGTTGCGCGGATACATTGAAGGCGGATATGATGTGTATCCCAGATTAAGAAAATTATAGAATCGGGAAATAAACTTATCAGTCTTAACCCCGTTCACAATGGCACTGTTACCTACCTGTAAGGCAAATCTGATCTTCTTCAGTCCGCGGTATATTACCTGATAACGGTGAATGTTGACCTTATCATCCAGTTTCATAACAAAGCCGCTGCCAGGAACAGGTGTATTTCCGCCTTCCTTAATGGCTACTATCTCTCTGCCGATTATTACAAGATCATATCCTCCTGCAGGAGTTTTCTTGTAATCAGGTCTGCAGTATATCCTGCAGTTTTCCCTGTTACGGTAAAGCGTATTATCAACCTGTATTTCCAGATCATCCAGTGTGATCTTCTCTATTGAAACTTTATTGTCCTGGTCAACTACCAGTACTTCCCTGTCAAACAGAGGCGGGCTTTCAATTATCCCGTTTTTGACATTCAGACCAATCGCATTCCCCAGTACATCGTAACCTGTCGAACAGTCAAAACGGTCCATGACAAAGAATGAAGAATTGACCTTTACTCTGGCGTCTACCTGGTTCTGAGACAGGAAACCAAAGGAATTGCCAACAGCCAGAATCGTCACAAAAGGCAGTTTACCGTTGGCTATCTGCAGGCAGTTCTTTCTGGCCAGTTCACTGTAAAGCTTTCTGGCTTTTTCCTCTGTTATGCGTACCGAACCATCATGATACTTGGCACTCTTTCTTAAAGCGACATTAGCCCGTATGAGTTTATTGAGCATCAGACCGTATTCACTGTCATACATCGGTATTTCGGTCTCCAGATCATCAGGAAGCCTGAAAAGAACACTCTTGCCGAAAAGATTACCGTACCGTTTGGCAAAGACATTCTTATAGAACGTTCCCAGATTTATGAAGGCTTGTTCGCTGTATTCAGGATGCAGAAAAAACAGATCATCCCAGCTGTCACAGATGACTGCCTGGACTCTCTGTATTTCATTACTGTCTGAATATGTGTATGTTTTCAGAATCGATTTCATGTCCTTATTTTATCACATGTATATATAATTGTTATTTTTATGATAAAATAAATTAGTGTTTCACAATTAAATACAATTTGAAAAGGAGAATTTATGTTTAAAGGGTTAACTAAAGAAGAGAAATCCTGGGTACTGTATGACGTCGGTAACTCAGCTTTCACCATGTTGGCATGTTCACTGATTCCTATCTGGTTCAAAGATCTGGCCATTGGTACTGCTCCTGGTCAGATCGACTCTGATAAAGCTACCGCTTATTATGCCCTGGCAATCACCATTGTAACGATCATTGTTGCTCTGATCGGGCCGGTATGCGGTGCCATCGCTGACCATAAGGACAAAAAGAAGATCTTCTTCACTACTTCAGTCGCACTTGGTGTCATCGGATGCATAATCAACGGCTTCGCCACTAACTGGGTAACTTTCATTGTCATTTATGTACTGGCTAAGATATTCTATTCAGCATCTCTGACCTTCTACGATTCCATGCTTAACGACGTTACAACGGAAGAGAGAATGGATGAGGTATCATCATACGGCTATGCCTGGGGTTATATCGGTTCATGTATTCCGTTCCTGGTTGCCATGGTTGCTTACATCCTGTCTGGCGGCTTAAAGCCTGAACTGATGCTGTTCTCACCGTTTGTCGGCAAGATGATTGGCTTTACCGTTACAGCCGTCTGGTGGTTCTTAGTAACCGTACCTTTAATCAAGAATTATAAACAGCGTAACTACGTCGAGGCCGAAAAAGGCGAGATCGGTAAGGTCTTTGCCAAGATCGGCAACACCTTAAAGAGAATCTTCCTGGAAGATAAGAAAGTCTTCCTGTTCCTTATCGCCTTCTTCCTGTACATCGATGGTGTCGGAACCATCATTGATAACTGCATCAACATCGGAACTGACTTAAATCTGCCTACTGTCGGTCAGGTAGTATTCCTGCTGGCTACTCAGGTAGTTGCCTTCGGCGGATCACTGGTATTTGCCAGACTGTCAAAGAAATATGCCACAGTACCTCTGATTCTCATCTGTATTGTCGGTTATTTCTGCGTCTGCATCTATGCCCTGTTCCTTAAGAACTTATTTGACTTCGCCATCCTGGCCTTTGGTGTAGGCTGCTTCCAGGGTTCAATCCAGTCCCTGTCCAGAAGCTACTTCTCCAAGATCATTCCGGCAGAGAACTCAGGTGAATACTTCGGTATCTACGATATCTTCTCAAAGGGTGCTTCCTTCTTAGGATCAGCTGTTATCGCCTTAGTCAAGTTCATGGGCGGTTCCATCAACATCGCAGTTGCCCTGCTGTCAATCTTCTTCGCCTTAGGGTTTGTCTTCCTGAAGCTGTCTGACAAGCAGAAGAAAATGAACTGATTCAGTCCATATCATATAATAAACCTCAGCATTAATTAAAGCTGAGGTTTTTATTAACGTAATAATTACTTTATACAAAGGCTTTTTAATAGTCTCTTCTTGGACACTCTATGATTCCCTTAACAGTCTCATTTCCCAGAGTTACTTCCAGCTGTGAGCCATTCTGTATTCTGAATGGTTCACATTCTTTTATCGGCTTTCCGGATGAATCCATCCACCCAATCTCATCGCGAGTAAAGACTTTTCCATTAATCACCAGACGATTTACATCAGAAGATTTTAGCTTGATATCACTGATCTCAATTGCGGCAGTGCTTTTTCCGCTTACTATGTATGGTGTTAATGCTCTGGCAACACAGCCGTCGGACTATATCTGATCTGCATTCTGGTTGGGAGGTATTTTGCGGTTTTGCAGATAATTTTACCTGCTATTAATATTACAATTAAAGCCCCTAGGATATAAAAATACATCTGAATTCATATTTACTTTGATTCAAGCTTTCTGTTTCGATAGTATATCAGCAGATTAACTATCAGACTTACCAGATTGATGACATAAACAATTAATACATACCACTTCTTGTCAATCTGAGCCATGTAACTCCGATTTGTCAGTTTAGATCCTATTCCGGCTACGTATCCGGTAAAAATCAATAACAGAAACAGCAGACTGGTACCCTTGGTATTACGGGCCTTATATGCCTTGACCGCATTTACCGGCCAGGACACTCCAAAACAGACAAGCATGATTATTTCAAGTAATTCAGACATAGGCTACACTGCCTCCTTAAAGATATTATATAGCAAAGTCTCCCTTATCGAATATGACAATTTCTCTGCCGTCTTCAGTTGTACCGACAATATGCATGTCCTCAGTACCGATCATGAAGTCGATATGTATCACTGAATCATTGAACGTATATCTTGGATCTGAGCACTTACCGCCCAGGCCCCTGCCCAAAGCCAGATGGCATGATGCGTTTTCGTCGATCAGAGTCGTATAGTAGACAATACCGCTCATGGAAATCGGTGAATGATACTCAACCAGAGCTGCCTCACCCAGATAACCGGCATTTTCATCCATGGTTACCAGAGCTTCCAGCATTTCCTTGCCTTCATTGGCGATTACTTCCACGACCTTGCCGTTTTCAAAACGGAAACCGAAATTCTCAACACTCTTGCCTCCGAGTACTAAAGGTCTGGACGCAAAGACCACACCGTTGGTTCCGAACTTCTCCGGAGTCGTGCAGATCTCTTCGGTCGGAATGTTGGCATTATGTCTGATGAAGTTTGCCGGCAGCTTGCGGTTACCGAAACTGAACTTGGAATCAGGTGTCAGTTCAATCACCAGATCAGTTCCGTTGGAAGCGGTATAGTGGAACTTCGTAAAGTGATATGAGTCGATGATGTCGCCCTTTTCTCTCTTTCTGGCATTCTTTTCTTCCCAGGTTTTTACCACATCATTGTCTTCATCGATATAGCACAACTTCAGGATCAGTTTCCAGAGTTCTTCGTATCTCTTCTCTTCTTCAACATCCTTCAGAATGAAATCAGCCCACTCCTTGGTAGGAATCATGGCGATGCACCACTGACAGTGTTTCTCTCTGGATGCCTTTCTCATGATGTTTCTGACAGCGTCAGTATGCGCAAAGATCGCATTGGCCTGATCTTCCGGAACATCAGCCATCAAGGCCGGATTGACTCCTTCCAGTCTGATGTAGCAGGCTCCCTCATCAAGATACTGCGTGCACTGCAACGATTCCCAAGGCTCAACCTTTCTGACGTCTTCATTGCTTCTGTATTTGGCCGCAACCTTCAGGTTTGGTTCATCCAGATAATGAATTACGACATTACCGGCCCCGATCTTGTAACATTCTTCCGCGAATATCGGAGTAAAATAGGCTCCTTCGATGGCCGCCTCTACCAGAACAGTCTGACCAGGCTGAACGTTCAGTCCCACTCTGGCCAGTGTATATGCATATTTATGCTGCATCTTTTCCAGATTCATAATGATGCCTCCTTTAAAATCTTTTTTTCATAATAGTAAAAAACCCATCTTAACGCAAACGATTTACACAGAAAAACCGCAATAATGCGGTTTCTGTTTATACGTCCTTACGGCTAATAATACTGAAGCTGGCAGCGTAGTTGAATACGGTCAGTACTCCATACATGATCACTATGACCAGTTTCGGAATGACATCGTTGGCCAGCATCATGGAGCTGTTACTGACATGGGTGACATCCTTATCCAAAGACACTTCCTGGAAGATGCCCATCAGAATTGTCGGCATCTGCAGCTGACCGGTCGTACCCTTGATTCCGCCGTAGAAATCACAGCACCAGCCAAACAGGGATCCGAAGTGATAGTTGACATCGGCATAATACAGCAGATCAGATGGGTATGTCTTATTCGCAATCATCAGTACAACTCTGACGATGACCGGAATGGCTGTTATTGCAATGATGAGGAACATCATCGGCAATAACGCAATTATTCTCTTCTTAGCCAGACAGCTTAAAAGTACGGCCAGGGAACTGAAGAAGAATATGACAATTAATCCGTACATGATGTATGCCGGGAAGTAACACAGCAGATCCATCATGATATTGCCGTCAAACTGACCTTTTATGGTTTCCGTCAGATAGAAAGTGCTTAATCCCAGGATCATCAGTATGACGCTGCCGCCCAGCATGCCCAGCACCTTGCCAAGCAGGATGGAACGGCGGCTGTTAGGCTTAGATACCAGCAGTCTGATCGTTCCCTCGTGAACTTCACCGGCAATCAGTCCGCTGCCTACTGAGGAGACAATGCTCATCAGTATGACACCGTTGATCAGGAAGAACACAGCCAGATGCTGTACCAGCAGACGTTCGTTAAGATAAGTGACATATGCCGGAGTAGTGGTGATGCTGCCGGCTTTTCCGGCAATGAATCCACCGGCCAGACCGGCCAGAATGACCAGTATGACTGCCGGGATTCTGAGAGTTTCCTCAAGCGTTCTCTTTATTATCACTTTCATGAGTATTGCCCTCCATTATCCGTTTATACAGTGAATCCAGTGACAGGACTTCTTCCTGCAGCAGATTCAGTGTCATGTGATTGTTGAATACACAGGATACGATATCCTGCTTCAGTCCTGGCATGTCATCACTGACAAATCTCAGTCCTTCTTCAGTAACCGTACACTGATACTTGGAACCTAACTGCTCATGAAGCAGTTCGTTATTGTCGGTGTTAACATTCAGGATACCCTTCTTGAACATTTCCTGAGCCTCATGGATCGGGGCATCAAGAATGATCTTCCCGTGGTTGATCATAATTACGTGATTGATAACCGTTTCAAGTTCCGTCAGAACATGGGAACTGATGAACACTGTCAGATGTTCCTTCTCAACCATGTCTCTTACTGTTTCCAGTATTTCCTGACGGCTGGTCGGGTCCAGGTTGGCTGTCGGTTCATCCAGCAGCAGTACTTTCGGATAGTTAATCATGGCCTGTGCCAGTGATACTTTCTTCTTCATGCCTGTAGAGAACTTGGCCACCTTACGTCCAGCATGTTCCGTCAGATCGAACTTCTCCAGAAGTTCCTTTGTTCTGGCTGTAGCCGCCTTGTCGCTCATGCCTGAGAGCGTACCCATGTAATGCAGGTATTCGGCACAGCTCATGTCCCGGTAGAAACTGGTGAATTCCGGAGAATAACCCAGTAATTGCAGAGCTTCGGTAGAAGCCAGAGGATGTCCGAAGACTTTTCCGGAACCGCTGGTCGGAAACAGTGAACCCATGATCATGGCCATGGTCGTACTCTTGCCGGCACCGTTAGGTCCGACAAAGCCGTAGATCTTGCCCGGTTCCAGCTTTAATGAAATGTCATCAACAGCGGTGAAATTACCGAATTTCTTGGTAATGTTTTTGAGTTCAACGCAGTATTCAGTCATTATCTGGCCACCTCCTTTCTGAAGGCTCTTCTGATTCTGATCTTATGGAAGATGCCTAATAAGAAGGCTAACAGAAGGCTGACTGCGGCAAAGACAGCCGCTATGGTATAGTTTTTAGGCTGAGGAGAAACTTCCACATCCTTTGTTTCACTGTAGATCTTACCCTGACCGTCATCCATTGACAGTCTGATGGAATGGTTGCCTTCCAGCAGTCTTATACTGCAGGAGTTATCTGATCCCTTATAGACAATGTTTCCGTTATCGTAAACGGTCATGACACTGTAGTCCTGAACATTGTCCCAGGATAACTCAACCCTGTAATCATCAGTGACTGCAGGTACTTCCTTATTCAGCCTGAAGCTAGGCTTGGTATCCAGAGAGTACAGTTTCTTATCCTTTACAGCCAGCAGCTGGTTATCCTTGCCGCTGCTTAAGGATGAAACTTCAATGCTGTAACCCATGATCTCCCGCTGGTTTATCAGATCGAAGATCTTGGTGATCTTGTTATTAGGATTGATTAAGGCACATCTGCCTTCCATGCCGGATACCGGTATCAGATTACCGTAACCGGATTCATAGTCATTAACTGAGATGACAGTATCGCTGATTGTCTGATAATCAGCTCCGGATACGGTTCTGATGGCACAGACCCACTGCCAGTCTTCATTGTCATAGCTGGTCAGGAACGCAAAGTCCTGGAAACCGTCACCGTTAACATCACCGACACCGGTAAAGTTGTAATCCATGTATTCCAGAACTGAGAACGGAACCAGGAAGTCTGCATAGTATTCATCTTTCCAGTAATCATCAGTTGGTGTAAATACCAGCTCACCGGTCTTGCCGTCATAGATGCCCTGTGTCCAGTTTTCCATGCCGATCAGTTCATAATATCCGTCGTTATTGAAATCAAATTCACTGACTTTGAAGGCTTCGCCATTTCCCTTGACACCGTCCTTGCACAGTTTGAACATTGTAGAAAGGTTCTTACCGTTGATTACCTTGAAGATCTGACGGCCTTCAGCGTTATAGTCAACCATACCGATTTCCTTGACGCCGTCACCGTTGACATCACCCAGGATGGCAGAAGTATACATGGCATCAGCTTTTTCCGGATTGGAGAATACTGATCCAGTCTTGGTATATGATACTTCCAGTACCCCATAGTAATAAGTATATTTGGACAGATACAGTCTGGTTTCCTTCTTGGTTATGACCACATAATCCTTGAAACCGTCACCGTTGCAGTCACCGACTTCTACCGGCATTCCGTCCGTTTCAATATAGCCGCGGCCGGAACCGACAACTTCATTTCTGTAACTGGAAACAACGTTGCCGTCGACTTCCAGTTCCCACTTGCCGTCACCGTCAATGTCCTTTATGACATCAAAGGATGATCCCGTTAGATACTGGGTGATCTTTTTCCAGTTTTCATCATAATAGGTTGCGGTAATAACATTTTTATCAACCAGGGTCTTGCCGTCCTTACCGTTAATAACAATGAACTGACTGTAGACCTTATTGTCCTTGCTGTCATAGTTATTGACTATCAGGAAGATGTCATTTACACCGTCACGGTTGTAATCACTGTCAGTTTTTATGAATTCAAAACCTTTATTGGTGAAGTTCTTTTTTAATGTGTATTCCCATGTTACGGTTCTGCCGTCAGTTTCCAGACAGATGATTCTGTTTTTAACACCCTTATCGGTGATGAGTGTCAGAATTCTCTGATCATTCATTTCCAGAACTTCGGTCTGTGATGATGAATAACCGGAAGTGATTTTCTTCAGATTGGCTGAGATGTTAATTGCTCCGCCGTCAAATACTTCCAGAAGATACTGCTCACCGTCCCAGTTGATCTCCATTTTCTTCTGATAGGCAAATATGGATGATTCGATTTCCTTCTGAGTCAGCAGCTTGCCTTCCAGATCATATAAGCCAACGGTAGCCGTTCCTTCATCGAGATGATTGACAGCGGCAATTACCGGCTGATCTTCATAGACACCGAAACAGGTCTTCTGATACTTATACATCGCATTCTCGGTAACAAATCTGGTCTCAACCTCCCCTGTCATCTTGTTAAACAGGACGATCTTGGCAGGATAACTGCCGTCGATCCACTGAGCTTCTGTATCGCTGTCACCCATGTATGCGTTTATTAACAGATAGGTGTCATTACTGTCAGCGAAACGGTAACCCATGTAGCTCCAGTCCAGAATACCGGAAATCATGTATTCCGGCTTTCCGGTAAGATATGTCAGATGATTGGAAAGCAGGTTGTCAAAGGAATCCTTTTCCACTACTTCCAGATCATAGGTCATTAAATCTATTATCTCTTCACCCTGTTCATCAACATAGCTGTTAAACAGATTGACTACATATAAACAACCATTCTCACTTAATCCGTAAAGCAAGCCGTCTTCATATCTGAGATCCCACATGTTGAATGTGGCTGTACATTTCTGGGAATTATCCCAGCTTACTTCAAATTCATACTCACCGGCCGGATGGATCTCCTTTAATCCTTCCATGGTGACACTGTCCACCACACCGATGATGTCCTGCTGACCGCTGTAAGCCAGATCCCTGATTCCGTCACCGTTTATATCATCGATCCAGATGATCTTCCAGATGTTATCGGTATCGGTAAATCTGCCCAGTTCACTGCCGTTTGAGAGATCATAGTGAATGACGCTGTAGTCACAGACGACATACGCTGTTCCGTCCTCACCTGATACCATCTGCTGAATGAAGCAGTTTACTCTGACATTGGCACCCAGATTATTATCATAGCCGTCTCTGGTCTCTCTCATCGTGCAGATGACATGACCATCCTGACCGCTTAAACACATTAACTGTGCTACCTCATCCGGTACATCCTGATAGGTCAGAAAATCGACGTATCCGTCCTTATCGATATCACCGACCGCGATCAGCTTTATGATGCCGTAGTTGGTCTCAAATGATATTCTTTCCTCACCGGTAAAGATGTTGATGCCGCCCTTGCCATAGTAAACTCTGGCCTGTGATTCACCATAAGGAATCACGATGCTGGCTTTACTGTTGGAAACACTTGTTTCCTCACTTAATTCTTCTATGCTCTTCTCCAGTGCACTTACCTTAAAGACAGGTAATGTCAGTAAGATGCACAGAAGTGCTGTAATACATTTACGTATCATTCTAACCCCTCCCTGAAAAACCATGAATAATCATCGTTTTCCATTGCCTGGAGATACTTGTCCATGATCTCCTGCAATTCTTCAAATGTCGTCATTGTATTTATGATGTTTCTGACTCTGTTATTTTCCGGCAGCCCGTTGATATACCAGCAGGCATGGCCTCTCATTTCCTTGATGCCGTTAAGCTCACCTTTAAGAGTAACCAGTTTCTGAGCGTGGATCAGACACTGTGAGATCCTTTCCTCAGCTGACGGATCAGGAATCTTCTCGCCGGTCTTTTCATAATGAACCAGCTGCTGGATCAGCCAAGGATTGCCAAGACAACCCCTTGAGACCATGAACCGGTCGCAGTCTGTCAGCTGTTTCATCCTGATCATGTCATCAACCGTTCTGATGTCACCGTTGCCGATGACCGGAATGCTGACGCTCTCTTTGACCTGTCTGATCAGATCCCAGTCCGATTTACCGCTGTAATACTGCGTACGGGCACGCGGATGAACACAGACTGCCGCAATACCGCTTGTTTCAATTCTCTTACAGAATTCCACCACGTTGATATGCTGCATGTCCCATCCGGCTCTTACCTTGACCGTTACCGGCTTTCTGACATTTCTGACTATTTCCGTCAGTAATTCAGTCGCATATTCCGGTGAACGCATCAGGGCGCTGCCCGAGTTGTTATTGACGATCTTCGGTACCGGACAGCCCATGTTGATGTCAATGATGTCACAGTCCGTTTTCTCATCAAAAAACCTGGCGGCTTCGACCATTGAATCAATGTCATGTCCAAACAGCTGCAGGGCTATCGGATGTTCATTTATGTCGATGTCCGTCATTATTATGGTTCTCTTGTTTTTATAGGTAATGGCCTTATCAGAAATCATTTCAGACACTATTAACCCCGGTTCAAACTGCTTGATCATCGTTCTGAAACCGATATTGCTGATACCGGCCATTGGTCCGACGATGATGTGGTTATCCAGGGTAACACTGCCAATTTCAAACTTGCTCATAAATATCCTCTGAATATATAGACCGGAAAAATAACTGTCCAGTCACAGACTATTATAGCATTGACATCTTTTTTTTACTTTAATATTTCATTAATATCCCGGTAAAGATTAACAAATGTCAGTTTGCTCCTGCAGTTGGTGTTGTTCTATAATGTTAATGCGAGGTAAGACAATGAATTATCTGTTTGATCTTGATGACACCATTTACGATCTTTCCCAGCCTTTCATCGCGGCTTATGATCAGCTTTTCGCTGACAGGTTTTCTCTTGACGCCAATCAGCTGTTCATCCTTCATCGCATCCACAGTGAAGAGACCTTTGCCCAAAGCGAAAGAAAAGAGATCTCCATGGAAGACATGTACTGTTACCGCATCATGGCTTCATTTGAAGATCTGGGTGAATCAATTACCCGTGAAGAGGCATTGCTGTTCCAGAAAACCTATGCCGATATTCAGCATAAACTGACCATTCCGGAACAGATGGCAGAAATACTGGATTACTGTAAATCGACCAATCAGTTTGTCTCAGTAGTTACCAACGGTCCAAGTTTACATCAGAGAGCCAAAATAAGTTCTCTTGGTCTGGACAGATGGATGGATACCGATGCCATCGTGATCTCTTCGGAATGCGGATTCCGCAAGCCGGACAGAGAGATCTTCGATATTGCCAGAGAGCGATTTGACCTGGATCTGAATAAGACATATTTTGTAGGTGATAATGTTGATACTGATATCCTCGGTGCCACTTCAGCCGGCTGGAAGACCATCTGGTTCAACCACCGTCACCGTGAAAACCACACAGGCATTACTCCTGACTACGAAGTATTCAGTTATGCTGAGCTGTTACAGTTGATTAAAGACCTTACATGAAAATAACAAATGACTTGCATCTGTTAATCGTTAACGCAACAAGAGCTAACCGGTTCTACAGCTTCTGATTATCAGACAGAGCCAACGCATCCAAGGCAACAAAGAGATTCATAGATCTGAAGATTGAGCAGAGAATGAGCATGCAGGAAGCATTGCGGTACTTCTTTGATATCTTTAACTATAATCAGCACTAGGCAGCATGAAATGATGCTGCTTTTACTTTGAACAAGGGATAGATTTACCCCAATCGTTACCCCCGAAAAAAGACGAAGATATATGAAGATTTTAATGAAGGCATCTAATCAGGGAGTTTTCTCTTGTTTCTGGCAATGATATAATAATGATGTAAGGAATCTGAAAGGCAATCATCACATGAAACAGAAAAGAATTTTCACAACGTCTTTCATCATTTTGACTATATTATCTCTTTTTCTTCTGGGAGGATGTCAGAAAAAAGCTAAGGAACCGGAAGAAGTCGTTGATGAATATCTGAAAAAAATACAGCAGAAACCATATACAATAACAGATTCTATATCTTCCATGAACAGGGAATATCGCGAGCAGATCGAAGATCTCATAAAAGAATTTGAATATGAAATTCATGAAACGAGAGATACAGAAAACGGCGAGAAATGTGTTTTAGTAACATTCACAGGCTATAACATAGGAGCATACTTCTGCCAATATCTGGAAAATTACCAGACAGATGTCCAACAGCTTCTGGAGCAGGATCATACCTGGGCGGAGCTTGAAGCAATGAGGATGAAGAAGCCGGAAGAATACAAGGAACTCTTCAAAACTGCAGATCTGGAAGTCTTTACAAAGTATATGAACGAATGCCGTGAAGCCGGGAAGACCCATCATACTGAAAAAGGAAAAAGCGGAGTCTTTGTCTGGAAAAGCGAGAAAACCAAGGAATGGGAAATCAATCTGCTTGGCTCCGGATATTATCTGGACTGGATCACCAATGGAGTATATACCGACTTTCAGAACTATAAGAAATCCGTTTCCGAAGATTGACAGAATAACAGGATAGTTTCCGATTTAAAGGATGTTGGAGGCTTTATTAATGACCGGTTGCCAATAGTGACCGGTTTTTATTACGTTTTCATAGAAGCGCTCAGCTTCCCGGGCCAGTTCTTCATAAATGTCTATGCCATGTCCGAATCCGGAATAGATGACCAACTTGCAGTTTGGCAGGTTTTCCATGCTTCTGACCATCAGGTCATTGCGGCTGATCGGGTCATTGCCGCCACCCAATATCAGTACAGGTGTCTTGATCTTATGGAACACTTCCTTCAGTTCTTCCTCATTGGCCAGATAGGCTAAAGGTCGTCCGTAATGAATGTTTCTGACTTCTTCCGTATCATAATAGCGCTTGTATTCTTCAGAATTCAGAGCTTCTTTCATCTCTTCCTTTATCAGTCTTCTTCTTTCCAGCAGATTTTCATCATCAACTTCCCGGACTGATTCCTTAAGGGTGATAAGACCTTTTTCAACCATTTCCTTAAATGACATTCGGCCTTCATCCAGGGAATGCGGCCCCGGAACAACCGCAAAGAAGCAGATCACTCTTTCCGGATAATTCTTTACTACACTCCAGCCGCATCCCGCTCCATGTGATGCTCCGGAATAGACAAACTTATCAATACCCATCCTGTCCGCGAAATGAACCACATCATCCGCAAAGCGGTCATACCAGTAGTCCCCGTAATCTTCAGTAAGATGAGTGCTCTTACCAAAACCGCGATTAGTCAGCAGAAAGACATGGAAACCGTATTTAACCATTTCTCTTTCCAGAGAGCGGGAAGCATGACTCTGCTGGCTGCAAATCAGATACTTATCTACTGTTCCGAATTCTTCGTAGTAGATCTCTATTCCCTTTTCAACTTCAATTTTCGGCATACATTTACCTCACAAACAAAGGCAGGAAATCCTGCCTCATTAACTCGCTTTTCTGGCTCTTTGAGCCGTCAGGTAACCCTCTAAGGTTTCCTTAGAGAACTGATAACGCTTGCCGCACATCTTGCAGACGACTTCACAGCCGCCGTCTTCATCAATCATGGTCTGCAGATCTTCTGCCGGCAGTTTCCGGATGATGCGGGCAAACTTGCCCCTTGAACATTCACACTTGAACTCCGGTGTTTCTCTGCCCAGTTCCTGATAATCATCAAACAGAGCGTTTATCAGATCCTCTGGGCTTTCATATTCCATCATCAGCTGAGATACCGGTTTGATGTTTCTGACAATATCCTCAACGATTCTGATTGATTCTTCGGTTGCACCCGGCATTAACTGCAGTACCAGTCCGCCTGCCGCTGCCAGATTGCCCTTTTCATCATAACCGACACCGACACTGATGGCACTTGGCGTCTGTTCCGAGATCATGTAATAGAACGCAAAGTCATCACCGATCTCACCACTCTGCAGATCAACTGTGGAAACAAACGGCTGTTTCATGCCCAGATCCTTAACAACTCTCAAAGATCCGTTGGTTCCGATCAGCTGACCGATGCTGGCCTGTGGATCATCAACATTACCGTTTTCTACAAAGCCTCTGGCCTTGGCACCGTAATATCCGTCAACGACGATCTGGCCTAATGGCCCCTTGCCATCGATGGTTATTTCCAGTTTTTCCTTATCAGTCTTTAACATACTGCCCATGATGGCGCCCATGGTAATGACACGTCCCAAAGCCGTTGTGGCTGATCTGGACAGTTTATGTCTTCTGGCTGCCTCTCTGACCAGTTCAGTGCTGCGGCAGCAGATGACTCTTACCTCTTCGTTTAAAACTGTTCCTCTGGTTAAAATATCCATTATTTCACCATTCCTTCCAATTTACCGGCAAACCTGAATATCCTGAACAGGCTGTAGAAGATGATTCCGTACATAAGCATTGTCAGTATAACCATGACAAAGCCGTTACCGAATAATATCGCAGTCAGATAATTAGCCGCATATGTGAGAATGTATCCTGCCATGATGGTACGGAAAGTTATTGCCGTATCAGGCAGATCATTCTCTTCTGCCATGTCAGCCAGATGAGCAAATATCAGATACATCATTATCAGATTTAATACCAGATCCAGGCTGCTCAGTATGTAATTGACTGTATTGATCTGAATATTGAAGAAATTCAGGATCCACTGAACAGCTGAGGCAACAAGACATATCAGAGATATAATCTTAACAACCTCACCCTTTTTATCCTCAAACAGATCCATGGCAGCTTGTGCCAGAAGAAAGTATCCGATAAATGACGGAATGAAATTGACGATTCTGTTACCTATCTCTATGTTCAGATTCAGCATGATGAATATCAGGGCCACAAACGTCTGTCTGACGGCCTTTACCGTTTCATATTTCATTTATATATGCTCTCCTGACAGAAACAGCACTTCCGTGCTGTTTTCATTATACTCTTACCGTATGTTTTCTTCTACTGTTTCAGGTTTCACCTTACCGTACTTGACGATGTTGTCGAGGTCTTCCTTGGTCAGGGTTTCCTGATCGATCAGAGCCCGGACAATGTTGTCAAGATCCTTACGGTGTTCACTGATTATCGCCTTGGCTTCTTCATAGCAGCCGTTGACGATCTTTCTGACTTCCTGGTCTATCTCATAAGCCACGGTATCAGAATATGACTTGTTGGATGTATAGTCTCTTCCTAAGAAGACGTTTCCACTGTCGGAATCATACTGTACAGGGCCGATAGCTTCACTCATACCGTACCGGTTGACCATGTCCTTGGCGATCTTGGTAACCTTTTCCAGGTCATTGGATGCGCCGGTACTGATCTCACCGAGAACCAGTTCTTCAGCCACACGTCCGCCTAATAAGCCGGTGATCTGAGCCAGCAGTTCCTTCTTGGTTGAAAGGAACATGCTGTCTTCCTTCGGTGTCATCAGGTTATAGCCGCCTGCCACACCTCTTGGAATGATGGTGACCTTCTGAACGATATTGGCACCTTCCAGGAATAAACCGATGACGGCATGGCCGGCTTCATGAGTAGCAACAAGAGTCTTTTCCTTATCGGTATACTTTCTGCTCTTCTTGGCCGGACCGCCCATGGTTCTGTCGATGGCTTCATCCAGGTCTTCCATGGTGATCTTGTCTCTGTTGCCTCTGACTGCCAGGATGGCTGCTTCATTGAGGACATTTTCCAGATCGGCGCCGGAGAAACCAGGAGTTCTGGCTGCCAGAGCAGCTAAATCGACATTTTCAGCGAAATGCTTGTTTCTGGCATGAACTTCCAGAATGGCCTTTCTGCCGTTTTTATCAGGTAAACTGACAGTGATCTGACGGTCAAAACGGCCAGGTCTTAATAATGCCGGGTCCAGTACGTCAGGACGGTTGGTAGCTGCGATGATGACAATGCCCTTATTATCGTCAATGCCGTCCATTTCAACCAGTAACATGTTCAGTGTCTGTTCGCGTTCGTCGTTACCGCCGCCCAAACCGGCACCACGCTGTCTGCCAACAGCATCAATTTCATCAATGAATACCATGCACGGAGCTGTGCTCTTGGCCTTCTTGAACATGTCTCTGACACGGCTGGCACCGACACCGACGAACATTTCAACGAAGTCAGCACCGCTGATGGAGTAAAACGGAACGTCCGCCTCACCCGCAACAGCTTTAGCCAGTAAAGTCTTACCTGTTCCCGGAGGGCCAACCATCAGGATACCCTTAGGTATGCGGGCACCCATCTTGGCATACTTTTCCGGATTTTTCAGATAGCTGATAAGCTCAGCCATTTCCTCTTTTTCTTCATCACATCCGGCAACGTCAGTGAATCTGACCTTGATGTTTCCTTCCAGACGGGCTCTTGACTTTGAGAATTCAAAGGCCTTGTTGTTCTGGGATCCGCTCATGCGGGAAATGAAGTAAATACCTACAGCCGTAACGATGATCAGCGGGATAATCTGTACCAGAGCTTCAATCAGAGGATTGGTCTTATAGGCATCCACGAAAGTGATGTTGCCGTCCTTGACCTTACTCTCCAGAAGACTTACCAGGTTATTGTTGCTTTCCTCGGTATTAGGAACAGTAACTACGAAAATCTTGTCACCAGTCTTGTCGGTATAGGTTCCCTTGACGTCAATAACAGTATTGCTCAGGGTCAGTGATACTTTTTCAATGGTCGTATCCTTCCGGTTCAGTAACTGAATAAACTGCCCATAGGTCAGAGTCTTGCTGTTGCCTGACATTGCCATGGAGGTCAGCAGGATCAGTATCGGCAGCATCAGCAGATACGGAAGCAGATTTGCCCATGTTCTATTGTTCTTCAATTTGATATCACACTCCTCAAATCAGTACAGTTCTTCCTTCAGTACGCCGACATACGGAAGATTTCTGTAACGTTGGTTGTAGTCCAGGCCAAAGCCTACCACAAACTCATTTTCAACTTCAAAGCCGATATAATCAGCCTTTATGTCAACCTGTCTTCTGGATGGTTTATCCAGCAGGGTAACTACCTTTACATCATTGGCGCCCTTATTGTATAAAAGCGTCTTCAGAGAATTGATGGTGACACCGGTGTCAACGATGTCTTCCACCAGGATCAGATCACGGCCCTGAATGGACTGTTCAAGGTCCTTGATGATCTTGATATCGCCCAAGGATTCCGTACCTGAGTAACTTGATACCGCCATGAAATCGATCTCAATGTCGATGGAAACTCTCTTTATCAGTTCAGCCATGAACGGAACTGACCCTTTCAGAATGCCCACAAACAGTACGTTATGCTTATCAGCGTAATCATGATCGAGCTGCCGTCCAAGTTCCTTGCAGCGGTTAGCTATCTGCTCTTCGGATACCAGTATTTTCTTTAAATCATCCTTAATCATACATACCCCCGGGAAAACAAGTTATTTCAATTTTAGCACATATACATCTGGTTTAATAGTGTAATGCGATTTATCACATCCAATATCTGCGATAAAAATCACTTCACCGGCACTGTTTACCATCACCGGCCAGACCTTACGGTCTTTTCTTGGAATCTTACGGTCAATGAAGAAACGTGACAGTTTCTTGCTGCCGTACCTTAACTCAATGGTATCACTGCTGACACCCGTTCTTACCGTTACCGGGAAGTCTTCAGGTGACAGAGTCACGCCTTCGATTGTCTTACCCGTATTACTTAACCGAAAATGCTCAGTGCTGAAGTAACTGATCTCATCAAAAGTATAGCTGTACGGTTCAGCGGGTTCTAATACATACAGAACGCCGTATTCATGAACCACTTCCAGACCGTTGTATACCGGTACAAATCCGTTGCGTTTACTGTTCACCATGGTATTAACGATATCCTCAATGTATTCTGATGAATAGCTTGCTGTTGCATCTTTCTTCCAGATCAGCCATCTTAACAGTTCTTCCTTGTTTTCTTCATTTCTGAAGTCTTCCAGACTTACTGTTTCACCGTACTGCTTTTCAAATCTTTCCAGCATTTCCTGCTGACAGGCATTAAGTATTTCTATCTCCTTTAACCACTGCTCAATCTGCATATCATCAGCCGGTTCGATCAGCGAATGTCTGATGCGGTTACGGGTATAGTGGTCAGTGAAGTTGCTTTCATCATCGTGATACGGAACATTGTTTTCAATACAGTATTCACCTGTCTGTTTCTTGCGGTACTTAAGCAGAGGTCTTAAGATCTTCATGCCATGATGGTATCCCTTGTAAGTAATGCCGTAATACCAGCCATGGGATCCTCTCTCCAATGACATCAGATAGTTCTCCAGATGATCATCCATCTGATGACCGGTCAGAATGTAATCACAGTTTTCCTGATCATAAACCTTCTTATAGAATTCATATCTGACATTACGGGCCCACATCTGGAAATTACCCTTGTCATTCTGTACCGGATAATCCTTATATAATTTCACACCGTGTTCTTTACAGTAATTTTCTACGATTTCTTCTTCCAGATCAGCGCTTTCCCTTAGCTTATAGTTCACAAAGCATACCACAATATCCAGCCTTTCCTTAACACATAAGGAAAGAAGCATCATGGAGTCACTTCCTCCTGATACGCCTAACAGATAACGGTATTCCTTGCTGAGATCCAGAGAATAAGTCATGTTTCTATTCTACCACCGTATTCAATTATATAACAGAAAACCGGTCAGTTCGTCAAAACCGACCGGTTAATAATATAGTCTTTATTAATTCTAGAAGAATCTGGTGATGATGTCCTTACTGGCGGCACAGGTATCTTCCATGTCACCGAAGCCCAGGATCTCACCGGCATAATAAGTGTTCTGTTTGCCCTGCATGGCTTCCAGCTTATCATACCAGCCATCAGCGTAATCTTCAGAGCAGACATGAGGACAGTAGTATGTTTCCTGTTCAAACAGTCTTTCCTTAACCGGATAACCGCACAGTTCCATATCCTTCATCATGGTATCGATGGTGTATTCATAGCTGACATCTTCACTGCCGAGGTGATTTCTCAAAGCATAGACAACACTTGGGCAGTTACCCTTGAGGTCTTCCCAGCGGTGATAGTAAACCATGGCATGACCCAGTCTGTCATATGTCATGTTGTCAAAGATATAACCGGAGATTGTCGGACCGGCATCCTTATCGAACCGGGCAATGAAGTCGACATACTTTTCATGGATGATCTTGCTGAAGAGTTCCTTCTCTTCTTCTCTGGCATCAGCGTATTTGGCGAAGTAATCCAGAGGTGTAGTAACGATAAGCTTATCGAATTCTTCAACTCTTTCGCCATCCTTGTCCTTTAAGGTGACCTGAATCTTGCCTTCTTCGCCTTCAGCCGGACGAACGACCTTTACTACTTCCGTATTTAAATGAACTGGATGCAGCAGTCTCTTGTTGGCATTGATGTAGATTGACTGAGTACCGTCTTTCCAGGTCCACAGTCTCATATTGACGAACTCAATGGCTGTAGTGGTATCCAGATACTTCATGACATAAGCAGCCGGAATCTCATCGAAATAACCGTAACCAAATGAGGTATAAGGTCCGATCCAGATTCTCATGACTTCTTCAACACCGTTCAGCTTGCAGAACTGATCAAACGGTAAGGCCAGATCCTTCAGGTTAGGGTTTTCGCCTTCAATCAGGTTCAGTGCGTTGTTAACGCTCTTATCTAATCCTGAATACTTGCCCTGGGCAACGCCTCTGTGACCGTAACAGTCATAGCCCTTGTACTTGGTTTCCATGATCTGAACCAGTTTCTTCATCTGTTTTTTCAGTTTCAGTAAACCCAGCGTCTTTTTAATTGAGAAGTTCTTCTTGATGTCAAACGGGAAGATCTCCTTGCCGCTGGAGTCTCTGTACATACGTCTCATGTTAGGACCGTCAGCATGAGTTGTTCCGCCGAATTCCTCAACTTCATGAACAGCATGGTAGGTTATGGCACCCATGATGGCACCGGTTTCGTAAGATCTCTTTTCACCATCTACTTCAAACTTCGGTGAATATGACTTACCGCCGACCTTGTTCAGTTTTTCATAGACTTCGTAATTTGTGTATCCCTTTTTCTGCAGATACATGGCAGCAGAAATACCGGCAGGACCGCCACCGATAATACAGATTCTTTCATTCAGATCCTTCATTATGTTTCCCTCTTTTATTCTTTCCACTTACATTTTAGCACTGAGAAAAACACCTGCATTCTTTAACCATGATAATATTGCACATTTTTTCACAAAGTGAGACCGGCAATGAAAGAACGCTGTATTCTCTTGAATCTTTCGCTTTCGGGATCAATTCTTCCCTTAATGTCGATGATTCTGGCGGTATTGATATACTTGCCGTCATTGAGAAACAATACAGATTCCTTATATAAGCCTTCGACCGTTCCTAAGCGGTAAAGATGCTTCAGCCCTTCCGGATTATCCTTTTCGTCATAAGCCTTCATGTATGCCTCATGGTTGGATGTCATCGGTATGACAAAGGCTTTTCCGTTGAATATCTGCATTACCAGCCCGAAATGCTGATAACCAGCCTCCGATATGTATGCCTTACCAAAATCTATGAAACATACATCTCCAGGTCTGATATCCAGTCCGAAATGTCGGCATGATTTCAACTTGGCTCTTTCTTTATAATTGTATTCACTTACCAGAGTATTTCTGGCCACACTCAACGGCATGTTATAGTATTCATCGCGCAGCTCACTGATGTGTCTGTTTATCAAATCATTAATCTCTCTGTAATCACTTTTTATTAATTCCGGTCTCATATGTCATTCCTCAATACTGATTAGTATGGAAATACACATTTTTCCTAAAAAAAGAGAAATACAGTCAATATTTCTCTTTTTCTTTTTTAATGCTGTGTCAGCAGATTTTCGTACAGCTGATTGTAGGCTTGTTTTTCATAAAACTTCTTCTATTCAAATGTAGCCACAATATCCTGCAGACGTTCAATTATGTTGATACCCTGCGGGCAGGCTCCCTCACACTGTCCGCACTGCAGACAGTCACTGGCTTTGGCTGAATCAGCTGTCATACGGTTATATCTTTCAACCAGTTTTTCATCATGGTCAGCAATACCGTTGAGCAGCTGTCTGTTCTTTAAAGAGAACAGATCAGGAATTCTGATTCCCATCGGACAGCCCTTTGTACAGTAGCGACAGCCGGTGCACGGAATCATGTTGATACTGTCAAGGATCTCCTGAGCCTTCCTGATGACTTCCTTTTCCTCGTCATTGAGAGGCTGGAAATTACCCATGTAGGAAACGTTATCTGCCATCTGGGCAATGTTGCTCATGCCGGATAATACGGTAATAATGCCGTCCTGTGAAGCCACGAATCTGATGGCCCATGAGGCACATGAAGCCTCAGGATTATAGCTCTTGAACAGATTCTGAATGTCACTGATCGGATTAGCCAGCTGGCCGCCCTTTACAGGCTCCATTACTACCACGCTCTTGCCGTGTGCTCTGGCAACTTCCAGGCATCTGCGACTTTGAACCTGAGGGTTATCCCAGTCAGCATAGTTAATCTGCAGCTGAACGAATTCAGCATCCGGATGTTTTGTCAGCAGCTCATCCAGTCTTTCCGGTGTTGAATGGAAAGAGAAACCCCAGTGCTTGACCAGGCCTTTTTCCTTGGCCTGCCTGACAAAGTCCCACAGACCAAGTTCTTCATATCTTTCATAGTTATTATCCTGAATGGCGTGCAGCAGATAGTAGTCAAAGTATCCTGCCTGTGTTCTTTCCAGGCTTATCTCCAGCTGTTTCTGGACTTCCTCCTTGGTTGGGAATCCCAGCCAGGCATTCATCTTGGTAGCCAGAGTAAAGCTGTCTCTTGGATGGCGTAATACCAGAGCATCTCTGGCGGCTTCTTCGCTCTTGCCGTCATCATAGACATAGGCTGTATCAAAATAGGTCAGTCCGGCATCCAGGAACATGTCAACCATGACCTTGACCTGTTCAATATCAATATCTCCGTTTTCCAGCTTAGGCAGTCTCATTAAACCGAAGCCCAGCTTAGGTGTCTTCTCGCCAAAATATCTTTCCATTTTTTATTTCCTCTTTCTATATATATTATATCCTTTTATATATTTATACATAAGTGAAAAGCATAAGAAAACCGGATCACTCCGGTTTAATAGTAGTTTACTGAAAGATCATCCAGTTTCAAGGCAGCAAGACGGGAATAGGCGTCATTGGCAGCCAGTCCGCAGTCAATGTCATACCACAGACCATCAGTCTCTATGACTCTGCCCACATCATCAACATGACATACCACATTATGACCGGTGATGACGATCCTGCCATCAACATGACAGAATTTAGCTCTGTCCCAGACATAGTGGTCAATATCCTCTTCCACATCACTGTAACAGACATCCATGTCATAATCACCGTAAGGCATGGAGTGAACCAGCAGGAACTTTCTGCCGTTGACTTCAATGTTCAGCTGAACAGGCATTTCACGGAAATACATGAAAATTTCTTCTCTTTTTTCTTCCGGTAAGGTCATGAAGTCTCTGTATGTTTCCAGACCGTAGTTATAGAACTGCCAGTGATCTCTCTTGTTATAGTAATAATTCATGACACGCAGATTATCCGGGTTCCGCTTAACCAGCTTCTGAGCTTCCAGATACAGATACATCATCAGTTCATGATTTCCCATCATGAAAGTGACTCTTGGATCTTCCATCATATCAAGAAAGACCTGAAAGCCTGCTTCTCCCTTATCTATTACATCTCCCAGACAGAAAATTTTATCTTCAGGTGTTGTTGTCCGCAGAAATCTGTCCAGATTATCCTTATGCGAATGAATATCGCTTATTACGTATGTTGACATTAAATGCTCCTTAAAAAAGAGGATTATTCATCACTCTTTGTTTCTTCTTCTGCCTTATGGTAGTGTTTACTGGCTATTTTATCAAGCACATTCAGGATCGGCCTGTAGCTGTTTGATATCATGCCGGTATACTCGATGAAGATCTCGAAAATCAGCACCAGCAGTATCAGTATCAAAGTGCCCTGGGCAGTATCGTTGATATAGATATACGCAGTAAAACCGAAGACAGCGGTAATGACATAAATGGTTAAGGTTGCCCCGGTCTGACCCAGGGTGTTCATGAGAACGTGATGGAAATGTCTCTTGTCCGGAGCACTGATGCTCTGATGCTTCAATGTTCTTCTGATAATGGCTGAGAAGGTATCAAAGATAGGGACAAACAGCAGGATGATCGGTATGGCCAGGGTAATGAAAGTTGTACTCTTGAAACTGTATACCGAAATACCCGCAATCATGAACCCAAGAAACTGCGATCCGCAATCCCCCATGAAGATACTCGCCGGATGAAAGTTATGGTAAAGGAAACCCATGGTGGCGCCTGCCAGAACTAACGAAATGACATAGACGTTTCTGGTATGGAAGATGGCTGAAATGATGGCGATGGTCATCAGAACGATTACCCCGAATCCTCCGGCCAGACCATCCAGACCGTCAAGAAGGTTTACGGCATTGGTAATGCCAACGATCCAGAAATAAGTCACGATGATACCTAATATGTTGACTCTGAAAACGATGTTAAACGGCAGTCTGATGACCTTCAGGTAAACATTGCCCATGAAAACCAGAACGGTTGCCGCTGCCAGCTGGAAAATGATCTTCACAATCGGCGGTACATCGAAGATGTCATCGAGCAGTCCTTCCAGGAAAATGATGGAACCGCTTATTATCACGGCACGTGAGGTAATGTTATCCTCGACAAACAGAAGTACTCCTACCATGAACGCAATGAAAATAGCCACGCCTCCGATTCTTGGAATCTTGCCGTGGTGTATTGTTCTTTCGTTTTCCTTGGCATAAATGCCGAATTTTAACGCAATCCGCTTTACCGGGAATTCCAGTATCAGCGAAATAATTAACGGAATTAAAAAGTAAAGTACTCTCATATCGTCTCCGTAGTCAGTATACCATAAACTCACAGGCTATACATTATCGCAATCAAAAACTGTGCTACAAGATAGCCTAAAGCCATGGACATCAGAAACAGCAGTACCTGTCCCTTGGCTCCCCTTTCCGGGGTGTTCAGCATGATCTTACTGAGGTCCAATCCACTGAGACAGTAAAAACTGAAGGCAAAAGTAATGATATGGAGAATGATCTTGATAATTGCATTAACGTCCATTTTTGTTTCCTTTCAGCTGTCCTGATGAAATCCATCATTTTCTGCATGGCTTTTCTGAGTAGCATATTCAGTTTACCATCTGTAAGAATTAAATCAACCTTAACCGGACAATTAATATCCGGTTTATGCTTTTTATCATCATCAAACAGTCCATGATATCTGATTTACTGCAGAGAATATGTGTTATAATTACATTAGACGAGGTATTAGAAATGTTTAATAATATCAAGGAAGTCCAGGACTTCATAAAGAAAAAGGAAGTCAAGTATATTGATTTCAAGATGATCGACCTGAAGGGACGCTGGAAACATCTTTCCATTCCGGCTGAAAACTTCAAGGACTCCATAATGACTGACGGAATCGGCTTTGACGGTTCCAATTACGGTTATGCCGATGTCAAAAACAGCGACATGGTATTCGTACCGGATCTCTCTACTGCGGTAATTGATCCGTTTGTGGAAGAAACGACTCTTACCATGATAGGTGATGTCTATGTGATACGTGAACCTCATAACATCCCGTTTGACCAGTATCCACGTAATATTGCCAAAAGCGCTCTTAACTATCTGAAGGAAACCGGTATCGGTGATGAGATGATAATAGGCCCGGAATATGAGTTCCATGTCTTTGACAGCATTTCCCGTAAGGTAGGAAGTCACGAATCTTTCTATAAGATCACCAGTGCTGAATCTTACCAGTCCGCAAGTGATGAGTACTCCTTAGGTTTCCATAACCGGTATAACGGTGGATACCATTGCGACATACCAAACGATGAAACCTATAATCTGAGAAACGAGATCTGCCGTAACCTTAAGCTCTTTGGCGTTGATGTCAAATACCACCATCATGAGGTAGGCGGTTCCGGACAGTTGGAGATCGAGGTTGAACTGGGAGACCTGATGAAACTGGCTGACGATACACTGACAGCCAAGTACGTCATCAGAAATACCGCTGTCATTAACGGTTACACTGCCACACTGATGCCTAAGCCGATTTACGGTGAAGCCGGTAACGGCATGCATGTCCACATGCTCATCCGTAAGGACGGAATCAATGTCTTCTATGGTGATGAATATGCCGGCTTATCCCAGACTGCTCTGTATTTCATCGGCGGTCTGCTGAAGCATGTCAGAGCTCTGTGTGCTTTCACCAATCCGTCAACCAACTCTTATAAGCGTTTATTACCGGGATTTGAAGCTCCGGTTACCGTTGGTTACGCCCTGGCCAACCGCAGTTCTGTCATCAGAATTCCGGGTTATGCCAAAAACAGTGATAAGAAGAGATTTGAGTTAAGAAGCCCGGATGCCACCTGCAACCCTTATTTGGCTTACAGTGCCATCCTGATGGCCGGACTTGACGGTGTTGTTAACAAGATCGATCCGAAGGATCACAACTGGGGTCCATTCGACTTTAACCTCTATGATCTCAGCGATGAAGAAAAGAAACATCTTGAACATCTCCCAAAGACTCTGGATGAAGCTCTTGATGAACTGGAAAAGGACAACGAATTCCTTAAAGTCAACGGTGTCTTCCCTGAGTCACTGATAAACAACTGGATCGCTACCTTACGCAAGGAAGCCCGGAAGGTCAGAAACATTCCTAATCCGGTTGAATTTGATCTGTATTACGATCTGTAAAAGAAATAAAGCCACGGTAAAGTGGCTTTTTACATGACAAAAGTGACCCGAAGGTCACTTTATGCTTTTTAATATCTGATTGCACTGCTGAGAATGCTTTCGTCTTCGTTGTTGAAAGAAACAAATTCGAAGAAGATGGTAGCTCCCTCTTCACTGCGGTTCAGGTCAAAGGCGACATACTTTCCTGCTTCTTCATTGAGATACAGGAAACTTCTGTATGATCCGATGGCCTGAGGATTCGTGTAATAGTATCCGTTCTCTTCCAGAATCGCTGTATAGTTGTCCAGGAAGCTCTCTGCTTCGGCAGATGAAGCAAACGGCTGATAGAGATTTAACCAGAGACCTTCAAATCCGCTGATTTCATGATAATATCCAGAAACCTCTCTGGCACTGATATCACCGTGCAGTTCACAGTCAGGGATACCGGCATCAGTGATCAGCTTACGTGCTTCTTCAGGTGTGAATTCCTTTTCACTTCTGAATTCAAAGACAAGTTTTCCTTCTTCATCCAGTGAATATCTGAATACCTTACTGCTGTTAGGAGACTTATACTGGGCACCATTGCTGTCAGGAGTATATTCCGGAGCAAAGCCCTTTTCCATCAGCTTATTGCCGTATGCTTCACAGTATGCCAGAGCTGCATCATAGTCTTTATAATCCAGATTCATCAGCATGTACATGTCATAGATGAAATAATATGCCCATCCTTCACTTCTCTGAGCGCCCGTATTGACGCCGCCCCAGCCTTTGATATTGTCTGTATCAGACAGTTCAGGGAAACCGAATCCCTGAACGGCTTCACTTACTGCAGCCAGCCCTTCATAAACAGGATTGTCATAATACAGCTTCATATCCATGTTAAAGCCATCGTCATAGTAAGGATACAGTTCAACATAGGCATTGTATTTTTCTCTTAACAGCAGACGATAAACATCTTTCTCTCTCTCTTCAGATACGTAAGACACATACTCAGGTACTGTTACAGTTGTTTTTTCATAGCCTCTGTCCACTAAAGCCTGGATATAATTCTGAACATCCTCTTCCGTAGCATGAGCATCGCTGACGTGTAATATGCTTGAAGACATATAATCACTGTCATCAACGACCAGAGCATAGCTGGTGAAGCTTGGGAACGGAATGGTATCCTTGCCGTATCCTCTCATCAGCAGCAGTTCAAAGGTATTGATGTCACTTCTTGTCCATGATGTTCTTGTTGCCGGATATACAGGATCCTTGATCCACTTCTCAATACGCGGATCACTTTCAGCAACACCGAACTTAATTGTCAGATCCAGATCATCATAGTAAATACGGGCAGCCGGAATATCATTGATTACAGCTGTAAAGCGAACGGAAGTCGGATCAGCCTGGTCAAGTACCATGTGCACTTCTTCCATGTTGGATAATGCCAGCTGGCCATAGCCGCCTAAGCCAAGCAGTGTTGTCTTAACGTTTTCATCATAGGATGTGAATTCCAGCGGATTGTCAACATTGTTATAGAAAAGGTTGAACATGTTACCGTCACTGATGACCATCCAGTAGTTAGGAAGCAGGTAAGTCAGAGCTTCAATCGCATTATCAGTTGTTATAAACATGACCTCACTTAAGGCTGTTTCATCAAGTGTACCCTCAAATGTTTCGCCCTTTAGTGTCACAAAAGCATAGTCGTCATAACCTAAATCAGTATTATAAATGAAATAAACCTGTTCAGGAGATACAGCTGTTGTCTTAACATAGTTCTTTGCGTCAATTACATAGTTACCAGCTTCAAGTTTCTTGACGAAGTTTTCCATGGTAATCTCTGCGTCTATCACTTCTGGCTGTGGATCAGGGTCAACCGGTTTGTCATTGTCCCCGCTGTTAGTACAGCCACTGCACGTTAAAATCAAACACATAGCAATTAACAGTGCCAAGATTTTCTTCATTGTCATATGTCCTCCTATAGAAACGTATATTATTATACTTTTACTTTATCAAACTATCAATAACAGCCCGTTATAATAATATAACTGAACGTTTTATTGAAATGTAACATGTTAGTTTTTTATTCATTATTCTCAGGTATGATCCTGATATTGTCAGACGGTTCAAAACTGATATTCTTATGCTTCAGTATGTACCGGGCAATGGTATCAACATTACTGTCCGGTATTTCCGTAACAGTTTCAGCGTTGCTGATCATGTCAAAGTCACCGCCGCCGGAAGCTCGGTAATTGTTTACTGCCAGAGTAAATGTGTCATCATCCCTTACCGGAACACCGTTTCTGGTCAGAGACACTATTCTGCTTCCTGCCGGCTGATTAACATCAATCGTGTATTCCACTCCATCCAGCATGTCATAGTTATGGTACTGAATATTCGGATAATCCATTAACGGATTGATGATTACTTTACCGTTCTTTACGCTCCAGAACTCTGCACTCTTTTCCAGATACTGTTTAAGAATTCTGCCGTCTATCTTCTTTATCACCAGAGTATTAGGGAACATGTATGTGCTTATGACACCTCTCATGGTTATCTCACTGTCAATTCCCGGAGCACGGTAGAAGATCGGTGTTCCGGAAATATCTGCCCCTGTCTTTTCCAGCTGGATCATATTGATGAGAGTGGCCAGCTGCGATTTGTGATAACGGCAGTCAAACTCATCATGTACGACCAGATCCATGTCCGTTGTACCTAACGGTGAGTCCAGCCATTTCTGCGTCCGCTGTTCTTCCTTTTCCGCCAGAGCCATAATCTCAGGATCCGGCTGCCGGTCAGCCTTCAGCAGTTTAGGTGTTATCTCATCAGTCTCAGTATTGATTTCAATGCAGGAAAGATATGTTCCGCAGTAATCACCTTCGGTATAAGCCACCCCGTCAACAGTGCCGCAATATACTCGGTGCTGATGACCGCAGATCATCACATCTATTCCTTCAATTTCCTTCACCATTCTGTATCCCTGGTTTTCACCGGTTGGCTTTTCTCCCGCAATACCGGTAACAGGGTCTTTTTCAAAGCCACCATGATAGAGACAGACAATGTAGTCAGGATTTTCTTCCTTTCTGATCTTCTCAACTATTCTCTTTGCCGTTTCAAAAGCATCCGGGAATTCAACTCCCTCAATGTTTTCAGGCTTTTCCCAGGTCGGAACCAGATGGGTCGTTACCGCAAAGAAGGCAACCTTTTTACCTGCTATTTCCTTAATGTCATATTCTCTGCCGACAGGTTCACCGTTACAGAGCACATTTGCGGTCAGACATACCGCTTTGGTATCATCGAGGAACTGTTTAAGCGTATTATATCCATAGTTGAATCCATGATTGCCGATGTTGATATAGTCATACTTCAGTTCTCTCATGCAGATACTCATCGGATTTTCCTGATCGCTCAGTTCCATGTAATGATGAAAAGTCAGAGGAGAGCCTCCCAGAGTATCACCGTTATCCAGCAGTACCGTATTCTCGTCTCTGAGCTGTTTTATCATGGTCCCTAATCGGGCCAGTCCGTAATCACGCGGCTTGTTGTCAGCATAACTGTACGGATAGATCGTTCCGTGCAGGTCAGTAGTTGACAGTAATCTAATGATGTTGTTCATCACCATCACCTTTCATAATGTATAACTGATTATCTCTTGTTTATTATTGCGTTTCTGTTTATCAAACCTTCCAGTATGTCCGCGATGACAACCAGAACAGGTTCACACTTGATGCCCTGAATATAATAGTGTTCTTTCAGATATTTACATCTGGTAGTACCGAATTTCTCATCAAAGCGTTCAAACAGTTCAGCTTCCCGGGCTTTCATCCGGTCAGAATCATGAGCATGACCGTTAACGGAATACAGAATTCCCAGAGCCATCAGAGCGCTGGATAAGCCCCCGCACATCTCATCGTGCCAGCAGCCGCCGGAAAAGGCACTTGATGCCAGCAGCACTTCTTCAGGAAGGTTCAGATCATAAAAATCATTAACTGCTCGGATCATCGATTCTGAACAGCTGTAATTCCTGTTATTGCCGGGATAATAATACTTAACTACTTCATCTCTGAGCATCTTTTATCACTATTCCTTCCTCACTCACAAATACTCTGTGTACAAAAGGATGTTCTTCCACTCTTTTATAATCATGCCCGGCATTGCTGTTCCAGCAGCAGATTATCCTGAGATCCTCATTACCGGTATTTATCAGACGATGTGCATGATGGCCGTTAATATGATGAAGTGAACCCGGATACATCTTTTCACACCAGTCATTGCCGTTCTCATCCATCATCATCAGTAATCCGGTTCCCCGGGCACACCAGTAGTATTCTTCACAGTTGGTATCAATATGGAAATGTCCTCTGGTCATGCAGCACTCACCGTTGACCTTTACCGGATGGAGAAGACTTATAGCCCAGTTAAGGTAGCCTTCTTCTTTTCTGTCAGCGTTTACAGTTGTAACTTCATACATTACTGTTTCCGGATCAAGTGATTCATCAACACTTTCATAAAAGGACATGGCATCTTTATAAAGCTTGCAGGATTTTTCAACCTTATCACCTGTCAGTTCTCCATCAAAAATGTGAAACAGGCCTGATTCTATTATTTCCATAACTGCTCCTCCTATTTAATTATACTTTTTCTGATAACGAATATGTTACTAATTCATCTTGTCAAAGAGAAACAAAAACAATACCGGCAATGTTTATCTCATATATTGTCTGTAAAAAAAGAGCCTTAGCTCTTTCAAATACTAACGATCTTCTCTGAAATAGGAAACACCTAATGAAGCCGGTGCCTGATTTTCTCTCTTTTTGTGAGAGCTTACCATGATCAGGACCACGATCGTAACCAGATAAGGTATCATCTTATAAAGGTTCTGCATGTATGTAGACTTACTGACCTTGAATATTTTCATCAGGAAAGCACTTATACCGCTAGGAACATACAGATAGACCCAATAACAGAATCCGAAAAGATAAGCACCCCAGGTAGCGTTCTTTGGTTTCCAGCTGGTGAAGATTACCAAAGCCACAGCCAGCCAGCCTAAAGCTTCAATGCCACTGTCATTAGCCCAGGTGCCTTTGACGTAGTCCATTACGTAGAACAGACCTCCGATACCTGCTATGGCTGACCCTATACAGCTGGCTGCATACTTATAAACCGTTACATTGATACCGGCTGCGTCAGCAGTTGCCGGGTTTTCACCGATGGCTCTCAGATTCAATCCCGTTCTGGTACGGCTGAAGAAATACTGCATGGCAAATGCCATGATAAGAACGACATATGTCAGCCATCCATAGGAGAAAAAGATTTTTGATATAACGCCCAGTTTATCGGATAAAACCGGTAACATGGCTTTAAATGCCTTGGAAGTAGCAGCCACATTGATCTGACCGACACCGCCGGACAGTTTAACCAGTGAACCGCCAAAGAAGTTGGCAACACCGGTACCGAAAATCGTCAAAGTCAGACCGGTAACGTTCTGATTGGCTCTTAATGTAATAGTTAAGAATCCGTATAACAGGCCTGCCAGGGCACTGACAATAATACAGCACAGTAATGAAATGATAACACAGAGAACCGGGTTAGGATTGCTAACAGAGTTTTCGTAGAAGAAAGCACCTGCCAAGGAGGCAATTCCTCCCAGCATCATGACACCGGGAGTACCCAGGTTAAGACCTCCGCACTTCTCGTTGAGAGTCTCACCGATACTGCCGAACATGATAACAGTTCCGAAAGTAATGGCGGCACTGATCCAGGCTAATAATAATTCACTGGTCATGTTACTGTTCCTCCTTGTGTCTGAAGACGATCTCATAGTTAGTCATGAATTCACTGGCCAGAATGCAGAAAAGCAGAATGCCGGTGATGATGTTAGAGGCATATTCATTGAGGTTGAAGTCGCTGGCAATCTGAACGGCTCCCTTATTAAGGAAGACAATCAGAAATGAATAGATGATCATTACCAGCGGATTGAGCTTGGCCAGCCAGGCAACGATGATGGCGGTAAAGCCCCTGCCGCCTGAAGTCTTAACGGAAATGGTATGTGAGATACCGGCTACTTCCGTAAAACCGGCCAGACCGCATAAGGCACCGGATAATAACATCGTTCTGATGATGACTTTCGGTACATTGACGCCCGAATAACGGGCTGTACTTTCGCTTTCACCGGTAACGGTAACTTCATAACCGTGTTTTGAGTATGTAAGATATATCGTAATGGCTATTGTGATTACCGCAACCAACAGTACATTCAGCAGATACTGCTGACCGAATAAGGCCGGGAACCAGCCGGCATTGGTATCACCGTTGATAATGCCAACGCTGTGTGACTGTTTCTTATCCCATATGTCAACGAAGAACTCAATCAGCTGAATGCCGACATAGTTCATCATTAAGGTAAACAGTGTTTCATTGGTATTGTATTTCGCCTTGAAATAAGCCGGCCGCAAGCCCCACAAAGCTCCGGCAATGGCACTGCCGATAAACATCAGTACCAGCAGTAAGGCTGATGGTATCTTATTACCCAGATATATCATCAGGGCTGCGGAACATAAACCGCCAACCAGAATCTGTCCTTCAGCACCGGTATTCCAGAACTTCATGCGGAAAGCCGGAGTCAGGCCTACGGCGATGCTTAATAACAGACAGGTATCTCTGACTGTGATCCAGATACGTCTTTTGGTACTGAATGCTCCCTTGAACATGGAAACATAGACTTTTATTGGGTTTAACTTGGTTACGGAGTTGATGAACAGAGCCGCAATCAGTAAAGCCAATACGATAAAAGCGAACTTGATGACCAGTTTCTGCCAGAACGGACGGTCATCCTTTTTTCTGATTCTGATGAAAGGCTGTTTATTCATGCTGATCTCCTTTCTTCAGATTGGTCATTAACATGCCGACTTCTTCCTTATGAGCACTGCGTCCGTCCAGAATGCCGTTGACCTTGCCATTGCATAATACCAGTATTCTGTCACTTAAAGCCAGTAAGACATCAAGGTCTTCACCGACATAAACGACAGCGACACCGTGTTTCTTCTGTTCGTTGAGCAGATTGTATATGGCATATGATGTATTGATATCCAGACCTCTGACCGCATAGGCAGTCATCAGTACCGTTGGCTTATTGTTGATTTCACGGCCGACCAGAACCTTCTGAACGTTTCCGCCTGACAGTCTTCTTACCGGATAATCCAGACTAGGAGTGTCAACTTCCAGTTCATCTTTGATCTTGATAGCCATCTGCTGCGGCTGGGCACGGTGCAGGAAAGGACCCTTGCCTTTTCTGTAACGTTTCAGCATGACATTATCGGTCATACCCATGTTGCCGACCAGGCCCATGCCCAGACGGTCTTCCGGAACAAAGGCCAGATGCAGACCATAGCTGATGATCTCTCTGGTGCTTAAACCGACCAGTTCATGAACACCATGTGCAGTCGAATAGTATATTACTGAAGATCCTTCTTCGCTTTTCTGCAAGCCCATGATGGCTTCCAGCAATTCCTTCTGACCGGAACCGGAAATACCGGCAATACCCAGTATTTCACCGCTGTAAAGATCAAAGGATACGTCGTCAACGACCTTCTTGTTTTCGTTATTAATGACTGTCAGGTTTCTGACCTGCAGACGTAAGTGTTTCTCTTCGATGAGATCACGGTTGATGTCGAGGGTTATTTTCTCACCAACCATCATCTCAGTCAGCTCTTTTTCATTGGTTTCCTTAGTATTGACGGTACCGATAAAGTGACCTTTACGTAAAATGGTTACCCTGTCTGAGATCTCCAGAACCTCATTGAGCTTGTGGGTAATGATTACGATGGCCTTACCGTCATTGCGCATGTTCCTGATAATCGTAAATAATCTCTCAGTTTCCTGAGGTGTCAGAACAGCGGTTGGTTCGTCCAGAATTAAAATATCTGCCCCTCTGTATAAAACCTTTATTATTTCCAGAGTCTGTTTCTGAGAAACCGTCATGTCATAAACCTTCATGTCCAGATCCATCTCAAAGCCATAACGGCTGCAGATATCGTTTACTCTGGTACGGGCTGATGCCATGTCATTATTGTCGCCGGGTTTCAGACCAAGCACGATATTCTCCAAAGCAGTGAATACATCTATGAGCTTATAGTGCTGGTGGATCATGCCGATGCCCAGATCAAAAGCATCCTTAGGATCCTTGATGGAAACCTGTTTTCCATTAACAAAAATCTCCCCTTCGTCAGGGTAGTAAATTCCTGCCAGCATGTTCATTACCGTTGTCTTGCCGCTGCCGTTTTCACCTAACAGAGCTAATATCTCATGTTTGCGGATGTCAAATGAGACATTCTCATTGGCTTTGACGGCGCCGAATGACTTGGTGATGTTCACTAATTGAATTGCCGTGTTGTTATCCATTCTGAAACCTTTCTACAGGCAAGGGAGAAAGCTCTCCCTTACCTGTCAGATGTAAAATATTACTTTTCGAAAATACCGTCGACGTAAATGCTGAATGATGGAGCACTTCTGAATTCTGATTCATGGAAGTAGCCGTCAAAGATGGCGTTCTTGTCAGCTGCATCATCAGTATCGAAGTCACCTGTTAAGTCGATCTTCAGTTCAGTCAGATGTTCGCCGTTTACAGTCCATGTTGATGTATCGAATACATGTAATTCACCGGACTTGATGGCTGCGATGGCCTTGTCTACAGCTTCCTGAGTACCAGGAGCGCAGTTAGGACCTAAAGCAGTAATGGCAACAGCACCTGTCTTATAGCCTTCAGCCCAGTCAGTAGCGATCTTTTCGCCCTTGACTACCTGACCGAATGCATATGTGTAGTAAACAGCCCAGTTATTGGTTGCACTTGTTAAAGCTGCATTTGGAGCAACAGCTAACATGTCAACGTTGTAACCTACTGAGTAAGCAACTGTTCCCTTGGCTAAGGCAGCTTCAACTGCTGCAGGAGCACCTGTTGAGTCAGCATGCTGACCGATGATGACACAGTGATCTGCCATTAAGGTATTGGCTGTTTCACCTTCAGCTGTAATGTTGAACCATGAGTTAGTGAAGATAACTTCCATTGTTACGTTAGGGAATACAGACTTAACACCCAGGAAGAATGCGGTAAAGCCGGAAACAACTTCTGCATACGGATATGCACCGACATAACCGATCAGAACCTTGCCATCCTTGTAGCTTTCAGCTGGGATCTGTCCTGCTGCTTCCAGTTCAGCCAGCTTCATGCCGGCAACGATACCTGAAACATAACGTGACTCATAAACGTTGGTAAAGGCGTTTGAGAAGTTGTTAAGTCCGCTGAGTGCGGCGGTATCGCCTGTAGCTGCAACAAACTTGACATCAGGATACTCTGAAGCAGCCTGCTGCATGAATGGCTGGTGGCCATAGCTGTTGGAGAATACGGCTTTGCAACCCTGTTCGACCAGGTCTACTGCAGAGTCATAGCAATCCTGTGATTCACCGATGGAGTATTTCCAGATGACCTGATCATCTGAGAGACCATTAGCCTTCATTGCTGCTCTGATGCCTTCCATGTGGGCAAAAGTGTAACCTTCGTTTTCATCGCCGACCAGGATAACTCCTATTTTCAGCTTGTCTTCCTTTTCGCCGCCTTCTCCGCCACCGCCGTTGTTACAGCCGGTCATGGTGATGACTAATAAGGCAGCCAGTAATAGAGATAATAATTTCTTCATAAGTTTCCCTCCTTCTCTCTATTTTCTATAACTGAAAGGATGATCAGTCCTTTTAGTTAACATAAATGAAAAATTGAATCCGGTCCTATCCTACTGACAGAATTCAATTCCGTTTTCGACACTCATGCTCTTGATGCGCACTAAGCTTTCAACACGAATGCCCTTGCTTCTGATCATATCGCCGCCAGGCTGATATGCCTTTTCAATTACCGCTCCGCAGCCGACAAGCTCGCAGCCTGCCTGCTGGGCTACTGAAATCAAGGCCTTTAAAGCCTCTCCGTTAGCCAGGAAATCATCAATTATCAGTACTTTGTCATTCTCGCTTAAATACTGTTTTGAAACAGAGATCACAAAGTCTGCACCTCTGGTATATGAGTGCAGCGGAGCATGATAAGCATCATTGCCCATGTTCTTGGCCTGACCCTTCTTGGCGAATACTACCGGGCAGTAATTAAAAAATTGTGAGGTCGCACAACCGACAGCGATGCCAGAGGCTTCGATGGTCAGTATCTTTGTAACTTCACAATCTTTGAATCTTTCTTTGAAAGCGGTTCCAATCTCATTGAGGAAGGTTACGTCAATTTGGTGGTTAAGAAAACTGTCTACTTTCAGTATGTCACCATCAAGGATTTTGCCGTCGGTAATAATGCGGTTTTTCAAGGCATCCATAACCAGTTACCTCCTCAAAAAATGAAAAAATATACTCCAATTATCTTATAACTGCGCTGATTTTTCAAGAGAAATTATCGCCTTTTTTTCACAAAAAAACAGGTAAGCATTTACCTGTATTTTTGCTTAATCTAATGAGTCCAGATCGACCTTTCTCTCCTCGTCATCATCTTCGATATCGTCATAATCTTCGATGGTTGGCTCGTCTTCATCATCGCCTTCATCAAGCAGCAGTGAAGAATCGAACAGTACTTCAGACAGTTTGTGGTTGCTCTTGAGATCCCATACATTATTTTCCAGTGATGTGAATCTGGCATCCAGTGACAGGTCAGTGTAGAACTGGGAAATCTTCTTTCTGGCCTGTGCTTCATCATAGCCAAGCTGATCAACAACTACTTTCCACAGTTCCTTGAATGAGACACTGTGATTCATTGTTTTCAGATAATCATAGGCAACATCAATCGTTTTTACGCTCATTAATAAATCGCCTCCTGTGTGGTATATAAAATTGTATCAATGCCTTTTTTACTGTACTGATTATATATCATAACTGTAATATTGCAATAGGAAAACACAAAATTTTTCAAAAACTTTTTTATGTTCCAAATAACACACTTCAGATGTGTTTTTTATTGTTCTGTTAAGTAAAACGCAATGAGGTAATCAGTAACTTCACCGTAGGACTGAATACCGCTTTCCTGAGAGAAGGTTTTCAGATAGCGGTCATTGATCTCGTCAGATATATCCTGTAACGGTGATTCGTATTTCCGGTAGTATTCTCTGGTATCCTGACGGTCTTTCTGCAGCAACAGAACTCCTTCGTTGTCAGGATACTTCTTATATAGTTCCCGGGCCTTCTCACTGTCTGCTGCCCATAAGGAAGAGAACGTATAGGATAACGCATTATAATATCCACTGTAAAGGAAATAATCATCATTACTGTTAATGCAGGCCATAAAAGCCGCATAGTTGGCTTCCTGTTCACTGGCTATTCCCAGCCTGTGAGCTGCTTCATGACACATCGTATATCCTAAAGGTATGGCAGGTACACTTCCCGGTACCCCTGCTTCCCCGCTCAGTGGCATGAACATGCCGACAATGCCGTTATACATCAGGTATTCACCGACAACGGAGAGTTTCTTTACCGGTTTGCAGGATCCCGCAAATACCGGATACCTTTCCGCCAGTCTGGCATAACTGCTTCCGGCCTTTTCGGCAGTTTCATAGAAATCCGGATCAAGCGCTGCTTTATTACCGTCACGCTGTATTAACGGTGCATATTCTGCTGCCTTCAGCATGTAGTATTCACAGGCATCATACAGCTGCTGTACGCTGTATTCTCTTACATCAAGATTAAGATACTCAGACAGTTTCGGTGCGTAGTGATTAAGCATCCAGCCGTTAACAGCCGAGAACACCAGAATGCACACAGCCAGTATTACCGTGGTAAGCCATTGAAAGAATGATTTCTTTTTAATTATTATCCTTACAGTATATATAATCAGTAAAACCGCAAGCAGGATCATCAGTATATCCCATACTGCCACCTTCACAACGGAACACACATTTCCCAGCATCGCGATCCACTTCTGAGAGATCTTTCGGTAAAACGGAAAGAAAAAAGACGGGAACTGTTTGAACAGGATCATGTTTATTCCCGATACTGCCAGCAGGATCAATGATAACAGTGCTTTTATCTTTACTGATTTCTTCATTTTCAGCCTCTTATTCAGTATTATACATTCTTACCGCATGAAAAAACAGCTTTCCGTAAAGCTGTCCTTCCCAAAAAGAATTACTGTGACTGAAACCGTGCAATGTTTCTCATGGATCTCTGTAACAAAAATTATACAGTTTATATGTTTATTGAAGTTATTCGTTATGAATTATAAAGCCATCGTGTGTATTATACTTTTCGTCTTTGGACTTAATGTAATAGAATGTACCTTTTTCACCTATTCCGATCAGCTTTATAAAGAATTTATCACATTCTACTTCTGCATTCACTTCATAAGTATTATTGGTAAATGATCTAAAATACTCAGAAAGAGTCTGTTCATTTTCCTCTTCAACGTCAAACTCTTTAAATATCTCACTCATTGAAGTGGTATCAGGAGCTGCATATACACCATAATCAATTTCTGATGGATCGTTCTTATAATCAAATGTTTTCGAATGTGGGTACGACAACAACATGAAACCATTTGTGCTGACTATTTCATACAGATTATCAGATATCTTTTCAAATGCTTCAGGAGCATGTTTGACCATCATCTCTCTGTTGAAATCAAACAGTTCACTGTATGGATTACTTGTGACCCAATAACCTTCTGAAACAAAACATTGTCCTCCAAGCGGTTCATATCCTTTCATGCCGTATCTATCGTTTCCAATAGTAACGCCATAAGAATACTGAGGTATAAAGCCTATTACATCATCCTGGAATTCTGCATATCTGCATCCCGCTGTTGAGGAAAGCAGTTTGATAAATCTTAATGATTCATTATATGAAAGATCACATGAGTAAGTGGATGCCAGATATCCTGCACTTCCTTTGACTTCCGGAACCTTAAATGCAATCCTCTCTGTATGATCATATTGTATTTTTTCAGGCAGTTTACCTGAAAAATCCTTTGCTTTTGTTACTGCACCAGTCCTGAAGTTAATAACCTGGTCTCCTGCATAACCATGGAAGATTCCTCCATTAACAAATATGGCAAACTCTGATGAATCAATCTCCCACAGCTGTTTTATATTGTCTTCTAAATTACTTGGATAAGAAAAACCCCAGTTATTATGTGCCTCCGTAACCTCACAGAAATGTATCAGCTCATTGTTTTCATAGACAGGATAAACATACATGGTATAATCATCTATTCCACTAATACCTATGCCATTTCCTAATGAAGTGTTTTCCAAATCTTCGATATCAAACCATAACTCATATCCAAAATGCTCACAAACATAAGAATCAAACGAGTCACGCTTCCCTTCAATGTCTGTTACTGAACATCCGAAAAGCAATATAGCGAATATGATTACAAATATCACTTTTTTCATCTTTTCAATACCTACTCCTATCACTTGTTTTCATATTAATTCCTGGTATGATTTGGCAACCACTTACAGGAATACTTATGTATCACGCCTAATTTTCAAATCATAATTACTCTTTTTTCAATTCCATTATTACAGATACTTCTTTAAATGATTTTATGAATTTATGAACAGCACAAATGAAGTCATTTTTGATTATTAGTTCTCAGTTCTCTGGAAAAACATATTATTAAAGTCTCTTTGATTGGAAAAACTATCTATTATAGCGTTAAGGAACATTGATAAAAGAGCCATAGCGAAACAAATGGACAGAATTGCAACTAAAGCAATAAAGGTTATCTTACTTCTATCTGACTCATGACCTTGCCGACAGAATCATAGATTGCCAGATCGGCACTGCCGTCCATGGAAGTGCGGCTCTTATTGATAATGACCAGATACTTGCCGTTGAAGTATCTTACATAGCTGGCAGCCGGATAGACAACCAGTGAAGTTCCGGTGATGACCAGACAGTCAGCACGGGAGATCATGTCAATGGCACGGTAGATCGTTGTCTCATCCAGTGGTTCCTCATAAAGAACGACATCCGGTTTGATGATACCGCCGCAGCTGCAGCGCGGAACATTGTCCATGTCCAGAATATCATCCAGACTGTAATACTTCCCGCATCTTTCACAGTAGTTTTTAGCCGTTGTTCCGTGCAGTTCACAGACATTTACACTGCCGGCAGCACTGTGCAGTCCATCAATGTTCTGAGTAACAACACCCAGAGCCTTGCCCTTTTTTTCAAATTCAGCCATCTTCAGATGAGCCGGATTAGGTTTGACACCTCTGATGATCATTTTGTCGCGGTAGAAACGGTAGAATTCCTCCGGATTAGCTCTGAAGAAAGAATGGGAAATGATTTCTTCAGGCGGATATTTGTATTTCATGTTATACAGGCCGTCAACACTGCGGAAATCAGGTATTCCGCTTTCCGTTGATACACCGGCACCGGTAAAGAACACTATTTTCTTGCTGTCGTCAAAAATCTCCTGCAGTCTTTCAATTTCATTCATGATATTCATCTCTTTTCTGCTTTAATTATACCGCTAAATCAATCCCGATTATAGAAAACCTTACCGTCAATTATCGTGATAATGACGTTGTAGTCTTCATCCATCAGAACCAGATCGCTCTTTCTGCCGACTTCGATCTTGCCTCTGTCAGTGACATTCAAACAGGAAGCCACATTTTCCCGGTACAAACTGCCTACTTCTTCCATGGTCAGATGGCATCTGTCCCTGGCAGCCTTGAGGATCTCGCTCATTGTCATGTTGCCGGAATTGATGTATCCGTCTTCACTGTAAATGAATCCGTCCTTGGCAGTGATCTTCTTGCCATTGACAATGTGCACGCCGTCAGGCAAGCCTGAGGCCGATGACATATCAGTTACACCGTAGACATTATTCAGTCCCTTGATCTTGATCAGGATGTGAACCCAGACCGGATTGACATGATAACCGTCACAGGTCAGCTGGGCCTTGATCCTGTCGTCATAGAGAACAGCGGCTGCTGCCCCTGCTTCTCTGTGATGCATGGCCTTGAAACCGTTGAACATGTGGTCAGCCTGACATAAGCCATGATCAGCTGCCTTAAAGACATCGTCAGAAGATGCTTCGGTATTGCCTACGGTAGGCATTACTCCTTTGGAAACCATGTAGTCACACCATTCAATGCTGCCTTCCAGATCCGGAGAAACATGGAATAAGGCGACATCACTGTAGTCATTATCCACCAGCCAGTCAGTATGCTCCCTGGATGGATTGACTGCTTCAGCTGTCATGTATCTCTTTAATGAAGGATAGACACCTTCAAACTGGAAGTCACCGATCCTGCAGCCCTCATACTTCCCTCGCAGCGGTCTTAACTCTCTGACACTTTTAGCTATGCCCGGATAATCCGTGCCTGCCAAAGTCGGATAGACAGTGGTAACACCGCACTGCGGCAGTTTCCTTACCAGCCATTCAATTCTGTCAGCGAAGCTGCCCAGTTCATTGTCTTCGTGATAAGTGAATCCTCTGAACCAGCCTCCGTGGTTATGACAGTCGATCAGCCCGGCATAAAGGTAATTACCTTTGGCATCAATGATTTCATCATCCTTCAGATCATGACCGATGGCAATAATGCCGTTACGGTCAAACTGGACTTCATTGTCTGTAAAATGCCCGTCAATGAATACTTTTGCGTTTACTATTTTCATCAGCGTTCTCCTTTACTTTTCCGTATGTTGTGCCTGCGGTTTAACTGTCATCCAGGCGAATTCCTTCACTCTGGCCAGAATCTCTCTGGCAAAATAAATCGGGTTGCGGGCATACCACTGCAAGTCACTGGCAATACCCACGGCTTCAATTCCCAGCCCTCTGGCTATATACAGAGATCTGTACAGATGATAAGGCTGGGTTACTATTACGGCTTTATTACAGCCATAGACATTCTTCAGTCGCCACAGAGAATCATAGGTAGACAGACCCCAGCGGTCTTTTTCTATGGCTTCTTGGGGCCGTCCCAGTCTGATGGCATAATTCTTCATTACCGTCGGTTCATCGTGGTAATCATACTGATTGTCACCTGACATCAGAATATATCCGATGTTACCGGCTTTATAAGCTTCCACACCCATGATTATGCGGTCGCGTAAAAGGGGAGAAGGTTCATCTCCCCATATACCTGCACCTAAAACCAGGACACAGTCATAATCCTTTCCTTCAAGATCTTCCACGGTGCGGAACTTCTTAAAAGTAACCGCCACCATGTAGACATTGATCAGTGCGATTATCAGGGCACCGGCCAGTATCAGCTTAAGCAGAAGCTTCAGTGTCCTTTTCATATCTGAGAACCGGATTGCGGGCCGCTCTGACTTCATCACACTGGCTGACTACAGTTGAATGCGGAACGCCCTTGAAGTATTCCGGATCACTGTAAGCCAGTCCGTGGAGATGACGCAGTACCTCAGCACAGCGGTCAAGAGTTTCCCTGCTCTCCGTTTCGGTCGGTTCAAACATCAGTGCCTCATGTACGATCAGCGGGAAGTACATGGTAGGAGGATGGATCTCGAAGTCCAGTAAAGCCTTGGCAACGTCCTTGGCTGAGACTCCGGTTTCGTCCTTCAGTCTCTGCAGCGATAAGACAAACTCATGCATGCATACTCTGTCATAGGATACATCATAGATGTCCTTGATCTTATGCAGCAGATAGTTGGCATTCAGTACGGCATTCTCAGAGGCCAGCTTCAGTCCGTCAGCACCCATGACCTTGATATAGGTCAGAGCCTTCATGCAGACCAAGAAGTTACAATAGAAGCTTCTTACTGATCCAATGCTGTCTTCACTGTTTTCAAAGCCGTTTTCACCGATGACCGGTTCAGGCAGATGCTTGGCTAAGAATGACTTGCAGCCAACCGGACCTGAGCCCGGACCGCCGCCGCCATGAGGAGTTGCGAAGGTCTTATGCAGATTCAGGTGAATGACGTCAAAGCCGATGTCACCAGGTCTGACCAGACCCATGACAGCGTTCAGGTTGGCGCCGTCATAATAACATAAGCCACCGGCTTCATGGACAATGCGGGTTATCTCCTGAATGTTTTCATCAAACAGACCTAGGGTATTAGGGTTTGTCAGCATCAATGCTGCTGTATGTTCACCGACGGCTGCCTGTAAGCTTTCCAGATCAACACCGCCGTTTTCATTCGACTTTACAGCTACTACCTTCAGACCGTTCATGGCAGCTGAAGCCGGATTGGTTCCGTGAGCTGAGTCAGGGATGATGACTTCGTTTCTTTCCGGCATGCCATTGGAAACAAAGTACTTTCTGATTATCTGCATTCCGGTGAATTCACCGTGTGCACCGGCTGCCGGCTTGAGTGTCATGGCATCCATGCCGGTCAGATCACATAATGCATCCTGCAGCTGTTTCAGGGCCTTTAAGGCGCCCTTTACCGTTGAAGCAGGCTGTAACGGATGGATCTCGTTAAATCCCTCCAGAGCGGCTACTTCTTCGTTGATCTTCGGGTTGTACTTCATCGTACATGAACCTAAAGGATAGAAACCGTTATCGACACCGAAAGCCTTGCGGGAAAGACCCATGTAATGTCTTACCAGATCTACTTCGGCGACTTCCGGCAGTTCGAGGTTTTTACGGACGTGCCCGTCAGAGAGCTTGTACTGGTGAACGCCTCTGTCCGGGAATACGGCACATCTTCTGTTGGCTTTGCTTAATTCAAATATCACAGACATTACAGTACCTCCCTGATCACATCAACTAACCAGTCGATCTCTTCCTTGGTATTAACTTCAGTAGCACACCACAGGATCCTGTTATTGCTTAATAACAGACCACCAAGGATGTCCTTTTCATATAAATGCTTCATCAGCTCTTTACTGTCGATCGGGCATTCCGTAACGAATTCATTGAAGAATTCTCCCTTGTTGACAACGCTCAGACCGATCTCATTCAGTCTGTCTGCCAGATAGTGAGCCAGCTGGAATGAAGTGTCAGCTACATCGTATAAACCCTTAGGTCCAACGGCAGCCAGGTATACAGCCGCTGTAAAGGCGCACAGCGCTTCGTTTGAACAGATTGAACTGCTGGCCTTCTCACGGCGGATATGCTGCTCACGGGCCTGTAAAGTAAGTGTGTAGCAGGTCTTGCCGTCCTTATCGACAGTCTGTCCGACGATACGTCCAGGAAGCTGTCTGACCAGCTTTTCCTTAGCGCACATAAAGCCCAGATACGGTCCGCCAAAGCTCATCGGCATGCCTAACTGCTGTCCTTCACCGACTACGATGTCAGCTCCCAGTTTGCCCGGAGCTTCCAGTAAGCCTAAGGCTGTCGGATTGGCAATGACGACCAGCTTTGCATCTCCGGCTTTCTCCTTGATCTTTACCAGATCAGGAATGTTGCCGAAGAAGTCAGGATACTGCACGAAAACACCGGCAGTATTACTGTCGACTTCAAAATCAGTTCCGAATTCTTCAATTTCAATGCTGTCGGAGAACTGATGGTATGTATGAACGACCTTACGGTACTCAGGATTGATACCGCGTGATAACAGGATCTTATGATGCTTTCTGTCAACACACATCATGACGGCTTCAGCCGCTGCCGTACCGCCATCATATACTGAAGCATTGGAAACATCCATGCCGGTCAGTTCACACATCATGCTCTGATATTCGAAGATACCCTGCAGGATACCCTGGGATACTTCAGCCTGATAAGGAGTATAGGCTGTTACAAACTCATTACGGCTGACGATGTTCTTAACGGCACTCGGGATGAAATGCTTATAGCTTCCCGCACCTCTGAAAACGTGTTTGAATACATGGTTTTCAGCTGCCAGGGCTGCCATGTCCCGGTAAGCTTCGAACTCGGTAACTCCCTCTGGAATGCTTAACTGCGGTGCCCCCAGGACACCGGCTTTCCGGAACAGCTCCGCAAAGGAAGCACATCCCAGCTCATCAAGCATTTCCTGCTGTTCTTCGCTGCTGTTGACGATGTACTTACTCATGTTCGCAGACTTCCTGATACTGCTGTGCGTCAAGAAGTTCAACACTGTCAGTTACGTTTTCAACTCTGATCAGCCAGGCTTCGTATGGAGTGTTATTGATGGCTTCAGCCCCATCAGCTACCTCTTCATTGATCTCGCATACGGTGGCGCTGAACGGTGAATAGATATCGCTGACAGCCTTAACGCTTTCGATATCGCCAAAGGCTTCTTCCTTAACAACTTCATCGCCGACTTCCGGCAGGTTCACGAAAACGATGTCACCCAGTTCGCTCTGAGCGAAATCGGTAATGCCTATTTCATAGACACCGTCTCCCAGATCCTTGACCCATTCATGAGTTGCTGTGTACTTAAGTTCTTCTCTTACTTCCATAATCATTGCTCCTTATTTATTTCTCTTATAGAAAGGCAGGGCAGTTTTTTCAGCCTTAAGGTGTCTGCCTCTTACCTCGATTTCAAATTCGTTTTCTTCAGCGGCTTCCACGCTGACGATGGCCATGGCTACGGCCTTGTTAAGTGTCGGTGAGAAGGTTCCGCTGGTTACGAAACCGACTTCCTTTTCACCCTGGAATACCGGACAGTGCTCTCTGGCAATGCCTCTGTCAGTCAGGATCAGTCCGATTCTCTTTCTTTCCGGAGTCTTTGCCAGTTCTTCCTTACCGATGAAGTCCTTGTCAAGCTTGATGAAGAATGACAGGGCTGATTCACTCGGCTTGATGGCATCGCTTAATTCATGTCCGTATAACGGCATGCCTGCTTCCAGTCTCAGAGTATCTCTGGCACCTAAACCGCATGGTTCAACGCCCTTGTCCAGTAATAACTGCCATAAGGCTGCAACATCTTCGTTGCGGCAATACAGTTCAAAACCGTCTTCACCGGTATATCCTGTACGGCTTAACAGGACATTATAGCCTCCGATACTGACATTGTCCCTGAAGGAATAGTTCTTGGCCGGAATGTCATCAGTAAACTGTTCAATGATGCTTACTGCTTCCGGACCCTGTAAGGCAATCTGAGATACCTGATCGGAAATGTTTTCAAATTCAACTTCACCGAAGAGGTGTTCCTGCATCCACCGGAAGTCCTTTTCACAGTTGGAAGCATTAACGACGAGCAGATAATCCTCGTCCTTTCTCTTGTAGACAAGCAGGTCGTCTACCGTGGTTCCGTCCGGATAGCACATGATGGTGTATCTGACGAATCCGTCCTTCATGGTAGTAAAACTGTTAGTCAGCAGATTGTTCAGGTTTGCCAGGGCATCCTTTCCCTTCATGATGAATTCACCCATATGGGAAACGTCGAACATGCCGACATGTTCCCTTACGGTTCTGTGTTCATGAAGAATGCCTTTCGGATACTGTACAGGTAACAGATATCCGGCAAACGGTACGATCTTGCCGCCGCATTTTTCGTGCATTTCATACAACGCTGTCTTTTTTTCCATAATCTATTCTCCTAAAACGTCTGTTTTTTAATTCCCTGATATACTTCGTTCATGTCATCATGGTATTTCTCATCCATGACTTCTGACAGTCGGTTTCTGAAGGATACATCATCTATGTGTAACCCCTTGAACAGGTCTTTTATCTTTCTGTCCAGATCACCCTCCATGGCATCGGTAAAGACATCGACCCGGGTAATGGTTCCGTTATCGACATCGAAATACATCTGAGCTTCACCGAATGAATAGTAGTCGTGGACGATGATGGTATAGTTGCTGATGGTGTTATAGCGGAAGCTGTAGGAATGATATTTCTCCAGCAGTTCATCACTTACTGTCGGTACCGGTATTTCCGTCAGCGGTCCGTAATTCTTTTCCACAGCCTTTATCAGTGCTTCCTGTAACATCTCCAATGTGATGTCAGGATTGAAATCTCTCAAATTGGCTACACGGCTTCTGACAGAGTCAACCCCCTTGGCCTGGATCTTACGGCTTGATACATTCAGGTATCTGGCCACCTTATCCTTATCGACATCCCACATCACTGTTCCGTGATGCAGACAATGTTCCTTTTCCACCTGGTAGGCATTGCCTGATACTTTATAGCCGTCTGCTTCAATGTCGTTTCTGCCGCTGATCCGTGCCGGTATGCCCAGCATTCTTAAGGCATCGGCGATGGTCTGTGACTGTTTCTTGATGTCAAAGCTGTCCAGATACATCATGAACGTAAAGTTCTGGTTGCCCAGGTCATGGAACACCGCACCGCCTCCGGAACTTCTTCTGGCCAGATAGCAGTGTTCTAATTCCATCATCCCCAGATTGCACTCCTTGTGGGCATTCTGGTTCTTGCCGATGACGACTGTATTCTGATTCTGCCACAGATAGAAGATCATGCTGTTGGCAGGAATGTTACGGTACAGCTGCTCTTCCAGAGCCAGGTTGTAATAAGGGTTGATGCTCTCGCTTCTGATCAGATAGACCTTTTCAATCATTTCAATATCTCCCGGGGATAGAACACCCTTTCATCCTGTTCGTTAATGTCCATCAGAGAACCCACAACAGTAGATACCTCTGACAGTTCCTTCAGTTCGCCGTTATCCATGGCCAGCCAGATGCTGTCGGAATCGTTTCCCAGATAAGGCAGATACGGGATCTGACGCTGATGGTCCTTGACCACATAGTAACGCGGATCATAGCCTTTTCTTAAACAGGCTTCCGTTAAGGCTTCCTCATTTTCACTGCTTGTGTATTCAAACAGATGTCTGTCCATGATTCTTACTGCCAGATCTCTTAATACCGGATCCTTGCTGTGTCTCATCAGATTGAAGCTGTAGGAACAGGTATCGTCATCCAACATGAAGAATTCCTCATTGCTGAGCCACTTCTTTTCCAGCAGTGCCTTATACATCGGATACTGTTCAACAACTGTCTTATCTTCCCGGTAAAGATCCTTCAGTCTTAAAAACAGTGACTTCAGGATGGAGTCGAAACTCCTTGAATTCGGATGGAAGTACACCTGCCAGTACATGTGGTAACGGGACATTATGTAGCTTTCCACGGTATAAATGCTGGACTGTTTTACGGCCAGAGTATTATCCCTGACTCTCATGGTCCTTAATATTCTGTCCAGATCGACCTTTCCGTAGGCCGTACCGGTACAGTATGAATCCCTTAACAGATAATCCAGTCTGTCAGCGTCCAGCTGTGAACTGATCATCTGTGACAGGATGGTATTCGGATGGGTATGGTCAATGACTGATGCGACTTCAGCCGCAAATCTGTCATCAACATTGTTTAACACGTCATTTATCTCACTTGGTCCCAGAATGATGCGGATGGTGTAGTCTTCATGACGGCAGTTCATGATGGCTTCAAAAGAATGGGAGAACGGTGCATGGCCCAGATCATGCAGCAGAGCTGCCGCCAGAACACACAGTTTTTCTCTTTCCGTTAAAGCACTTTTTAAGTCATCAACTTCCTCCAGCATTCTTCTGGCGACTTCATAGGCGCCTAAGGAATGCAGCTGTCTGGTATGTGTGCCGCTTGGAAAAACGACCGGTGTTGATCCCAGCTGTCTGATTCTTCTTAATCTCTGAAATTCCCTGGTGTTGATCAGATCCCATATCAGCTGTTCACTGATGTGAATGTAGCCGTGAATGGGATCCCTGATGACGCGTTTTTCCATTTATACTTTCCTTAATTACCTCAACCGTTTCTATGCTCTTTCTCAATTAACTGATAGATAATCTAAATAATAAAATACTTTGTCTCAATTATTCCGTTTTCATAATCCTTCAAATAATACATGGATTTATGGACAAATAACATTAAGTACTGCCTGATAATTGTTGCCTGTTATTGTATCTTCAATTATGGATTTTTCGTTTACTCCTTCCAAATAAACCACTTCATTTTCTACTTTTATTGCCCAGGGAACAAAACCCGCATAATAATGGTCAAACTCTTCATTGTAATAAAGAAAGACAATGTATTTTTTGTAAAAATCTATATCAAAATAATTATCATCAACCGTTGTTTTACCAGAGTAATTATCAGTATGCCTCTGGATGATCGTTATAGTATCAGGAACACTCCCTTTGAATACACTCTCTACATTAAATGGATACAGAAGTCCTTCCGTGTAATACTTCTGGCTTTCCTTTGAAGTATCAAAATCATCTCTCGCCATATTCCAGGTGCCAGTTGATGGCATAAAATATCCTTCAACTATAAACTGAGCTCTTTCATGCATTTGCTTAAGATCAGTACAGGCAGCATAGTCGTTGATGACAACATGCCGTGTTTTATTTCCTGCAGACACTATTCCACAAATGATCCCAACTGCAACCAGAATTATGATCAAACAATTACAAATTTTTTTCATATCAATTCCCCCAAGTTGTGTAAGTGGCAATAACTCCATTTACATCATCCGTTTGTGGAACATATATAGATGAACGATTTCTGTTAACATTCATTATTGCATTCCCACTATTCAAATCTGCAATACCCAATAAATGACCCAGTTCATGATTTGCTGCACTTCTGGCTACATTTGTATTAGTAATATCCGGATTTCCAACATTGAGTTTCCCAAAAAAATAATAGATGTGACCACTAGTCAGGTAAAAATCCATCTCTGTACTTCCATACAGGTAAGATGAGCTTTCATTCATCATACCTAAAGTATTTGATGTTGACGATGACTGAACTACTGTTATCCGGGAATAAGCATTTGGCCAGTCTGATAAAGCATTTTGCCACGCATATTTCAAATACCATTTATTAACAATGCCTTCCGTGAAACTGCCAAATTTATATGTTATTGTCTTGTTCGCTACCCTTGCCTTAACTGATGAATACGCATATACAGTTTGATCACATAATACAATAGCAACCAACAAACATACAACCTTTTTTATTATGCTTTTCATTTGCTATTTCTTTTCAATTGATTAATCAAGGTCTCTGGTAGCTATGACGTCAACGCCGCTGTCTGCGACATTACGGTAGACAACATCACCGCATTTTACCGGTGCCGGTACTTCAATGCCATTGAGTTCTTCCATGGCCTTAAACAGATCCTTCTTAGGGATCGGGTGAGCGCTTTTTACCGGTAATGAGTGGTGAACGCTGTTGGTTAGTCTGACGGTTGTGGTCAGAGTTCTGGTTGGGTTTATTAGTTCGTTACGGCCGTATTCTGCTCCGACATTGCAGTTGTTGCCGGTAACGGCGTAGTCGTTTTCTTCATCTACTTTCAGATGACAGCCTCTCGGGCATCCGATACAAATCAGTTCTGTCATTTTTCTTCAATTGAAACCGTGAGGTTTCCCTTTCCTTTCTGCAGAAGTACCTTAGGAAGTGTGATCTTCTCCATGGTACCCGGAATGATGTACTGACGGGAGAATCTGGCAATCTGATTGCCTTCCTGATCCTTCACCAGTATGTATGCCGGACCGAATACCTTTCTGACACGGAAGAAGATGTCATATCTGTCCTTATCCAGTGGCAGATGAATGTGCTGAGGAACGGTATAGCCGATCTCACTGGTAGTTGACAGAGAGATCTCTGCTTCCCTCTCACAGCCCTTCAGATAATCACTGACGCCCTGAGCAGCTCTTTCAGCTTCCATGGCTACATTATCAGCCAGGTCATGTACATGAACGACGTTACCGCAGGCGAAGATGCCCGGTATGCTGGTCTCCATGTTTTCATAGACGATCGGACCTTTTGTTCTCTTATCCAGTTGAATGCCGGCGACCTTGCTGAGTTCGTTTTCCGGAACCAGGCCTATTGATAACAGGACGGTATCGCAGTCAAATTCGATTTCCGTTCCCGGAATCGGTGTGAATCTTTCATCAACCTTGCTGATGGTGACCTTTTCAACTCTGTTTTCACCTTCGATCTTAGTGATCGTATGAGACAGATACAGAGGGATGTCGAAGTCATTAAGACACTGCACAATGTTTCTCGGCAAGCCGCCTGAATACGGGTTGATCTCCACGCAGGCTAATACCTTAGCTCCTTCCAGAGTCATTCTTCTGGCCATGATCAGTCCGATATCGCCGCTGCCTAAGATGACAACTCTTTTGCCGACCATGTAGCCGTCAATGTTGATGTATCTCTGGGCAGCTCCGGCGGTATAGACACCGGCTCCTCTGGAGCCCGGGGTAGCGATGGCTCCCCTGCTTCTTTCACGGCAGCCCATTGCCAGAATGATGGCCTTGGTCTGCAGTTTCTGGTAACCGTCATGATTGATGATGGTTACTTCCTTGTCTTTGTTTATTTCCAGTACCATCGTATCGAGCATTACCTCTACTCTGGTACCCTTTAACATTTCAATATACTTATGAGCGAATTCCGGTCCGCTTAGTTCTTCATGGAAGATACCTACGCCGAATCCGGTGTGGATGCATTGGTTGAGAATACCGCCTAACTGGCTGTCTCTCTCGATGATGAGGATCTTTTCCAGTCCTTCTTCGCAGCACTTTCTGGCTGCTGCCAGTCCTGCCGGACCGCCACCGATAATAATTACATCAAACATCTTACTTCACCTTCAATTCCTTAACTAAGATATTTGTGCCTTCCTGATCCTGTAGAACTTCCAGAGGTGAAATACCTCTTTCCCTGACCAGGATCTCTGCAACCTTACCGCCGCAGAAGCCGCCCTGGCATCTGCCCATGCCGGCAGTACATCTTCTTTTGACACCGTCAATTGAAACAGCCGGGATGACGCCGTGTATCGCATCGACGATCTCACCTTCCGTCACTGTCATACAGCGGCAGATGATACGTCCGTAACGCGGATCCTTCTTTATCAGTTCATTCTTTTCCTCATCGCTGAGTTCATTGAATCTGATCTTCTTGCGGCTTTCGCAATAGCTGTCCTTCTTGACCAGTTCCTGCTTGCCTTTCAGCCAGTCAACTGCAGCCAAGCCTAAAGACGGGGCACTGGTAAGTCCCGGTGACATGATGCCGGCAATGTTGAAGAAATCAGGAACGCTGCGGCTTTCTTCGACGATGAAATCACCGCGGTCGTTCTTGGCTCTTAAACCAGCAAAGTTACGGATGTTTTCACCGAAGGCGATGAACGGTATGCTTCTTTGAGCCCGCTTCTTGACAAACTGCAGGCCTTCATAAGTTGTATCAACGTTGTCACTGTCAACCGCATTAGGTCCCACGATCAGGTTACCGTGAACGGTAGGTGATACCAGAACGCCCTTGCCTACGGCACTAGGGCACTGGAAGATGGTACGCTGGCATCTGGATGATTCGCTCTTGTCCAGAAGATAATACTCACCCTTGACGGTAGTGATGGTGAATTCCTTTTCTCCGATAAGTTCGTGAACCTTATCGCTGTGAACACCGGCTGCGTTGATGATGTACTTTGCCTGATATTCGTCAGCATTTGTCCTTACAGTAAAGACGCCGTCTTTCTTACTGATGGCTTCTACCCTGTTGTTAAGTTTTAACTGCACGCCGTTTCTGACGGCGGTTTCCATCAAAGCCATGGCCAGTTCCCATGGTGCGATGATGGCACTGGTTGGAATCAGCAGACATCCCCTGACATCCCGGGATAACTGCGGTTCCAGTTTCAGTGTTTCTTCTCTGTTGAGTATCTGTAACTGCTCTACTCCGTTACGGATACCTCTGTCGTAAAGTTTCTGTATTGTGTTTAGATCTGTTTCGTCAAAGCCTATGACCATGGCTCCGCATTCTTTATATGGCACATCCAGTTTCCGGCATAGCTCTTTGGTCAAAGCTGCACCGATAACATTATGTTTAGCCATCAGTGTCCCTGTTTCCGGGTCATATCCTGCATGGACGATGGCTGAGTTGGCTTTTGTGGTACCCATGGAAACATCATTAGCTGCCTCCAGTACGCACACCCTGATGTCATACTGACTCAGGTAGTACGCTGCCGAGCATCCGACGATACCGGCACCGATAATCACAACATCAAACATAAATCAAATACCTCTCTGATATAGTGTGAACTCCTTCTGTCCGACATGCTGCATGGCATCGATGACCACATTCTCATCAGTATCGAAGATCCTGTTCACACTGGCCAGCAGGTGTTGGAAATCCGGATGCAGGATGCCCATTATGTAGAACTCCTGATCCGTTTCAAATACAAGAAAAACCGTCTGATTAAGCAGCATCTGACTTGTGGTCATGATGAATATCTTCTTAATCTCTTTTAAAGGATGCAGATACAGTTCGTCCCCGCAATCCACTATCAGACGGTCATTATAAAGTATTATTGTTTCTTTTTTATTTATCAGCTTCATACTTTAAATATACCACAAATATGGAGCCAATGATTACCCGTTTTACAGGAGAATGTCCATCAGTTTACGATAGTCATCAACTATGATGTCGGCCCTGCTCTGGTCATAATGATACTGTGGATCATAATGGCCTACAACCGTACATCCGGCTCTTTTACCGGCTTCAATACCGAAGGCTGAATCTTCCACTACCACTGATTCTTCCGGCTTTACACCCAATACATCCATGGCGTTGAGATAGATGGTCGGATCAGGCTTGCCTACCGGCAGATCATGACCGGAAATGACATAATCGATATACTGAGCAATTTCACCATCCTCCAATGCCTGCTGAACATATGAAGGAGAAGAGGCTGAACATACCGCTGTCTTATAGCCCCGCTTTTTAAGAGCTTCCAGCATTTCGGTTACATAAGGATATTTTACTTCCCGGAAAGGAGGTCTCTTTGCCGGCAGATGGGCAGTCAGTCTGTTGAACTCCCTGATTCCTCCGTAATCTTTTAACAGTTCATCAGCCCGCCGGTCAAAATCTTCCTGAGACTTGCCAGCCCAGGACAGGATCACATCAAAAGGCAGATGTATTCCGACTGCTTCGCCGTCTTCAACCATGAATCTGGCAACCATGTATTCCGTATCAAAAAGTACTCCATCCAGATCAAATAAAACAGCTTTCTTCTTTAATTTCATAATCCTTACTGAACCTTTCCGGCAATCAGGCATACCCCTTTATGCACTCTTCTGTTTCATTATATAATCTTTTATAGAGAAAAGCACTCAGGAGACAATACTATGGAAAGAGAACTTCTAATTGCGCAGATGATCCGCGAAGTCAGCACCCAGGGCAAAAAGAACATCAAAAACGCCAGAGAACTGACAAGATCATTAACCGATGTCTATCTTAAAAACAACTATCAGGACATTACCATCGTAGCCTGCGGTTCCAGTTACAATGGATCCGTATGCGGCAGAACCTTCATGGAAAAGGTTCTCAAACGCAAGGTGCGTGTCCTGTCCCCGGAAAACTTTGAATTCTATGACAATCTTATCTATGACGATGAGATGTTATGTGTGGTATCCTTCTCAGGAGCCAGCACCAATTCCATCAGCGCCTTACAGAAGATCAATGCCATGGGCAGACGTTCCATCGGCATCACCGGTTATCCGGAAAGTGACTTCAAGTACATCGCCGATCTGACCATTGAATACGGTTTAAACGGTGAAGATGAGCCTTATGAAACCAAGGGTGTTACCTTACTGGCCCTGTACTTCATGTTATTTGCTCTGGAAGCTGCCTTACGGCGCGGCACTGTTACAGAAGCAGAATATGACAGTTATCATCAGGAAATGTTACAGTGCATGAACGGACATGATGAAGTCATGAACAGCACCACTGCTTTCGTAAAAAAACACCGCATACCGTTAATAGGCATGCAGTCAGTTACATTTGTCGGTACAGGAGCAGGTTATGCCTTATCACTGGAAGCCAAACTCAAGTTCGGTGAACTGCTGAAGATCAACACCGATGCTCACGAACTGGAAGAATACATTCACGGTCCATCAATCAAACTGCAGCCTGGCCAGGTTGTCTTCTATCTGGATTCCAGCGAAAAGACCCGTGACAGAACAGTTCAGATCTATGAAGCAAGCAAGGTCATTACTCCATTTGCCTTCCTGTTAACACCTGATCGGAATATTACAGGTGACAATGTCTTCCATCTGCCTTTAAAGGCTGATGATACACTGCTTCCGTTATATGCCCTGGTATTCTACCAGCAGGCAGTTCATGATCTGACTTACATGCGTCACTGTTTCGCTGAGACCGAGCTGTACAGAACCTTCTCATCAATGGTTCCTATCAAGTCAGACAAGTATAACAAGAGTTACTTTGAAAAACTGAAGACAACATTCTAAACAAAAAGAAAAGTGTAATGTTCAATAACATTTACACTTTTTTCTTTACTCAATTCCCTTGGTTATTTCCAGAGCTTCCTCAAAACTGTATTCATGAATGAAGCTTACTATGTAACTGTATGTATCATTTGACCATAAAGCATACATGGCAACCCCATCATTACCCAGGATCTCTACTGATCTGTCAGCATAATCATAGATATGCCCTTCATTGCAGGATGGCAGATTCCATGCTTCAGGAGGATCTGTCAGTCTGGCTTTTCTTACGGCATACATGCCTTCTCCGCTTTCAGAGACATACAGTTCTGTTCTGACATTGTCATTGTCATCTTCTATTACCCGAGAGACTGATTCTTCCTGCAGCATATAACTCTGTCCATCTGTCTTGCTGTCTGACACTTTTTCAATATTGTTATTGAAGATCTGAATAGACTGATCATCTGTAGCTGATGGTGCCGTCATGTTGTCACTCATTCCTTTTTTATAAAAATCAGCCAATGATATATATACAAAACTCATTACCAGAACAAAGGCAGCTGCCGATGCATATCTGAGGACAGTACCGCGATTGAAACTGAATAACGGTTTTTTTCTGACAGCTTCCATTATGTACTCATCATCAATATCGTTTATGGCCTTTATCAGGTCGGTATTCTTCATATTTCGTAGCCCTCCTTCCTCAGATAATCTTTCAGATAGTTTCTGGTTCTTAACAGTGACATCTTCACTTTTCCCGGGGTAATGTGATACCGCCAGGCTATTTCATTAACCGAAGACATGTACCAGTATCTTCTGACGAAGATTTTTCTGGCTTCTGCGTCTATGGTACCTAAGAAGCGGTTGATCGTATCCGTAAGAACTGAAAGATCTAGGTGCTGCTGAACATCTGATTCATGTCCCAGCACTTCACTTAATTCATCCAGACACAGCCGTGTCTGATTACTGCCTCTTTTCTGTGCGTTCATTTTCTCATACATGTTCAAGGCCAGATTTCTTGTGATCTTTCCCAGGTAGGCTCCCAGGTTCTCAGGGCGGTTAGGAGGAATGCTCTGCCAGGCCCTGATCCAGGTATCGTTAACGCATTCTTCGGTGTCCTCACGATTAAAGAGGATATTACGGGCAATTGTACCGCAATACTTTCCATACTTTAATTCGCTCTGGGCAATGGCGTTTTCATCCCTGTCCCAGTAAAGTTCCACAATTTCGAAATCTTCCATTTTTACCTGATCAGTGCTTTAAGCTCCTTCATCTTTTCCAGTGATACCGGTGTTTCAACGGTAATGGCGTAACTGTAATTGCCTTCTGTCCATTCTGCAACACTGTATTTTCCGTCGTTTCCCTTGATTGTCAGACTGCCGTCTTCCTTGATATCAGCGTATTCATTGTAATCGCCACTGATTGGATCGCTGCCGACAGCTTTTCTGATTCTGGCTGTTTCATTGCCATTGCCGTCAAGACAGATTATCTCGATCATCTGATCTGCCATGGCTCTGTAATGATAGCTGACACAGCCGTTGAAGTTTTCCGGCAGAGTCAGTTCAAATCCTGCTTTGTCCTGAACAGCCAGCAGACTATCTTCATCGGTAAACGGATTGGGGATCTGCACGTTCGGTGTTATGACCTCCTCACCTTTATCTTCAGTGCATCCAGCGATTAATACTATGGTCAATGCCAATAAGGTAAATATAACTAACTTTTTCATTTACTTACTCCTTACACCTCTATAGACAGAGAAAAAACCTCTGCGGTCACAAAAACAGAGATTTTTTCTGTTCAGATATTATTATATCAAATCAGTTCCTTAATATCTGTATATGAATAATCAAATGCTTCAGCTACATGCTTGTAGGTGATCTTTCCGTCATAGGTATTGACGGCTGAGCAGATCACATCGCTCTTGCGGCAGGCTGCTTCCAGACCTTCCTTGGCAATCATCAGTCCATATCTTAATGTAGCGTTGGTTAAGGCTATGGTGCTGGTTCTCGGTACGGCACCAGGCATGTTGCCTACACAGTAGTGAACGATGCTGTCCTTAATATATATCGGATCGTCATGTGTTGTCATATGGGAAGTTTCACCGCAGCCGCCCTGGTCGATCGCGACGTCAACAAATACAGCACCCGGTTTCATTTCCTTCAGATACTTTTCCTTGAACAGCTTAGGTGTGATGGCACCCGGAATCAGAACGGCACCGACAACCAGATCAGCTTCCGTAACAGCCCTTTCAATGTTGACATCATTGGAAACCATGGTCTGGATCCTTGAGCCAAACAGATCATCCAGATATTCAAGTCTCTTCAGATTGATATCGAAGATCGTAACATCAGCGCCCATGCCCACGGCGATCTTGCAGGCATTGGTGCCAACCGTACCGCCGCCGATAATAACTACTTTGGCTTTCGGTGTTCCCGGTACTCCCGCCAACAGAACCCCTTCACCGCCGAATCTCTTTTCCAGATACTTGGCACCTTCCTGAATGGAAAGTCTGCCGGCAATCTGGCTCATCGGTACCAGTAACGGCAAGGATCGGTCTTTTTCCTGTAAGGTCTCATAAGCCACACCCTTGATCTTACCTTCCAGTAAGGCATCGGTCTGAACCTGATCAGCCGCCAGATGCAGATAGGTGTAGAGAATAAGGCCTTCGTGGAATAACGGATATTCCGGAGGTAACGGTTCCTTAACCTTTACCATCATTTCAACGGTATCCCAGACTTCCTTTGCCGTGTCAAGCATTACAGCTCCGGCTCTTCTGTATTCACCATCGGTAAATCCCGAGCCCAGTCCGGCTCCTTTTTCAATGTAGACTTCATGACCGGCAGCCACATAGGCAGCCACATTATCAGGTGTCAGACCTACTCTGAATTCATTGTTCTTGATTTCCTTTACACTTCCAACTCTCATATATCCTCCTGTATCAAAGAAAAGAAAACCCGTGTTTTATTATATGATTGTATGTATTTCCACACTTTCATTATAACACAGGCATGCTTATCCCTAAAGGTGTTCCAGATAGTATCTTAAGGCCATGGCATCACGGCGCTGAACCAGTTTATCAACCTTATGCTCAGCTCTGTTATCCAGCCAGTCCAGGGCTTCATCAGGATAAAGCCAGACTATCTCACTGATCAGTTCCTGTTCTTCTTCCGTACGATGAGTTTCCTTACTATCCATAGTATTTACTTTACAGTGGAAGAATGAAGAACAGGTTATTCTCTGTATGATGTTATAGGCATCAAGTATTGTTCCCACATATTTACAGGACAGAACTTCAAATCCGGCTTCTTCCCCTATTTCTCTTTTAATGGTTTCCTGCAGGGTCTCACCTTCCTCAAGCCCTCCACCCACAGTTTCCAGATGATCTCTTTCACCAAAGAGATCTTCACCGGTTATATGCAGAAAGCCAAACTGACCTTTTTCGTTTTCCATTAAGGCGCGGGCAGTATAACGTATATGCGTATATCCGTTAAACTCATACTGATCATCATCAAGTCTTCCTATTTCAATTACTTCCATAGTTCTTCACCTGTCATTCTTTACATCATAATTATATAACATATTCGAATATATTTACTTTGCGCTTGTTAGTTTCACATTTGGAAAATATAATCTATTTATGAATTACACATTTAAGGACGGAAAGCTTAACCTGATGATCGATAAGGAAATCAATCTGGCAGATCTGCTGGAGGATTTAGGCATTTCCCGTAAGAACAGGTATCTTCTGATCAGTGAAGGAAAGCTGTTTCTCAATAATGAACAGCTGAAAAATACCGACATTAACATGAAGAGAAATGATAAGCTGTCCTTTGTGATTGACCCAATGGAACCGGACTATAAACCCGATGATAAGGAGTGTACAGTCGTCTGGGAGGATGATCTCATCTATATCGTTTCCAAACCGGCCGGCATCATCGTTCATGATGAACAGAACTCCCTGGCCAACCAGGCTGCCCGTTATCTGCTGAATCATGACATCAAGGCTCCTGTCAGATACATACATCGCCTTGATAAGGAAACTTACGGGCTCGTCATGTTCTGTAAGATCCCGTTATTTCAGCCGTACTTTGACCGCCGGCTGGAAGATAGACAGATCAACAGAACCTATCTGGCTATAGCCAAAGGCAAAGGTAAGGCAGGTACGAAGTTCACCTTTAATGAAAAGATCGGTTCGGACCGCCATGTTAACAATCGCTTCCGTGTTTCCAAAACCGGCAAGGAAGCCATTACCAAGGCAGAGATACTCGATGTAAAGGATGACCTGTTACTGTTCAGATGCCGTCTTTTATCCGGCAGAACCCATCAGATCAGAGTTCATCTTTCATATCACGGTTTCCCGATCGTCAACGATGAAATATACGGGGTAAGATCCGATAAGCTCACCGGCATGGGACTTTGGGCTTATAAGCTGGATTTCATTCACCCATTCACTCACAGAAAAATCACTGTCAGGGACATTGATAACCCTGATTTCGCCATGTTTACAGAAAGGCAGGCATTATGATACAGAAACTGTTTAATCTATTCTCCGTTCTGGGTGACCGTTTCGCCCTGTTCATGATATCTCTTATTCCTCTGATCGAAGAAAGAGGAGCCATCATTTTCGGTGCTGCCCGCAAGATGCCATGGTATGAAGTATTGCCGATATGTATTGTATCAAACATGTTGCCGGTACCTTTCCTGCTGGTTTTCGGCATGAAGATCGTCAGATATCTGAAAACAACCAAGACCTTTGGCCCTTTCTTTACCAGATATGAAGAAAAACTGCATGCCAAGGGCGATGCAGTCAAGAAGTACGGATTCTTTGCCTTAACCATGTTTGTCGGTATCCCGGTTCCGGGAACCGGTGCCTGGTCCGGATCACTGGTATCAACGATTCTCGAATTTGATTTTAAAAAAGGATTTCTTTCAATCCTTTTAGGCGTCATCATGGCAGGAATCATTCTGACTTTAGCCAGCTATGGTGTCCTGAATTTCTTAAGAATCTTTATTTAACAAAATAAGCCAGGGAATAGGCTCCCGGTCCGGCATAGGAACCGACTGTGGTGCCTACTACCAGCTCTTCAACTTCCTTATCAAAATACTTATTGCCGTAATCGTTCATGAAGTTATCCATCCGGGATGATGAAGTACCGGTATAACCGCAGACATACGGCATATCCAGATCAATTTCTCCACCACAAGCCATGTAGTCATTTACTGATACATAGCTTTTTTTCAGCCCTCTGACCAACTTTATCACATCTACCTTACCGTCAGTAATGGTGATTATCGGCTTAATGCCTAATGAATTACCGATGACACTGACTGCACCCGGTATGCGTCCGCCCTTTCTGAGGTATTCCAGGGTATCAAAGGCAGCGATTATTCTGACCTTCTTCAAAGCTTCCGTCAGTTTTTCATACATTTCCTTAACATTCAGCCCCTGATCTCTCAGCATGACCGCATACTTGACTAAAACGGTATAACTGAAACAAAAATGACGGCTGTCAAAGACCATTACCTTATCTTCATAGTCTTCCCGGGCAATTGAAGCGCTCTGGAAACAGCCGGAAACACCTGAAGACATCGTCATGCATAATACTTCATCATATTCCTTAAGTGCTTCCTTATAAGCCCGTTCGTACTGGAACGGAGTTATCTGGCTGGTTTTCGGGAAAACATCTTCGTTTTCCAACTTCTCATAGAACTCCGTATTGGATATGGTTACACCGTCCAGGTATTCCTGTTCTCCCAGAAGATACCTTAACGGCATGATCTGTATTCCTAATTTATTTCCTTCTTCCTGTGGGATGTCACAGGCTGAATCGCATATAATCTTAACTGTCATAGTCTACCCCTTACTCAAAGTACCATTATACTTGTTATTACGCTTAGTTGCAAAGCATCTGATACTTTATAACAAAAGAAAAAATCTGTTTTACCAGATTTCTTTTTTTTAGTTGCCAGAACTGATAGCCGGAAGCTTATAGATCTCCTCACCTTCCTGAGTGATCAGATATTCGCCTCTGGCCCAGATCTTGACATAGTTTTCATCAAGAAGCTGTTCCTTCTGCTGCAGCAGGTGTTCCTGCTCGGATTTCAGTTCTGCCAGTTCCTTTTTGGCATCATTGATATCCGTCAACAAGGTGAACGTTGTCTCTACTTCACGGGAGATCTGCCACAGAAAATAGCCTGTACCCGCTATCATTAGCAGTGACAGGATGACTGAGAATATGATCTGTCCAACTGATTTCTTGGCTTTTTTCTTTTCTGTCATCGTTAACCTCGTATGCTCTAATATAATACTAATTTAATTGTGAAATATCAAGAGTCCGTTTCTTCCTCCAGGATCTTCTCCTCAATTACCTCATAAAGATCACTGGCCTCGTTCTTTCTGACCACATCTCTGACATCCAGAACTCTGACCGTCAGAGACCTTAAACCGAAGATGACTTCAATGACATCACCAGGTTTTATATCTGTAGACGGTTTGGCGATCTTTCCGTTGACAATGACTCTCTGATTAGCGGCCAGTTCCTTGGAAACCGTTCTTCTCTTCAGTATGCGTGCTACCTTTAAAAACTTATCAAGCCTCATTTTTCTGCCTTTCCGCCTTTTCGGCTATGTTCATTACTTCATTTACCGTTGTGATCCAGTTCTTCCTCTTTGGAATGAAGAACACGATCCTGTTATTAGTATACCTTAATCTGATTCCCACTGTCAGTTTGGCTATCTTTTCAAACAGCTTGACGCCATCCACTCTTTGTGAATAACCAGGTGACATGGTCAGTCGGCACTCCTTTTCCAGTTCATCCAGTGATTCAAACATGCGGGAATTCAGCATGATCTCCGCTCTCTTCTTTTCAAACAGCAGCTTTACCGAGTTAGGCAGTCTGCCGTATCTGTCGGCGATCTCCGCCTGCAGTTCATTGAGATCCTTACGGGTCCTCATCTTGTCAATGCGCTGGTACAGCGTGATCTTCTCGTAATCCTCCGGGGCAAACTGCTGAGGAATGTAACCGTCCACATTGCCTGTGATCCTCTGCAGACTCTCTTCCGGCTTTCTTTCAATGCCCTTCCGGGCTTCAATGGCTTCCTGCAACATATCCAGATACAGATCCATGCCTACGGTATTGATGAATCCGGCCTGTCTTTCGCCTAACAGATCTCCGGCACCTCTGATAGTCAGGTCTCTCATGGCGATCTTGTAACCGGAGCCTAACTCTGTGAACTCCTTGATAGCCTGTAATCTCTTGGCTGCCACTTCAGATAACTGCTTCTGGCTGTCATATAACAGATAGGCATAGGCTATACGGTCACTTCTGCCTACTCTGCCTCTGATCTGATATAACTGTGACAGACCAAAGGTATCTGCTTTTTCAATGATCACCGTATTGGCATTGGAGATGTCTATTCCGGTCTCAATGATGGTCGTACATACAAGTATGTCATATTCACCGCTGACAAAGCGGTACATGACATCTTCGATCTCATCACGGTTCATCTTGCCGTGGGCAACCGCTATTCTGGCTTCGGGCAGTTCGATCTCCAGTCTCGCTGCCACCTGATAGATGGTGGAAACATTGTTATGAAGATAGAATACCTGTCCCCCGCGGGCCAGTTCACGTTGAATTACTTCCTTGATGAAGCCGTTATTCTTTTCCACGACATAGGTCTGGATCGGCATCCTGTTTAAAGGAGGCGTATCCAGCTGTGACAGAGACATTATTCCTACCAGAGATAACTGTAAAGTTCTTGGAATAGGCGTAGCGGAAAGAGAGAGCACGTCAATGGTCCTCTTTAATTCCTTGATCTTGCCCTTGGCTTCCACACCGAAGCGCTGTTCTTCATCAACGATCAGTAAACCCAGATCCTTGAAGATGACATCGTTGCTGAGGATACGGTGAGTTCCGATCAGGATGTCAACTTTGCCTTCCTTCAGTTCCTTTAGTATTCTCTTCTGTTCGCTTTCAACCACGAAACGGTTGATGATCTCAATGTTGACACCGAAACCCTTGAATCTTTCCCTGAAAGTATTGAAGTGCTGACGGGACAGAATGGTGGTCGGACACAGATAGGCCACCTGCTTGAGATTGCTGACAGCCTTGAAGGCCGCGATCATCGCGACTTCCGTCTTGCCGAAACCGACATCTCCGCATAACAATCTGTCCATCGGCTTAGGCTTTTCCATATCGCGCTTGACATCTTCAATGGCCTTTCTCTGGTCATCGGTCAGTTCATATTCAAAATTAGCTTCAAACTCCTTCATCTGATCATCGTCAGGTAAGAAGGCATAGCCGATGTTCTGTTCGCGGTCAGCATATAACTGTAATAATCTGGCCGCAATGTCGTTGACATCTTTCTGGACCTTTTCCCTGGTCTTTTTCCAGGTTTCCGAGCCAAGCTTGCTGACACGGATACCGACACCTTCAGAGCCGACAAACTTTCTGACCATGCGGAACTGTTCCAATGGTACCAACAGTTCATCGTCATTCTTATAAAGTATTCTCAGATAGTCACGGTGATTGCCTCTTACTTCTCTGGTCACTATTCCCTTATATATGCCTATGCCGTAATGGCTGTGAACGACATAATCACCTTCATTAAGATCCTGATAGTCATCAAGTACTTCAGCTTCCCGGAACTTGCGGGAATATCTGCCTTTCTTAATGACCACACCAAAGAGTTCCTTGGCTGTCAGGACGGTATAGTTTTTATAGCTGAACCCTTCTTCAAAGAGTTCTTCCGTAAACTCAACCTTACCGGTGAGTTTATTTTTCTTTATTTCTTCTTCCAGCAGCTTTCTGTTGGTTTTCTCCAGAGCCAGAATGACCTTTCTGTTTTGGGCCATTTTCTTTATCTGCTCTAAAGCCTTATCCAACGGCAGTAACGGGAAGAAAACCTGGGTAATGCCGCTGGTTACATCTTTATCAACGTCAGGATAAAGAGAGATCTTATACGGGTTATATTGTTCAATCAGGCGGTAATAATCCATGTAGACACTGAAATAGCACAGACTTCTTCCGGCTCTGAACATTTCCGTGATGAATTCCGTGGTTTCATTCAGAGTCTGCGAGACATTGGTCTTTATTTCTTCTTCCGTGGACAGTACGACATCAGGATCTTCAATATATTCCAGAATGCTGGCAGTATCATTGAAGAAACATCTGTATCTGTACAGATAATGTTCAAACAGATGGCTTTCCAGATAGGAAATGTCCCTTTCAACTTCACCCTTCAGTTCATCAGGGAATTCTGTCTTGTATCTGTCTCTTTCAAACTGTTCCCAGATTCGGTCTTTAACCGGTTCAAAATCTTCATCATATATCAAAGTACTGGCCGGAACGATTCTGACCTTTTTGACCGGCTGAATGGTTCTCTGGCTGGACATGTCAAAGTAACGGATACTGTCAATGACATCGTCAAAGAACTCAATTCTGACAGGATAGTTTTCCTGAATTGAGAACACGTCAATAACATCACCGCGCATGGAAAAAGTCAGTGGCTGATCTACTCTGGCTGCCTGACGGTATCCACTCTCTATAAGCAGTTTCTTCAGCTGATCCATGCGGATCACCTGTTCATTGCGCAGTTCGATGATATGACGGCGGAAGGTTTCCACTGATGGAAGGTACCTTACAAGCGCCGTCGGATGGGTAATTATTACTCTCGGTTTATTTTCCAGTATTATGTCAGCCATGGTTTCCATCTGTCTGGCATACATGGTCGGAGTGGAAGCTATGGCTTCAACTCTTAAGGATTCCTCCACGCTGAAAAGCAGCACATCCTCTCCCAGCAGGGGGGTTAGCTTACGGTAAAGCTGCTGTGCTGTGTATAGGTTACTCTTGACGATCACCAGATTGCGTGGTTTCTGACGGAACGCCGTGGCAATCACCAGTGCTTCAGTGTTTGCTGCTAAAGATGATAATCCCCTTTTGCGGTTGTTTAAGGCCTTGACGGCTGCATCATCTTTCAGCAGACTGTAGAAATCTGTCATTCAAATACCTTCCTTTGAAAGATGTATGTTTATTTTACATCAACGCTTCTGTTTTTTCTATAGTGATGTACTTTTCTTTTATTCACTAAAAAACTTTTCTATAATAAGACAAATGGATAACGACAGAACTTCGAAGATAGGCCAGGATTTTACCCTGGGATCACTGTTAAGATTCGCCCTGCCCGGGCTGATGACAAATCTGTCATCCCGTCTGTTTGAAACACTGGATGACGCTCTTTTTGTTTCACGCTTTGTCGGACAGAATGCCCTGGCGGGAATCAAGATCCTGATGCCTATTGACGGTCTTATCTTCGGACTGACTCACATCTTCGGTATGGGCGCCAGCACCTATGCTGCTACGGAGATGGGCAAAGGCAACAAGGAAGAAGCCAACAGAATCTTCACAAAGATGATCCTTATGGGTCTGATCACCGGCAGTATTATCGCTGCCTTGATGATCACTTTTGATGATCAGATACTGACTTTCCTGGGTGCAGACAGAGACATTCTTCAGTATACGGAAGTATATGTGGCCATTACCTTCCTGGCTTTACCGTTCAAACTGGCTTCCATGAGCTTCGGTGCTTTCTATTCCGCCGCCGGTAAGCCTTCCATGGGTTTGTTTAACAGTATCCTTTCCGGTGTTATCAACGTCATAACCGACTACATCACCATCGTAGTATTAAGAATGGGTGTTGCCGGAGCCGGTATTGCGACAAGCCTGGGTTTTATAGCCAACTTCCTGGTCGGTGTCATATTCTACATGCGCAAGCGTAATGATATCTTCTTCGTTAAGCCTGAAGGTTCATTCCTGCGTACTTTCGGTGAATCTTTCCATTATTCAATTTCGCAGTTCACTAACAGTATGACCATGAGCCTGACTTCCTTTGTGGTTAACAGAACGATCCTGTTTTACCTGGGCTCTGACGGTATCGCAGCCAGATCAATAGTAAACGACCTCAGGCAGATACTGAACGCTGCCTTCATCGGATATGCTGCCACGGTAGGACCGATAATGGCTTATAATTACGGTGCGCGAAGACCGAAGATGCTTAAGAAAATACTGACCTATAACCTGAAGGTATGGTTTTTCGGCTGTACCGGCATGATGATACTGGGACAGCGGCTGAAAAGACCTCTGGTAACCCTGTTCATGAATCCGGAAACCTTTACTCAGTCATTCTATGACATGACTTATTTCGGCTTGACCATTGAACTGTTCGCTCCGATCTTTACGGCCGGATGTATCATGACCAACCGCATGTTTGTTGCTCTGAAAGCTCAGAAGGTAGCTACCGTATTATCCGTACTGCGTAACTTCGTCTTCCGTCTGGGAATCACCCTGATACTGCCGAGACTGTTTGGCGGCAATGCCATCTGGTTCTGCTTCCCTCTGTCGGAATTACTGGGCTGTACCTGCTGTGCGATAGCCATCGCCATGAATGCCGACAACTATGGTTACGGCAAATCCGGGGTTGCTTATCTGATCGATACAAACACACCAACAACAGAAGCCACATAAAAATCCGGTTTAACCGGATTCTATTTTTATTCTTTTTCCTTCAGCAGGAATTCAATGCCCTTTTCAGCAGCAGGGATCCAGAATGACCAGTTATGGATACCAGGTGCTTCATAGTACTCAATATCTGCTCCCCGCTGTTTGAAGAAGTCAGCCAGGTCACGGTTATTGGCGATGCCGAAATCTTCGGTTCCGCAGGCCATGAAGATCCTTGGATTCTCAATTCCCTTTTCGACGTTCTGTTTGAACTGCCATTCGGCGTTGATGTCGCTGTCTATTGCCTTGTCCAGATCACCGAACTGCTCAATGTAGTATTCCAGGTTAGCCATGCGGGCATTTGGAGGGTTTTTCTTCATCTCCGCCAGTCCCTTGGCAATGGCTGCTGATGATAAGCCCATGGCGGCGCTGAAGGTTTCCGGGAACATAAGAGCAGCATGCATTGCACCGTATCCACCCATGGAGTTACCGCCGATATAAGTGTCTTCCTTAGTCGTGGCGATGCCATAGGTCTCGCGCAGGAAATTGATCAGGTCGACACCGATGAAAGTAGCGTATTTATGACCGGTTGCTTCTCTGTCCAGCCAGAAGCTGACACCGCCTGTAGGCATGACAATGGCCAGATTGTATTTCATTGACCATTCAGCTACCGGAGTATGCTGCTGCCAGTCATCACAGTCACCGTTAAATCCGTGTAACAGGATCAGAGTCTTGGTTGGACGCTGATAATACGGATTGTCCTTCATGAAGAAACCGGCTTTCTTAGGCGGCAGATACATATGGAATTCACCGTTACGGGCTAATCCCATTGAAAAGAATTTTACAAATTGGTATGACATTGTTGATCCTCCTATTGATCTGTTCAACTTAATTATAGAATTCAGGCAGTGTTCAATGATACAAAAAAAGTGTCCTGTGGTTTCAAGTTTCACTGATAATTTACTAATGCCGATGTAGCGTTTGACAGTATTTGCCGAATTCCTTTATTATATATAATAGGAACAGAAGGTTTGTAACTCGAGACTCTTCGAGGCTTATCCTTTGGAAATATAAACGGTTTTATGTTTTTGAGGTGGCAGGAAGAGTTTTTATTATCTAGAGGGGCCTATGATAGTAATTAAGAACATCAACAACAATGTAGCACACTGTTATGATTCCAAAGGCCGTGAGGTTATCGCTTTCGGAAAGGGAATCGGTTTCTATAAGCCCGGAGAGGACATTCCTTTAACGTCGATCAACCGTACCTTTTATAACATCAAGGATACGGATTACGGGGTTCTGAGATCCATTCCGACCATCGTAATCAATACTGCCATATTCCTGACTGACTATGCCTCGGAAGAACTGTCAGTGACATTCCCTTCTTCCATGGCGCTGGTACTGGCCGACCACTTACAGTTCGCCATAACCAGAAAGAACCAGAACATCTATCTGGCTCAGCCGATAATTCAGGACTTAACGCAGTTATATCCTGATGAAATGAGAGTAGCCGTCCATTGTCTTTCCATCATTAAGAAGATGACCGGTGAGACTCTGCCAAGACCTGAAGCCGGAACCCTGGCTCTGCACTTCGTCAATGACCGTATCCGGATAAGCAACTTTGACAATCTGGATAATGCCAAGATGATCGAAGTATGCACCAGAATAATTGAGGAACAGTTCTCCATTACCATTGACAGAGACAGCTTCAACTACAGCCGTTTTGCCTCCCATCTGGATTATCTGATCAGAAGACTTATCAACAATGACCAGATAAAAAGCCAGAACGATGAAATGTACAATCAGTTTGCCGAGAAGTATCCGGACACTCTGAAATGCGTCAACATGATTGATAACTACATCAACGAAAAGATAGCGATCAGAATGAACAAGGAAGAACTGCTGTATCTGGTCATCCACGTCAACAGACTGATCTCCAGAATGTAAACCGTGTTTTACATCGCCGCTAATGGAGAAAACCTAACCTAACCTGAATCATTAGTGCGATGTTAAAAAAGATTTGGAGTATTTCCAAATCTTTTTTCATGTTTTTAAACGATCTGCAGTATGTAGAATTTCAGATAATCCGTTTCCGGCACATTAAGCATGACCGGATGGTCTTCCCGCTGCTGGGATACGGAAACCATGCGCATCTGAATTCCTGTTTTTTCACTGGCTTCCTTCAGCATCTTTTCGAAAAGCTGATGAGGCATGAAATGTGAACAGGAGCAGGTAGCCAGATATCCGCCCTTAGGCAGTAACTTCATGGCCTTACTGTTGATCTCCAGATAGCCGTTATACGCATTATTGACAGTCCGGCGGCTCTTGGTAAAAGCCGGCGGGTCCAGGATGATCAGATCATATTCTTTCTTATTGACCTTATCCAGATAATCAAACACGTCATCAACGACGAAATCTACCTTCAGTCCGTTGAGCTCAGCGTTCTTTTCAGCCTGTCTGACAGCTGTTTCCGAGATATCGACAGCTGTTACCCTGGCAGCCTTTCCCAGCGCACAGTTGAGCGCAAATGATCCTGTGTGGGTAAAACAGTCAAGTACCTTCCTACCTTCACAGATACGTCCCACTCTTTCACGGTTACGCTTCTGATCCAGGAAGAAACCGGTTTTCTGACCGTTTTCCACGTCTACATAATACTTTATTCCATTCTCCGTTATTACGGTTTCCGCTGAGAGTTCGTCTTCTCTGTAATACCAGCCCTTGTATTCTTCCAGGCCTTCCAGCTTACGGATAGTGACGTCGTTTCTTTCAAAAATTCCTCTGATCAACTGACCGTCTTCTCTTAACACCTTTAATAATAAAGGGAATATGACATCCTTCAGCTTTTCAATACCGAAGGTCAGAGTCTGAGCTACCAGGATATCATTGAAACGGTCAACCGTTAATCCCGGGAATCCGTCTGATTCACCGAAGATCACACGGCAGCATTCCATCTGATCCTTCATTACCGTTTTGCGGTAATTCCAGGCATACTGTATTCTTCTTAACCAGAAACCTTCATCATAGGAAAGCGAAAAATCTCGGCTGATAAGTCTGACTCTGATCTTGCTTAAGTCAGAGATCAGACCGCTTCCGATATAGTTGCCCTTTCCCGTTATGACATCGACGATATCGCCGTTTTCGTATTCGCCGTCAATACTGTCAATATCGCTTTCATATAACCATGGGTGACCGCTCTTCAGCCATCTTTCACCCTTACCGGTCACTGAAACGCATGCATATTCTCTTTTCTTCATATTACTTCTTGTTTCTGATATTATGTTTGTTCATTATGACCTGAAATTTATCTGTCATGAACTCCCTGCAGGCCCGGCTGGCTTCATCTATGCTGGTCTGCCATTTTTCCAGTTCTTCACCCCAGAAACCTGAAAGTACATAATCTCTGGCGTCATCTTTCTTATCGCTGCCAATACCGACTCTGATACGGCAAAACTTCTGGGTTCCCAGATGAGCTATGATGCTCTTGATGCCGTTATGTCCACCGGCACTGCCGCTTTCTCTCAAGCGGATGTTTCCTACCGGCAGATCAAGGTCATCATATACTACCAGTACATCCTTTTCCGGATCCAGATGATAGTATCTGACCGCCTTGCCGACAGCTTCTCCGGAGAGATTCATATATGTCTGAGGTTTCATCAGAATAATCTGTTCACCTTTATATGTGATCTTGGCTATAAGCGCGTTAAAAGCGCGGCGAGATATCTTTACATTCAGGCCGTCTGCTACTTTATCAAGGCATAAGAACCCGGTATTATGCCTGGTGTTTTCATATTCTTTTCCCGGATTCCCCAAACCAACTATCAGTTTCATACGCTGTAATTATACACAATTATTCTGCCGTGTCTATTATTTCCTTAATACATTCCTTCCGGCAAATCAATCCGGCTGTTGCCGGTACAAATATCATTGAACCCAGTACGCCTGATTCATTCATAGGCAAAGCCTCTTCGGCTGAACAGACGACCTTCAGTTTCATGTCAATACCGTTTCTTCTGGCAAGGTACCTTAACTTCTTGGCCAGAGGGTCTTTTTCCGTCTTGTTCAGAGTTGTAATGATCAGTTTTTCCGGATTCAGCTTTCTGGCTGTGCCCAGACATGCGATAAACGGGATGCCGTTATTCTGACAGTATTTCCATATGGCCAGCTTGCCTTCAGTATCATCAATGGCATCGATGACATAATCAGGTTTACTGTCAAAACAAGATCCGACCGTTTCCCCGTCAACCAGTATCTTCTTGCATATAACCTGGATATCAGGATTGATGCTGAGCATTCTTTCCTTAAGAGCATCCGTCTTATCCTGACCAACCGTAGTCTGAACCGCTTCCAGTTGTCTGTTAAGGTTGCTTGGTTCAACTTTGTCACTGTCAACGATGGTCATTTTACCGATACCGCTTCTGACCAGTGCTTCTGCACTGAAAGAACCTACGCCGCCCAAACCAAATAACACAACATGGCTGTTCTGCAGTTTCTCAAGATTCTCTTTTCCCAGTACGTTGATCACTCGTTCAAACTGATTTTCCATCTCTCCACTCTCTGATATCTTCGATGATTCTTTCCAGATATCCTTCTTCCGTAACATCATACCATCTTACCGGCATCTGATGATTCCACCATGTGTACTGCCTCTTGGCAAACTGTCTGGTATGCGTCTTTATCGTCTTAACGGTTTCTTCCAGAGTCTTATCACCTGAGAAGTATTCCCTGAATTCCTTATAGCCAATACCCTGCAGGCCCTTGGCATCCCAGTCGTATTTCTCATTTAAAGCAGTGACTTCTGCCAGAAGTCCGTTGTCCATCATCATATCAACACGCATGTCAATGCGTTTTTTTAACAGTTCCCTGTCCATCGTTAATCCGACAATGAAACTGTCATATATCTGAATATGCTGCTGTCCGGCTTCCTGCCGGCTTTTGAGATTGCCGCTGTCTGCCAACTGTAAGGCTCTGACAATACGGCGGCGGTTATTAGGGTGGATCTTCTCCGTTGACTTAGGATCAGTCCGCAATAACCTCTCATACAGCTCTTGGGTACTCATGTCTTCATATTCTTCATGAGTGTTTTCCATTTCCACGAAATCGTAGTCATACAGCATCGCCTTGATATAGAGACCGGTACCGCCGCATACTACCGGCAGCTTTCCTCTTTCACTGATCTCTTCTATCTTCTTTCTGGCGTCCAGCTGAAAATGTCTGACACTGTACTCTTCACCGATATTGACATAGTCAAGCAGATGGTGAGGAATGCCTTCCATTTCTTCTTCTTTTATCTTGGCACTGCCGATATTGAGTTCACGGTATACCTGAACACTGTCACCGTTAATGATCTCACCGTTGAACCGCTGGGCCAGCTTTATGGCCACATCGCTTTTGCCGACGGCAGTCGGTCCCACTACACTTATGACCTTATACACGCTTGAACTCCTTCTGCAGCTGAGCTTCGGAGATAGCCATCATTGTCGGTCTGCCATGAGGACAGTTAAACGGCTGAGCGCATCTGCTTAAACGGCTCAGTAACTGACGGCTTTCCAGTACGTCAAGCTTACGGTTGAAACGTATTGAGCTGTGGCAGGCCAGAGTAGCGATCTTATCCTTTCTGATCTGGCGGGCACTCATCTTCTTTTCACTCAGGATCTCATCAACCAGATCATTGATGAAGTCCTGTTCGTTGATGTCTTCAAACCATACCGGCACATCCCTGATGACACAGGTTGTCTTGGAGAACGGCTCCAGAGTAATGCCGATACTGTTAAATACCTCATTAAGTTTATCCAGCTGTTCAAACTGAACAGGTGTCAGTTCAACTACCAGAGGTACCAGTAAGGTCTGCATCATCGCATCCTGTTTGTCTATCTGCCGCTGGATCTCTTCATACATGCATCTTTCCATGGCGGCGTGCTGATCAACGATATACAGATTCTCCTCATCGCAGGCAATGATGTAATTGCCATGAAGCTGAGCCAGATACTGGAAACGGTCAATCACTACCGGTTCAGGTACCTTATTAACCTCTTTTTCTGCTTCATATTCGACTTTTACATCTTCCCGGTATACTTCTTTTCTGAACGGTTCCGTATATGTTTCCGCAAACAGACTGGTTTCCTCAACCTTTACCGGATTGCGGTTGACCTTTATTTCTGCCGGTCTGAACTGTTCTCTAAGTATTCTGTTAATGTTGTCCTTTAAAAGATTATATAACTGTCTGTCCTTGGACAGTCTGATCTCCCATTTTGAAGGATGAACGTTAACATCAACCAGTTTATAATCAGCCTGTATGTTGAGAACACATACAGGATATCTGTCAGGCATCATGAATTCCCGGTAGGCTTCAGTAACAGCCTTCTGTAACAGATAGTTTCTGATCATGCGTCCGTTGATGAACAGATTGATATATGAACGGGTTGATCTGGTAATACTAGGCAGTACCAGAATACCCTTTACATTGAAATCGTAGTCACTGAATTCTACAGGAATACTGTTGCGGGCAATTTCCAGACCGTAGATATGCATGGCAGTTTCTTCCAAAGAACCGTTACCCGGTGTGCTCATCTTCAGTTTGTCATCGGCGTACAGTTCAAATGAGATCTCCGGATGAGCCAGAGCGAACTTCTGCATGATATCCAACACGCTGTTTAATTCCGTAGAACCGCTCTTTAAGTGTTTTAACCTTGCCGGTGTCTTGTAGAACAGTCCTTCCACCTTGATGGTGGTTCCCTGGGCACTGGCAGCCGGGGCTGCTTTAATGAGCTTGCCATACTCAATGATAACTTCAGTGCTGTCCATACCGTCACTGGTCAGTAATGACACCTTGGCCACGGAAGCAATTGACGGCAGAGCCTCCCCGCGGAAGCCCATGGTCTGAATATCCCATAAGTCCTCAGTAACGGAGATCTTACTTGTAGCGTGACGGTTAAAGGCATAAACTGCATCCTGCTTATCCATGCCCACACCGTTGTCAGTTACTTCGATGCTGTCACATCCACCGTTAAAGACCATGACCGTAATTCTGTCTGCCAGGGCATCTATGCTGTTTTCTACCAGTTCCTTGACCACACCGGACGGTCTTTCGACAACTTCGCCGGCTGCGATCATATTGGTAAGGTGTTCATCTAGTGTATGTATTTTGCTCATGTTCTAATTATATCATTTCAGTTTAAAGAATAGAATTGCGCATCAGGAATTCCCTTAAGGCAGCAGTATTGCCGTCAAACAGATATCCCTTTATGCCTAATGCTTCACCTGCTTCGACATTTGCCTTAACATCATCTATGAACAGACACTCTTTCGGGTCAAGATCATATCTGTTCAGCAGTATCTCATACAGTCTTCTGTCCGGTTTTACACACTTTTCCAGAGCAGATACTACGGTACCTTCAAAACACTGATGTCCCGGTATCCTCAGCCAGTAAATCGGCTGAGCCACACTGGCGTTGGATAACAGATAAAGTTTCAGTCCCTTTTCAGTGCACTCTTTTAAAAGTTCTTCCATGCCTTCAACCGGAACAATGGGATCATTCCAGTCAAAGATCAGTTCATAGGCTTTTTCATGCAGATGCTGCGGAATTCTGGTACAGACATCTTTATACATCTGTGTTTCATCCAGCAGACCCATATCCATTTCATGCCACTGATGATGATGGAATATTTCTTTTAATAACAATTCTCTGTTCCGGGGATCATAAACCTCTTTTCTGTCCAGATTCCTTTCCGGATCAAATTCAACAAGTACTCTGCCCATATCAAATATCAGATTCTTGATCATAAGCTACTCCTCAGTATAAAGATCCTTCATGCGGTCCAGACGGTTGAACCATTTACGGTATTTACCGTTAGGTGAATAGTATTTAGCCCTGCTGGCAGTGTTCTGCAATAATAGAGCATTAAAGCAGTATTTCTTAAAATCGTTATAATCATTGAACTTACAGTCATTAGTCAGCCAGACATAGGCCAGTGTACGCCCGTATTTATCTGTCTGACCTTTGTCAAATTCCAGGAAGATGGTCTGTCCCAGCTTGAAGAAACCGGCAGTATATTCATATGCTGCCTTTCCTTCATCGGTGCATTGCTGAACCGTACATCTGGTTGATTCCGGAGCATCGACCCCGATCAGTCTGATCGACATTTCCTGACCGTTGGTTACTACAACAATGGTATCGCCGTCACTGGCTCTTTTATAAGCGGCAGCCTGTAGTACTACTTCTTCATCGGTATAACTGAATATATCAGTTACCGGTGAGGTAGGATACAGATCAAGATAGATCCTGAAACCCAGTATGAAAACAGCCAGTAACGCTACCAGAATGTTTATCACTCTTTGTTTCTTCTTTTCACTGTCTGTTTTCTGCTTGGCCATCAGTCTAATTTGTATTCCTTTCCGCGGACAAATACCTTAACTACTTCATAGTCATCGTCAAGAACCACGATATCCCCATCATGTCCCGCTGTCAGATGACCTTTTCTGTCATCAATTCTCAGTAATCTTGCCGGATTGGCAGTAGCTGAATTGATAGCCAGTTCTTCTGAAACATAGGCCTTCTCAATCAGTACCTGCAATCCCTTATTCATTCTCAAAGTCGACCCGGCCAGATTACCCTGCGGTACCAGTCTGGCACTGCCGTCTTCACATACTCTTATCTTCATGCCGCCGCTAGTATACTCACCCATCGGCAGTCCCTTCGGTCTTAAGCTGTCTGAGATCATTACGGCATAACCCGGATGCTTGGCCTCAAACATGATCTTCAGGGCATCAACTGAACAGTGATTGCCGTCACAGATCAGTTCACCATAGATGTCGCTGTATCTCATGGCTGCACCCATCATGCCTAATTCGCGGTGACCGAAATTGCTCATGCCGTTATATACATGGGTCATGGTCTTAGCTCCGTTGGCGATACCCATCTGAGCATCCTTATAGCTGCCGCTGGTATGACCCATTGATACGACTACTCCATGACTTGAACACCATCTGGTCAGTTCCAGATCCTTATCATGTTCCGGAGCCAGAGCAATGTACTTTATCATGCCCTTGGCTGTTTCCTGATAATGCTTGAACTGTTCAACATCAGCGTCCAATATGAATTCTTCCGGCTGAGCACCTTTCTTTGCCTGATCAAGATACGGTCCTTCAAAATGAACACCCAGTATTTCAGCGCCTTTATAACCGTCTTCAACTACCTTGACGACATTTTCCAGAGCATGGTCAAGTACTGCTACGCTCTGAGTAATCGTAGTAGGTAAGAATCCCGTAACACCTTCATCAACAGGCAGTCTTTCGGCCCAGTTTCTCAAGCCTGCTTCTTCACCGTCATTGGTGTCAAAGCCATAGGCACCGTGGGTGTGAACATCGATCATACCGGGTATTATCCTGTTATCGCCAAAATCATAATCAGCTTCCTTCTGACCATACGGCCATACAGCTATGATCTTTTCGCCTTCAACTTCCAGCTGTGCTTCCACAAACCTGCTGGCTATCCAAACTCTTTTACTCTGAATGATCATATCTCTTACTCCCTTTCAGTTATGTTCTTGATAAGATTCAAGGTAATCTTCACCATTTCCTTCATGTCATCGATGCATAACACTTCATGATTACCATGACAGAACAGTCCGCCTGTTCCCAGATTTGGTGTCGGTACACCTCTGACTGTCAGTTCAGCACCGTCAGTTCCGCCTCTCATCGGTTCACTGACCGGACTGTATCCGGCATCCTCAATTGCCTTGCAGGCAGCCTCAATGATGTACATCTTGTCATTGAAGGCCTCCCTCATGTTACGGTAGGCATCTCTTAAGTGCAGTTCAACAATTTCCTTGCCGTACATCTTATTGATATGATCGGCTATATACTCAAACTGTTTCTTCTGTTCTTCCAGTTTGTTAAGATCATGATTTCTGATGATATATAATCCTTCAGCAGTTTCACAGGTACCTTTCATTTCTACCAGATGATTGAATCCTTCGCGTTTTTCCGTGAATTCCGGTCTTTCATTTACCGGCAGCATGGCGTGGAAATCCATCAGTACCTGAGAGGCATTGATCATCTTGCCTTTGGCACTGCCCGGATGAATGGAGTTACCGTGAATGATGACATGTGCACTGGCCGCATTGAAGGTCTCATAGGTTATTCCGTTAACATCACCGCCATCAACCGTAAAGGCATACTCACACCTGAATTCATTGAGATCGATGTTCTTAATACCGGACCCTGTTTCTTCATCAGGAGTGAAGCATACTCTTAAGTCACCGTGTTTGTATTCAGGATGCTTTGCCAGTTCACTTATGGTATCCATGATGATGGCTATACCGGCCTTATCATCAGCCCCTAACAGAGTCTTTCCGTCAGTAACGATGATATCCTTGCCTTTCAGCTTTTCCAGCTGAGGATAGTCAGATACTCTGGACCAGATTCCTTCACTGAGTTCAATGTCCTTACCGTCATAATTCTCAATTATTCTGGCTTTAACGTTCTCGCCGCTGGCAGCATTGGAGGTATCCATATGCGCCAGAAAACCAACAGTATCAGTCTTCTTGTCAATATTGCCCGGTATAAACCCGTATACAAAGCATTTATCGTCTACTTTAACATCCTGAACTCCCAGTTCCTTGAGTTCTTCTTCCAGCTGATGAGCCAGAATGAACTGATTAGGTGAACTTGGACATACTGCACTGTCATCAACAGATGTCGTATCTATCCTGGTATAGCTTATGAATCTCTCTACTATGTCTTTCATATGCCCTCCTTTTTATTTATATGTTTATTATAAAGCACATCAGTGTATGAATATGTTTAAATGCTACTTATCTTTATTCTCTTTGAATCTCTTCATCATTTCATTGGTCAGACTGTAATCTGACGGCTGTAAAACAATGTCTTCCCTGTTGACCCATTGGGCATATTTCAGTTCCGACGGATCCATGGTTATGTTGTCATCTCCGTCAACATCGCAATAGAATCCCATCAGGATATCCCGGGCAATTCCCCAAGGCTGGGACTTGTAATAGGTGATGTTCTTTACTTCCAGCCCGGTTTCTTCCCTGACTTCTCTTCTGACAGTTTCTTCAACAGTCTCTCCGATTTCCGTAAACCCGGCTACCAGAGCATTATGGCCAAAGCCTCTGGCATATCTTGTCAGTAACAGTTTCTCCCCGTTTCTGACACCGACAATTACCGCCGGATTGATTCTCGGATATATCACATTACCACAGACAGGACATCTTAAGGCTCTTTCCTTACTGTCATGTTCAGTCCTGCTTCCACACTTGCCGCAGTACTGATTTGCTTCGTACCACTTCTCCAGATGATAAGCGGTAAATGCCGCAAAGGCCTTATGGTTAACCTTAACACGATCTCTTACGAAAGAAGTTATGCCGTAGTATGCATATCCCTGTGGCATCTCATCACTGCTTATCATGAAGTAGGCATCTTCATCAATGGAAAACAGAAACGTTACATTGTTTGTCTTCCTGAAATCCTTAAAGCATGGAAAGAAGATATCCTGCTTTTCTTCATCATAGCGGCACAGTATTTCATTACCCCTGACAATAAGAACAAAACTGTCATCCTTTGGATGCTTGTTCTGATAATGATTATCAAGTACGTGCGGTTTAATATCCTGAATCATAAATATCACCTTATCTCTTCTTCATTATACAAAAATCATCTCCACATTTGGAGATGACTCTTGTTTAAAGCTATGCTGTCCGCAGTTTCCGTTTCTTCTGAAGGCTTGTATAGACGATCATGAAGGTAAGGAACTGTACTGCTGCTGTGATTATCCAGCTGATCGGATATGACAGATACAGACTTTCAATATCATGATGTACCTGGAAATAGGTAGCTATCCAGGCTAAGCGGAATACACAGGCTCCTAACAGAGCTACCACCATCGGACCGATTGACCGGCCCATGCCTCTTAAGGAACCTACCAGAACATCCATAATGCCGCACAGGACATAAACTCTGCAGACATAGGACAGTCTGATCATACCCGCTGCAATGACCTCAGGGTCATTGGAGTATAAGCCTAACAGGAAGTTTCCCGTGGCCCAGCTGCCAACACCGGTAACAATTCCGGTAAAGATGACACATGCTTCGCAGACAAACAGAATCTTCTTAATTCTTTCAGTCTTACCGGCACCCAGGTTCTGACTGGTGAAAGTCAGACAGGTCTGGTAGAAAGCATTCATGGCATTGTAGACAAAGCCTTCAATGGAAGATGCTGCACCGTTACCAGCCATTGTGATCTTGCCGAATTCATTTACTGATGACTGAATGGCGACATTACTCAGTGAGAATACTGTACCCTGAACACCGGCAGGAATACCAACCTTGGAGATTTCCCACAGGGAATCCCTGTCGATATACAGATGCCTGATATCCAGTCTGACTGCACTGTTATCGTTGATCAGCACATACAGTACGATACCGGCTGATACATATGACGACAGTGAACTTGCCAGACCGACACCGGCAACATCCATCTTCCATACCGTCACAAAGAACAGGTTGAGCAAGGCGTTCAGCACACCGGCGATGATCAGAGCGATCAACGGGTTCTTAGTATCACCCTTGGCTCTTAATGCCGCACTTCCGAAGTTATAAACCATGGTTGCCAGCATTCCGGTGAAGTAAACCTTCAGATATAAGGTACTGAGATCTATGACATCATCAGGTGATTTCATCATCACCAGTAACGGTCTGCAGAACAGTACACCGCACACAGTCAGGATAACCCCGGCAAACAGAGCAATGGTTATTGATGTCTGCACGGCATCATGAACCTTCTGGTTATCACCGGAACCGATTCTTCTGGCAATGCTGACACTGCTGCCGATTGACAGGCCAATGAACATGTTAACGACCAGATTGATCAGTGAACCGGTGGAGCTGACTGCTGCCATGGAGGCGTTTCCGGAGAACTTTCCGACAACGACCATGTCGATGGCATTGAACAGCAGCTGCATGATACCAGAGGCAATGACCGGTAAGGCAAACAGAACAATGTTTTCCAAAAGATTACCGTCAAGCATGTTTATTTTCTTTCTTTTTTTCTGTTTCATAACCGGCCTCCTTCCTGCGTTGACCATCATTATAACACCAGTCTGAAGATAGTAAACAGGCATTTGACCGCAAAAAACAATGTAAGTGTTTACATTTCAGACAATTTAAAAACTGTTCATTTAATGTTGTTTTTTGTCAGAATGAACAGTTCGTTTTTTTACCACGCAAAAAGGTGTATAAACACCTTTCTGACAGTTAATTATCTCTTACCGGAGATCTCTCCCAGGCATGTAACATAAGAACCTTTGCGACTTCTTTTGCCGGTACGGCAACTTCTCCGCCAAGGATGTATCCCTGTTCTATGCCGGTATCAGATCCATACCCTATTATATCAATGTTTTTGGCACCGGTCGGATCTATCAGCAGCAACGGACAGTTACCTACACTCCAGGCTAACGGACCACCTGATAATCCGTCTGGGAAATTAGCTCCCGTTGCCAGAACAGCGTACTGCGGAACATTATCAAAGTTCTTTGGATCAAAGTAATGATATGCTATGTAAGCAGATGTCTGATAACGGTTATCGCCTTTCAATCTGAGATCAACAGTACCTATCTTTGCGAGTTCCTTCTCCACACTTTCACTGACAGCGCTGGTACCCCCGATAATCGTGAATGTTGGGTTCTGGATCTTCTTGAGGAATTCCTTCTGATAATCCTGCAGTGTATCGCCAACTAACAGTAAAGGCAGACCGGTAGCGGAAGCAGATAAGGCATCGGCGAAGTTCTTGCCTGTTGCGACAAGGATCTCACCGCCATCGAGGTATCCCTTCTTCAGGATCTCAATATTTGTCTTGTATCTGTTAGAACCTTCAAGGCGTTCAAACTTACGGCTCTTCTTCTCAATTCCCTTCAGCCAGCTGTCTTTTACAGCGTTCTGTCCGCCGATAATGCTTATGACAGCATCCTCAACCAGGTTCTTATTCAGATAATCACATACATAGCTGGCCTTTGCTGAGTTGATCAGTACCAGAGGACAGCTGTACATGGATGCCAGATAAGTACCGCTTAAGGCATCAGGGAAATTGTCACCGTTGGCAATGATGACGTTTTCAAAATAAGCAGGCTTGTTATTCTCATATACCTCCTGGGAAGCAAGAATTGCGGTTTCATAACGGTTGGCACCAGCCAGACGTTTTCTCAGCTGCCATGTGGTAGTATTCCCCTTATTGACAACTTTATCACTTCTGCTGCTTCCCACTATACCTGCAACAACAGAGAAATGATAGTGTTTATCTTTTGTCATGTAACTGCCGAAATCATATTCCGTCTCAATAGTTCTTACATGCCGAACTATATTATCGGCTTCATCAAGCAAAGTAACATAATAGAAAACATTAGGTCCATCAACCGGATTCCAGTAAGCAGTCATCTCTGTCCACCAGACATAAGTTGTAGGCTCGGTCGTACCATATGCGGTATATGAAACTGATTTACTGGTTGTTGATTTGGCAATTACATTACCCCAGTCATCAATTGCGTAGACTGTTGCCTTATACTTGCCTGTCGGAGCACTACCGTATTCCAGATATGTCTCGAATGTTTCATGTGTACCCCCTGGTGCTACATAAGAAAGCAATAAGCCATCATGAGTCCATACTTCATATTCAGCTGCACCCTCAACTTCATCCCATTTCAGAGTGCCATTTGAAGAGATCCTCAGGTTTTTGATATCAGCCCATTTTCCCTCAGCCAGTACCTTTGTTGAACAAAGAGAAAATACTGCCGCAAGAACACATAAAATCAATGTTATCCTTTTCCTCATAAAACTTCTCCTTTTAATATTCCTTCCGAGTTGTAATTTTATTATATCATTTATTAAGTTTTATATAACATTACGGTGATATTCTAAAGCCGTCATAAGACGGCTTTATTTAGTACTAGTTGATTCAGTTACTATTCATGTTTTACTTCATGAATAGGACAAACACCTTGTTCTCTTAATACCTTCTTGAAGAGTGTATTGGATATAACACCGCTGCCACCGAAAGCATAGCCCCAGTCAACATGGAAGTCCTTGACAAACTTTCTGGCATACTTATATTGAGATTCATTTTCGCCAACAAGCAACAGTGGAGCATTTAATCTTCCTGCCAGAGGACCGCCGCATAAGCCATCAGGGAAATTGCCTCCAAAGGCAATAGCCACACCTGAGCAGCCCTGGAAGAACTCTCTGGCAATCAGCGCTGATGTTTCATATCTGTTGGCTCCGGAAATTCTTGCCGGTGATCCTCCAATGATTTCTTTTATCTGCTTTTCAACAGTTTCAGATACGGCCCCTGTACCACCCAAAATGTATATCCATTTATCTTTGTTCCGTTGCAGGAACATCTTCTGATCATCATTGAGACTGCTTCCTACCAGCAACATCGGTATACCCGTGGCTGAAGCAGAAAGTGAGTCTGCAAAATTCGTACCTGTTGCGATAAGAATTGTGTCATGTTTAGAAACACCAAAAGTTTCCAGAATCTTCAGGTTTGTATCGTATCTGTTGGTTCCGGCGATTCTCTTTACTGAATAGTCCTTCTTAAGATTCTTCTCTATTTTTTCAGGTACTGCTTTTGTACCGCCGATGATATAAACCTGAGCATCAGTCTGGAAATTATCTCTGATGTATTTCTCAACCAGATCCTGATTCTTTTCATTCACAACAACAATCGGTCTTGGCTGTTCTGCCCCTGAATTAAATGCAGCATAGCTTACTGCCAGAGCATCAGCAAAGTTTTCAGCAGAAGCAATGATTACCTCGCTGAGACCAATCTCGTATTCTGACCCTGGCTGCCATTCACGCTTCATGACATCCGCAATAGCCATAGATGTCTTATATCTGTTATCGCCATAGATTCTTGTCAGTTCCTTACCGGTATAGAAACGCATATGTTTTCCGTCTGATTCAACTCCGTTAATGATATATTTGGTCTCTGCGTTTTCGTAATACCATGAGTCAGTTGGCAGAATATTGCCGATAACCTGCGGGTGATAAAACTTTTCTGCTTCATACGTACTATTAGTATTTTCTGTTATGGAATCAGAAGTCAGATCATCAACATTACATACTAACCATTGCAGGTAATAAGTACTGTTTGCTACGCTATCACAATAAGGGCTGGTACCTACCCAGGCAGTGTTCTTTACCGATTCGCCGGCTTTAGGATCATCAACCTCAACAAACACATATTTTACGGCTGTCTTACCAATGAAGAATCTCATGGTTCCATCATCCTGTTTTTCGTTGATAAAAATCTTTGTGTTTGAGTCAATAACAGCTTCTCCATCTGGATATACCAGTGCTCCATACTTGATATGATAATGCTTTCCAGCTTCATAATATATATCTGTCATTTCTGTGGCATGCTGAACACTATCATCATCAGCCGGTGTTTCTAGCCAGCCAATCAGGGTACTCTTCCTTACTGAATCATGAGCAGGTTTACTAGTTATCGTACAATCGTAACTTATCTCTTCCCCTGCTACTGGTTCTTTAACAGTGATATGAATCTCATCAATGTGTGTTGATGCTTCAACTGGTTCTACACTTGTAATAACCACAACTGTTAAAGACATTAGAACGCTGAGCATGATTGTTATCAGTTTCCTCATGTTTCTATCCTCCTGTTTTCAAAACACTAAAGGGATGATTAATTCTCATCCTTTTTTCAATTATTCCCTTATATTCCTCTTTGATAACTTGATTTTACCATATTATCGATTTGATTAGAATGATTTAGCAATCAAAACAACACAAAACAACATGCATACTTACATTTAACCTGAAATCAATTGAAACGGTTTTGTAACGGGTGGTAAAATTATGCTGTATAAAGGTATTGTCATGGATAATTTTAAGAAAATAAGCCAATGTCCTAACTGCGGTTCTCCTCTGCGGGATAACCTGAAATTCTGCCCTGCATGCGGTAAGAAACTGACTGAGACTGCGGCCATTCCTGTTGTAAAAGAAGAGCAGACACTAACCTGTCCCGGCTGCGGAGCAATTCTTGAACCGGGAACGCTTTTTTGTCCTAATTGCGGTACCAAGACAAATGAAAAGGTTACACCTGTTACTCCACAGGACACTTCAGATAACACCGTAGTTTGTCCATCCTGTGGCAAAAACGTTTCCAAGGATGATGTGTTCTGTCCATACTGTTCTGCCAGAACAGATGGTAAAACGGCTGAGCATGTTGATCAGACAATTCCTGACAACATGATTCACTGTCCTCATTGTGGAAGTTTAGTGGAAAAAGGAACCAAATTCTGCCCATATTGTTCAAAGCAGATATCAGGCAAGAAAGAATTTGTGATATCTTATACAGCCATTAAAATCATTAAGGCTGCTGTACTTGCTGCTTTGGGATTGGTTCTGTGTTTCGTTCTTTACAAAGTCGTTCTGCAGAAGCCTTTAACCTATAACCGTGCCATAAAGCTGAAAGAACAGGAGCAATATGAGGAAGCCTATGATATATTCAGGACACTAGGTGACTACAAAGACAGCCCGAATCAGTGTGATGAGTGCATGGCACGGATTGAAAACTCAATCTATTTAGATGCTCTTCAACTGTATAACGAAGGAAAATACGAAGCAGCATTAGAAAAATTCAACAAAATAAGAGGCTATGCCGATGCTGACAGCATGGTTGAACAAATAGAAGACACGATTGTAGGCTTTGTAGAGCAGGAGATCTATTTCAATACTGATGTTTTTAAAATTAATGCATGTTCACTCTGGAGTATATTCGATTCGACAGGAAAAAAGGATGGAAAAGGGCATATCAGTAATATCATGCTTTATATAGTAAATGAATTCTGTGATGTAACCATCAATGCCGACGCTGATTATACATATTCATCTGAAGAGGAAACAATCAACGACTTTGTTATTACACGTATTAACTACCAATCAATCGATGTAGAACTGTCCGGTTATCTGCCAGAAGACAAAAAGGATGAGTTCTATAAAGCAATACAGCAACAGTGTTTCCCTGACAGTAACATCGATTCAAACAGATTCCTGTATACATATGAAGGCTATGACTATGATAATTGTTTTTCCGCAGATTACGCCATTTCTGTAAGCAAAAAAGGTCAGCGTCTGAATGATATTGTCATATGTCATACGCAGATGCGTTATGATCCAATGACAGGCAACTGGAATCTCATACAGCATAACCGGTATGCTGACACCATCAAGGTCCGCAATATTCATAATGTTTCAGTTTTCATCAGAAGCATACCTAACAAATCCGGAAAACAACTTGGTGTTCTGGATGTGGGTGAGGAAATCTGGGTTACCCAAGTCTTGGAAGATGCTTCCTCAGAGTATGGAGACAACGAATACCGCTGGTATAAGGTAGATACAGCAAACGGATCAGAAGCCTGGGTTGCCGAAAGAAAAAGCCAGGTATGGTATAAATTTTACTAACATATTCAAAACACATTATAAAAACCGGACACATGCAATTGTGTTCGGTTTTGTTTTTGCTTCATATTGAATTATATGTCATTACCACTTGCAGAGATGATATCCGTCTTCTCCATAATCAAAGGCCAACTCTACTTGCCACAGATCTGGCTTGCTTGAGAAGTCATAGTTTACCGCAAAATCGTGATAATCATCCCAGGTCTGCAGCGCGCTGTTTTCACCTTGATCTACTAAACGATAATCTATACCATCATACACACAATATGTTCCCATAACTGGTGAATCAAATCCGGATTCATCCGATGTATACATGCTTTCTACAGCTATACATACAATATTAACCCACAGTTTTCCATTATAATAATTTACATCATAAATATGATATCCACTATAACCTTTATAGAAGTAATCTGTTCCGTAATTTGGCAATAACAGATATCCGTCAGAAGTTAAGAAACACTCGTCTCCAAAGAATTCTTTTATCGAAACTGTATCTTTTCCATATAGTACATCAAGGACAGACTGCACATCTTTCCGGTCATAGCGAACACTGTAATCATCCACCCAGTTTGAAACATTTGGATCCTCAACAGCTGCCCTATGATCTGCCACTGACAAATGATATTCCTTCTCGGTATCCAGATTATAGATCTTCTCGTTTTTATAAACACGTGGTTTTTGTTCGTGAAGATGAGAATAGATATCCTTTATTGCCTGGATAGCGTATGGTGACTTATCTATATTTGTATAAAACAATACCTGACTATCCTCAGTATAAGACAGCAAATCGTTGAAGTATGCTGTCAGTTCAGGGTTAAAGTCCAATACTGCATCAAATGATGCCTTTTGATTTCCGCCGACAGTCACTTTCTGTGTGATTGTGGAATATCCTGGTGTTGTAATCGTTACCTGATATTCGCCGGCTGGCAGTTTCTTACTATAGCGCCCATTGCTCTTTGTCCTAACAGTAGCGGCATAGCCTTTTTTACCGGTGATGTAAACACTTGCACCTTCTAAAGGTGTTTTTTCATTGTCGTTCTTTGTAACACTGCCGGCAATCTTTCCCCTGATTTCCTTTTCTTCTTTATTAAGTCTGAAATCACTCATTTCGGATGACTGATACAGTTTAAGCTCAGACTTATTATCAGAGATAACCTCATCCCAGAATTCCTTGTATTTACCCGGTTCATCATCTTTTGTTTCTTTTTTCGCTGTGTCAAGTGCTTTCTTTACAGTGACGGTAACATCTTTTTTATCTGCCTTGATCATGTTTTCCATCAGGGATTCAAACATCTTGTTATCATAAGCAATATCCGTTAATCCACTGTATGTCAGTACAGCATTGGCCCCTTTTCTAACCAGTAGATCTGCCAGTCTGGAGTTGTCAAAGCAGTTACATGTTCCCAGATAAATCAAACAGTCATTTAATTCACCGTCATTATAGTAGTATTCAAAGAAGGCAGGTGTTACCACCACTCTTCCTCTTGAGCTCTTGAGCAGGCGTCTGTTGACATAATCTTCTTCCGGAATCTTACTGTCAACCGTTCCAATGTAGTAGAATGGTCCGCTTGTATTATCACATCCACCATGAGTGTTGATCGCAATTACTCTATAATCCCGCAGTGTCTTGGATAATCTGATGGTAACTTCCCGGTCAGTTTTTTCAACCTTGGTGTATCCAAGTCCCGCATTTACCAGCCGGTCGGTCGTTCTCTGGTAACCGGAAGGATCCAATCCTTCCTTAGCGAAAGGAAGCATCAGAAGCATTGATAGTTCTTCTTTGGCTGTGGCACCTTCTTCACCGGTATCGGCATTATTTAAAACCATTCCATCAATACCTGTTCCGAGTATTGAATCATCAAAGTTACCAAATTCATATACATATCCCCCAAGTGGGAAATAAATGGTGAAGAACGGTGCGTGCCATTCATAATAATCAATTAATCCAATATTAAGCTGGTTCTGCAGATAATCTATAATCTGAGTTGCCACTGATTTATAATTCTGTGCGTTATCTGTTACTGATTTATTCCCGTCATACTGGAATTTATTAGCTGTTTTATCCAGTTCAGATTTAAGATAGTCTATTCTGCCCAGTTCAGTTTCGTAATCAACAGTGTCATAGAATTTGACAGTTGTAACATTACCGGTTTTCAGTCTTTTCTCAGGTTCTGACCTCAATTCGTATGTATAAATCATATCCACAGAAGAAGACATCCATGCCGTTCCATAGAATACTCCGTCATTTGCCAGAGTATCAGCTCCTGTACCGTCATCAGTCAGTACTATTTCTTCACCCGTTTCCCTGCAATACGCAATAAGTTTTACCTTGGAACTGCCAAAGGTTGGTTTTGCGACCGCAATGACCTGAGTTTCAACTGGATTGTTATGTATAAGGAATGCTGACTGACGGAAATAGAACTGTTCAACTGAAATACCACGATTACTTAAGAAGAATGTAACCGCCCCTATTACCATTGCAATGACAACCAGAACTATGACAGCCTTTTTCCACGGAATGTTAACTTTCCTTCTTATTGGTTCTTCAAATATCTCATCATCGTCAAAAACCGGAGGTTTCTCAACCGGTGGTTCAGTTACTTTCGATTTATTTTTTTCAAGTTTAGCGCCGCAGTTAACACAGAATAAACAGCTGTCTTCATTCTCATAACCGCAAACTGAACATTTTTTCATGATTAAACCTCCGTTATCAATATTTTTACAAGCTCATTCCCATTTCTTCTGAGTCATCATATTCGAGATCATCTGTATCCCGCTCATCGTTGTCATAGTCATAAGAATCGCTGTAATCCTCTGATTCATAATCTTCTGCTTCGATCTCTTCAGATTCATCATCTACAAGTGACTCGACATCTTCGTTTAATTCAATGTCCTCATCGAGATCAGCCTCTTCTTCCAACAATGCTTCAGTATCTTCGTAATCCTCTGCTTCTTCCTCAGCAATTTCCTCATCTTCTAACAGCGACTCAGTATCTTCATACCCTTCACTGTCTTCGCTGAGTTCTTCGTCTTCATTCATTAAGGCTTCTGTATCTTCATTTTCTTCCTCATATTCTTCAGAATGCTCTTCATCTTCTAATAAGGAATCTATATCTTCCTGAGCTTCGGAATCTTCTTCTGTTTCTTCATCATCAAACGTCAGAGTTTCCAGATCACTGTTTTCCTCTTCCGGAATCTCTTCTTCGGCTTCCTCCTCAGCTTCGTAATAGACCTGCTGATCCTGATCCCGGTTCAGTTCATCCTCTTCTTCATCTTCTTTCTCTTCTTCCTGATTATGAGGTTTCAGAGTAAGTACTTTCTGTGGAGCTTCACCTTCTTCGGAATCATCCTCGTCGTCATTATCATCACTGTTAATAGGATGGAATTTTGGATTTGGGTTTTCGTTAAGATCACGGGATTCCGTATCCTCAGTATTCATATCATGATCATCACTGTTGTCCTGTTCGTCAGATTTGATCGGATGAAACTTCGGATTAATATCGGCATTTTCTTCTTCCCCCTGATCCTGTGATAAATCATGTTGCTGTCCGAGGTCTTCATCGGATTCTTTATTCAGATCATTGTCATCCTGATTTTCATCGGATTTTATAGGATGGAACTTTGGATTAGGGTTTTCATTAAGATCACGGGATTGAGACACCGTACTTTCCTGTTTGTCACTGATGTCTTTTGAAAAACCTTGATCCTGATTTTCAACAAACTTATAATCCTGACTGTTCTCCTCTTTATCGGTATTGAATTCCAGCGTCTCAAGTCCTTCATTCTCGTTTGTCATGTCCTGAGTGTCAGATTTTTCATCATTTTCAGTTTCTTCAACTTTAAGACTGTTAAGAAGTTCCTGACTCTTATCAGCGTTTTGCCGGAAAGCGTCCTTAAAACGGTCATTACCGTCAATAATGGTCTTGCTTACTATTTCATCTACATTGTTGATATATCCGTCTTCATGGGCTGCTTCAACATGTTCTTTTTCCAGCCCCTGCCAGTATTCCTTATCAGCATCTACTAAATTCTGAACACTGTTAAAATGCTTGCTTCTGTCTTCGAGATATTCACGATACATCGGGTCATTTTTAAACTCTTCGTGATGTGATGATACATATTCAAAGGCAGCGTTATTGCTGTCCATCTCAACGTCCTGAACATCATAGTAATTCGGATCATCATTATCGTTTGAATAGCCGGACCTGTTGAGTTCAGATTTCATTAGTATCTTATCGTAGTCGTTATAACCGGCTCCCTTGTCCTGACAGAAATGGTTTGATTCATGGATGATGGTGTCCAATGCCTGATACGGATTATCCAGCATATCGTTATTCAGGGTTATTCTCCCTCTGTTATACTTTCCGTAATAATCGGCATCATCAGTCATCACGATCTTGGCGTTCTGGCTAAGCCCTCTGGATGAACAGTATCTGTTAGAGATTTCACTCAGAATCATCTTTCTTTCATTTACTTCTGACGGCCATTTCTCAGAACTGAAATAGCTTCTGAGTTCGCTGTCACTCATGGAAGAATAGATGTTTTCCTGTGCAGAATGAGAATTAGAAAATATCTTATCGAATACTGACATTATCCGTTCTCCCTGTAGGCACTTCTGGCAGTGTTTTTATTTTCTATCAGTGCCATTTCCTGCCTGAATACTGAATATTCATATTCGTCTGTCGCATTGTTTGTTTCCATTACTGACATGCATGACTCAGCATAATACCTGGCTTCTTCAAATCTGCCTAACTGTCTTAATGTGTCAACCAATGTACACATATGCTCCAGTTCAACAGATTCATCGTCTATCATGGCATCCTTAAAAGAGTTTACTACATGATTCTTATATTCTGTTTCTTTTTCGTCATTGAGTTCAAAAGCTCGCCAGCTGGCCAATAACCAGTAATAGCCTGATGCCAGCCATTGTCTCAAGGCTTCCTTTCTCTGTGCGGTTTCCACGAATCTTCTTAAATACCGGTCTCTGTCATCCTGAAAAGCTTTCTGATATTCGTCAGAAAGTATGTAATTCTTCTCCTTTTCAGATACCTTGGCAGTTATGTTGCTTGAAACATTATGGCAATAAGGGCATTCCACTTCGATATCATAGATACCATGGCCTCCTGTATAGCCATCCAGATCACTGTCAAAGACTGTCAGAGAACTCAGAACTCTGTATTCATGACTCTTTCCGCATACGCTGCATGTTAAAGTCTTATTTATATATCTGGTCATTATTTCTTCACTTTCTTGTATTCTCTGAATTTAAATATGAACGGATCCAGATTACCGTGCTGGATGATAGCCTGTCCGAGTCCCAGATCTCCGATGTCAGGGTCTTCAATACAGTTGGCTCTCTGAATATCTTCCTGAACACCTCTTGACCGGATCTGTGACTGTCTGGAAAGCAGCTTTATGCTTTCACCGCTTCTTTCCTCAATTAATTCTCTGGTTGCCTTATCAGATACGTTAAAACCAATAAGTGTATTAAAACCTGACAGAATCGATCTGCCGGCATTCTCACCATAGACGTCATAGATCTGTTCTGCGTTCTGCAGACCTGTAACGAATTTTGCTCCAAGGCTTCTGCCAAAGTTGATGCCGTTATCCATGTGTGACAGCGGTCTTAACAGTCTGAACTCATCCATGATGAAGTAAACATTGCCCTTGTCTTCCTTACTGCGGCATAATGACTCCTTAATAGCCAGGTCAAACAGCAGAGAATAGATAGGTGCCAGAGTGCGGCCTAAGCCCAGGTCGTACTCAATGTAAATGACTTTCCGGCCTTTTTCTCTTATGGCTTTTCTGATGGAGAAATCTCCTTCTTTCTTGAAATTACCGATGAAGATTTCACGTAATGCCTGCTTATACTCAGCAATAACACCCTGAGCCTGACCCTTGGCGTCATCTGCTATGTATGAGCATATTCCGCTTAAGTCATCATATTTATTGAATATTTTTATATAATCACTGGAACTGGCAGTATCGACGATGTTTCTCAGAGCTCTGTTGTTCATCAGGCCAGTCTTGTTCTTGCGGATGATATAGCTTAACACTGACGCGAATACATCCTTGGCAGCTGACGGGAAGAACGGGTTTGAACTCTTATCGATACGGTCCTTATAGAAATAACTGGCTATTTCATTGATGTTTTCTTCAATTCTGTCATCAATCAGGATCTCATTGAAGACATTCCAGTATGTGGTGCATGTTTCATCATTACTGATAACGATGTCTCCTTCCTTGTAGAATTCATCGTAATAGTCTCTCTTTGGGTCAAAGATTACCATGACGTCATTGTTGTCCATGGTATCCATGAGGTTACGCAGCAGCAGATTGATGGTATTTGTCTTACCGGTACCGATGCCGCCGATTAACAGAATGTGCTTGCTTAAAAGCTTCTTGCTGATGGGGATGTAATCTCCCGGTGTATCACCAGGCAGAACAAACTCTGCATCATCTTCCGGAATCTGATTTTCCGTTTTCAGAGTTTTTCCTACAAGTGTAACATACTTAGTCATAAATATACCTTTTTCTGATTTATCAGTTTATTCTTCGTCAACAGGAACACCCTTCTGCTGAAGGTCTAATACTATCGCTCCTATTTCAGACATCATCAGGTCAGCATCTCTGCCGGCTCTTCCCTGGAACAGAACTGAGGTAAAGCCCTTAGTCAGCATGCTGCCGTACTGAATACCGGCACCGATTGCCTTAGTCGACTTTACAGTGATGATTATTGATCTGTGTATTGAAAGTACGACCATTATAAGGCCAATGATCCACATCAGATTTACCCGTCCGATAATAAATGGTGAATCCATTTCATATGCAATCCAATAAACATATCTTTTTGCGTATGGATATGCGATCAACAACAGCAGGCCGAAAATCAGCGGAATGAAATGGAAGCGGAATCCATAGAATGCCTCTAAGCTTCCTACTGAATCAATCGGGGTTTCCTGATAGATTTTGCTCCAGAATGCAGATCCGTATAAAATGAGTCTCTTATTGGTAACCATCAGATAACCCTTCATAGGAGGGAACAGAACGGTTGAAACCTGGTATTCCTTTATTACCTGTTCATCTTCTGTCAGAACCACAAAACAGTCATGACCTCTGTCAGGGAAGGCATTCTTAAAGCCATCAGCTATGGCTCCCAGTGATTCGCCGGTAGCCTTTGTAAATGACTCGACCTTGGTTTTTCCCTGATTTAGGTATTGCGTTACAGTTTCCTTGTTGACAGTTACACCGCTTGGTTTTTCTTCTGCAGTCTGCTCAGCATACTCTTCCAGACGGCGTCCACAAGCCCCGCAGAACGTCTTGTTATCATCGTAAATCTTTCCACATCCAGGACATCTTTTCATATAATTCTCCTTCCAGTCCAATTAACTATATTGAATGCCTTTTAAGGCATACATTTCCTTTTATACAACAGTATGCAAAAAGAGGTCATATATCATATGACGGTTGTTACTGCTTTTATTAAAGTTTTGAAAAAGCTGTTCATTTATAAACCTTACTGCAAAACTGTTTATCATTATAATTTTACTATATTATGCACCTTATTTTAAGGTTTTTACTTTAAAAAAACTCATGGATAACAATTGATATGTACCCCCTAAACTGGACAAACACCAGTAAAGGGGGTTTTCATATGAAGTATAGCTGGGAGTTTAAATTAGAATGTGTCGAGAAGTATCTTAAGGGAGAGCGGGTAAAAAAACCAAACCATATAGAAACAACAG
>JAFQZR010000004.1 GCA_017405785.1 Erysipelotrichaceae bacterium
TGATTGTCTCCTCCTTTATATTCTCTTGTGTAGTTTCGCAGGCCACACACGAAATTATATCGCCAGGAGACTTTCTTTTCATTATCTCTCCGCTTAAGCTTCTTTGGACCCCCAGACTATCTGGGGGTTTTAATTTACAAAAAACCACTTATTGGTATAAGTGGTTAACATTAACAGTGCGGATATATATTGATTTGACTTTTAATTAAAGGATAGTTTATCTTGTCGAATCTCTTTTAACCAGTGAAACCGGTATGACTGTTTCTAATGGTACCGTTTCACCATCAAACAGTTTATTTAATATTTCAGCTGCCTTCTGAGCAATCAGAGTACCGTTTCTGTCAATGGCTGTCACCGATGGTGACCCCATTACTGAATAAGGGCTGTTGTCAAATGATATCATTCTGACATCTTCAGGTACATAATACCCCAGTTTACCTAAAGCCTTCATAGCACCAAAGGCTGCTCTGTCTGATGAGGTTATGATCGCATCAATCTTTCTTCCCTCTTTAAAATAATCCATTATCAGTTCGGCAGTTTCTTCTTCTGAAGACTTCAGACCTTTTCTGTTCAGTACATATGATTCATCAAATTCAGTACTGTTATCCTGTAAGGCTCTTTTATATCCTTTTACTCTCGGTGATTCATGATATTCAGCTATGTAACCTGGCATTAATAATACATTCCTACATCCTTTAGATAAAAGATATGCCGTTGCCTCATACATTGCAGCTTCATCATCGTTGCCTACCCAAGGTACTTCTGCTGATGTAACAGGCTTACGGTCTACAAGCACTAATGGATAATTGTCAGGTAATAATCCTTCTTCCAGTTCACTTAATCCTGATATATCGATTATTCCTTCACATATCTGACTCAACATCTTCAGATATTCCTTTTCTCTTTCCGCGTTATTCTGACAGTCACAGATGACTAACTGGGAATCATTCAGACACTTCTCCAGAGCATGAGCATAAAGTGAGAAGAAAGTATTGTCTGTTGTAGGTATCACTAATCCTATCTTTCTCATACCCGTTCACCTCTTAATTCTTTGACTATTTCCTTATACGGTCTGTTCTTACCGAAGATGGCACTGGTTCCCAGAATGAATCCATCGGCACCGAGTCCTGACAGTTCCTCAATTACCTGAGGTGTGCAGTGTCCGTCAATCATGATCCTGAATCCGTATTCTTCCTTCAGATCAACCAGCTGTTTGATCTTCTTCCTGGTGAAATCGATGAACGCCTGTCCGGCAAAACCAGGGTTAACAGTCATTACCATTACATAGTCACATAAGTTCAGTATCTCACTGATTGAAGCCACACTGGTATCAGGGTTTACTGCTATGCCGGCATATGCTCCCATTTCCTTGATATGGGCTAAAGTCTTAACTACATATCTTTCTGATTCTGGATGGATATAGATGATATTAGCACCGGCCTTGATGAACCAGTCTACCTTATTACCGGGGTTTTCAATCATTAAGTGGCAGTCTACCAGCTTATCTGTGTATCTTCTGATAGTCTGAACATCCATCACGCCCATGGTAAAGTTCGGCACAAAGGTGCCGTCCATTATATCACAATGGAAGATATCGACTCCTGCATCATCAAGAGCCCTTACCTCATCCGCCAGATGTCCGTAGTTAGCGCACATCATTGACGGACATAACAGTCTTTCAATCATGAGCTGCCTCCAAATTCTGAGTTTCTTCTATCTCTTTGATCATATCTATTCTTATCTGATGTCTGCCGCCTTCATATTCGGCATTGAGCCATTCATCACAGATCATCTTGGCTGTTTCGATGCCGATGACTCTGGCACCGAAAGCGATAATGTTAGTGTTGTTGTGTAGCTTTGATAACTTGGCAGTGTATGGATCGGAACAGACACAGGCTCTGATACCGTGAACCTTATTGGCACTTAATGAAATACCTACACCGGTACCGCAGATCAGGATACCGCCATCCACTTCTCCATCAGCCACCATTCTGGCTACCTTATAACCTGATATCGGATAATTGAATCTTACGGTTGAATCAGTTCCAACGTTTATCACTTCATATCCTTTGCCTTCGAGATATTCCTTTATTTCATTTTTCATTTCCACAGCTGTGTGGTCATTACCGATTGCCAGTCTCATAAATATCAGTTTCCTTTCTTCTTATCCAATTATATCTAATCATACGTTTTTAATATTTGTCCAGCCGATAGAAACTCCGTTTTAAAACGGACATTCCTCAAATCAGTGACAGAGCCTGACATTCAGTCAAGCTCTTCTCCATTACTTTCAATAACTTTCTTATACCACCAGAAGGAATCCTTTACTGATCTCTTCAGAGTACCGTTTCCTTCATTGTCCTTGTCGACATAGATCATGCCGTATCTCTTCTTCATTTCACCGGTAGAAGCAGATACCAGGTCAATACAGCCCCAGCAGGTATAACCTAACAGTGGAATACCATCCTCTACGACAGCTTTCTTCATTTCCTTAATATGTTCTCTCATGTAGTCAATGCGGTAAGGATCGTGAATGCTGCCGTCTTCTTCAACTTTATCAGCGGTTTTCTTATGAGACTAAAAAACACCGAATTACTCTTCGGTGTTCTCAGCAGTTATTGCCAGCCGGAAGAACTCACGGTAGTTCTTGCTCTTCTCCTTGTTGGTATAGGCGACCATGACACTTACATGGATGGTCGGCTCATCATCGAGGATGGAGAGGTTCAGACCCTTGTAGAAGTTCTTACTGAGGTCAACCTGATATGGAATCAGATTGTATTCAGCTGTCTCCAGAATGCCTAAGGAAGGCATCATACGGTCGGTATCGATGGTACTGGTTGTATTATCCACGATCATCAGCACCTTGATTCCATACATGGCTATTTTTGGATTGTCAATGAGCAGGTCATAACGGTATTTCTCTCCGATCTGATTCTGTACCAGTCTGATATCGAAGTTCTGTGAGGAGCCTTTCTTGTCATCGCTGTCAAGAATTGACTGATAGTTAGTCAGATAGGCATTGTACTTTTCCTCGTCCATCTGTCTGGCTCTGTTTTTCTGGCAGCCTGCTGATGATAATAGTAACAATACTGCCATTAATGCCACAGCGATTCTTTTCATGTCCTCACCTCCTTCTCTTTAATTATACTCTTTTATTTATTACTAAATCTTAATAATGAAGTAATTCTTCTTGCCTTTTCTGATGACGGCAGTTTCACCGTCCAGAGTATCTGCTTTGCTTAAGACCTTTTCCAGATCCTGGTTTCTTTCACCGTTGATGCTGATGGAACCATTCTTGATGAACTCTCTGGCTTCACGCTTGCTGGAAGCGATTTTAGTGTTAACTAAGGCATCAACCAGTGATGTTCCCTCTTCAACCGGATTGACAGGCATGTCATAGAAGGCATCTTTCAACTGCTCAGGTGACAGAGACTTGAAGTTGCCTGAGAAGAAGGCTTCAGAGATACCGACAGCCTTGCGGAATTCCTCTTCACCGTGTAAGTCGGTGATGATCTCCTGGGCAAGTCTTTTCTGAGCAATTCTCAGATGAGGTGCTTCATTGTGCTGCTTTTCAATCTCCATGATTTCTTCAGGAGAGATGAAAGTAAGCTTCTTGAGGTATTCAATGATCATGGAGTCTTCCAGGTTGATCAGGTACTGATACATCTGGTAGCTTGATGTCTTATTGATATCCAGCCATAAGGCATTGCCTTCGGTCTTGCCGAACTTCTTGCCTGTTGAGTCGGTTACAAGCGGTGCAACCATGCCGTAAGCGGTCTTGTCGATCTTTCTTCTGATAAGTTCGATACCGGAAGTGATGTTGCCCCACTGGTCGCTGCCTGCTACCTGTAAGGTGCAGTTTCTGGTTTCATACAGATGCAGGAAGTCCAGAGCCTGTAAGATCATGTAGCTGAATTCAGTATAAGTGATGCCTGTTTCCATTCTACTTTTTACCTTATCTTTTGCCAGCATGTAGTTGACATTGAAGAACTTGCCGTAATCACGCAAAAAGTCGATGACATTGATGTCCTTGGTCCAGTCATAGTTATTGACAACTTCAAAACCGAAGATCTTTTCAGCCTGAGCCTTTAAGCCGGCTACGTTGCGCTGTACTTCTTCATAGGAGATCATCGGTCTTTCTGAATCAGGCTTCGGGTCACCGATCAGACCGGTGGCTCCGCCGACCAAAAGTAAAGGATGATGGCCGAAACGGGCCAGTCTTCTGGCAATTAAGAATGATGAATAATGTCCGATGTGCATTGAATCGGCTGTCGGGTCAGTACCGATATAGAAAGTCATACCGCCTTCGTTCAGCTTATCGATAAGTTCCGGGCTGCTGATGTCCTGGATCAGTCCGCGCCACATTAATTCTTCATAACATTTCATGCTCATAAAAAAGCCCTCCTGAATATTACTTTTAGTATTGTACTATAATATAGATTATTTGTCTTGATTTATTTCCCGTTATACCATACTTTTTGATTACAGATAATTGCTGTAAAATAACTGTATGAATATAAGTGTAATTACCGCAGATGAAATAACCGAAGAAGTATTCAATGAGATGTACCGACTGGAGGATCTGTTCTGGCCTGAAGGCCACTATGCCCATCTGTCCAAAGAATACCTGCAGAATCTCTTTGCTGATTCATTTGAGGGAGTTTTTGCTGCCTGGGACGACAATAACAATACCCTGGCTGGTCATTTCTATGCCATCGTTCCTTCAAAACAGAGTCTGGATGAATATATGAAAACCGGAGATTTTACACTGCTTGAAAACAAAGGATTTCAAAAAGGCCTGAATAATCTGTATCTTTATACCGCAATACTGAAGAAGGAATACCGCGGCAGCGGCTGTATGAAACAATTGGGTATTGCCTTCTGCAAATGGCTTGACGCCAAAGAGAAAGAAGGATGCCTCATTGATACCGTTCTGGCTCAGGCTGTTACCGCTGATGGCAGTCGAACATGTTCAGCAGGATTCATGATGAAACCAATGGATGATGTTGACCAGGCAGGAATAGGCCACTACATATCCAACGGGCTGAGGGAATACCGTGAAAAGATGAAGAAGTATTATTAAAACAAATGACCAGGCGGCCATTTGTTTTTTTTACCGTTTATGTATGTATAACCTTGACAGGTGATGTTCCCCATCACCTAAGGCATTGCAGAAGAACTGCCATCCGTATCTTTCATAGAAGCTGTCATGATCAGTTAACAGATACAAGGTATCAATGCCTTTTTCTTTCATGTCTATGCAGCAGTATTTCAGCAGCTGTCCGGCAATTCCAATGCCTCGCCATTGTTTCTCAACATATACGGCACAGACATTGGGAGCCAGATCCTTACGGTCATGGAAGTCATTTTCAATGACGCCCAGCCCGCCTATGATCTCATCATTATGAACTGCCATGTACCACTGCGGCACCACACCTTCTTTATTAAGGCATTCTTCCATGCTTTCGCGGTAGGCCTCTTCAGGCACACCCCATTTCTCATGGAACCACGTTACTGCCTTATCCAGCATTTCCGGATGATCAAGTAACGATACGATGTGCCATACATTCTGGCCCATCAGATACTCCCTGAATTCAGGAGTATATGACCAATACTTTATACCCCAGTTTTCAAAGTTCCATTCTTCCATGTAGTCATTGCATTCATAGTCAACGTAGTATAACACACCGTCATTGACAACAAAGTTGGTCGGGAAGTAATCAATGTTGAGTCCCTTCTCTGCCGCCTGACAGGCCATGGTACGGACCTGATCAAGGTAATCTTCAGTGCTTTCATGGTTTCTGACCATGTCAAAAATGGTTCTGCCCGGGATGAACTCTTTTATAATTATCTCACTGCCGTAATCAGCTTCCAGCATTTCGGGAATGCGGATCCCAGCATCCTTCAAAAGCTGATAATCTCTGAGTTCGGATTCCATTTTGTCAGCGAACTGGTAATAGGAACACGGTTCATGATGGATCCGTTTCAGTACGTATTTATGTCCGTCTTTTTCCCGCAGATAGGAGTAGCCGCCCTTACCGTGACCAAGGAGTTTCAATACCGTATACTCCGCCCCGTTCACTGTTGTCTTTTCACTCATGATGAAGAAATCCTCCAACATCATTTTACCATTTTCAGGCATAAGAAAAGAAGGTTTTGTGACCTTCTATCTTTCTTTATTGATGTTCTGAATGAATGTCCTGATTCTTTCTTCTTTCGGATTTTCGAAGAAGGATTTGGAATCATTCTGTTCAACTATCACTCCGTTTTCCATGAATATTACGGAGTTGGATACGTTACGGGCAAAGTTTATCTCATGGGTAACCACCAACATGGTCATTCCCTCTTCTGCCAGTTCTCTCATTACACCCAGTACCTCACCGATCAGTTCCGGGTCCAGGGCACTGGTAGGTTCATCAAACATGATGACCTCCGGGTTTGAGGCAATCGCTCTGGCGATGGCCACACGCTGCTGCTGACCGCCGGATAACTGTGACGGACGATGGTCATATCTGTCTGATAAGCCGACCTTATCAAGACATCTTTTACCTATCTCTTCCGCTTCTGCCTTCTTCATCTTACGGGCTACGATCAGCCCTTCGGTAACATTTTCCAGAGCGGTCTTATTGGCGAACAGATTGTAGTTCTGGAAAACAAATCCTGTTCTCTTTCTGACGGAAGCTATTTCCCTTCTGGTGGCATTATGCAGATCAAATGTATCTTCATCGAAGATCATTGTTCCGCTGTCCGCTTTCTCCAGGAAGTTGATGCATCTTAACAGTGTGGTCTTACCGCTGCCGGAAGGTCCCAGTATGGCAATGACATCTCCCTTATTGACGGTCAGATTTACGCCTTTTAATACCTCAAGATCACCGAATGACTTGTAAATATCTCTTATCTCCAGCATACCATTACCTCATTTCATCCAGTTTTCTTTCCAGGTACCTCTGCAGCCACTGCAGAATGGTACAGAAGATCAGATAAACAAATGCTGCCTCAATGTAGAGCCAGAAATAGTCATAGGTACGGGTAGCGATTCTCTGGGCAGTAGCCATGATCTCAACGATAGCGATGCTGTAAGCCAGGGATGTATCCTTGACCAGACCGATAAGAGAATTCGATAACGGCGGGAAAGCCGTTCTCAATGCCTGAGGTATGACAATACGGAACATGATCTGCCAGTAGTTCATGCCCACACAGTAACCTGCTTCTATCTGACCGTTTGGTACGGATTCAATGGCTGCTCTGACTGTTTCGGAACAGTATGCTCCGACACTGATGGAGAAAACCAGAACAGCGCTAGCAAATGAACTTAACAGTATGCCAATACTAGGTAACCCGAAGTACACGACAAACAGCTGAACAATCATCGGAGTACCGCGGATTATCCATACATAGACACGGGCAAGTACTCTTAATACGGGAATCTTAGCCGTCTGTACAAGTGCCGTAAACAGTGCAATCACCAGTCCGATGGAAAACGAAATAGCTGTCAGCGGAATTGTCATTTTCAATCCCGCCAACAGTAAGTCTCCAAAAGCATTTATCAGAATGGTAAGTATGCGGCTGTTCATCTTTTAACCTTTGGTAACATCCACACCAAAGTATTTCATTGAAATCTCTGCCAGTTCACCGCTGGCGGTAGCCTTGGCTAAAGCATCATTAATCGCATTGATCAGATCAATTTCACCTTTCAATACCGGAATGTAAGCTGTAGGTTCAGCATCCAGTAACACAGCGATCTTGACCGGTGAATCAGGGTTTTCCTTCAGGTAAGCAGCAAAGGAAGTGACATAGTTCAATGTGCAGTCTGCCCTGCCGTTTACAACTTCGGAAATTGACTGAGCCATGGCATTTACCGGGTCCAGTGTAGCACCGTTGTTCTGAGCCATTTCACCCAATAAGGATGTGGCTTCGTTAGCAGCAACCTTGCCCCGGATATCGGCCAGGGAATTGATGGAATTGTCATCTTTTCTGGTCAGGATGGCACCCTGAACATAGGTATAAGGATTGGAGAACTCATACTTAACGGCTCTTTCTTCCTTCCAGCCGCACTCGTTGATGATCGTGTCGATCTTACCAGTATCCAGAGCTGTGAAAATGGATGCCCATTCAGTTTCATAGTACTGAACTTCAACACCGAGATACTTGGCAACTACAGCTGCAACCTCTACATCAAAGCCTACCAGCTTGCCGCTTTCATCATGGTAGCTGTTAGGAAAATAAGTACCTTCAGTACCGACGATGATATATCCTCTTTCCTTGATCTGTTGGTACAGAGTCTTTTCGCCTTCGGGTTCCTTTTGGCCCTTGCACCCTGTAAGTGATAATAATACAAGTAAAACTACTAATAACATTTTTGCGAATTTCTTCATTATTGCATTTCCTCCTGTCTGAACTGTATGATTCCTTTTTTCAAAAAGTTTAATCCTATTTCGATCCTGCTGCGGCAGGTTGCTGTATTCAGTCTTAAGAAACTCTTGCCGCATTGGCCGTATTCTTCCCCTTCCGATAACAGTAATCCTGCTTTTTCCGCAAGATAGTCTTTCAATACCGTGGCGTCCTTACATACTGCACTGCAGTCCAGCCACAAAAGATAAGTCGCGTTTGAATCTATGACTTTTATCTCAGGTATGTTTTCCTTTATAAACTGTCTGACAAACTGCTTGTTATCAAACAGATACTGCCTTAATTCATCCAGCCAGTCTTCTGACTGGTTGAATGCCGCCTGCGGTATGATGGCCGCAAAGACATTAGGCTCAGCCACTTCATCGGTGTTTATGGCCCTGTTGATCTTGTGTCTCAGGTTTTCATTGGCTGAATATATGGCTGCGGTCTGAATGCCTGCCAGATTGAAAGCCTTGGTTGGGGCAATGCAGGTAATGGATACACTGCGACAGGTTTCATCCACCGAGGCAAACGGCACATACTCAAATCCCGGATCACAGAGATCACAGTGGATCTCATCACTGATGACGGTAACATTATACTTCTCTGCCAGCCTTCCTACTTCCCGCAATTCTTCCCTGTTCCAGATCTTGCCAACCGGATTATGAGGGTTGCACAGGATCATAAGAGTGGTCTGGGGATCAGAGAACTTCTTTTCCAGATCCTCAAAGTCCATTTCATACTTTTCACCGTCAAACTTCAGCGGGTTTTCCAGAACTCTGGCTCCGTTGTTTATGATGGAATTGAAGAAGATGTTATAGACCGGAGTCTGAATGACCACGTTTTCATTTGGGGTGGTAAACTTTCTGACAGCCGATGATATGGCCGGTACCACACCTGTGACAAACATCAGCCAGTCTTTCTTAATCTCAAAACCATGTCTTCTTTTCCACCAGCTGATATAGGCGTCATACCACTCATCACCAATAACCGTGTAACCGAAGACACCGTTGTCTGTTCTTTCTCTTATTGCCTTTTCAATGGCAGGTGCACATCTGAAATCCATGTCAGCCACCCACATCGGCAAAACACCGGGCTTCACATCCCATTTCAGAGACAGAGTATTCTCTCTGTTTACCGGTTGATCAAAATCATATTTCACAGACAATGTTCTCCCTTATAAATAAGATTTTAAACTTCTTAATATTATGCATGCAACAATAATGCACATGCTAAAAGCTGCTTTTCACACTGAACTTGTCAACGAAAAGTAGACAGGTTTAAAAAGTCAAATTGAAGCCCTGATCGAGAGTAAACTCGGCGGGGCTTTTATAATGCAGCTTGTACATAGGTCTGTGATAGTTATAGTATTTTACGTATTGGTTGATAAA
>JAFQZR010000005.1 GCA_017405785.1 Erysipelotrichaceae bacterium
CTGTTGTTTCTATATGGTTTGGTTTTTTTACCCGCTCTCCCTTAAGATACTTCTCGACACATTCTAATTTAAACTCCCAGCTATACTTCATATGAAAACCCCCTTTACTGGTGTTTGTCCAGTTTAGGGGGTACATATCAAATAACGCTGTTTTGTGTTATCCTACATATCTCTTTCTGTTCTGAATGATAAACAGAACCGTAAATATGAATGTCAGTGTCTCCGAGCAGGCAAAGGCAAACCAGATGCCTTTCAGTCCGAACATCCAAGGCAGGGCAATTACCGTCAGGTTGGAGAAGATGAAGTTCTCCAGGGCGGTCAGTATTGTGGAAGTACGGCTGTTATTGAGAGCGACAAAAGTATCTATTGTCAAAACGTTAAATCCGAAGAAGATGAAAGCCAGAGGCGCAACTGTCAGACCGTAATCAGCCATGGAGCGGACATTGGCTGAAGCATCGCTCTTCAGATAAATCGATAACATGAAGTTCTTGGCAATCAGATAGGTGGCTATGATTATTACCGTTAATCCTGCTGTCAGTCTGATGACCTGGATTATTATCCTTCGTATCTTCTGCCTGTTTTCTTCACCAAAGGCATAGCTGATTAACGGACATACCGCACCGGATAGTCCGAACAGGCTGCTGGTGAACATGAACTGAATGTTATTGACTATGGTATAGGCTGATACGCCTTCTTCATTGCCGTAATGTAACAGTATCTGATTGGCAATATAGCCGTTAACTGCGATGGCAATGCAGGTGAAGAACTGCGGGAACCCTAATTTGAAGCACTGCTTCAATAGAGGCATGATGTTCTTTTCCGGGGAAGCGAAACGTACTTCAGCCTTTTTACTGTTGTAGAATATCAGACCGAAGATCAGGACCGCGATATGGCCGAACATGTTGGCGAAAGCGGCTCCTGACATGCCCCACTGCAGTCTGGCAATGAACAGCCAGTCAAAGAAGAAGTTGCATCCCGCTGACATCAGCATGGTTACCATGGCATACTGCGGCTTGCCGGCAGTGACATAGAAACGGGAGAACAGAGCCTGTACCATCATCATCGGCAGATACCATCCCGCAATGCGGTAGAAATCCTTCAGATAAGGGTAGAGAACATCCGTGGCTCCCAGGCCATAGATAATAGGATCTTCAAATATCTTCAGTAAGGCTGTACACAGTAAGCCTGTACCTAATGCTACCAGTACCACGGCAGTAAAGCTTCTGTTGGCTTCTTCGTTCTTTTTGGCTCCCATCTTGGTGGCACACAGAACGTTGACACCGCAGAACAGTTCGCTTAAGGCGTTGATGACCATGAAGACAGGGAAGGCGATGCTGAAAGCCGCCAGGGCATTCTGTCCGACATATCGTGACAAAAACAGGCCGTCATCCAGGGTCTGCAGTAAAGATAAAGCGAACTGGGTCAGTACCGGTGAAGATACAAATCTGATCAGTTCAAGTGTGGTATATTCCTTACCAATAGTCTTTGTCTCGCTCATTCCGTTCTCCTTAAGCCAACAGAAACTATTATGGCACATTAAATATATAAGTCAATCGTTTGGCATAAGAAAACCATGGCTTTCACCATGGTTAACTGACTGCTAGTTATTATTGTTGTTGAGTCCGTATTTCTTATTGAACTTTTCAATACGGCCAGCTGCTGCCTGGAAACGCTGTCTGCCAGTGTAGAATGGATGGCAGTTGGAACATGTGTCTACTCTGATTTCCTTCCTGGTTGAATGAGTCATAAACTCACTGCCGCAGGATGTGCATGTTACCTTTGTTTCATAAGTTGCTGGATGAATACCCTTTTTCATAAAACATCTCTCCTTCCGCCTTGGATATCTGATCAATCCAAAGTAAGTGCTTTTATATTCTATCAGTTAATCGTCCTTATTGCAAGGTCTATTTATATAATATATTAAATGATTCTCTGAGCGCTTCAATCTCAGTACCTTCAGCCTGTGAAAGCAGGCTTTTTACTGCTTTATCAAGCTCTTCGGTATCTTCAACAAACTGTTTGAGCCAGTTATAACCGCAGGTTTCATTGCCTTCCAGAAGCTCTTTAAGCAGTACCAGAAGCTCGTTTTCTTCAGGTGTGTAATTGCCTAAAAGATCAATGAAATGCTCTGTATAAAGCGGCTGGAAGTCCTTGGCCTCTCTTATGATGGTGAACAGTCTGGACAGGGGAACCTCGTTATTTATAGAGTCAACCACGAACTCCTTACGCCACTGTTCCAGGGTTTCGGCCGGGATGTACATGTCCTCAAATTCATTGAACAGTCCGCTTTCGGCCCATAATCTGTACATGCTGCCATCATATCTGACAAACAGTTCTCTGGCTTCTTCCAATGTCATTCTTCCACCTTCTCACGCCAGATCCTGGCACCGACATTCTTCAGTTTGCGGTCAAGGTTCTCATAGCCTCTGTCAATGTGATAGACATCATCGATGGTGGTAATGCCTTCAGCCAGTAAACCCGCGACGACCAGTCCGGCTCCGCAACGTAAGTCAGTAGCTCTGACCTCGGCTCCCTTTAACGGATTGCCGCCCTTAATGGTTGCCTTAGGAGGTGTGACGGAAACATCTGCGCCCATCTTATTCAGTTCGTTACCGAGCTTGAATCTTTCCGGGTAGATGGTTTCAATGATGTGTGATTCACCCTGGGCCTGAGTCAACAGGCTCATAAACGGTGACTGCAGGTCAGTGGCAAATCCCGGATAAGGCGAAGTCTTGATGTCGACAGGCTTCAGTTCGCTGGAACGGTATATGTCGACATAGTCGATCTTGGAGTCGATGTATACACCGGCTTCCTTGAGCTTGCTCATGAGAGATTCAAGGTGGTATGGGATGACGTTTTCCAGTCTGACATGGTCGGCCATGGCTGCAGCCAGGATCATGAAGGTTCCGGCTTCAATGCGGTCAGGAATGATTTCGTGGAAGCATCCCGTAAGTTTATCGACACCGTCGATGGTAACGGTACTGGTACCGGCACCCCTGATCTTGGCGCCCATCTTGTTGAGAAGGGTGATAACGTCAATGATCTCAGGTTCTCTGGCGGCATTCTCTATAATTGTACGGCCTTCGGCGTAGACGGCTGCCATGATGATGTTGATGGTTGCGCCTACTGAAGCGAAGTCCAGGTTGATTCTGGCACCGACCAGTCGGTCAGCTTTCATGTGAATGTATTGGCCGTTGTCGTCAATGACGGCACCTAATGATTCAAAGCCTTTCAGGTGCAGGTTAATCGGTCTTGGACCGAGGTTGCAGCCTCCCGGCATCTTGATGTTGACTTCCTTATACTTGCCTAACAGGGCTCCCATGAAGTAGTAGGAAGCTCTTAAGCGACTGACAGCTTCAATGTCCAGTGACTTGTTGGTCATGTGGGAAGGGTCAATGTAGATCTCGTCTTCATTATCGCTGCGGACATCGACATCAAGGTATTCCAGAAGTTCTTTCAGTGAGCCGACATCGGAAATGTTAGGGATTCCGACCAGTTTTACCGGTTCGGTTGCCAGAACGGAAGCCGGGATCAAAGCTACGGTAGCGTTCTTGGCACCGGATATGCGGATGGTACCGTTAAGACGGTGTCCGCCTTCTATTTTAATTACTTCTTTCATAATTGTAATTCTCCTTGGAAGGGGTTCTTCAAGCATAAGTATAACACAATGAGTAAGGATAATGATAGAATGGAGTCGTGAAGATAACCAGACAGATCATTTTGTTTTTTACTTATTATTTCATCCTGTACTTCGCTCAGGCTATTGCGTATGTTCTGCTGATCTCATTTCTGACAGGACTGGGATATACGGCCACACAGAGAAGCGTCTTTTTCGTGGTCGATGCCATAGCGGGAATGATCTTGCAGGTAGTAATAGGTTATCTGTGTGACAGGCATCAGAAGATCAAGCCTTATCTCTACATTGTCAGTATATTCTACGCAGTAGGTACCTATTTCATGTACAGGACCACAGCCATGCAGTTCTGGCTGCACATGTTACTGGTTACCCTGATTTCCAGCATGACCAGACTGACAATGTCACTTTCTGACTCCATCACGATCGAAACAAGTACGGAGACCCGTGATAACTATGGAGTGATCCGTCTTTTTGGCTCAATAGGATGGGCAGTAGGATCACCGATTACCGCCATACTGGCTGAGAAATTCGGATATCCGTTCCTTGGTATAGCATTCATCTTCGTCATTGTCCTGTCATTTGTGGTACTCTGGGGTATCAGAGATGTCAACAAGGTCAAAAGTAGTGAACCTGTCAGCCTGAAGGATGTCAAGGCACTGCTGGCCAACAGAACCTACCGGTTCATGGTAATGGTGCTGTTTCTGATCAACATCGTTGACATGACGCAGAGCTACAGTGTCGTTGATAAGATGTGGTATCTTAACGGCAGTGAAAGGGATATCGGTAATTACTGGCTTATGGCAGCCATGATGGAACTGCCTCTGTTCTTCCTGGGAGGCTGGCTGGTTAAGAAATTCGGGGCTGTAAAGCTTCTGATCATCTCCGGTATATTCTATACCTTAAGATATGTAGTATATGGTATAGCCGGTTCAATAGTGATGGTATTTGTAGGAGGACTGTTACAGGGTCTGACCTATCCGCTATTAATGGTTTCCAGTAAGATCCTTATCGATGATGAAAGCCCTGATAACATGAAGACCAGCGGTCAGCAGGTTGCTAATTCGATCTACGGCGGCGGCAGTGCCATGATCGCTCCGGTACTGGTTGGCGTTCTGGAAGACGGACTGGGAATCAATCCTTCACTGTTTGCGATTGCGGCTCTGGCATTATTGCCGACAGTGATGATGCTGTTCTACCATAAAAAAACAGAAAAAGTGCTGTGAAGCACTTTTAATCTGCCTTGGTCAGGATACCGTCCTGTAAGATGTATTCACAGCCTTCTGTCGGGAAGAACTGAATACTGTTGACCGGATCCAGTTTTTCCGGATTGCGGGAGTGAACCGCCACAACGGTTTTGGCATTAATCTTCTCAACCATGTTGCGTAAGTGTTCAGGATAAGCATGGGAGAAGGAATACAGATTGGTATAGGAACTGAACTCCCAGTTCAGTTTTTTAATGACGTTAAGCATGATGCCGTATTCCTTGGCCCCGGCAACCAGCGGTTCGCCAAACAGATGGAAATACTTGCCCGGTATGCCATCGAAATCAGTCAGAGTCAGTATGTTGCCGTAACTGTTCTGTAACAGGTATTTATCCGGATGAGCTTTTATTTCATCTGCGGTAACCTGCGGCCAGCCGGTCATTTCCTTAACGTATTGCGGATGTTCACGTAAGTCAGGAAGCAGTATCGGAGCCTTATAGCCATACAGAGCGTTGAGAATATAAGCGTATGCCGGTTCAAAGACGGTGATACGGTTCAGTCTCTGTCCGATCTGAACCATGCGGGCCATCATGGCGACGTCACGGTCATACTGGTTGAAGACACCTAAGCCTCTAAAGCCATTAAGCAGATAGGCGGCATCCTTATAGATGCCCATCTCGGTGATCAGTTCACCGGTAAATTCAGCCGGGGAAGTGGTGGTAGCATCAACGATCAGCAGATCTGTTTTGATATTGCTGAGTTCATCAAGTTCCTTCAGAGCTTTCTGACTGTTAAGTCCGTGGAAACGGATGTCACCGCTGTAGTAAATGGTACTGTCAGGTGTTTCAATCAGGAATCCTGCTGAACCCGGACACGGATGATCGGAGAAATAAGGAGTAACGGAAATGTTACCGATTGTGATCTTTTCATGATATCTGAAAGCTGAGAATCTGCGGTGAGTTTTTTCTCTGCCGACAGTGCATAAGGCATCAAGCAGTTTCAGACCGTCTTCGTGAATGTAAACAGGGATCTGCGTTGCGATCTTATCGGCTTCACTCATGTGGTCCAGATGCAGGTGGCTGATGAAGACAGCGGTATTGAGATCACTGTCTTCAAAGCTCTGACAGGAAAGATCCTGCAGGTCTTCTCTGGTGAAAATACCCGGTACGGCAGGAATTCTTTCCAGCAGTAAGGCGTCTTTTACCCTGTTACGGAATCTCGGTTTTACCGTTCCGTCATATATTTCTGATAAAGGAGTAAACGGTGCACCGAAGTCCAGGATGACACGGTCTTTGTCATAGGTAACGCTGATGACGACACCCATCCCCTGGGTTCCGCGGTAGAAATTAACCATTGTATTACTCATAGTCTACCTCCTTGAGAGTGTTGTTTTCACGGTCGTAGACGTACGTTTTCTTATGCTGAGCATGATAATACGGGACTGTCAGATTAGCTTCCATGGCAGCACGGTTGCTGCTGTGGCAAGGCACTGTTAAACGGGCATTGACCATGTTGATATAGGCTAAAATCTGGCAGGTTTCCGCATGCGGAGAGAAATAGCCGTCTTCACCGAAGTAGGTTTTGACATAATCCATGTTGCACAGTTCAATGATCTTTTTCATCTTTTTGAGCTTAGGGTCAAAATCTCCCAGCGGCGGTCCGGAATGGTGCAGATACAATGTCTGGACATTGCGGTAATCCAGCAACTCTAATATGGTTGAATAGGTGTTCTGTACCATGTAGTGAGTTGGATCGGCAATGACCATGTCCTTGGTTATAAGCCTGTTATGGCTGACAACATCTTTAACATATTCAGGTATTTCTTCATAGGTATCAGGTATCATTACATTTACCCGGTAACCGAAGAAACTGTTAACGATATGAGCGCTTTCCGGTTCATAGACCAGTTCTCTGTTACAGCTCTTCGCTGTTTCTTCAAATAACAGGACATCGCTCATTTCTCTTTCATAGTAGTCAAACATGATCAGACCAGGATAACCGGAAACCGTTTCCCTGATTCTATCCTTCAGCCTGTCAAAGGTTATCATGCCTTCAGGAGGGCTGAAACAAGGTTCCACTTTTTCTTCCGGTTTCATTGAAGAGAAGAAACGGGTGCCTTCGCATACCAGAATATCGACGTTCTTTTCGTTGAGACACTTTATTTCATTAAGGATGTTCTGTTCGTATTTGCCATAGACAAAGACGTCACCGGTGTGATGGATGGTCAGATCAGGTGTTTCGATCAGGAAGGAATAATCCTGATAGGAATCGTCATTGAGGATAAACCTGGTCACGTGAATGTCACCGACCCAGCTTTCATCAGGAATGTCGGTATAGCTGAAGCCTCTGACAGATTCAACACCCTGACCGACTTCTTCCAGAGCTTTTTCAATGATCTTGGCCGGATTGGAGAGGTGTACTCTGACCAGCGGTGATATCATTCCCATCAAACGCATGTGATCCAGATGCAGATGGGTGATGTAGAAGGCCTGATCTGTTATTTGAAAGTCTTCGGCACTGATCAGATCAGGATATTTCCCGGCAATGTCTTCCTTGCGGTAGATGCCGTCTATTTTCGGTATTTCACCGGTCCACAGGTAATCGGATATGAAATTACGGCGCAGACTGACTTTGCCGTCAAACATGTCAAAGGCCGGATTATAGGCTGTTCCGGCTTCAAAGAAGGCACGGCAGTCATTATACCTTACTTCCATTATGACTCCTCCGATGGTATCCAGTCCGCTGTGGAATGTTATCGTGGTTCTGTCTTTCATTTCTTCACCTCCGAGCATTATATTATAACATATCTTTTTTCCGGACTGATTATCAGGAAAGATATTCTGTTATAATGATTAAGAAGAGTTTTATCACGGCCAAAAGTGTGATAGAATTTAACAGAGTATGAGGCGTACAATGACGAAAGTGCTTTGGAAGAAAAACCTTGAAGAAACAGCTTGCCTTCTGAAATCAGGGGCTATTGTCGCTTTTCCCACCGATACCGTTTTTGGTATCGGTGTTATTTATAATGACAGAGAAGCTGTTGAAAGAATGAAACAAGCCAAGGGCAGAGATGCCTGCAAGCCTTTTCCGTTAATGGTTGCCAGTGTAAGACAGCTGGAAGAAGTAGCCTGTCTTACCGACAGGGAAAGAAAGATAGCCCGCAGATTCACGCCGGGTGCTCTGACTCTGGTACTGAAAAGAAAGGATACCGTTGATAAAAACCTGGTTAATGGTTTTGATACCATTGCGGTAAGAATTCCCGATGACCGGTATGTGCTGAAACTTTTAAGAAAGACCGGTCCGATGTTTGTGACCAGCGCCAATCTGTCATCTCAGCCCCGGGCTAATAATGAAAAAGAAGTATTAGCTCAGCTGGACGGGCGCATTGAAGCAGTTGTCAGAGGCAAGGCTAAAAGCGGTGTTGCCAGTACCATAATCGACTGTACGGGAGAACGTATCAAGTGTTTAAGAGAAGGAACCCTGAGTTTTAAAGAGATTGAAGACTATGTTAGATAAGGAAACCCAACTTGCGATAGAGCATGAATTGAAAAGGCAGAGAAGCAACATTGAACTGATTGCTTCGGAGAACTATGCTTCACCTGAAGTGATGGAAGCCAACGGATCGGTACTGACCAATAAGTATGCCGAAGGCTATCCGGGCAGAAGATACTACGGCGGCTGTGTCAATGTTGATACAGTTGAAGACCTGGCCAGGGAAAGACTGATGAAGCTGTTCAATGCGGAACATGCCAATGTGCAGCCTCACTCCGGAAGCCAGGCCAATATGGCGGTATACTTCACAATACTGCAGCCGGGCGATAAGGTGCTGGGCATGGATCTGGCAGCAGGTGGACACCTGACTCACGGACATCCGTTAAGCTTCTCGGGCAAGCTGTTCCAGTTTGAAGGATATGGTGTTGACAGGGAAACGGAAACCATCGATTACGACGCTCTGGAAAAGAAGGCTCTGGAGTTCAGACCAAAACTGATAGTGGCAGGCGCATCCGCATATTCCCGCATTATCGACTTTGCCAGGATCAGAGAGATCTGTGATGAAGTCGGAGCATACATGATGGTTGACATGGCTCACATTGCCGGACTGGTGGCAGCCGGTTTGCATCCGAATCCGTGTGAATATGCCGATTTCGTTACGACAACTACTCATAAGACTTTAAGAGGTTCCAGAGGCGGAGCAATCCTTTGTAAGGCCGAATATGCCAAGGCTCTGGACAGAACGGTATTCCCTGGCATTCAGGGCGGACCGTTAATGAATACCATCGCCGGTAAGGCCGTATGCTTCTGGGAAGCCCTGCAGCCTGAGTTTAAGGAATATCAGAAACAGGTGATCCTCAACTGCAAGGCCATGGAGCAGCAGTTAAAAGAAGAAGGGTTCAGACTGGTATCAGGTGGAAGCGATAACCATTTGTTACTGGTAGATGTCAAGCACTCCTGCGGCATAACAGGCCGAAAGGCTGAAAGCCTGCTGGATGCGGTGAACATCACCTGCAATAAGAACTCCATTCCGTTTGATGAGGAAAAGCCGGCCTACTGTTCAGGTATCAGGATCGGAACACCGGCCATGACAACCAGAGGCTGCAAGGAAGAGGACTTCAGAAAGATAGCGCACTGGATTGCGCTGATATTAAAGAATCCGGACGATGAAGAAATCGCCGGACAGGTAAGAGATGAAGTGGCTGAACTGGTCAGCAGACTGCCGCTTTATGAATAAGTATTTAAGGAGGAAACTGAAATGTTACATTTAATTGACCATCCAATGATCAAAAGCAAGCTCACTATCATGCGTAAGATTGAAACAGGAACCAAGGATTTCCGTCAGAACCTGGACGAGATTGCCGGACTGATGGCTTATGAAATTACCAAGGATCTGCCGACAAAAGACGTCAACATCGAAACACCGATGGGCAAGTGTGTCGGCCAGGAACTTGACTGCCGTGTAGTTCTGGTCCCTGTATTAAGAGCCGGACTGGGAATGGTCAACGGCATTCAGAACCTGATTCCTACGGCCAAGGTCGGCCATATCGGCTTATACCGTAACGAAGAGACTCTGGAACCGGTTCTCTACTATGCCAAGTTCCCTAAGAATATGGAAGAATCCGTTGTTCTGATTCTTGACCCGATGCTGGCAACAGGCGGCAGCGCCAAAGCAGCCATCGACATAGTCAAGCAGCATGGTGCCAAGGAAATCAAGCTGGTCAACCTGGTTGGTGTCCAGGAAGGCATTGATGTCATCGAAAAGGCTCATCCGGATGTCGATATCTATCTGGCAGCCAAGGACGAAAAGCTTAATGAAATCGGCTATATCGTACCTGGTCTGGGCGACGCCGGTGACAGAATTTTCGGCACAAAGTAATTAATGGAGAAAAAGATCCTTCATATTTCAGAAATCTGTGGCTTGGTAATAGCTGCACTTTTCTGTTTCTTCAACTGGAGAATATCCCGGGGCATCGTTCTGGGACTGGCATTCTTCAGACTTTACTTTTTCCTTCTTTCCACCAGCATGTCTGAGGCCATGTCAGAGCAGTCTGCTTCAGCAGGCACTGTGTTGATATACTCCATTGGCCGCATGGTGGCAATGGCCTTGCCGTTACTGATAGGAGTACTGCTGCCGCAGTATTTCCACATCATTGGATGCTTCATTGGATTTATGATATTCAAGATAGCTGCCATAATCGCAGCTGTAAGGAAATAAACTAAAGGGTTCTGTGTTTACAGAGCCCTTTATGTTGATGTTATCAGAGTTTTTTAATTCTTCCGTTTACATAGAAATACATGTTTTCATGTTTTATGCCATATTTACCGTTTTTCTTACATATGTGCGGTTCAAATGTGATTGGCTTATTATATTCGGAAATGATTAAATCTGAAGTATTGATAATTGTTATTCGATCTTCTGGCCTGTTCTCAATTGAATGGCCGAAATTACCGTGATAGTCAAGATTGACATACCCATGACTGGTAAGATAGTCATCCGTAATCTTGTAGATATCCGCAAAAGTCGTATCATCCTTGACGCTTCTGACAAATAGTTCATGAAGCTTCATTTCCATTTCCATGCCTTCTCTGATCTCCGGATTCTGGCAGTCTTTCCAACTGACGAGTCTGCCGTTTTCCATGATGTAGGATCTGGCCATGTCTCCCCAGCCCGTACCAATGGCCGGGGCAGTATCAATGGTAATCAAATCGTTTTCCCGTAATGTCATGCCATCGTATAGTGAACCGGGGCTTTCGTGAGCTGAGTATTTCGTCAGGTCACCGAAAAGAATCAGAGCGGCGTCGTTATGGGTCCAGAAACTCTCGGCACCTTTACTGAGCATGAACCTCTCGCATTCCTCATGAATCTGTTTCTGAGTCAGACCGGGACGCAAAAAAGTCTCCATATGTTTATGGCAGGCTTTGGCTATTTTCTGGGCAGCATATATCTTTTCTGCCTCAACACCGGTGTTTTTGAAATGATCAATGAATATGTCTTTGTTCATGTTTTAGTTTTATCACGAATACGTGTTTTTCCACAATCATTATAATGCCAAAACATGACATTATGTTAATCAATAACCGATCAGTGAGTTATAAGGTATAATAAATATATAGCATGTAGACCGTAAATAAACAGGAGGAACAATATCATGAAGGATGTAGTTAAGAAGCTGCTGGGGCAGGTCATCGTATCCTGTCAGGCATATGAAGATACACCGTTATACGGGGCTGAAAACATGAAGATCATGGCTCAAAGTGCCTTAATGGGCGGTGCGAAAGCCATCAGAGCCTGCTGGGCGCAGGACATTAAGGCCATAAGAACGCTTGGTGATTTCCCGATAATCGGACTGAATAAGGTTCTTGATCCCAACCGTGAAGACATGGATTACATCTATATTACTCCGACCTTTGAATCGGCGGTAAGCGTCATAGAAGCAGGCAGTGACATACTGGCCATAGACTGCACCTTACGTCCGGAAAGAGGGAAGAAAGAACTGAAAGCCCTGCTTAAGCAGATAAAGGACGCATATCCTGACCTGGCAATCATGGCTGACTGTGAGACTCTGGAAGATGCAGTCTTTGCGGAAAGCACTGGCATGGTTGACATTCTTTCCACGACCCTGGCAGGCATTCACAGACCGCTTAAGCATCCTGATGTTGAATTGGTTAAGGCATTTAAGGAACACTGCAGTCTGCCGGTCAATGCCGAAGGGGCTATCTGGGAACTGGCCGATCTCAAGGCAGTAATGGACGCCGGAGCAGACATGGCCTGCATCGGAACAGCCATAACCAGACCGCATCTTATTACCCGGAGATTCATAAACTATAACGAGGAACTGAAGCAGCATTAAGTTGCTTTTTCCCTGGCTTGGACCCGATCGATTTTGGGTGCCGATATCTTGAAAATATATATTAAAAAATAGTAATATTGTAAGGTAAATTATCAGTTAAGGGAGTTTACATCAAGGGGAAGGAGTGAGGAAAATGGCAGGCTTGCAGACAACAGTATTCAGCATACTGATCATCACTGCGGTCATCATTGTTTTCCTCATTTTTATTAACGGAAAACTGAAGAAATTTGACCCGATGGATGAGCCTAAGGGCATTGTCCTGTTAATGATGGTGGCTGTTCAGACGATTGACAACATGGTCAAAGAGAAGACCAACGAAAAGGTTGCCAGAACGCTGACACCGTACATGTTGACAGTGGCACTGTACCTGTTTATGGCTAACATTTCGGGTCTGTTTGCTTTGGAAACACCGACTTCCAACTATTCAGTAACTCTGGTACTGGCAGCTATTACCTGCATACTCATTGAGGTATATTCAGCCAAGGCCAGAGGAACCAAGAGCTACATAAAGACCTGGTTTGAACCGTTTGCGCCGTTTGTAGTTCTGAATCTCTTCAGCAAGATGTCCACCTTGCTGTCGCTGTCACTGCGTCTGTTTGGTAACATTCTTTCCGGAGGTATCCTGATGTCGGTCATTTACCAGATGCTGGCATCTGTATCAAAGATGATACCTTTTATGGGAGAATTCAACATCCTTGGCGTTGTGGTAGCTCCGGTCCTGCATTTCTATTTCGACCTGTTCTCAGGTGCAATGCAGGCATTCATCTTCATTACATTAACAATTTCATTCATCGGTAAGGAATTACCGAAAGAATAAGGGAGGAAAAATATGGAAAAAGCATTAATCGCATTTGCAGCTACACTTTGTGTTCTCGGTGGCTGTATCACCGGTCTGATGGAAGGCAAGATCGCCATCAAGGCAGTTGAATCAATCGGAAAGAATCCGGATGCTGCTGACAAGGTCCAGTCCATGGCCATCATCGGTGCTGCCATTTCAGAAACATGCGCTATTTACTGTCTGCTTGTTGCATTCCTGATCATCTTCATTTTAGGAGCATAAGATGCAGATTGTAGACATTCTGAACCTGCTGGTACCAAATGTCTGGACATCAATTACACAGCTCTGCGCTACAGCCGTGCTGTTTTTTGCGCTTTACAGGCTGGCATACAAACCGGTAAGAAAAATACTGGATACCAGAAGTGAATATGAGCAGAACAAGCTGGCAGAAGCTGATGCTCTGAAAGCAGAAAATGAAGCACTGAGAAAACAGCTTGAGGATGAGCTGGCCAAAGCTGACGTTACAGCCAGGGAAACCATTGAAAAAGCCCGGACTGAAGGCAGACGGCTTAAGGAAAGCCTCATATCCGAAGGCAAGGAAAGAAAAGAGCAGTTACTGGCAGATGCCCAGGCTGATATTGACCTTCAGAGAAGCAAGATGCTTGATGAGGTTCAGCGGGATATCGTTGACGCAACCATTTCAGCAACCGAAAAGCTGCTGAATGAAAAACTTGATGAAGCCGCAGACATGCGGATCATTGATGACTTTATTAAGGAAGTAACTAAGAGATGAGTTTAAATACCAAACGTTTTGCCCAGGCCCTGATCGACATGTCCTACAGTGAAAACGGGGAAGACATTTACTTCAATACGTTAAGAAAAGTAAATGATCTTTTGAACAGGGACAGCGAATTAAGGCGGTTTATCGATGACTATGATAATTCTCCTGAGGAAAAGGCTGAAAAGCTGGGGGAAACTTTTGGTAGTGATCAAGACAGACGAGTTATTAATGCATTTTTCCAATTTAACAGTACGATCGGCCGCAGACAGACCGAACTGGCACTGCTCCATGATTTCATGGAACTTACCTACGCCAATAACGGCATCTTCTTCGGACAGCTGTATTCAGCCAGACCTCTGGATAAGAAGACCATCCGCAAGATCGAAGGTGCCATTTCCTATACCATGGAACACAGAGTTGCTCTGGAGAACATTCCGGATGAGAAACTGCTGGGTGGTGTCAAGGTTGTTGTCGGTGAGTATGTCTGGGACGGAAGTTATAAAACCAAATTAGAAAACTTAAGAGAAGACCTGCTTAAGAAAGAGGACATGAATATCGCTGATGCGATGAAAGAGGCTGATCTCAGCAAGGTGTCCGTTAAAAATGGCGATACGGTTGGTCATATCACCATGGTAGCTGACGGTATCATCAAAGTATCAGGTCTTAACAAGGCCATGTCAGGCGAACTGCTGCAGATAGGTGAGACCAGTGCGATGGTCATGAACCTGGAAGAGGGCAGCATCGGTGCCGTTGTCTTAGGCAATGAAAAGAAGATCATTGAAGGCATGGAAGTTCAGGCAACCGGCAGAATCGTTGAGGTTCCGGTAGGTGATGCCTTACTGGGCAGAGTCGTTGATGCCTTGGGCAGACCGATTGACGGCAACGGTGCCATCAAGCCTGATACCTATTATCCAATCGAAAGAAAAGCACCGGGTGTCATTGAGCGTCAGTCCGTAAATGAACCTCTGGAAACCGGCCTGAAGGTTATCGACTCCATGATTCCTATCGGCAAGGGCCAAAGAGAGCTCATTATCGGTGACAGACAGACCGGTAAGACAGCCATCGCCATCGACACCATTCTTAACCAGAGAGGTAAGAATGTTAAGTGTGTTTACGTAGCCATCGGTCAGAAGAACTCAACCGTGGCTCAGATAGTGGAAAAACTGAGACAGAACGATGCTCTGAGATATACGACCATCGTCTGTTCCGGTGCTTCCGAACTCGCTTCATTACAGTATATTGCACCGTATGCCGGATGTGCCATCGGTGAGTACTGGATGGAGAAGGGCGAAGACGTGCTGATCGTCTATGATGACTTAAGCAAGCATGCCATTGCCTACAGAACACTGTCACTGCTGTTAAGGAGACCTCCGGGAAGAGAAGCTTATCCGGGTGACGTCTTCTATCTGCATTCACGTTTGCTGGAAAGAAGCGCCAAGCTGTCAGAAGCCAGAGGAGGAGGCAGCTTAACGGCTTTGCCAATTGTTGAAACGCTGGCAGGCGACATCAGTGCCTACATTCCGACAAATGTCATTTCCATTACGGACGGTCAGATCTTCTTACAGACCGAACTGTTTAACAGCGGCTTCAGACCGGCAGTTGACAGCGGCTTATCTGTCAGCCGTGTCGGCAGCGCTGCTCAGAGCAAGGCCATGAAAAAGGTTTCCGGTTCTCTTAAGCTCGATCTGGCCCAGTACCAGGAAGTTCTGGATTTCGCTCAGTTCGGCAGTGACCTGGATGCTTCAACCCAGAAGACCATCAATCACGGCAAGCGTTTAATGGCTTTACTGAAACAGCCACAGTACTCACCAATGACGACAGTTGATCAGGTATTACTGTTACTGGCAGCTCAGAGAGGCTATCTGGAAAACATTGAACCTGACAGGATCCGGGCTTTTGAGAGAATGATGCTTGACCATCTGCATACTTCCCACACTCTGCTGGTAAAACAGCTCAGTGACGGACTGGTAATGGATAACGATCTGGCTGATGCACTGGAAGATGCCATCTATGAGGCTAACATAGCTTTTACTACGGGTGAACAGAATGGCCGGTCAGATCAGTAATATCAGAAGACAGCTGAAAAGCGTCAAGGCAACCCAGAAGATCACCAACGCGATGTCTCTGGTTGCCACAGCCAAGCTTACAAAACAGAGAAACAGGATGTTTGAAAACAACATCTTTTCAAATAAGTACTATGAGATGATCCTTGAAGCCATGTCAGCACCGCGTCCGGCAGTGGAAAACAACCCTTATCTGACCGGTAACCTTGTTGAAAATCCGCTTCATATCGTCATCACCAGTAACTCCGGTCTGTGCGGTTCTTATAACATGGACCTGTTAAAGTATGTGGAGAAGACCGTTAAGAAGGAAGATCCGATCTTTGCGATCGGCGAATACGGCATTGAATGGCTCGATAACAACGATTTTGCGGTCATCAGAAGAATTACGGATCTGGATGACGTCAAGCCTTCCATTATCAGTAAGCTCGTATATGACGTGTTGGAACTGTTTAAGATGAATGAGATCTCTTCAATCGACATCATCTATACTCAGTACATCAATACGATGACCTTTGAGCCTTCAACATATCATCTTCTGCCGTTGGATCTGCCTGATGAACTGGAGATCAAGGATGTTGAACTTGTTCCGGACAGAGACAGTCTGCTTGACTATCTCATCCCGCAGTATGCTGGTGCCGTTATCTATGCGACTTTCCTGGAAGCCAAGACCAGTGAACACGCTGCCAGAAGAAGCGCCATGGACAGTGCCAACCGCAATGCGGAAGATTTAATTGAAAGACTCGCCCTGGAGTATAACCAGGCCAGACAGACGGCCATTACTCAGGAAGTTAACGAAATAACTGCCGGTGCTGACGCACTGTAGAAAGGAGTGTCATGAAAGAAAACTACGGTGAAATAGTCCAGATCATTGGACCGGTCATTGATATCAGATTCATCAGAGACCTGCCAGAGTTATATAATGCCATAAACATTCCTTTTAACGGTGGCGTGATCACCGCTGAGGTTGAACAGCATATCGGCCAGGATAAGGTAAGATGCATTGCCCTGACCAGTACCGACGGTCTGATCAGAGGCATGGATGCCATTGATACCGGTGAGCCTATCAAGGTTCCGGTTGGCAGAGAAGTCCTGGGCAGAATGTTCAATCTGTTAGGTGAACCTATTGACGGCTTAGGACCGGTGCATGCTGAAAAGTGGGAAACCATTCATAAGAACGCTCCGTCATTTGAAGATCAGAAGACGGAAGTTGAGATCATGGAAACCGGCATTAAGGTCATTGACCTGTTATGCCCATACATCAAAGGCGGAAAGATCGGCTTATTTGGCGGTGCCGGTGTCGGCAAGACCGTCCTAATGCAGGAAATGATCCATTCCATCGCTACTCAGCATAACGGATTATCCGTTGTTGCGGGTGTCGGTGAAAGAACCAGAGAAGGAAATGACCTGTATTTTGAAATGAAGGATTCCGGAGTCCTGGAAAAGACCGTATTGGTTTACGGACAGATGAACGAATCTCCGGGAGCCAGAATGAGAGTTGCCTTAAGCGCTCTGACCATGGCTGAACATTTCCGTGATCAGGACAAGCAGGACATCCTGCTGTTCATTGACAATATCTACAGATTCTCTCAGGCAGGTTCCGAAGTATCTGCTCTGTTAGGAAGAATGCCTAGTGCCGTAGGTTATCAGCCTACACTGGCTACCGAAATGGGCCAGTTACAGGAACGCATTACTTCAACCAAGAACGGATCAATCACATCCATTCAGGCTATATACGTTCCGGCTGACGACCTGACAGACCCGGCTCCGGCCACGACTTTCGCCCACCTGGATGCCAAGACCGTTCTGGACAGAAAGATCGCTTCATTAGGATTGTATCCGGCTGTTGACCCGCTGGAAAGCTCCAGCCGTGCTCTTGACCCGAACATTGTCGGTCAGGAACACTACGATGTTGCCCAGGGTGTCCTGCAGATACTGCAGAGATATCAGGACTTACAGGATATCATTGCGATTCTGGGCATGGATGAACTCTCTGATGAAGACAAGGTCATCGTATCCAGAGCCAGAAGAATCAGAAACTTCCTGTCACAGCCGTTCGCAGTAGCTGAGAAGTTCTCCGGTTATGAAGGAAAGTTTGTCAGAATCGAAGATACGGTCAGAAGCTTCAGAGCGATCCTCAATGGCAAGTACGACAGATATCCGGAAGCCGCCTTCATGTTTGTCGGTGACATTGAAGATGTCGAAGAAAAGGCGATGAAACTGTAATGTTTACACTGGAACTCATTACCTATAAGGGCGTATACAGAAGGATAACGGCTGCCAGCATCAACCTGCCGACGCCAGATGGCAGAAGAGGCGTACTGCCTAATCACATGCCGATCATGATGCCGGTATCCATCGGTGTTGTCTCTGTGTTACAGGATGGCAGAAGAAAAAAATACACCGTTTCTGAGGGTATATTCTACTTTGAAAACAATAAGGCCACATTATTGGCCGACAATATCGAGGATGTCGATACCATCGACCTTAAGAGAGCCAGGGAAGCTGAAGCCAGAGCCCGTGAACAGCTGCTCAACAGTGTCAAGGACAGCGATATCCACAGAGCTGAAGTGGCATTAATGAAGGCCATCAACCGCATCAATGCCAAGGAAAATGATGAATAACGGGAAATGATCCCGTTTTTCTTTTGAATACAGAAAAGCCGGGAACAGTGTCCCGGCCATTTATTATAAGGCAGTGATTTGATTCACCGCTTGCCCTTACTTAGAATCTGAAGTTTCTGCCGTGGCGCTTGAATTCACCGCCGAAACGAGGGTTTTCATTTGGCGTTTCATCGTCATCATCTACTGAGAAATAGTCCATGAATGCCTTGCGTCTGGCATGCTGGTGCTGTCTGTGATGATGGTCCTCAAACTTAGGGCTGTTTTCAATGATCTTGTTCAGCAGTGCGCTTAACTGATCCTTTTCCTCATCGCTGAGGCAGTCAAAGACACTTGCCTGTTCTCTTGAATTAGCGATCTTGACGCTTTCGGCCTTGCCTGAATCAGTCAGGTGAAGCCTGTGTGCACGTCCGTCGTTCTCATCAGCGGTTCTGGTTACCAGGCCATTGGCTTCCAGCTTTCTGACGATCTCTCCGGATGACTGAGGTCTGATCCCCAGAATATAGGCCAGTTCTTTCTGGGAAATGCCGTCATTCATTGATAATACGGTCAATACTCTGTTCTGTGTATCAGGATAGTTGCCGTTGGTTCTTTCCATTCTCTTTCTTCTCATCAGTGCACTTACTTTTCTGTAGTTTTCGCTTAATAATCTGTTCTTCTCGTTATACATACTGACACTTCCTTTCTTTTCTGATAAGGTACCTTCAAGCATATTATATATTATTGTAATGGGTTGTCAATATATGTAGGTACCTTTTTTATGTTTTTTTTAATTATTTAGTGTTATATAATGTCTGTAGAAAGAAAAAGGTGATAATAATGAGTAATACACAGGTAAAAGAAGTAACAGTTTACCGCAACGGAGGGTTCGTCAAGAGAAGAGGAACCGTAGAGCTTAAGAAAGGAAAACAGACCATAACGATTGAAGATCTGCCGTCAACACTGGACAGATCAACTGTCAGACTGGCTTTATCAGCCGGAGTTACCGGTAATAATATCCAGGTCCTCGTTCTGAACAACGAGCAGAAGAACGAAAGGACCGCAGAAATCAGAAATAAGATCTCCAGAGTCGAAAACATGCTGAAGGTCAGACAGAATCAGATCGAACTGCTGAACCGGAACGCTGATTTCACCGGTAAGGAAAACATCAATGTCAAGGAAGTTGTCAGCTACATCAGCATTCTGCCTCAGTATCTGGAGAAGGTTTATGATGAAATAGACAGCTTAAATGAAGAGAAGAAAGGTCTTAATAAGGAACTGACCGAACTGAACAAGAAGAATAACTGCTTCTTACTGACGGCTGACTGCGATGCCGTGGAAGACGGAACATATGTCGTTGAGGTGCGTTACTATGATCACAGTGTCTGGTGGAATCCTGTATATGAGATCTATACATCAGATGATGATGAAAGCATGAACGTCAAGCTGAAAGCCGAAATCGGACAGAATACCATTGAGAACTGGGAACAGGTAAAGGTAACTCTGGTTACCGGCAATCCGCAGGTTTCCGGTGATATTCCTGTTCTGTATCCGCAGTATCTGAACTTCTATCAGAAGACATATGCCGCAAGAAAAGCGATGATGGGTGGTATGAAGGCAAGCGCCAACATGGCTTATGATGAAGAGGTGTTGGAGGAAACAGGTGCTGTTGAAATGGAAGCTCCGATGATGATGGCTGCTCAGATGTATGACACGGATAACGGAAGTGCCAATGTAGTCCAGAATGACACCATGATGGAATACGTACTGGAAGGTCTGTGGGATGTAACCAACGACAACAAGACCAATGCCGACCTGTCTAACAAGACCGTGGCATGCCGTTATCATACCGTCGCCGTTCCTAAGCAGGATGATGTCGGTTATCTGGCCGGTGAAGTAAAGACTGCAGACATTGAAGAACTGCTGCAGAGCCAGGCTGCCATCTATCACAAGGGGACCTACATGGGCAATATCTATCTCAACGCTGATCTCAGTAAGGAAACCTATGATATTTCCTTAGGCAGAGATGAAAGTGTCAGATTAAAGAGAGAACAGAAGAAGAGATATACTTCCAATGTGCTGCTCAAAAACCGGAAGAAGACGGAATTCGGTTATGAAATTAAGGTAACTTCTTCCAAGAACAAGCCTTGCCAGATCACTCTGATCGACCAGATCCCGGTATCTCAGGATAAGACGATCACTGTTGACAGGGAAAATGTCAGCGGTGGTACCGTAAATGAGAATACCGGTGAGGTCAAGTGGGAATTCGAATTACAGCCAACCGAAACCAAGCAGCTGGATCTGTATTATTCCGTAACCTGGCCGAAAGACAAGACCGTAAACATGTAATTGAATGACAACAGAAAGCAGAAATACTCTGCTTTTTGTCTTTTTAGGGTACAATATCAGTAATGGAAAAGAAAACGACTTTACATCCGATACCGCCTGTCTTTGACGAAAACTCCAGAATACTGATCCTGGGCAGTTTTCCTTCGGTCAAGTCAAGAGAAACAGGTTTCTTCTACGGCCATCCTCAGAACAGATTCTGGAAAGTGCTGGCCAGGGTATTTGATGATAATGTACCTGAAGATATACCTGAAAAGAGGGATTTTCTGTTAAGGCATCAGGTTGCGGTATGGGATGTAATAGCTTCCTGTGACATCCGGGGTTCTTCCGATGCATCAATTACCAATGTCGTAGTCAATGATCTTTCAGTAATACTGAATAAAGCTGATATTAAGGCCATATACGTCAACGGAACCAAGGCATATAAGCTTTATATGAGATATATGGCCAGGCAGACTGATGTCAGCTGCACAAAACTGCCTTCCACCAGTCCGGCCAATGCAGCGTGGGGACTTGAACGTCTTTATGACAGCTGGAAAGTCATTAGGGAAAAATAAAGTGTGATGTTATAATTAATTTGTTTTTAGTAGGAAGTGTATTGTATGGAAATGAAACAGCATCTGGAATACCCGGATCTTACCATGTATCAGATGGTTGAAAGGGCAGCTAAGCGCTATCCTGATGAACCGGCTTATGAACTGTATGGCAGAAAGACCAGCTACAGTCAGTTTGTTGAAAGGATTGAAAAGGCGGCCAGGGCTTTTATAGCCGTTGGCATCAACAGGGATGACAGAGTAACCATCTGCATGCCTAATGTGCCTCAGGCACTGGACTGCTTCTACGGACTGAACCGTATCGGAGCAGTAGCCAACATGATCCATCCGCAGTCTGCCCAGAATGAGGTAACATTCTATCTGAACATCTCCCAGAGCAAGGTCATTCTGACGCTTGACATGTTCTATGAAAAGGTCATGGCTGCCTTGGAAAATGTTGACCATGAGGTCACGGTCCTGGTTGCCAGGATCCAGGATGAACTGCCTGTGCATCTGGCAGCGGCCTATGTTATAAAAGCCGGTAAAGGCTATCTGAGGTTTCCTTTAAAAGGCAAGGGTATTCTGTGGAAGAACTTCCTGAAAAAGGGAGAAGGTATTGCCCTGGAAGAAAGCATCTTTGACAGGGACCATACAGCGGTCATTCTCTACAGCGGCGGTACCAGCGGTACACCTAAGGGAATCTGTCTGACCGATCTCAACTTCAATGCCTGCGGTTTACAGGCCATGGAAGCTATGGGCTTTGAGTTCCGCAAGGGGCTGAAAATGCTTTCATGCATGCCGTTATTCCATGGGTTTGGCTTAGGCATCAACCTGCATACGGTACTGATACAGGGAGCCTGCTGTGTTTTAATGCCTACCTTCACTCCGAAAACTTATGCAGAGATGATCAATAAGAAACAGCCTAACTTTATTGCAGGAGTACCGACCATCTTTGATGCCTTATTACATATTCCGCAGCTGGAAAAGGCTGATCTGAGTTTCCTGATGGGTATGTTCTGCGGCGGAGACTCATTAAGTGTTGAACTGAAAAAGAAGATAGATGCTTTCCTGAAGGAGCATGGAGCTACCATCCAGGTCAGAGAAGGATACGGTTTGACAGAATGTGTTACTGCCAGCTGTCTTACTCCTAAGGACAGCTACAGGGAAGGCAGCATAGGCCAGCCATTCCCGGATACGGTTTATGCAATAGTGGAACCTGATACCGACGATATCCTGCCTTATGGCGAAGAGGGAGAAATAATCTTAAGAGGGCCTTCAGTCATGAAAGGCTATCTCAATAACGAAGAAGAAACAGCCAGAACCTTAAGAAAACTGGCTGACGGCAATATCTGGCTTTATACCGGAGACTTGGGTAAGATGGACGAAGACGGTTATGTCTATTTCCGTCAGAGGATCAAACGCATGATCATCACCAACGGCTACAATGTCTATCCGGGACAGCTGGAAAACATCATTGACGGGCTGCAGGAAGTTGCTTACAGCTGTGTCATCGGTGTAAAGGATCCAAAGAGGATGCAGAGAGTCAGAGCATATGTAGTTCTCAACGAAGGATACAAGGCTGACAATAAGATGAAGGAAACGATCATGCAGGCATTAAGACTGCAGATTGCCCAGTATGCACTGCCTAAGGAGATCATATTCAGAGATGAACTGCCTAAGACTCTGGTAGGAAAGGTTCATTACCGCCTGCTGGAGGAAGAGGCCAACAGAGAAGGCTAGAAAGGAAACTTATCATGGCAGAAAAGAAGAAAAGAAAATGGGGAGACCGCAGGGATGCACGATATGTCAAGGCACCTGGCTTACAGACTATCATGTGCTATCTGTGGCCTAAGAGAACGGACTGCGAAGTATATCTGAACGATACAATTGACGCAACTGAGCTGGTGAAATACCTGGAGAAGAAGAACGCTTCCCAGGATTACAGAACCACCATTTTCCACTGTGCTCTGATTGCGATGGCCAGAATGATAAAGGAAAGACCGATGATGAACCGCTTCATTCAGGGTTACAGAATGTATGAAAGAGATGAGATCACCTTAAGCTTCGTTGCCAAGAGAGTGTTTGCGGACGGAGCAGATGAATCACTGATGACCCTGACAGCTCATGACGATGACAATATTGACACTTTCAGTAAGAAGATCGTCGGTGATATCACGGAGATGAGAAAGAGTGAGCATTCAACCGGAGGCATTGACGAGGTTCTCGACAAGTTTGCCGCTTTGCCGCGTATTGTTCTGATTATTGTGGTCAGGATCATCCGCTGGCTGGATTTCTGGGGACTTAACCTTGATGCCCTGACTGAAGGGGATCCTAACTATACCACCATCCTGGCCAGCAACCTGGGTTCCATAAAGTGTCCGGCAGTATACCATCACCTTAACAACTACGGTACTAACAGTATTCTTATAACCATCGGTACCCTGCACAAGGAGGAAGTGCTGATGGAAGACGGACATAAGGAGATCAGAGATGTTGTCGATGTCGGAGCAACTCTTGATGAAAGAATTGCGGACGGCTTCTATTTTGCCAGAAGCCTGAAGCTGATCAAGTATATATTTGCTCATCCGGAAATGCTTGATCAGCCGTTAAGTGAACCAAGCGGCTTTGACTATAAGTAGAAAGAGGTAAACCATGAGATTCAATCCACCGACAAAATCAACCTGGGGTATCAGTGCACTGCTGATACGGGCAGGCATAGTATGCAGAATCATCACCATTCCTGTTCTGAGTGACTTCAGCTTCCTGATGGTAACAGCAGGAGGAGTTCTGATGTTACTGGGCACAATGTTCAGCAAGCTTTAGGCAATAATCTTCATTTTCTAAAGAAAATAAGACTAATTTGAAATACAAACCCGCCTGTTAATCGGTACAATAGTATTGATGGGTGGGTTTTTCTATGAGCAATAAAGAAGAGAGAATATTTACGCTTCCGTTCTGCATGATACTGATCATGAGTGTCATCAGCGGTTCCGCATCCTACATGGTCAATCCGGTATTGCCTGATTTTCTGGTGTCACGCGGAGCACCGTTAGAGATAACCGGTATCATTTCATCTCTCATGAGTCTGGTAGCTCTGTTTGGCAGACCGTTTGCCGGTGCTGCCAGTGACCGCTTCAATAAGAAGATCCTCATGGTCATTTCCTATGTCCTGTCCATCGGCTGTTTATATCTGTATTCCATATCCAATACCGTTCCGATGATCATCTTTGTCAGAATACTTCACGGCATTGCGTTCAGTCTGTCAGGTACGGTATCCATGGCCTTCGGTGCGGATTTTCTACCTTTAAGCCGTTTAGGTGAGGGCATGAGCTATATAGGAATCGGTACAGTTGTGTCTACCATGATCGGACCGCAGTTAGGTGACTTTGTCGGAAACCGTTTCGGCATTGAACAGATCTTCATCTGGGCCGGTGTTCTGAATCTGATCTGTGCAGTAGGCACTTATCTGATACCTTATCATCCAACTAACCTGGGCGGAAAGGAAAAGTTCAAGTTCAGATTTGCGGATTTCTTCGCCGTGGAATTACTGATTTACGTTTTCCTTATCGGCATGTTGTCAGTGGGCAACGGCATCCTGCTGTATTATCTGAAGGACTACGGTGCCAGCCGCAACATTGCGAATATCTCCCTGTACTATACAGTAAGTTCCATAACAACCATTCTGACCAAACCGTTCACCGGCAGATGGCTTGATAAGAAAGGCATTGCCTATACTCTCTATCCGGCCTTTGTCATTTCGGCCGTCTTTGCGGTTTGTTTTGCCCAGGCTCAGGCCTTACCGCTGGTGCTGTTTGCGGCCGTACTTAAAGCCATCGGTCAGGGCAGCGGCTCTTCAGCCATCCAGGCTGAAACTGTCAGGGAACTTGGTCTGAAAAGAAGCGGTGTTGCCTCCAGTACCTGTTATATCGGCATGGACTTAGGTAATGTCTTAGGTCCTGCAATCGGTGCCTTTGTCATTTCTGATGCAGGATACGGTCCGTTATTCAACATATATGCAGTACTGCTGCTGTTATGCATTCCAATCTACTGGCTATACAGCAGAAGGACAAAGAAAGCCTGATATGATAAGCTCTCCCGGTGTGTGGGAGAGCTTTTTCTGTTAAAAAGACAGGTGTGAGTTTATAATGGTTTTATAAAGCTGTTCAATAATAATGAAAACGACGGTATGTGAAAAGGGGTTCATGTACCGGGAAAGGAGATACTTTTTTATGACATCACAGCGGAAGAAATCCCTGATACTGATGGTTATCAGCGTACTGATAGCCTTTTTCTGCATGTTCTCAGCCAATATCGTTCAGACTGACAGCGGCAACATAAAGATCACCACGGGAACCATACAGACAGACGTAGGAGACATAGCCTACAAACTGTATACTCCAAAGACGGCGACAGCTGAAAACAAGGCACCTGGTGTCCTGTTACTGCATGGTTACCAGAATGACCATGAAACAAATGCCGCCTATGCCATTGAACTGGCCAGAAGAGGCGTGGTTGTCCTGTCAATTGACGAATACGGTCACGGCAAGACTGAACCGGGCTTGCTGGAAAGAGGCTTTGTCAACCATAAGGTGAGTGTAAACTTCGGTGAGGAAAGCGAAGCAGACAAGACCTATAAGAAAATTGGCGGTACTAACCGTTATAAGATACTGATGAACTTCTCCAACCTGTCATTCTTCAAGGAGTACTATTCAAAGGATGAAGACGGTAACTCCATCAAGAATTCAGCCGAAGGTGGAATTGAAGGATACAAGTGGTTAAGCGAACTGGAATATGTTGATCCGACCAGACTGGGTGTATCGGGTCACTCCATGGGTACCTGGGCTTCCTGGTCAGTAACGGCAGCTTATTCCGGAGCCAGAAACTCTGCAGGTAAGGACATTTCGCCTAAGGCAACGGTATTACAGTGCGGCGAGCTGTTCCGTGACAGCGTTTATGATTCATCTGTCTATTTCAACAATGTCCTGTTATTACAGGCTAAGTATGATGAATTCTCATATTTCCGTGACTATCAGCACACCGTATCTGACAAGCTGTTATCCACGGCTTTAAGAAAAGAATTCCTGGGCATAACTCAGGACGGAAAGTGGAATACCACCTACGGCAGTTTTGATAACGGCACAGCCAGAAGAATGGAACTGCTGTATACCAACCACAGACTTACAACTCATGATTCTCATGGCTTAAGAGTAGCCATTGAATGGTTTACTGAAGCCCTGGATATCAAGACCGACCTTGCCAGCAGTAATCTGACTGCCATGAATAAGGAATGGCTCAACCTGGCAGCACTGTTACTGACAATAGTGGGAATGCTGGCGTTCATGTCTTTTCTGGTGGAAACCAGGGTATTCGCTTCCGTTGTTCAGGATAAGCCGGGAAAAGACGGAATTCTGAAAGGCAAGAAGTGGTTCAATAGCGCACTTATCTCCATCCTGGTAGGCGGCATCCTTTATCCGTTTGCCACTCAGCTAGGTCATGCTCTGGTACCTATTCCGGAGAACATTTTCCGTATGACAGTCGGTGACGGCTTGATTACCTGGTACATGTTTGTCCTGTTGTTTACCCGGATTATCAACGGCATAATTGCCCTGAAGAACAAAAAGAAGACCACAGCTAAGAAGTCTCTGTTTGAAAGAGGCTGGTCAACACCGGAGCATGAAAACTCCATTGATGTACTGCACATTCTCAAGTCAGTTGTACTGGTCATGGTAATGGCACTGTTTGTTTACTTCTTCGTGGCTTTATACAACCTGTTATTCAAGCTTGACCTGCGTATCATCTGGCCTATGTTATCAACATTCAACATGATGCGTCTGGGACAGTTTGCTGCATACATCCTGTTCTTTGCGGCATATTTCCTGGTAGTTGAACAGAAAGCCCTGGTTACCTTAAGAACCAAGGCAACCTACCAGAAAGGTGCAGTTGGTTTCTTGAGAACCTGGCTGCGTACGGCCTTTGTCATGTGTGGCGGCATCATTCTGATTGTGCTGATCGAATACATCCCGTTCTTTGCGGGTGTCGGACCTGGTGCTGACCTGCTGTTTGGTTCAACCTTTGGCGGACCGTTTATGTCATTGATGATCCTGTTACTGCCACAGATCATTGTCTACAGCGCCATCGGTTCATACATTTACCGCAAGACCGGTAACATCTATGTCAGTGCTCTGATGTGTGCTGTCCTGGCCTGCTGGATCGTAACCGGAGGATCATCATTCATTTAACATGAATTATTTCATTGAAGGTCTGCAGGGAAGCGGAAAAAGCACCCTGACGGACAGGATCGCGGAGAAATATCCTGAATACATATCTGTAAAAGAGGGTGATTACTCTCCGGTTGAACTGGCCTGGTGTGCCAGGGTCAGCCAAAAGGAATATGAAGCCATTCTGGAAAAGTATAATGAACTCAGAACGGAAATAGAGAATAAAAGTTACAGGGAAGAGGACTGTATCATAATCTGCTATACAAAAATCAGAACTGACAACAGAAATTTCTACAGAGATCTGGAACAATATGAGATCTATAACGGACGTGTTCCTTATGATGAATTCAAAAAGATCATTTTAAACCGTTTTGAAAAATGGAACTCAGATAACATGATATTTGAATGCTCATTATTCCAGAACATAGTTGAGGACATGATCCTGTTCCGTAACGCTTCTGACCGGGACATACTGGATCTATACAAAAAGATCAGTAAAATCATAGATAAAAAGCCGTTCCATATTATCTATCTTAAGACAGATGACATACCTTCCAGCATAGATACAATACGCAGGGAAAGAACTGATCAGGATGGTAATGAATTATGGTTTCCTCTGATGATGCAATATTTTAACGAGTCACCATATGCCAGCAAGCATGGATTCTATGGTGAGGCAGAACTGTATAAACATCTGAAACACCGACAGCAGCTGGAGTTAAGAATATGTCAGGAAGTGTTTCCGGACAGATATACTGTACTGCCATCAAAGATATATCAGAATATCGATTTTCCGGATTAAAAAACAGAACCTGCCGGCACATGCCGACAGGTTTTTTTGGACCAGAAAAGGCAGTTTTATATTTAATAATATAAGAAAAAAAAGTATAATATACATAGACAAGAAATTTGTTCATAAAATTTTAAGAGGAGGAAATTATGAAAAAATTCTTAATCATGCTTCTGACTGCTCTTATGGTTTTATCCTTCACAGGATGCAACAAGCCACAGGAAGAAGAAAAGGCATCAGAAATCGTGTTCTGGCACACACTGACAGACCATGACGAACAGATGGTTCGGGAAATTGTTGATGCATTCAACGCCGAATACGAAGGCAAGTATCATGTTACACAGGAAACTCAGCCATTAGACGGATTCTCTGGCAAGGTTTACGAAGCAGTTACCAACGGTGTAGGACCTAACCTGGTTTGGTTATATCCAAATACAGCTCAGGACTATATCGATGCAGGCCTGTCACTGGATTACTCTAAGTATTTCTCAGATGCAGACTATAAGAACCGCGTTAGCGCTGGTGTATATGCTGCTTCAACAGAATACGCAGATGGCGGCTTACATGCTGTAATCGCAACAATCACTGGTTCCATCATGTTCTACAACAAGGAATTACTTGAAAAGTATAACCTTGAAATTCCAACAACATGGGATGAACTGTTAGCTGCATGCAAGACAGTAGTTGACGGTGAAAAGGCTGAAGGCAATGACATCATGGGCTTCGGACCAGACTCAGTTGACGTTGTAGGTATCGTTGTTCTTGAACAGTTAGGCTTAAAATACATCGACAGCAAGCACACAGCAGCAGACTGGACAAATGAAAAGTTTGCTAACTGGCTGAAGTGGTGGAAGGAAGCTGAAGATGCTGGTTACTTCCAGTTAGTTGATTCCGAAGGCTACCATTCAGGTCCATTCGGCAACCAGAAGTATTTCTGCTACATGGGTTCATCAGCAGGTATGGGCTACATCACACCTAACGGTTTCACAATCGTAACAGGACCTGTTCCACAGGTAGCTGGCGGCAAGCAGTACACAGAAATCACTACACGTGCATTAGTTGGCTTCACAAAGGATGATGCTACAGATGCAGGCACTGCTGAATTCGTTAAGTTCTTCACTAAGGCAGAGAACAACTTACCATTCTGCCAGAAGTACAGCGCATCAACTCCATACAAGGATGTTGAGGAATCTGCAGTTTACAAGGACTACTTCAACAACAGTATCGCTAACCAGGCTCTGGCAGGCATGTTATCATATGCCGGCACACGTCCATCTGTATCAGGTGAAGGCGGAGCTAAGGAAGCATTAGTTGCAGCACTCAGAAAGATCATCATCGACAACGCTGACGTTGCTTCAACATTAGCTGATGCACAGGCTACAGCCAACGCTGCATTAAGCGACTAATTCTAAACAATAATTAATTTGACCTAAGGAAATAGAGCAATGACAAGAAGAAAACTGTTTGTATTCATGATGGATGCTCTCGCTTCATATGATATTGAGAGTATGAAGAAATTGAGCAGCTTCTCATGGATGCTTGAAAAAGGATCATATGTTAAGCATATTGAACCGATCTATCCCAGTTATACTTACCCTTGTCATTGCTCTATTATCACTGGTAACAGAGTAAAGAAGATCGGAGTACCGCATAATGCGATACTTGAAGTAGAGAACCGGAATGTTCCATGGTATAACCAGCGTTCCGACATTAAATGCCCGACCATATTCGACTATGCTGCTGAAGCAGGATATCAGACCTGTTCTCTCAGCTGGCCGGTAACAGGAGGGGATAAGAACATCCACCTGAACATGCCTATGATCGTACCGGCCAAATACATTGGCGAGGATCCGGGGCAGTTTCTGGTAAATAACGCTTCCGATGAACTGATGGAAAAGTATTTCTGGAAGTACGGACGTTATCTGATGGGCAGGGACAGAAGCCTTGACCTGTATACGATGGCACTGGCACCGGACATCATCCGTGATTACGGCCAGCCGGATGTCATGTTTGTAAAGATGTGCGACCTCGACAGCGCCAGACATGTAAACGGCGTTTACAGTGAGGAAGCACGGGAACAGCTTAGAAAGCACAGTCACGAATTCGAGGTACTGCTGGAAAGCATACGTCGATACGGTGACTTTGAGAATACAGACTTCGTGATCATGGGGGATCACGGTCAGCAGAACATAACCATGAATATCAACATGAATGTACTGCTGAAGGAAGCCGGATTCATCCGTACTGATGAAGAGGGCAAGCTCACCGACTGGGATGCTTACTGTCATTCCGTTTCCCTGTCAGCCTGGGTTCAGTTAAGAAATCCTGATGATGAGGAAATGAGAAATAAGGTATACACATTCCTGAAGTCATTAAGAGATGACCCTAAATACAATATCGGTTATCTCTATACTAAGCAGGAGGCTGAAGACCTGTTCGGACTGGTGGGACCATTGGACTTTGTTGTTGAAGGCAGAGAGCCGATGTCCTTCTCCAGTACTCTGGCAGGCAGAGATGCCTTCGAGAAGTATCTGCCGAAAGGCATGCATTCATCAAAAGCCAGCCATGGACATCTGCCATGGCGTGACGAAACTACAACCTTCATAGCCTGCGGCCCGCATGTAAAACAGGGCGTAGTCGTTGAAAGAAGCAGCATGGTAAACATGGCACCGACCATGGCAGCGATGCTGGGACTGGAAATGAAGGATATTGATGGAGAAGTAATTGAGGAAATCATAAACAGAAATGTTTAAGGGAGAATAATTTATGAAAATCAGATTAGAGAACATTGTTAAGAGATTCCGGGACAACACAGCTGTAGACCATTTCTCAGCTGAAATTGAATCCGGAGAACTTGTTACCCTGCTGGGCCCTTCCGGCTGCGGTAAGAGTACAATGCTGAACATGCTTTCAGGCATTCTTTATCCGACTGAGGGTAAGATCTACTTTGATGAAGATGACGTAACATTTGTATCATCTGAGAAGAGAGGCATCGGTCTGGTATTCCAGAACTATGCTCTTTATCCTCACATGACAGTACTGGAAAACATCTGTTTCCCACTGGAAATCAAGAAGGTTCCAAAGGCTGAAAGAATTGAAAAAGCAAAGAAGATGGCAGAACTGGTACATGTTGACACCATGCTTAACCGTAAGCCTGGCCAGCTGTCAGGCGGTCAGCAGCAGCGTGTTGCCATTGCCCGTGCTCTTGTTAAGGAACCAAGACTTCTGCTTCTGGACGAACCTCTGAGTAACCTCGATGCCAGATTACGTATTGAGATGAGAGAAGAGATCCGCCGTATTCAGCTTGAAACAGGCGTAACAACGATCTTCGTAACCCATGACCAGGAAGAAGCCATGAGTATTTCCGACCACATCATTCTGATGAAGCTCGGTGTACTCCAGCAGTTTGACAAGCCGCAGTATCTGTATGACCAGCCGGCTAACTGCTTCGTTGCTGACTTCTTAGGTAACCCTCCAATCAACAAGGTTGAAGCTGTTGTCAAGAATGGGAAGGTCATTCTGGCAGATGGCTCTGACAGCGGTGTCAGACTGGAAGGCCATGATGATCAGAAGGTATGGCTGTCATTCAGATCTGAAAGCGTTCTGTATGAACCGGACAGCCAGCTGAAGGCAACCGCCATCATGACATCTGTCATGGGTAAGGAAAAGATTACCGCCTTTGACCTGGCCGGTAAGGAAGTACGTGGCTACTTCGACAGCAGCCTGGACTTCGAAAGAGGTCAGGAAGTCGGAATCGGCTTCAAGAAAACAGGAGTATTCGTCTTTGACTACGAAAGTGGTGAGCGTTACTTATGATTAAAAGGCCATTCTTTGAGAGAATAAAACCGCTGCTTTATCTGCTGCCGTTTATCATCTCTGTTGTGATATTTACGCTGTACCCGATCGTAAACGTCATCAGAATGTCCTTCCTGGAAGGATATAAATATCTGACCGGCGCTTATACGGGTGTAGGTCTGGAAAACTACCAGAAAGTATTTGCGGACCCTTATTTCAGACAGGCACTTGGCAATACATTCAAATATGTATTATGTGTTGTACCTATTTCAACCGCAATCGCTGTTGTTCTGGCTAACCTGCTTAACCAGAAGATCAAGTTCCAGGCTTTCTTCCAGACAGCATACTTCCTGCCAATGGTTACATCATCACTGGCTGTAGGTCTTGCCTGGAGATTCATGTTTAACGATAAGATCGGTATTCTTAACTACATACTTGGTCTGATTGGCTTGGAACCGGTTAACTGGCTGGGTCAGTCCTCCGGTAACTTCATGGCAGTTGTAGTATTCGGTATCTGGTCAATTCTGCCAAATACCATCATCCTGCTTCTGTCAGGTCTGCAGAACATCGACCCGATGTACTATACTGCAGCTAAGGTTGACGGAGCCAAGACCTTACGTATATTCTTCAGAATCACCGTTCCATTACTGGCACCGACAATCATGCTGGTAATCATCATCAACTCAATTAATACATTCAAGATGTATCATGAACTGTTCCCTCTGTTCTCCGGTCCTGGTGTTGCCTACAACCTGTTTACCGTTGTTTACTACATCTACTACGAGTTCAGAGTACTCACACCTCCGAAATACGGCCTGGCTTCAGCAGCCGCTGTCATGCTGCTGATCACAGTATTCGGATTCACAATGCTGCAGCGTGCCGTTCAGGCATGGGCTAGAAGGGAGAGAGGCGAAGATGGCAAAGACAAGAAGCGTAAATAATGAAGAAGCGCAGGTCAATAAAGAACCGTTCTCCTTTGGCAGATTATTAATGTATGTCGTTCTGATCATCGGTGCCGTCATCATGATCTTCCCGTTCTACTGGATGATCACCGGCGCCTTCAAGAGTAAGATCGAGGTTAACCTGATGCCTCCTACTCTGTTCCCTCAGAATCCATTGAACTTTGAAAACTTCATTTATGCCTTCCAGACTGCACCGTTTGGCAAATACTTTGTCAACTCTCTGCTGGCTCTGATCGGCTGTATAACCACATGTTCATTCACAACCATACTGGCAGCGTTCGCATTCTCCAGACTGAGATTCCCGGGAAGAGAACTGATCTTCTCACTGCTGCTGTCACTTATGATGGTTCCGTATGAAATGATCATCATTACCAACTACCGTACAATAGTACAGTGGGGTCTCCATGACAAGATCTGGGCACTGATCCTTCCGTTTATGTCCAGTATCTTCTATACCTACATCCTGAAGGGCTTCTTCGACAGCGTACCTGATTCACTGTATCAGGCAGCCAAGGTTGACGGATGCTCTGACTGGAAGTATCTGTGGAGAGTAATGGTACCAATGGCCAAGTCATCACTGGCAACTATCATCCTTCTGAACTCAATCGCAACATGGAACTCATTCCTGTGGCCTATGATCGCGACTAACTCAAAGGACGTAAGAACTCTGCCGTTTGGTCTTTATGCCTTCATGACAGAAGGTGGCCAGAGAAACGAAAGAATGATGGCTGCCGCAACCATCGTCGTCTTACCAATGATCATCATCTTCCTGTTTGCCAGAAAGTACATCATCAGCGGTATGTCCCGTGGCGGTATCAAGGGTTAATCTGATTATCTGATACAAAAAGCCGGTTTTCATTGAATACCGGCTTTTATAATGCCTAATAAATAATGAATATATAATAAAAAAGGTCAGATGCCGTGATATATGAACAGCATTCTGTCCTTTTTATTAATGTCTTTTAATACTTCATAGCGGTCTTCCGGGAAATACCTCTTTACTTCCTCAATGATTGCATCCTTCTCATCATAACCTATCTCAAAAGCCAGGAAGCTCTTATCTTTTATGACCTTATGAGCATTCTGGAATATCCGGCGATAAAACTTCAGCCCGTCATCACCGCCGAATAAGGCGACATGAGGTTCGTATTCATCAACGCTCTTCTGGATTTCCTGTTCTCTGGGAATATAAGGAGGATTGGATACCAGAATATCGAGTTTTATGCCTTTATCGATCAGAGGCTGTAACATGTCTCCCTGATAGAAGGCAACTTCAACACCGAGATCTCTGGCGTTTTCTTCGGCTACCGTCAGAGCTGTTTCCGAAATATCGGTGGCACACATTCTGAATTTTGGTTCTTCCATTTTTAACGCCAGGGCGATAGCCCCTGATCCGGTTCCCACGTCAGCAATGTCAATGACATCCTTATCCGGGAAATAGTAATCACTGTCAGCGAGGACATTGGCTACCAGTTCTTCGGTCTCGTAACGAGGTATGAGGACTTCTTCATTGACCTTGATCTTATAACCGTAGAACCACTGATATCCCAGGATATACTGCAGAGGTTCATTGTGCAGAAGACGCTGGACACCTTCATCGAACTTTTTCTGTAATTCTTCGGGCATTTCCTTATCGTAGTTCAGAAAGAGATCATTATGACTCATGTTGCACAGTTCCAGCATCAGTATCTGAACCGCTTCATCTGAGACATCGGTGTCTTTCAGCTTGCGATAGGTGTCCCATAATACATCATGATAACTTGGCATTACCGTTCTCCGGCAATCTTGGCTTTCTGATCAGCGTCAAGCAGGGCTGCGATGATGTCATCGAGCTTGCCTTCCATAACGCGGTCAAGCTGCTGAATGGTAAAGTTGATTCTATGGTCGGTGACTCTGTTCTGCGGATAGTTATAGGTTCTGATCTTCTCGGAACGATCACCGGTACCGATCTTACTGCGTCTTTCCGCACCTTTTTCAGCTTCCGCTTTCTGCTGATAGTAGTCATAGACACGGGCAGTGATGATTCTCATGGCCTGTTCACGGTTCTGGATCTGGCTTCTGCCGTCCTGGCAGTTGACAGAGATACCGGTAGGCTTATGGGTGATTCTGACAGCCGAGTCAGTCTTGTTGATATGCTGACCGCCGGCACCGGATGCACGGTGAGTTTCAATTTCCAGATCGGCCGGATCGATCTCAATGGCTGCATCATCGACGTCTGGCAGTACCAGTACGGTTGCGGTTGAAGTATGAACACGACCTGCTGATTCGGTCTTCGGAACACGCTGAACACGGTGAGCACCGGATTCAAACTTCATTTCCTTATAGACTTCATTGCCCTTTACCAGGAAGCTGATCTGGGAGAAGCCGCCGGCTTCACTTTCTTCAGCATCATATAATTCGATTTTCCATCCCTTGGTTTCAGCGTAACGGGTATACATTCTGTAAAGGTCACCGGCAAAGATGTTTCCTTCATCGCCGCCGGCTGCGCCTCTGATTTCAAAGATGGCATTGCAATCATCGTTAGGGTCCTTTGGTATTAACAGTACTTCCAGATGATCAATCAGCTGCTGTTTTCTTTCTCTCAGTTCTTCCAGCTCCATCTCGGCCATTTCTCTTAAGTCAGGATCATGAAGGAGTTCTTCATCATCGCTGATATGATTCATTACCTTAATGAGTTCACGGTAGGCATTGACAGGAGCCTGCAGGGAGGACTGTTCCTTACTGAGTTTGGCATATTCACGGTTATCGGAAAAAGATCCGTTGATTAACAGAGCGTTTATTTCCTCGTAGCGTTTATCCATGTTTTCCAGTCTTGCCAGCATTTTATCCATACTATCAAATTCCCCCGTTCATTCTAAATTATACACGTAAAAGAAAGTGGCCGCAAACGGCGAATAATATTATAATAGAAATATGTAAAAATAGCGAGGGTTCACAATGATAAAGAAATTGATATTAATAGGAGTATTATTGTTAGCGGTCTTATATGGGGCTGGCGTTGTTTATTCTGACACCCATTTTCTGCCTAACACCTATGTAGACGGAGTACGTCTGGATGGGCAGGGGACTGAAAAAGAAACAACCGTTAACGGGAATGCTCCGGTGCTGACAATTGTCCAGAACAGCACAACGGGTGAACAGATCAAACAGACTATTGATCTGGCTGATGCCGGATATAATGCGACATATAAGGTACGGGATCTGCTGGCAGGACAGAATCATCTGCTGTGGTTCAAGTCTTTATTCAGCAAGACCGAACTGACCGGTGTTGAGAAAGCTGCCGGTTACAACACTTCCAGATTGCTTGATAAGCTAAATGAACTGTACAGTTTCAAGGAAGAAAACATCATTGAACCTGTTGATGCTCATGTTGAAATACAGGATGGCGTTCTGGTACTGGTACCTGAAGAAAACAACCTGATGATAGATAAAGAAGCTGCCCAGAAAGAGATAACCGATGCAATCGCTGCCATTATCAGCGGTGAAAGCGTTAAGGAGATCGATCTCACTGATAACTATGCCCAGGCAACTGTCAAGGTCGCTGATATCGAGAGCATATTTGCTCAGATGGTACAGGAACTGACCAAGAAGGTAACCATCACCATAAGCGACAGTAAAAGCGAGGTTCTGGAAGATAAGGATCTGAAGAATCTGTATATCATTGAAAACAACGAACTGGCTGTTGATCAGGATAAGCTCGATACTCTGGTTAACAGAATCCATGATGATAACTACGTTTCCAATAATGAATTCATCAATAAGAGCAAGCTGAAAAACGATCTGGAAGAAGCGTTAACCACTTCCGGAGATCAGACTGTCAGTGTTGACTGGATAGAAACCGATACACCTTCATATGTTAATAACCGCATTGAGGTCAGCATTTCCAAGCAGACATTATACTACTATGAAGATAATGAACTGATCTTTACTTCGCCGATAGTATCAGCGGCTCCGGGAGTAACTCCTCTGGGAACATTTGAAGTTACCAAGATCGACGGTTCTTCAATTCTGAGCGGACCTACCTGGGAAGAGAGAGTTGAATACTGGATCGGATTTGACCCTACCGGTGTTCATAAGGGTTTCCATGATGCTTCCTGGAGAGATGAATTCGGCGGGGACATCTATCTGACAGATCCGTCACACGGTTGTGTCAACATGCCGACAGATATGGTTGCCAGACTCTGGGATCTGGTTCATCTCGGAACCCCGGTAATCATCTACAATTAATAAGGTGTCAGCCCTGCTTCAGGGGGACTGTTTAAGTTTTACGGAAATTGTTATATAATTATCATGCCGCAAGGAGGAAGACTAGATGAGCGAATCAAAAGGACAGAAAAAAGTCGCTTTAGGATTGATTTTGTTAAGTCTAGGGGGGTTATTTCTGGGAGGCATAGCCGGTTTCCTCGGAACCACGGCTTATGCCAACAACCGGGTTCTTGCCGATCTTAAGAAGGAAGGATATGTCATTTCCGATGATGCTACTGCCACGGCGGCTGACATCGTTGAAGGAAAGACAGCCTACGTTCAGGGGAAAATGGTCGTGGGAACCATGGAAGTACTGGATACCGGTGATGCCACCGCATCCAGTGACCGTATCATCAAGGGAAAGACAGCCTATGTTAACGGAGAACTGGTTGTCGGTACCATGGAGATTCTGGAGGGAAGAAACTATGTTCCTTCTACCCGGAATCAGGTAATTACCTTGAAGGGATACGTCCAGAACGATATAGTCATTAAAGGTGATGCTAATCTGAGACCGGAAAACATCAGGGAAGGCATCAACATTTTCAACGTGACCGGAACCTTTGCCATGCCAAAGGTATATACAATTACATACATACTGGGTGAAGGCGGTGTCAATGACCCTGACAACCCGGATACCTATACAAATAAAGACGCAACGATCGTATTAAAGGATCCTGTCAGAGAAGGATTCATTTTCCTGTACTGGGAATGCAACGGTGTGGAGAATAACACTATTCCATCCGGGTCTGCTTCCAATAAGACCTTCATTGCGATATGGCAGGAAGTTGAACCTGAGCCTGAGCCGGAACCTGATCCGACACCGGATGAACCTCCGGTAATTGACGAAGGAGGCGAATAAACATGCCAATGCCTCTGTTCGGTAAAAGAAACATCAGAAAAGATGAAATAAAAGCCAATGAAAATCTGGTAGAAGAGATCCACATTCCGGCACAGCAGGAAGCTGAAGTCGAAGAAGAGAGAACCAAAGGTATTGAAACCATCCGGGAAGCAACCACGGATACCCAGTCTCTGGTAACGGAAGAAGAGGAAGATGAAGAGTACGAATATGTGACTCCGAATTATACATTACAGGCTATCATGATGGTAATGGGTTCAATGTTGCTGGGTGCAGTAATCGTATTTGCGGTTACCAGCGGTATGATGAAGGACAAGGCCAGACAGATTTATCTGTCTCAGGGTTATGTCCAGACCAAGAATGCCGTTGCCCGCAGTGAAGACATTGCCATGGGTAAAACTGCTTATGTCAACGGAGAACTGGTAATTGGCAGTTATGTAGAGGTCGATACATCCAAGGCTACAGCTACCGCCAATGACGTATTAAAGGGTTATACCTGCTATGTCAACGGTGAGAAGATCACCGGAAGCATTCCGACTTTCACGGCCGAAAGCTATAACGGTGACACCAGGGACAAGGTAATACCTAAGGGTTATTATCTGGACGGTACTCCGATAAACATTGCCGGAGCTGCCAATCTGGTGAAGCAGAACATCAAGGAAGGTGTAACCATCTTCGGGGTAACAGGAACCTATACAGGTGATTAAGTAAGGCTGGCACTGCTGGCCTTTTCGATGAAAAGGGAACATATTGAGGTAACGAATATGCTGAAAATAAAACACTTAACAAAAAAATATGGTGATAAGGTCGCTGTTGATGATCTTTCACTGGAAATAGCTCACGGTGAAGTTTACGGTTTCATCGGACACAACGGTGCCGGAAAGACCACGACTATCAAGTGCTGTGTAGGTCTATTGGACTTTGATAACGGTGAGATCTATATTGACGGAATATCCATCAGGGATGACTTGATGGCCTGCAAGAAAAAGATAGCTTACATTCCTGACAATCCAGTCCTTTTTGAGTACCTTTCCGGTATAGACTATCTGAACTTTGTGGCGGATGTATATCACATCGATAAGGAAACCCGTCAGCAAAAGATTAAACAGTACGCTGAGATATTTGAACTTACTGCTGATCTGGCACAGCCTGTTTCCGCCTATTCACACGGTATGAAGCAGAAACTGGCCATCATTGCAGCTCTGATCCATGATCCTGAACTGATCATCCTGGATGAACCTTTTGTCGGTCTGGACCCGATTGCGGCCTTCAAGTTCAAGGAGCTGATGCGTGAAGTCTGTGATAAGGGCGGAGCAGTGTTCTTCTCAACCCATGTTCTTGATGTGGCTGAAAAGCTGTGCGATAAGATCGCCATCATCAAAAACGGCAAGCTGATCAGAACCGGTACGATGGAAGAGGTCAAGGGCGACGCTTCTCTGGAAGAGACTTTCCTGGAACTGGAGAAGGATGCCAATGTATAAGATACTTTTTAAAACGGATATTAAATCCATTTTCCGCCGTAAGAAGAAATCGAAAATGCCGTCATGGATGAGCTATCTGCTGATAGGAGCTTTCTGCTGCGCATCATTTTACATGATGTATTATGAGATGGCAGTCGTAATGGCTCCGTTATTCTACGGGGACATGTACTTCACCATGATAGGCTCCACGATATTTTCCCTTCTGTTTTTCACTGATGTGACACTGGCGCAGAACCAGCTGTTTGAATCCAAGTACAACGACATGTTACTGTCGATGCCGATCACGGCTGATGACATTCTGATCAGCAGAATACTTGTGATGCTGTGCTATAACTATTTCATGGAACTGCTGTTTGCGGTTCCGGGATATATAGCCTGGGTAATTGTTTACGGTTTTGAACCGCTGGTACTGGTGATGCTTGTGGTGATACTGCTGATATGGCCTTTACTGGCCATGACTCTGGGTATCCTTGTCGGTTATGTTCTGATGCGCATCACTGCCAGGATGAAGCACAAGAATCTGTTCAGACTTATTCTGTTTATCGGGTTCATGGTCATTTACTACTTTGCGGTTATCATTGCCCCAAACAAGCTTCAGGAAATCTTTATCAACAGCGGTATCATGGAAGAAGGTTCCTCTCTGTCATTTATCAACTGGTTTGGCAAGGCGGTATGGTTGCAGGATATTCCTTCAATTATCAAAATCGTACGGATCAGCATCATTCCGTTTGCCATAGTATTCCACATCGTCAGAAGGAATTTCTTCAAAACCATTTCTCTGTCCAAGGACACTGTCAGAATAGAGTATAAGGAGAAGGAACTGAAGACTCATTCCATCACGTTCTCACTGCTTTACAGAGAATGGAAGAGAATGTTCAACTGCTTTGTATATCTGACAAACAATTTCATTTCCGTAATAATGGCATACATCGGATGTGTTGTCCTGTTTGTCGGATGGGATAAGGTATGGGCTGACGTTCTGCCTTATGTCGGAACTGAACTTGCAGCCGTAATGGCTCTATTGACGGGTCTGTTTGTCCTGAGTGCCTATATGGTATCTGCTTCCTCCATATCTTTGGAAGGGCAGTCACTGGATGCACTGAAGACCTTCCCGATCGATACGGTGGAAATTATCAACAGTAAGCTCCTGTTCCACTATCTGTTCATGGGACCATGTGCCATACTGTTCTCATTTGTTCTGATAATAAAGGGACAGCTGGGACTGTCAATGTCACTGTCTGCCCTGATACTGCCTACGGCATTTCTGATATTCACTGACTGTCTGGGTCTGTGGTTCAATCTGAGACATCATAAACTGGACTGGGCCAATGAAGCAGAAGTAGTGAAAAGAGGATTACCGGTATTTCTGGTAATGCTGGTCGGAATGGGAGTAATAGCCTGCGGGGCAGCAGTATATCTGCTCTGGGCATATAAGATCATGAACTATGATGTCTATTTGCTGATATGTTCAGGTCTGATTACCATGGCGGCAATAGGTTTCTATTTGTTAGATGTAACAGTTGGTGTTAAGATATTTAATAGAATAAGTTAGCGGAGGGAAACCTGTGAATCGAGAAGAATTACAAGAACAACTGGAGTATTATAAAGCACTGGGACATCAGGTTCCGAAAATGAAATACATCAAGACTCCTGAACAGATCGAAGGCATCAGGGAAGCAGGAAGGATCAATTCTGCGGTTCTTGATTATGTCAGTGAAAGAATAAAGGCAGGAATCTCTACACAGGATATTGATGACTGGGTAGCGGAATGTACAGCCCGGCATAATGCCATCTGTGCTCCGCTGAATTATCAGGGCTATCCGAAACATGTCTGTGTTTCCGTTAATGACGTTGTCTGTCACGGCATCCCGAGCAAGAAGAAGATCCTGAAAGAGGGAGATATCGTTAACGTTGACTGTACGACTATCTATAACGGTTATTACGGTGATGCCAGCCGCATGTTCATTATTGGTCAGACAAAGCCGGAATACGAAAGACTGGTACGTGTCACCAAGCAGTGTCTGGACATCGGTCTGGAAGCAGTAAAACCATGGGGGTTCCTCGGTGATGTCGGTTATGCCATTGAACAACACGCTTCCCGCAACGGCTTCAAGGTCGTCAGGGACTATGGCGGACATGGCTGCGGCATTGAATTCCATGAAGATCCGATGGTACTGCATTACGGCAAGAAGGGCAAGGGATGTCTGATCGTTCCGGGAATGACCTTCACCATTGAACCGATGATCAACATGAAGAAATCAGGAGTCAGAATAAGCGCTCTTGACGGCTGGACAGCTTATACCAAGGACGGTCTGCCAAGTGCCCAGTGGGAATACACCATTGCGGTATTTGAAGATCATGTTGAAATACTTTCAAAATAAAAAGAATCCACAGAGAAAACTGTGGATTCTTTTTACTTAATGAGTTTGCAGTTTACAGGAAGAGATTGCTGGCAACCATGGCCAAAGCAGCCAGTACCAGAATCATGCCCAGTATGCGGAAGAGCTTAAGTACCTTGTCGGAACGCTGAGCCAGAATGAGTATGGTGCTGTTTTGCGGATGAGACGGATCAAGACTGATCTGAACAGTCTGGGTTCTCCTGAATTCATTGCGGTTTTTCTGAGATACGTTGCTGGTAGCAGTGTATTCAACTCCGCCATATGTGTATTTATAAACAGGGAAATAGACATTGCCGTCATCAGTATGATTGATTTTGTAGTCAATGATGGTAGCATCTGTTATGTAGGTGTTCTGTTCCTTCTTGCGGTCATCTCTTTTCTGAACAATGTCAGCGACCATGTAGAAGCTGGCACCAATTGTGAACATTACAAGAGCACTGGCCAGATACGGATTAGTTGGCATTAATCTGATTATGAAATAGACACAGATGAAGAACATCCCGACAAAGATCCGCAATTCAATACCGGTATTATCGTATTTATAGGTGCGGTCGCTGTCAGTCATCGCAATCAGCAGTTCTTCATCATCGACGAACAGATCATATTCTCTGCCGACGATGAATTCATCTTTTTCCGTCGGACGGTAATAAGGAAGATCATAGGTTCTTTCACCGTCATTAATGGTAAACAGCGGGATAAAGGTGTTATCTCTGGTAGTCTGGATCTGACTGACGGTTCCCTTGACATACTTACTGCAGCGGGAAGCCATGAAGTCAAATTCTTCTTTTCTCTTTTTTTCGTTGGCAGCCAGTACCGTTACACCGACAACTGCCAGTAACAATATAATAAACAGGAATATATTCTGCATATAAAGTCCTCCTTCAGTCAAAATGATGGACTAGCCATCATTTTAGACAAATCTTAAAGTTTGATTCAGGGTCATTAATCCTGATGGTATCCGATCAGTTCCAGAATTCTGTTGAGGTCTTCAACGTCGCTGTAGCTGATAGTGATGGTGTTTTTGGAAATCTTGACACGGGTCTGCAGCTGATGCTGGAGATTTCTTTCGACTTCGTTGGTTGCGCTGTCCTTGACGTAAGGTTCATAGTGCATGGTCGGTCTGCGGAAGCTCTTGATCAGCTTCTCTACCTGTCTGGCTGATAAGCCTTCATCAACGATCTTATCGGCGATCTGATTGGTCTTGGCTTCATCATCCAGAGTTACCAGCGGTCTGGCCTGACCCATGGTCAGCTTCTGCTGCTGAATGAGATCCTGAACATGTACCGGAAGTTTCAGAAGTCTGAGAATGTTGGAAATATGTTCTCTTGACTTGCCGACTCTCTTGCCGAGTTCTTCCTGGGTATAATGCAGGTTATCCATCAGCTGTTTGTAACCGTTAGCTTCTTCAATGGCGCTGAGGTCTTCTCTCTGAACGTTTTCCAGCAGGGAGATCTCCATCATCTGATCGTCAGTAAATTCCATTACGATGGCAGGGATGGTAGTATTACCGGCCATTTCAGCGGCACGGAGTCTTCTTTCACCGGCAATCAGCTGATAGCCGTCAAAGCTTGGACGAATCAGAATCGGAGTGAATACTCCGTGTTCCTTAATTGACCGGGCCAGTTCTTCCAGTTTATCCTGGTCAAATACTCTTCTTGGCTGATAAGGGTTGGTGTGGACTTCGGAGATGTTTACTGTGGTCTTATAACCGTATTCGTCACCGGCAGCGCTGTTCTGAATGTCATCAATGATGCTGCTGAGTTCCGGTCCGAAAAGGGCATCTAACCCTGAACCTAATCCTGACTTTTCATCTTTTGGCATAAGTTACCTCCTTATGAATTCTTCTCAATTACTTCTTTAGCCAGTGAGGCATATGCTCTGGCTCCTATGCAGGTCTTGTCATATTCAAAGATGCTCTTGCCATGGGACGGTGCTTCCGCCAGACGGACATTTCTCGGAATGTAGCTGCGGTAGACTCTTTCCTTGAAGTATTTTCTGACTTCCCGCTGTACTTCGGTTGACAGATTGGTGCGGGAGTCAAACATGGTAAGAAGGACACCTTCAATGTAAAGCTTGCGGTTGTAGTGTTTCTGGACATTGCGGATGGTTGATAACAGCTGGGTCACACCTTCCAGGGCATAGTATTCACACTGTACCGGAATGATGACGGAATCAGCGGCTGTCAGGGCGTTGGCATTTAACAGTCCCAGTGAAGGAGGGCAGTCGATGATGATGAAATCATAGTTGTTTCTGATGACATCGAGCTTTCTCTTTAAGAAGCTTTCCTTGCCGCTGGTCCGGTTGACCATCTGATAATCGCTGCCGGCCAGATCGATGGTAGCAGGGATCAGATCCAGTGGAGGTATCGGCAGATGGATGATGCATTCTTCCGCGGATACGTTACCTAAAAGCAGTTCATATGCACTGTGAACCACATTGTTTTTCGCGTTTAAACCTCTGGTAGCGTTGCCCTGAGGGTCAAAGTCCACCAGTAATACTTTCTTTTTCAGATAAGCCAGTCCGGCTGCCAGGTTGACACTTGTGGTTGTCTTGCCGACTCCGCCTTTCTGGTTGGATACTGCAATTATCTTGCCCATATATTCATTCACATCCTTGTCTGTAATATTCTATCACAAATATGTTACTTTTTAATGTTTATTGTGATGGTATAGGTATCTTCGTTTTCACTTTCCTGCATCTCGACAGGAACATTGACTTCCTTGAGGCTGTTTACAGCCTTCTTGATGGTATTGACAGCGATTCTGGTGCTGATACCGAAGCACTTGGCATCTGTCTTCTTTGGCTTTTCCTTAAAGGATCTTTCGATAAGTTTCTCGGTTTCCTTAACGGTAAGGTCTTTTTCTCTGACCTTCTCTAGTACCTGGATCTGCTGTTCATTACTTAGTTTTAACATGGCACGGCCGTGTCTTTCAGTAATCTGACGGCTGTTGATGGCCTGCTGAACTTCTTCACACAGATTCAGTAATCTTATCTTATTGGCGATAAAGGGCTGGCTTTTGCCCAGTCTTTCAGCCAGCTGTTCCTGAGTGGAGTCAGACATGCGTAATAACTGACGGTAGGCATTGGCTTCTTCAATGGCTGACAGGTCATCACGCTGCAGGTTCTCAATTAAGGCCAGTCGGGCCATCCGCTGTTCATCAGCATCCATTATGACACATGGGGCTGCATACCACTGCAGCTGCTGAAGAGCTCTGTATCTTCTTTCTCCGGCGATGATCTCATAGTTAAAATCATCCTTCTGCCTGACGGTGATAGGCTGAATGACGCCGTTAAGATGAATGGACATGGCCAGTTCATTAAGGCTCTGCTCATCAAAGTTAACACGAGGCTGATAAGGATTTGAGTGGATCTGTGAGAGTGGAATGTATCTTACTTCGGACATTATTTATCCTTTCTTATAACGGTTTCTTTTTGATCAGGGCATAGCGGCGCGGATAACCTGCCGGTGTTTCCTTGATCTTTTCTATGTCGATGATGTATCTTTCGCTTTCATCCGGTAACATGAGGTGAGCATTATCATAAAGCTTTCCTCCCAGTTTGCGGATGGCGTTTTCAGCTTCCTTCAGTTCTTCAGGGCCCTGAGAACCCTTCATGGCGATGAAGTGGCCGTTTACTTCCGTTAACGGCAGACACAGTTCGCTCAGAATATTGAGACGGGATACGGCACGGGCTGTTGTATAGGTAAACTTTCTGTCTCTGTATTCTTCCCGGCGGCAGTTAAGTACTTCGATGTTTTTCAGTTTGAGTTGGTTAATGGCTTCCTGCAGGAAAATGCATTTCTTGCCGGTCGGTTCCATCAGATAAACATGCAGCTGCGGATAGACGATTTCCAGAACAATGCCCGGGAATCCCGCACCGGTACCGATATCACATAATGTGTCTTCCTCTTTGAAGTCTCTTTTCAGTAACAGACAGTCATAGAAGTGTCTTATGAAAATGCCGTCTCTGTCGGTAATGGCGGTCAGATTGAACTTCTGATTCCACTCGACTAACAAATCAGCATATAAATCAAACTGAGCGAGCTGCTCAGGTGTTAATTCCATATCGATCTGTTTCAGCAGTGTTACAAATTCTTCGTTCACCATATATTTAATTATATCATATATACACTGAAGTTTTATCGGCAGCCGGTATAAAAAACTACAGGAAGATAGCTAATTGATGTAGAATGTTTACAGGAGGATTTTTCTTATGATTGAAGCTAAACAGTCAGAATTCCTGCTTGGCTGCAGGGATAAGCTCAAAGAACTTATCGCAATTCTGGACCGTGACTTTGAATATGCTTCTGTTCTGGCAACGGATGTAACCGGATTGACTTATTCAGTCAACCAGAAAACAACATCTGTCAGTCAGCTCAGAGATTCTGAACGCGGTTTCGTGGTCAGAGTATATAAGGATGGGGGATACAGCGAATACTCATTCAATGAGATCGGTGATGTACACACACTGGCTGACAAGATCAGAAACAATCTGTTAAATCAGAGCCGGATCTTAAAGAATGCTGCCAAGCTTGATACACCTCTGCTTCATGAAGAAGCCGTCACCAGGGAATTTGCCGGTGAGGTCAGTGAAGAGTTCTATGAACCAGACAATCAGATGATCCTGGGTAAACTGAAAAGGCTTTCCGATAAGGGTGCCAGCTATGACGGGGTTATCAACTGTTCCGTCACCTATAACATGAAACTCATCAACAAGATGTTCATTTCCCGCAATAAGAATCTCATTCAGGGATGGGGATATTCTCTGGTTTCCTGTTTCTTTGTGGTCATGAAGGATGAACAGACACAGTACAATTACTTCGGTGAAGAAGGATGGCAAGGCAGTGATATCATCGATAAGCAGTACGAGAGATTCGAAGCTGCCTATGATGATGCCGTAGCGATGATCGGAGCCCCTAATATTGAACCGGGTGAATATGAGATCATCTGTACACCGCGGGCTGCCGGGCTGATTGCCCATGAGGCTTTCGGACACGGTGTGGAAATGGATATGTTCGTCAAGGACAGGGCCATTGCCAAGCAGCACATGGGTGAGAAACTGGCCAGCACCATAACCAACATGTATGACGGCGCTGAAGGTGTTAAGCAGACTGCTTCATATTTCTTTGATGACGAAGGAACCTTGGCACAGAAGACACAGATCATCAGAAAAGGATATCTGGTATCCGGTATCTGTGATGCCTTAAGCGCAGCCCGCCTGCATGTTCAGCCTACCGGCAATGGCAGGAGGGAATCCTTTGAAAGAAAGGCCTATACCAGAATGACCAATACCTATTTCGGTACCCAGGCCAATACTCTGGAAGAGATGATCAAAGCTACTCAATACGGTTTCCTGGTTGACGGAGTGGAATCAGGCATGGAAGACCCTAAACATTGGGGCATTCAGTGCATGCTGGCCCGTGCCAAGGAGATCAGAAACGGTGTACTGACAGGAAAGGTCTTTACTCCGGTTGTGTTAACAGGATATGTTCCTGATCTTTTAAGCAACATTTCGATGCTGGGCACGGATATAGGGCTTGAAGGCAGCGGTTATTGCGGTAAGGGTTATAAGGAATGGGTCGTTGTATCAGACGGTGGTCCGTATTTGAAGACGAAAGTGAGGTTGGGATAATGGAAAGAATCATCAATATCCTTAAGGAAGCACAGGTAAGTGATTTCCGTATCATGGAAGTAAAGAAAACATCCCATCAGGCTTTCTTTGTCAGACAGTTCCTGGATCAGCACCGCATAAGCGAGACCGTACATACCACACTGGATGTATATATGGATACTGAGGAAAACGGTCAGAAGTTCAGAGGCAGAGCCAGCAAGGAAATATATCCCGGTGAAAGTGATGAAGAAATAAGAAAAGATGTTGAACAGCTTAAGCTCAATGCCTCTCTGGCTAAGAACCCTTTCTATGAGATAGTAAAAGATGAGAAATACCGGGAAGAAGAAAAGGATTATGATCTTATGTCACTGTTAAGTGAAGTTGTTCAGGGTGTACAGAATGTCAGGGACACCGACAGCGAAAAGATCAATTCCTATGAAGTATTCGTAAACGGGTATTATTATCATATTGTTAACTCACAGGGAACGGATGTTGCGTTCAACACCATGAATGAAGAGGTTGAAATTGTGATCAACTCTGTTGATGACGGTCATGAAATTGAGATATATCATGACTCAACCTTTGCGGGTAAGCCTATCAGCGAAATAACCGATGATATTCTGGAAGTCTTCAGAATAGCCAGAGACAGAACCAAAGCTGTTCCGACTAAGAAGATGATGAATGCCAGAGTACTTCTGTCAGGTGATTTCAATCCTGATTTCTTTGATTATTTCCTGACCAGAACCAACAGCAGATATGTATTCTACGGTGAAAGCCAGACCAAGATCGGCGATGACTGTCAGAGGGAAAGTGAAGGCGATAAGATCACACTGAGACTGGTCAGTGAGCTTCCTCATTCCAGCGACAACATGCCGTATTCAAAAGACGGCAATAAGGCACTGGATCTGACGGTCATAGAAAACGGTATCTATCAGAACTACTGGGGCGATCAGATAACAGGATACTATCTGGGAATGGAAAAGATCACTGACGCCAATAACTTTGTTGTTGAACCCGGTACAAAGTCCGTTGCGGAGATGAAGCAGGAACCTTATCTGGAGATAATCAAGTTCTCAGATTTCGGCATGGATGGCATTACCGGTAATTTCGGCGGTGAGATCAGACTGGGATATTATTATGACGGTGAAAAGGTGATACCTGTTACGGGCGGTTCAATTACCTGCAACATGGAAAAGTCACTTAAGCATATTTATCTTTCACAGGAAACAAAGCAGTATGACAACTGCATTGTTCCGTGCACAATTGAATTATTCGATGTAAATGTAGCAGGAGAACAGTAAAATGGAAGACATCAGACAGAAAGAATTCAAGGCATTTGGCATGTTCAAGGATCAGTGGGCTCTGGCCACCGCCGGAACCATTGACAATTTCAACACCTGTACCATCGGATGGGGTTCAATCGGTACCATCTGGACCAGAGCAGCCGGCAATATCGTGACGATATATGTCAATCCGGAACGCTATACCTGGGAGTTTCTGATGAACAATGACTATTTCACCGTCAGTTTCTTCCCGGAAGAATACCGTAAAGACCTGCAGTATCTGGGTACTCACAGCGGACGTGATGAGGACAAGGTTGCCAAGACCAAACTGACACCGGTAAAAGCCGGGGAAAGTGTAAGTTTCAAGGAGGCCGAACTGACCTTTGTATGCAAGAAGATCTACGCTGCACAGTTTGACAAAGACAAGATGGATCCGGAAGTCTACCAGGCCGTTTACGGTTACAGAGACTGGATAACCCATTACGAATTCATCGGCACGGTCGTTGACGTAATCGAATGACAAGAAATAACTCTCCTAAGTAAAAGGGGAGTTTTATTTTCTGCAGATATTGTTCAGGTATCAGGAAATAAAATATAATAAAGGTGTATGTAAAGGAGCGACAATAATGCCATTCAGAAAAGACTTTTTATGGGGCGGAGCAACCGCAGCCAATCAGTGTGAGGGCGGATATAACGAAGGCGGCAGAGGTCTGGCCAATGTCGACGTTATTCCTCACGGTAAAAACAGATTCAGTATCGTTGCCGGTGTAAAGAAATCATTTGATTTTGAAGAAGGCGAATACTATCCTGCCAAACAAGCCATCGATTTCTATCATCACTATAAGGAAGACATTGCCTTATTCGGTGAGATGGGATTCAAGACTTACCGTATGAGCATCGGCTGGAGCCGTATCTTCCCTGAAGGCGATGAAGAAGAACCTAACGAAGAAGGACTGCAGTTCTATGAGAACGTATTCAAGGAATGTCATAAGTACGGCATTGAACCTCTGGTAACCATCACCCACTTTGACTGTCCGATGGGACTGATCAAAAAGTACGGCGGATGGAGAAACAGAAAGCTGGTTGAGTTCTACAAGAGACTGGCCAGAACACTGTTCACCAGATACAAAGGCCTTGTCAAGTACTGGCTGACCTTCAATGAGATCAACATGTTATTACATGCACCGTTCATGGGCGCCGGTATCTTCGTTGAAGAAGGCGAGGACAAGTATGAAGTGCTGCGTACTGCTGCACATCATGAACTGGTTGCCAGTGCCTGGGCTACCAAGATCGCTCATGAAGTTGATCCGGAAATCAAGGTCGGATGCATGATGGCCGGCGGATCACAGTATCCGTTCAGCTGCAATCCGGAAGATGTCTGGCTGGCCAAGAAAGACGCCAGAAACCATCTCTTCTTTATTGACGTACAGGTCAGAGGTGAATATCCTTCCTATCTGTTAAAGGAATATGAAAGAAAAGGATTTGTCATTCCTTATCAGGATGATGACAAGGAGATTCTGAAGAACAATACTGTTGACTTCGTTTCCTTCAGTTACTATGCTTCCCGTGTTTCCAAGAATGAACCGGCTGAACAGTCTGCCGGCAACATCTTCAGAAGCATCAAGAACCCTTATCTGAAGTCCAGCGAATGGGGCTGGCAAATCGACCCTCTGGGATTAAGAATTACTCTTAATGAACTCTATGACCGTTATCAGAAGCCTCTGTTCATTTCTGAGAATGGCTTAGGTGCCAAGGACGTTGTTGAAGCAGACGGTTCTATCAATGACGATTACCGCATTGATTTCCTCAGAGAGCATATTAAGGCCATGAAGGCCGCCGTTGAGGAAGACGGTGTTGATCTTTTTGGTTATACCACATGGGGACCAATCGACCTTGTTTCCGCCAGCACCGGTGAGATGAGCAAGCGTTACGGATTCATCTATGTTGACAAGGATGACTACGGCAACGGAACTCTGGCCAGAAGCAGAAAGAAATCCTTCTTCTGGTATAAGAAAGTCATCGCTACTAACGGCGAAGATCTTGATTAATTAATGATTAGAAACAACCGGTTAACAGCCGGTTTTTTCGATGGCAAACATCCAAATGATAAATGTAACAGGTAAAATGTTCGGTTTACGTTTTGTAAATATAAATAATGTTATATATGTTATTATGAAGCTGAAAGATGGAGGGTGTTATGATTAATTTCAACGAAGAGACAATTGTTAAGAATTATGAGTTCATTTACAACCAGAGAGAGACTATTGAAAAAATAGCTGATGAAGTATGTAAAGAAGGCTTTGACCTGTTATTCTTTACCTCATCAGGCGGTTCAAAGGCTATGATGGAGCCGTTCAATCACTATCTGAACGTCTATACAAAACTTCCAACTGACAGCATGGTCTCAGCTGATTTCCTGCTGACCGGTTGTAACAGACTGACTAACAAGAGTGTTGCTTTCCTGACTTCCAAGAGCGGAGATACCAAGGAAACAATCAAGTGCGCTGAAAAGCTGAAGGAAATGGGTGTTAAGATCGTATCAGTATGCGGTGTTGAAAACAGCAAGCTCGCCTCATTATCTGATTACAGCTTCGCTTATCTGGATGGCAGACCTCAGGAACTGGTCTTCTGGTTCATCATCGGCAAGATCATGTTCAACGAAGGCTATTTCCCTGAATATCCTGATTTCGCTGATAACCTGAAGAACTTAGGTAAGGCTTTGGCCAAAGTCAGAATTGCCTGCGATGAAAAGTGCAAAAAATATGCCGCTGATTACGGTTATGAGCCATACAACATCTGGATCGGTTCCGGCGACTTATGGCCGACAGCCTACTCATATTCAATGTGCGTTCTGGAAGAGTCATTATGGATCAGAACCAAGTCAGTTACTTCCGCTGAATTCTTCCATGGCACTCTGGAACTGGTAGACAAGGATGTCTGCGTTACGCTGATCTTAGGTGAAGGTGTAACCAGAAGCCAGGATGAAAGAGTTAAGGAATTCGTCAAGGACTTAAGCGACAAGTTCACCTGCTTCGATACCAAAGACTATGAACTTGAAGGTATCAAGGATGAATACAGAAAGTATCTTTCACCAATCGTTATGGCAGCCATTCTGCAGAGAATCGGCAAGAACGCTGAAGTTCTGATGGATCATTCTCTGGATATCAGAAGATACTACAGAAAGAGCAATTATTAAGATGAAGAGCGTATGTGTCGGTGACAATGTCATAGATTACTATGTCAACAGTAAAAGGATGTATCCGGGCGGCAACAGCCTGAATGTATCCGTACATCTGGCCAGACTGGGTAATGAATCAACATATCTGGGAAATATCGGTGACGATAAGATGGCCGGCGTCATCCAGCGTGCTTTGGATGCCAACAATGTTGATCACAGTGAATGCGTGATCATCGAAGGCGGCACGACCAAGCACTGCAACTATGAGATAATTGACGGAGAGAGAAGATTCGTTAATGTAGTTACAGGTGACAAGTGGTCCGGACCGATGGATCTGACTCCTGAAAAGATCGAATACATCAAGGGCTTTGACGTAGTTATCTCCAACTGCAACGCCAAGATGCAAGATGAGATGAAGAAGATCAGCCGGCTGGATAAGATCTATGTCTATGACTTCGGTGAAAAGGATAAATACCATGTTGAGGAATATCTGAACCTGGTATGTGACAATATGGATCTGGCAATGTTCTCCTTCCCTCATGTCAGTGAGGAAGTAATTGGGGAATTCGCTAAAAAGATCATGGCTCACGGTGTTGTCAATGTACTGGTAACCATGGGTTCTCACGGTCAGTATCTTATCAATGAGAACGGTATCGTTCACGGTGAAGTCAAGTATGTTGAAGCCATTGATACTATGGGAGCCGGAGACTCCTTCCTGGCAGCCTTTGTCTCTGAGACTTTCAAGCAGGGCTGGGAAAAGGGAGAAGTACTGAGCAGAGAAAAGATTGAGCAGTCATTTGATGTCGCTTCATCTTATTCCCGTGATAACTGCCTTAACGGTGGAGGATTCGGATACGAAATACTGCTGTAAGAAGAATTGACAAAAAAACAAATATTAAAGGGATTTGCCTAAGTAATGAGTAATCCCTTTTTATTATCTGTGGTAAAATGTTTTTGTGGAGTTAGCATTATGAAACTGAGTGAGATAAAGACAGGACAGACTGTTAGAATAACGGAAGTTGGCGGTGAAGGAGCCTTACGTCAGCACTTTTTGGACATGGGTGTCATTCCTGGTGCCGAAGTAACATTAATGAAGCTTGCACCTATGGGTGATCCGATGGAATTCAGGATCCATGGTTATGAGCTGACTTTAAGAGTGGCTGATGCCGCTGATATCACAGTTGAAGAAATAAAAGAAGTAAAAGAAAAAGAAAACAGAACCGTTAACTGGGGCAGAACTGAGCACCCTGGTCTGGGTGAGGAAGGCAAATACCATCCAAAGGGATCAGGCAATCCTCTGCCGGAAGGTGAGACTCTGACATTTGCGCTGGTCGGTAACCAGAACAGCGGCAAGACCACTTTATTCAATCAGTTAACTGGCTCCAATCAGCATGTCGGCAACTTCCCTGGTGTTACCGTTGACCGCAAGGACGGTGTCATCAGAGGCCATGAGGACACTCTTATTACTGACCTGCCTGGCATATATTCAATGTCACCGTATTCCAGTGAGGAACTGGTATCCCGTGATTTCGTATTAAAGGAAAAACCAAAGGCTATTATAAATATCGTTGATGTCACCAATATTGACCGCAACCTCTATCTGACCATGCAGTTACTGGAGATGAAGACTCCGATGGTTGTGGCACTTAATATGATGGATGAAATGACCGGTAACGGCGGTTCCGTCAACATCAACCTGCTGGAGGAAATGCTGGGAGTACCGGTAGTGGCCATCTCAGCTGCCAAGAATCAGGGTGTTGATGAACTGGTAGCTCATGCCATCCACATTGCGAAATATCAGGAAATACCTGTTTATCATGATTTCTGTGACAACAGTAAAAACGGCGGTGCCGTACACCGCTGCATTCATGCGGTCATTCACCTGATTGAAGACCATGCGGTAAGAGCAGGCCTTCCGGTCCGTTTCGCTGCCAGTAAGATCATTGAAGGCGATAACCTGATCCTGGAACAGCTGCAGCTGGATACCAATGAAAAGGAAATGCTGGAACACATCGTTCTGCAAATGGAAAAGGAAAGAGGACTGGACCGCAGTGCCGCCATGGCTGAGATGCGTTTCTCCTATATTTATAAAGTTTGCGACAGCTGTGTCATAAAGCCTTCGGAAATGAAGGAACATAAGCGCAGTGAAAGAATCGATAACATCCTGACTGGCAAGTATACCGCCCTACCGATGTTTGCGATTATCATGGGCCTGGTATTCTATCTGACTTTCGGATTGATCGGACCGTTCTTACAGGATCTGATGGAGCAGGGAATCGATGCTCTGAAGGGTATTGTTGAAACTCTGATGATTTCAGGTAATGTCAGCGAAGGACTGCAGTCACTGGTGCTGGACGGCATCTTTGAAGGTGTGGGAAGCGTTTTAAGCTTTTTACCTATCGTAGTAACCATGTTCTTCTTCCTGTCATTACTGGAAGACAGCGGATATATTGCCCGTGTGGCTTTCTTCATGGATAAGCTGTTAAGAAAAATTGGCTTATCAGGACGCAGCATTGTCCCGATGCTGATCGGCTTTGGCTGTACGGTACCGGCAGTAATGTCCACCAGAACTCTGCCAAGTGCTCGTGACCGTAAGATGACAGTCTTACTGACACCGTTTATGTCCTGCACGGCCAAGCTTCCTATATACGGGTTCTTTGTGAATGCCTTCTTCCCGGGTTCGGGCTGGTGGATCATTACTTTACTTTATCTGCTGGGAATCGTCATGGGAGTTTTAATGGCTCTGTTATTTAAGAATACCTTATTCCAGGGTGAAGCCGTTCCGTTTGTCATGGAGCTGCCTAACTACCGCATGCCTAGTCCGAAGAGCGTCATGTTACTGTTATGGGAAAAGGCTAAGGATTTCTTACAGAGAGCCTTCTCTGTCATACTGATCGCCACTATCGTTGTCTGGTTCTTACAGAGCTTTGACTTCGGTTTCAACCTGGTATCTGATCCTCATGACAGCATCCTGGCTGTGATTGCCGGTTTAGTTGCTCCGGTAATGCAACCTTTAGGCTTAGGTGACTGGAGGATCGTTGTTTCACTGGTTTGCGGCTTTATGGCTAAGGAAAGTGTTGTCTCAACCATGGAGATGCTGTTTGCACCGGCAGGAGTTGCTCAGGCCATATCTTCTGCTACTGCTGCCTGCATCCTGGTATTCTCTCTTCTGTATACACCTTGTGTGGCTGCCATTGCGGCTATCAGAAGAGAACTTGGCCGTAAGTGGGCACTGTATGTCGTATTATGGCAATGCGGCATAGCCTGGATAATAACGCTTGTGGTAAAGCTTCTGGGGGTAGGGGCATGAGTATCGGTGATATAATAATAGTAAGCATTATTGCGGTTCTGGTTGTAACCGCGATACGTATATTGAGAAAAAACAAGAACAGCTGTGCGGGCTGCATTCATGCCGACAGCTGTGTTTTGAAGGAAAGGGGAAAGTGTCATGTTCTGGAAAATACTGGGCATTGAACCTACCAAGGATAAGAAAGTCATTACACAGGCATACCGTGAAAAGCTGATGCAGACCAATCCGGAAGAGAAGCCGGAAGAATTCAAGGAATTGCGTAATGCTTATGAAGAAGCCTTGAAGTATGCCGAAAACCAGGGACTGAAAACCGAGAAGACACCGGTGGATCTCTGGAGAGATAAGCTGGAAGAGCTCTACAATGATTTTCCAAGCCGTAATGACTTATCCTGCTGGCAGAGGCTGTTTAATGAAGATGTCTGTCTGGCCATAGACACCCGCATGGATGTTGAAGATGCCATGATGAATTTCTTCATGGACCATTATTTTATAACACACGACGTCTGGGTGTATCTTGACACTCAGTTCTCTCTGTTGGAAAGACAGGAAGAACTGTATGAGAAATACCCTAAGGATTTCATAGATTATGTCATCATTAACGGTATTATTCATAATGATACCTTACCGATGAACATGTTCTATCCTGGAGTTGATGGTGAGTGCTGCCACAAGTATCTGGGAATCTATCTGCAGATCAGAAGGTTGACCAATGAAGAGGCCAGACCTCTGTTTGAAGAACTTATGGCTTTGCCGGAACAGCATCCATACGGTGATGCTCTTTATCTGTCCTTCCGCATCAACTATGACGATAAAGCCCTGATAAATGATCTTGCAGATTTATGTAATAAGTATCCGGATGATACGCATCTGGGACTGGTTCTGGCCAACGATTATTTCTATCAGCAGATGTATGAAGAATGCTGTCAGCACTGCGAAAGCATGATCAAAAGAGGCATGGAACCGGAACAGTTGAAATGGACCTATGCCAATGCCCTGGCTAATCTGGGAATGTATGATGAAGGCATCACACAGATCAATGAACTGATGAGAGCATCAGGCGGTGACAACCAGAAGATCAGCAATCTCAACCGGAAACGCCAGGAATGGAACGTCAAGGTCATTGAGCAGAAGGAAGAATATATAAAAGATCATCCCGAAGACGACCAGGCCAAGCTGGATCTTTCGTGGGCTTATCTGGAAAATGATAATACTGCCAGAGCTGCTGAACTGGCTTGGGCAGTCAGAAAGGAAAACGTCCATCCGTTTGACTACTACAACCTTTCCAGCAACATAGCCTTTGCCCAGGAGAATAAGGAACTTGGCATGGAATACCTGGATAATCTGATTGAAGTCATTAAGAATCTTCCTGATGACGGAGATGAAAAAACAGTCAAAAGAAAAGCCCGTCTGGGTGAAATGTATGCACGCAAGGGCTATTACTACTACAGCATGTTCAAGGACATGGATAAGGCCATGGAGGCTTTTGAAAGATCCCTTGAAATCTCAAATGACAAGTCAGATGTCCTGACTCAGCTGACGCAGATATCCCTGGCGGAAAGAAAGTATGAGAAAGCCAAGGAGTATGCCGTCAGACTGACCAAAGCCAACCCTGATGCCTACCATCGGTATCTGTTATTGGCATATGCCTGCTTCTATCTGGAACATGACCGTGAGGCTTATGATGCGGTAAACAAGAGTCTGGACCTGAACCGTTCCGATCTAGGATTATATATCCTCAAGATCAGGATCCTGATCAGAAACAGAGCTTATGATGAGGCTGATGAAGTCATCGGTTTCCTGCTTGATAATAACCTTCAGGATGACGGCAGTGTCATGTATACTCAGGGATTATTGCGGGAAACCAGAGATAAGGACTATGATGAAGCTGTCCGTTATTACGAAAACGCCGATAAGGCTTTAGGTGAATATGTACATAATTATTCATTTGGTGCCGATCTGTATTACCGCTTACTGTGCTTAAGAGGTGAAAAGCTCAACGGCAGTATCAAGGAAGACCGTGACATCATGATGGAACTGGCTGACAAGGGTCTGAAGTGTGACAGTGAACACCATGCCCTGAAAGACTACAAGGCATGGCTGCTTTTGAAGGACAAACAGTATGAAGAGTCCTTGAAGATTTATAAGGAGCTTTCTGAACTGCCAAATCATCCGGCATCCGTCGATGCCCAGATCGGATACATCTATTATCAGGATCTGGAACATGACGCAGATCTGGCTTTGGAGTATTATTTAAAATCATTACAGAGAAAAGGTGACCAGACCGGATATTTCTATGCCGGCATGTGCTGCATGTACATGGGCAATCTTGATGATGCCGAGAAATACTTCCTGAAACTGCAGGAATATGAACCTGACAAACTGGACAGCTATTTCCGCCTGAGTTTCGTCTATGAAATGAAGGAAGATCTTAACAAGGCCCTGGAAAACATCAATAAGGTCATTAAGATCGTTGATCTCAACGCCAATGACAATACCCGTTATTACTATCAGAAGGTCATGATTCTGCGCAGACTTGGCAAATACGATGAAGCTGTTGAACTGGTTAAGGAAATGGTCAGAAAGTTCAACTACAAGTACGGCAATAATCTTATCTGCAAGATCTATCTGCAGGCCGGGCGCTATGAAGATGCCAGAAAGTGGCTGGCCAGCTGGAAGAAGGTCAGACCTGTTGACAATGCCTGCTACAGCCGGCAGGTAACGCTGGACATACTGGAAAGCAGTTTCCTGAAAGCCAAGTTTGACCGTGCCAATTTTGCCAATCAGATGGACAGAAGCCGGTCTTTGGAATTTGAACATCTTATTGCTCTGAATGACGGTGATTATAAGAAGGAAATAAAGGTTCTGGAAAAGCTGTTGGAAGAAGAAGGCAAGAAAAAGGGAGATGTAACCAAGGTATTGGGTAATCTGGCCTATGCCTGTTTCCACCGGGGTGACCGTGATAAGCAGGTAGAGTATGCTGAAAAGGCCATTAAGCAGCTGGATCTGAAGATCAATGAATACGGAGTCAACGGTTTACTGTATAAGACCCGCAAGGTCAGAGCACTGGCTCTGGCCGGAAGGATAAAGGAAGCCTTCAAGCTGATTGATGAGCTCAGAACCCACAGTCTGTGTGAATCCTGTCCGTACCGTTTCTGCAAGGATCTGGAATGCTTTGAAATGGAAGTACATGAAATAGCCGGCGATATGGGCATGGCTTATGAATTAGCGGTATTCGGCGCTAAGAGATGGCCTGATGAAGAATCATTTGTTATAATGGCTAATGTACTGAAGAAGAAGGTAAAGTAAGGAAATGTTAATTGGAATAGATCTGGGAACCACGAATTCACTGGCAGCCTGCTTCCGTAACGGCAATGCTGAGTTAATACCTAACCGTCTGGGAAAGAAACTGACTCCTTCCGTCATCAGCGTTGATGATGATGGAAAGATCCTGGTAGGAGAGACAGCCAGAGAATACGGATATCTGCATCCTGACAGAACAGCCAAGGTTTTCAAGCGTACCATGGGTACCGACAGGGAATATGATCTGGCAGGCATGAAGTTCAGTTCGGAAGAACTGTCCGGTTTTGTGCTGCGTTCCCTGAAGGAAGATGCCGAAGTCTATCTGGGTGAACCGGTAGAGGAAGCCATCATCTCTGTTCCTGCTTACTTTAACGATAAACAGCGTAAGGCTACCAAAAGAGCCGGTGAGTTAGCCGGACTGACGGTCAGCCGCATCATAAACGAACCGACCGCTTCCGCCATAGCCTACGGTGTAGGTGAAGAGGGAGCCATGGAAAGATGCATGGTCTTTGACCTTGGCGGCGGTACCTTTGACGTTACCATTCTTGAGTATTTCAAGAACATCATGGAAGTCTATGCCATTGCGGGTGATAACTTCCTGGGCGGTGAAGATTTTACTCAGGTACTGGTTGAGATGTATCTGGGCAGACTGTTGGTTGCCAACATCAACATGCTGGACTTACGCACTCTCAGCAACATCTATAAGGCCGCCGAGGACTGCAAGTGCAGTTTCTCTCAGGGCAATGTATCCCATATGGGTGTTAACATCTTCGGTCAGTATCATGAAGAGGAATTCACCATTGAGGAATACGCTGAAGCCTGTGAACCGTTACTGGAGAAGCTAAGAAAGCCGATTGAAAAGGCTTTAAGGGATGCTAAGGTTACCCTGGATGATCTGGACAGGATCATTCTGGTAGGAGGCGCCACCAAGCTGTCAATTGTCAGAGAATATGTTCAGAAGGTTACGGGAATATATCCTGAATGGTATGTTGATCCTGATACTTCAGTTGCGGTAGGAGCAGCTCTGCAATGTGCGATGAAAGAAAGAGACAAGCGGATCGAAGAAGTCATTCTTACCGATGTATGTCCGTTTACCTTAGGTACGGAAGTGGTCAGAGACATAGGAGCCTTTGAAGAGCCTGGTCATTATCTGCCGATAATTGAAAGAAATACTGTCATACCGGTAAGCCGTCGTCAGACAGTCTATACTGCTCATGACAATCAGAAATATGTTACAGTCAAGGTCCTGCAAGGTGAAAGCTACATGGCCAAGAACAATCTTCTGTTAGGTGAACTGACCGTTGAAGTGCCGGTAGGGCCTAAGGGCCAGGAAGCCATTGAGATCACATATACCTATGACGTGAACTCTCTGTTAGAGGTTGAAGTAAAAGTTCTGTCAACAGGACTGCAGAAAAAGGCGATCATTCAAAGCGAGGAGAATAAGATGTCGGAAGAAGAAGCCCGGCAGAGATTTGAAAGACTGCAGTATCTGAAACAGAATCCGCGTGATGATGAGGAAAACAAACTGGTCATTTACAGAGCCAGCCGCATGTATGAAGAAACATACGGTGCTGACAAGACAAAGATAAGCGACATGCTGGCTCAGCTTGATGAAGCGATGGCTAATAAGTCAAGGCTGGAGATCGAGATAGTCCGCGAGAAACTCACTGATCTTCTTGACAGCATTGAACAGAAGGATTTCCAGGGATTACTGTCATAAAGAAAAGTATTATATATAGGTTATTCGAAGGAAAAGAATAGCCTTTTTTATGCATAATATTTAAATTTTTTTATCTAAAAAAAGGAATATAAAAAAACCAAATTTCCTTATATATTACATTTATAGAGGACAAAATGGAAAACAAAAAAAAGAGTAAATTGTGGAGTTTCAGTTTCACAATATTGGTTATCATTAATTCGGTAAACGCTATTGTTTCATATATGATCAATCCGGTATTTCCGGATTTCTTGGTTTCAAATGGTGTTACTTTTGAACTTACTGGTATTATATCTAGCCTTTTATCATGGATTGCTCTGTTATTAAGACCGTTTGCGGGATATTACAGCGACAGAATGAATAAAAAACATTTGATGATTATTTCATATGTTGGGACTGCAATATGTGTATATGGTTATTCGCTATGTCATTCATTTGGCAGTGCACTGATTGTCAGGATTCTTAATGGAGTTTTCTTTGGACTCAGTGGAACTGTTTCCATGGCTTTTGCAGCATCTTTTGTTCCTGTGGAAAGGATGGCAGAAGGAGTAGGATACATCGGGCTGGCATCTTTGATTGGAAACCTGTGTGGCCCACGGCTTGGAAATGTTATAGGGGATGTATTTGGCATTAACATACTGTTCATTTTAGCGACAGTGGTAAGTTTGTTGTGTAGCCTGATCATCATTATGGTTCCATATAAGCACATTCAGCAGAAAACAGCTAGAAGCATCAATCTGTCAGGACTATTTGCCAAGGAGCTGACAGTATATATGTTGATTATTGGTTTATTCTCATTTGGTAATGGCATCATATCTTATTATCTTAGAAATATGGGTAATACCAGAGGAATTAAAAATATAAGTCTGTTCTTTACAGTTTATTCTATATGCATGTTGTTTATAAAACCATATGCAGGAAAGTTACATGATAAGAAAAACGTTAGTTTCATTTTGTTCCCGGCATTTATTTTATATACTGTAGGAATTATAATATTGGCTAATTCGTATTCTCTGCTTCCTGTGCTCATTGCGGCTGTTTTTAAGGCAATAGGTCAGGGTAGCGGGTCACCAGCTATTCAGGCTGAAGGTATAAAGATTCTGGGCAAGGAAAGAAGCGGCGTTGCGTCCAGTACCATCATGATAGGCCAGGATATAGGAAATGGTCTGGGACCAATATATGCCAGCAAGGTTATTAATAATATTGGTTACACAAATATGTTTTATGTTTACGCAGTGATGTTGATAACCGGCTTTGTTGGTTATTACATATTTATTCAAAAAAAGAGAGGAGATAAAAATGGCAAGCGCAGAATTGACAATTCGTTCAACGGTTTTGAATATGGACGTCAAAATCTCAGTGATTATTCCGGAAAGTAGGAAGGATTATCATGACGATTTGAATGATAAGAAGTATCCATGTCTGTATGTGCTTCATGGAACAAGTGAAGATTGTTCTACATGGCTTAATTCATCAACACTTTATTTGTTAGCCAGAGATCTTGACTTATTTGTAGTTATGGCAAGTGCTAATAACTGTTGTTATGTTGATACGGAATATGGGTTTAATTTTCAGACATTCCTTTCACAGGAACTGCCTTATAAGATGGAAAGGCTTTTCCCTATTTCAAACAAGAGAGAAGACAGATTTATCATGGGAGAATCCATGGGTGGATATGGAACATGGTACACTTCATTAATGAATCCGGACAAATACGCAAAAGCTGTTCCTTTTTCAACAACAGGAATAAGGAATTTTAAACATGTTCTTGAAACAGGTGCCCACAGTGTTGATGAGTTAGCGCTGAAAGTTAATAATTCTGGTCAACCGATTCCCGAATATCTTCTGATGTGTGGAACAGATGATATGTTATATGAAAAAGCAGTTGATTGGGAAAACTGGATGAGGGCAAACTGTCCTAATTTCAAAATACAGAGTTTTTATTATCCGGGAAAACATGATTTCTTCTATTGGAATCAGATGATCCCAAAAGCGCTGGAGTTTTTTGGGTTTAAACTGGATCCGGAAAAAGTAAAACAGATTTAGGAGGTATAGTATGGCTTACGCACATTTAACAATAAGATCAACAGTTTTAAAAATGGATGTTAAGGTTACAGTTATCATTCCTGAAAGCAGAAAAGATTATCATCTAGATTCAATTGATAAAAAATACAAGTCAATCTACATTTTACATGGCGGCGCAGAAGATAATTCAACCTGGTTGGCTATGTCCAACATCTATATGTTTGCCAGAGATCTGGATACTTTTGTAATAATGCCAAGCGGATATAATACCAGCTGGGTTGATACTGATTATGGGATGAAGATGCAGACGTACATCTCTGAAGAATTACCGGCTAAAATGGAAAGACTGTTTCCTATTTCTAACAAAAGAGAAGACAGATTTATCATGGGCGAATCCATGGGCGGTTACGGAACATGGTATACATCTTTGTTACACCCGGATAGATACTGCAAGGCAGTAGTCTTATCAGGATCAGGTTATGTACTGACGGGTGGTCCTATTGGTGGAACAGGTAGTGGTGCAAAAAGCTTGGATGTATTGGCAAAAGAGAGAAACGACAGTGGTGTTGATATGCCTGAATATTACTGCATGTGTGGAAATGAAGATCCACGTGTGGAAATCAGAAGAGAATTCGAACAGTTTATAAGAGATAACTGTCCTAATATTAAAATGAAAACTGAATACTGGCCTGGTAAGCATGACTTCTTCTTCTGGAATCAAGCTGTACCAAAAGCATTGGATTTTTTTGGATTTGAACTTGACCCGGAAAGAGTTTCTCAAATCTGATATTCGTGCATATTTTTTATCGAAAAAGATTAAAAATAATAAATGGAAAACGCCTATTTAGAAAAATAGAATAAAGTTATAAAGTTACAGTTCACATCGGCCGAATGAACTGTAAATGGAGGAAGAATATGATTTTGCAGTTAAGAATTGATGAAAGATTGATTCATGGACAAATTGCTGCTGCGTGGGGAAGGGCATTACCAATCAATGCAATAGTATGCGCGAGTGATATTGCTGTAAATGACCCGATTCGTACAAAAGTATTACTTATGGCAGCTCCTCCTGGAATAAAGGCCAGGATCAAGAGCACAGATGATGTCATAAAACTGCTGTCCGATCCGCGTGCTGATTCCATGAGAATACTACTGATCACTGATTCACCGGTTTCAGCATTGAAACTTGTTCAGAGTCTTGAGGTTCCTGAGGTCAATGTCGCTAATTATCATACCAAAATGGACGTCAATGACAGGAAAATCAAAATCTTTGAAACATGTGTAGTAGACGAAGAAGATTTAAAGGCATTTACGGAATTGGCCGAAGCATCTAAAGAAATCTACTCGCAGATGGTTCCTTCTGTTGAAAAGAGGGATTTCAGGTCAATGCTTAATTCTGCACAATAAACTGATGAGAGGAGAATAGAATAATGAAAGAAGCATTATTAGTAGCTCTGGCCTACTGGGGAACATGGATGCTTGACAGTATTACCAGTAACCAGACATGTACAAGACCGATTGTTCTGGGAACAGTAACGGGATTGCTTTGCGGGGATCTTAAAACTGGAATAACAATGGGCGCTTTATTGGAAGCTGCATATATGGGTATTTCCGGTATCGGTGGAGCTCTTGCTGCTGATTATCGTTCAGCTACAGCAATCGCTGTAGGCCTGACAATCTTATCTGGCCTGAGTATTGAACAGGGTATTGCAATTGCCAGCCCAATAGGATTACTTTGTTTATCATTAATGCAGGTTACAATTGCCATTTCCAACTTACTTGAAGGCTTCTATATGAAAGCCCTGGAGCGGGGAGATGTCAAGAAATACAATCTGATTATGACTCTCCACATGCTGTTTGTTCAGCACCTGGTAGATACTGCAGTCGTATTCCTTTGTATCTTATTTGGAACAGAAGCAATTTCTGCAGTGTTCGGTAATATCCCTGCATGGATACTGAATGGTTTGAGTGCTGCTGGCGGTATGTTGGTTGTCGTAGGTTTAGGTCTGACAACACAGGCAATCTGGCAGAAGAACACAATCGTTTATGTTCTGCTGGGTTTCGTATTAGCAAAGTTTGTTGGCTTGTCAACAGTTGTCATTGCTATTATCGGCGTAATTATTGCTTATCTGAGTTTTGAATCTGACTTCAGGTTTGAGAATCTTGCGGCTAAAAAAGTTGTAGAAGCGGCTGCTGATGAGGAAGGAGACAAGGATTTCTATGGCTAAGAAGACAATTTCACAGGAAGAATTAACTCTTTTAAAGAAAGCTTATTTAGGTACTTGTGCTGTACTGCGTACAACAAGCAGCATGGCTGGTGAAGCAAGAGCATATGTCTTAACAACGGCACCGTTTATTGAACGTTACTATGAAGATAAAGAAGAAGCTAAAAAGGAATTGTACAGACAGGGTACTGAATACTTTAATACTCACCAGGCAACAAATGGTCTGATCGCTGGTATCGTATGTGCTCTGGAAAAGGAAAGAGGAGAAAAAGGACCTGAAAACTTTGATTCAGGTATCATTACAGGTATTAAGGCATCATTAATGGGCCCGTTAGCTGGTATTGGTGACTCCTTCTTCTTCAACTGCTACCGCGTTATCATTGCCGGTATCTGTATCGCCTTATCAGAAGGCGGAAATATCTTTGGACCTTTGCTGTTTGTTGTACTGTATGGTATCGGAACAATGTGGTTTAGATGGCTGTTCATGAAACTCGGTTATGAAAGAGGTTCTGAATTTATCACACAGGCTTTTGACAGTGGTATAGTCCCACTGCTCATGAAAGCTGCTGGTATTCTGGGTGCAATCATGGTTGGTGTCTTGATTGCTACTAACATGAAGGTCAACATTGCTTTTGCTCCAACTATCAACGGTGCTGCAATTAATATTCAGAACATGTTGGATACCATCTTACCTGGTTTAATGACACTTGTGGTATGGTGGTTGGTTGTAAAACTGTTACAGAAAGGTGCTTCACCAATTAAGATCACTTTTGGCATCATGGGTGTTTGCATAGTACTTTCATTATTTGGTATCTTATAAAAATAACCAACTCGGAGAGGAGTACACGGACTCCTCTCCGTATTCTTATATGGGAGGGTGTATGAAAATATTAGTTCAATCAGATGATTTTGGATTTACGAGAAGTGTTAATGCCGGTATGGCTGATGCTTTTGAAAGAGGAATAATTACTTCCACCGGTTTGTTTGTTAATATGCCGATTGTTAATGAATCAGTGTCAATAATGAAGAAGTATCCGCATATCTGCTTTGGAATAGATATAAACGTTGTATCAGGACCAAGTGTTTCCGATTATAGATTACTTCCAACTTTGTGCAACCAGGAGACTGGAATGTTTATTCAAACAACCGAAAGAATGAAAGATCCAAGATGGGGAAAAGAAGACATATTTAAACCATACGATGAAGTTTTTTTAGAAGGATGTGCTCAGGTTGAGAGATTCATTGAACTGCTTGGATACAAGCCAAATTATCTGCAATCACATTCCAAGAGCGGTTCAGAGACATACATGAGCGCCATTAGAGATGTGGCCAGAAAATATAGCATAAAATTTGCTCCCGATATGTATGTTAAGTATCATATCAAACCACTGTTTGATTTTGAAAACATTCATGGTGATCCATTCTCATTTGAGAATCGGACCAGAGATGAAGTCAGTGTTAAGCTCCGACTTCTGGAAGAAAACAAAAATGAAGAGTACGTTATGCTTCCTTCACACTGTGGATTTGTTGATGCTGAATTAATGAAAATGTCACGTTGTAACATAGATCGAGCTTACGACCATGAATATCTGACTTCTCCGCTGATTAAGGAATGGATTAAAAACAACGATGCTGAACTGATCTCATTCAGAGATCTGGAAATATAGGAGGGATTATTATGAAACTTATTGTCAGAGCAGCTGACTATGCTATGACAGATTCAATCACTGATGGATGCCTGAAAGCTATCAGAGATGGGATCCTGACTGATGTAGGTTTGATGACGAATAATTGGAAATATGCTTCAAGAGCAGTCGCAGAATTAAAAAAGTATTCTCATGTGTCTATAGGTCAAGATCTTAACCTAGTATCAGGTATACCTGCATCGGACCCGACAGACATACCTTCTCTGGTTGATGAAAACGGTATTTTCATTTCGTCAACTGAAAGAAAGAATAGAAACTTGTATGATATTCCTTATAAAGAGATTTATCATGAGATGAAGCTGCAGGTCGAGAGATTCATCAAGCTGATAGGAAGAAAACCTGCATATATTACCGGGCACTCATTATCAACACCAACACTTCTTCAAGCCCAGGAAGACATTAAAAACGAATATGGCGTGGTAACTGATTGTTTCACTCCTGAACTTCAAGTCGGAAATAGATGGTACTATAAGGGTATGAAAATCGATCAGAATGACCGAAAACCTGCTTATGATTTAGAATGCCAGGGGAATACAGATGTTGTGAAACATTATGTTGACGGAGAACTGAATTTTGATTTCAGCAAGGAATTCGGATTGCTGGCAACTCATTGCGGGTACTGTGACGGAGAATTGATGAACATGTCGACTTTCTCGGTCATCAGAGGCAGAGAAGTTGAAGCATTATGCTCTCCAAAGGTCAGGAAGTGGATTGAAGATAATAATATAACATTGGTTAATTTTGATGATTATCTTGAATCTTTAAAGAAATGATTGAAAAAGCGTTCGTGTGTATCAGTATGTAAATGAACGCTTTTTTTATAATATAGCCAGGGTATGAGTGCTGGATGATTTATGTTAAACAACACATTGATAATGGTATAATTATTATATGAACAGATATTCTATAAGACAATACATGGAATTAGGTTACATCTGTCTTAATGAGGCGGTAACCGTCAATAGCTTTGTGAGAAAATTCAACCTCAGTAATTATGAATTTACCAATGATTTTGATGTGCTCATACGGATGGGCAAAGAGTTTGGAGTACAAATAACCCGTCAGAAGGATGTACTCTCTTTTAATGTGACAGATGATGATCTTTATAAAAAACAGTCTAGAAACCTCAGATCCTTCTGGTATACTAACCAGGTAGATATCGACTCCAAAGACAGGGTGATACAGAACGAAATATGCAAAGCTATTCTCTGGAATGATGATGGATATATTAACCTTGATGATTTAGCGGAAAGACTAGGATATTCACGCAGCAGTCTTCGTACTCATCTGAAAAATACCAGACGGTTTTTTGATAGTTATGGAATATTTTTGAAGAGCGTTCCTCATTATGGGCTGGAAGTTGTTGGCAGCGAAATGAATATTAGGAAGTGTTTTCGGGTGATTGTAACACTGTACGATGTCCGTATAACCACAGATGAGGATAATGAAGACATAATTAACAGTTTAAATAACTATTCGCAGTTATATGAAATTGTCAAAAATAGTCTGATTAGATACGATGTTGTTATGTCGCGTTTGGAAAGGCGAAAACTGAATACTATGCTAATTGTTCAGAATGCCCGAATCAAAAGTGGAAGAAGTATCGACAGAATAGATGGCATTGATTCTGTGTTGTTAGAAAAACTGAAAAAAGAAAAATGGCTAGTATCCATGGTTGATGGACTCTGTGAAGAATTACATAGAAGTATGGGCATGGGTTCTTACAACAAATTGGAAAAGGAGTCATTATTACCAATGATCGCTGCCATGGGTTATGGAGACAGTAGAATTAAGAAGATCATTTCAGAACTCTATCAGAACGAGATGGAGGAATTGTTCAATCTGATAAACCAATATCTTATGAAGTCGTTTGGTTTCACTGTTAACGATGAATTTTATCTTAAATTTCTGAAAGAAGAGATCGGGCATATTGCTGTTGAAAAACACATTAGTATTCTGACGGGGTTTGGACGTAATATTAACGGAAGAAATCCTATGATATATAAACGTCCTCTGATGTTTAAAATACTTAAAGATACAAGAGACATTATAAGACGATATTATTCTTTGCCGATACCTTTGTCGCGGTCTTCTGCTTTGGTATCGCTTTTGGCATCATATGTTCTGACATTTGAAATCAGTGCTCATGAACCGCTTGTTGGAATAACATCACGTAATTCATTATTTGAACCAGAGATAATCCGTAAGGGAATCCTCCGGAAACGGCAGGATATTAACCCTGATAATATAAGAGTTTTTAACTATGATGTTATTGATGTAGCTGATGTTGATTATATCAATGAATATGATCTTGTTTTCTGTGACCAAAAACTGACACATAACAGAAAGCATATTTCCTATAGAGATAACGGACTTACAGTGGAAAACATAATCAACACTATCCGTAACACCATGAATTACTGCCGGGACATCATTGATGACAGCCACATTTTCAGCAATAAAACGGATTATGAAGGAACAGAAAAACTACAAAAAGATATATGTGATATGAGCGGAGCTGATGAGAATGAGGTCAGAAAAGAGTTCGATAATCCTTTATATATCAATGGTGTGATGGCGCTAATAGTTCTGAATAGGAATCATAAACCGTATATGCAGTTAGGACATATTTCAAAAATAGAGGACGCAGAATTCTCGGATATCAGCTCATATGTTGTTGTAGCAGCAGATATAAATGAAACTAATATAAGATTCTATGATTCCTTGTTATGCCGGTTGGTTAACAACGAATTATTCTTTAATGATTTATATGAAAATAGCGATATTCAGACCATTAACCTATGGCTTAATAAAATATTAAACAGCACAGTTTTATAGTATAGTATTAAAAAAAGGGCTGTGTCCCTTTTTGCATGTTACAGATATGCGGCAATTACTGCCAGTATTACAGCAGGCAGCAGATTGGCTACCTTGACTGTTTTACCAAAGAGGAGGTTAACTCCTACCCCGAAGATCAGAATATTACCTACAAGAGAAATGTTATCTATGGCAGCTGTACTCATAATAGGTTTTAATACCTGGGCAAACAGAGTCATTGTTCCCTGGAAGATACCGACCGGTATGGCCGAGAAGATGCTGCCTTTACCTAAGGAAGCAGTTAATACCATTACGATGACAAAGTCCAGAATGCCCTTGGTTGCCAGGGTTGAATAATCACCCAGGATACCGTCCTGCAGGGAACCGACAATGGCCATGGCTCCGATGCTGACGGTCAGTGAAGTAGTCATGAAGGCATTGACGAAGGAATTGTCAGATGTATTGTGTGTCTTGACCTTAAGCCATTCACCGAAATCTTCAAAGAGTTTTTCAATATTAAGGATCTCACCGATGAAGGCACCTAAGGCAATGGTAACAGTGGTCATCATGCCTTTCTGAGTAGAAAGTAAACCGTCTTCAATCAGAAGCATCTTGGACAGCGCTCCTGCTATGGCGATGAACATGCAGGCCAGTCCGGTTGCCTTGATCATGGTATCCTGAACCGATTCCTTTATGAACTTGCCGAAAAGCAGACCGGCTACACCGCCTGCCAGAATGCATGCTACATTGATAATGGTTCCCAATCCTGCCATGTTTCTATCCTCTGTTAATTATTCTACCATTGTGTAAAATCGTTTCAGTACAAAATGACTGTAAAATACTGTATATTTTCTGTATATGGAAGTAAGAAATACCGTAATGGCTGATCTGGATGAAGTAATGGACATTTATGCCAATGGCAGGCAGATAATGCGCACCAGCGGGAATCCGAATCAGTGGGGAGATGACAAACCGTACAGGGAACAGATCATTAATGATATCAATATAGGCAACAGCTATGTTGTGGTATCAGATGGTGTGATCTGCGGTGTTTTTGCGTTCATCCTGGGTGAAGATCCTACTTACGCTTACATTGAAGGAAAATGGCTTAATGACGAACCTTACGGAACCATTCACCGCATCGCCACTGCCGGTAAAGTAAAAGGGATATTAAAGACTGCTGTTGAATATGGCTTTACCAAAGTAAACAATGTCAGAGTCGATACTCACCATGACAACATGATCATGCAGCATCTTTTAGAGAAAAACGGTTTCACCTATTGCGGAGTCATCTATCTGGAAGACGGTGATCCCCGCAAGGCCTATCAGAAAACCAGATTATAATGAAAACCCGCCAGTATTGACGGGTTTTGTGTTTTTAATCAGTTATGGGATTAGAACCACTTGTAGAATTCGTCTACCAGATCGACCCAGTCGCCGTTGACGATCATGTGGTGGTTGCCGATGGATTCGGTCAGGAAGTAGTCAAGTGTCTCTTCATCAAGATGGATCTTGACCTGGGTGCGGCACAGATTGGTTTCCTTCAGGTTTTCCTTCAGTTCACCAGCTGTAACGAAGTACTGTTCCATCAGACCGCTGCTCTTAAACAGAGTTACAGGTCCTTCCTGGATGTGACCTCTGAAGGCAACACCCAGTCCTGACTCGAAGTGAGTCATCAGTTCGAAACTGGTAGGCATGTTGATAGGCAGGGTGCAATGTGCAAAGATGATGTCGTTATCATCTGACAGGATTCTTGAAGGGTTAGCCATAAAGACAGGCTGGCCTGACAGTTCACCGATAACACACATGGAGATCAGAGAAGGTGTATCGCCTTCACATCCGGCATAGATTCCTTCAGCGTTTAATATGGCTAAGGCAAGACAGCCGGTACCTCTGATTGGCCCTAACAAGTCAAAGCACCTTACGGTTACACCGTCCAGATTATACTTATCAACGATTCTTCTCAAGGCACCGTAGATCTGGCAGCACAGTTCGGTATCCTCAGGATGCCAGTTTCTGGCTTTGATCATTTCGGTATACATATTAGGAACATATTCCTTCTTGGCGATCTCGTCAAAGAATTCTTTCATGGTGACATCGATGATCTCAATGCCTGTCAATTCCTTGCATCTTTCAGCGTCAACATCTGAAGAGATCAGCCAATCACTTGGTTCGCCAACTCTGGCAATTCTCATGGAGCTGATTCTCTTTTTGGTCTTGAAGACCTTGGCAAGTATGGCTATTCTCTTAGCCATCTTTTCTTCTGAACCGTGAATGATCTCGCCCGGGATATCGTTCTGCTTCAGATAGGAAAGGATCTCCATGCTGGCAGCCAGAGAGTTGTTCAGACCGGTCGTTAACATGAAGACAGGCTGAGGCAGCTGATCAAGAACAGCTTTGAAACGTCCTTCAACACCGCCGCCGGCGATAAATGACAGCAGCAGATCATAGTCATTTACGTGTTCCAGATCAGTAAACTCCATTGCTTCGCCGCTGAGCCGTGACAGTCTTTTTACAACCTCGCGGTTATAAATGTTGATATTCACGCTGTCAGCGTTAGTAGATTCAACATAGTAAACACCAATACTCATATTATTATCCTCGTTTCTTTTCACCTATATTATACAATAGTTAATTATCTTTTTTTATTTTTAAAATATATAAAATTAGCAATTGTAAGCGCTTTATGAAAATATTTTCATAAAAAGATGTAAAAAAATGTCATTTTTGTGAAAATTTCGTGAAAAAAGCCTTGTTTTCTGTTCCTTTATAAGGTAAAATCTTCAATATATTAGTAAAAAAACAGTATTTGCATTTTTTACGGGAAAGGGGAACTGATATGCTGAAGTATATTATGAAAAGGCTTTTCATCGGAGTTATTACACTTCTCATATTATCGACCATTACCTTCTTTGGGGTAAGAGCCATGCCGGGCGATCCGTTCGAACAGGATAACAAGGTCATGGCACCGGAAACTTATGAGGCTCTTAAGGAAAAATTCCATCTGGACAAACCGGTTGGAGAGCAGTTCCTTATCTTCATTAAGAACGCTATTCATGGAGACTTCGGTGAGTCTATTTCAAAGAAAGGCAAACTGGTTTCTGACATCATCAAGCTCCGTTTCCCGGTAACCGCGAAACTGGGAGCAATTGCCTTCGTATTCTCAATGGTGGTAGGGTTAACGCTCGGCATTGTGGCGGCCCTCGCTAAACGGCGATGGGTAAACAGTGTCATTACAGTAGTATCTACTCTGGGTGTAACTCTTCCGAACTTCCTGTTCGCGATGATGATCATGATTGTATTTGCGGTGAAGCTGGGGTGGTTGCCTATTGTAGGCTTAAATGGTCCACAATACTACATCCTCCCTGTTGCGGCTTTGTCTCTCGGACCAATCGCCTCAGTAACCCGCTTAACCAGAAGTTCGATACGTGATGTAATGCACGAAGACTATATCACCTTATCCCGCAGTAAGGGCAATAAGGAAGCCAGAACCATTGTCGTTCACGGCCTGAAAAACGCGCTCCTCCCGGTTGTTACTTACGCCGGTCCGCTGTTTGCCGGAATGATTACCGGTTCACTGGTAATTGAGACCCTGTTCTCAGTACCGGGCATCGGAGCAGAATTCACCAACAGTATTACCAACCGTGACTACACGCTGGTAATGGGACTGACAATTCTGTTCGGCACGCTGGTCATTGTAATGAATCTGGTATCAGATGTCGTTGCCGCTATTGTTGACCCGCGCATCAAGTTAGGAAAGTAGGGCAGTGTTATGAGTGAAACGAATCTTAATCTGACAAACGATTTACCTGAAACATTGCCTGAAGAGTTATTTGACATCTTACCTGAAGACGAAAAGAACTCTGAGTTCATCGCTGTTACGATCAAGACATTCGCCAAGGATGCCTGGGACCGTTTCAGAAAGAACAAACTTGCATTAATCGGTCTGATCTACTTAGTAATCGTAATTATTCTGGCAATCGTCGTTCCGATGGTAGCACCATATCAGTTCGACACTCAGGACATGACAAACCGTAATGCTCTGCCGTCCCTGGTCCACTGGTTCGGAACGGACAAGCTGGGAAGAGACATCTTCGTCAGAATCATGTACGGTGCCCGTGTTTCTCTGTCAATTGCCTTCGCAACAGCAGCGATCAACCTGGTAATCGGTGTATTGTACGGCGGTATCGCCGGATACATCGGCGGTAAGGTCGACATGGTAATGATGAGAATCATCGACATCATCTACGCTGTTCCTTCTCTGATTTATGTCGTACTTATCCTGCTGGTATTCGGTGACAGTATAGGGAGCATGATGCTCGCCATTTGTCTGACAAGTTGGATCGGCATGGCAAGACAGGTGCGAACGCAGATCATGTCGCTTAAGGAAATGGAATTCTCCCTGGCAGCCAAGGTTCTTGGTGCCAGCAATTCCCGTATCCTGTTAAGACACCTTATTATCAATGCCCTGGGACCAATCATCGTCTCACTGACCATGATGGTGCCGGGAGCCATATTTACTGAAGCTTCATTAAGCTTCATCGGTATCGGACTTAACCCGTCCATACCAAGCTGGGGCAAGCTGGCTAACGACTGCCGTGCCTTGTTGTTTACCCAGCCTATCCAGATCATCTGGCCGGTAGCGGCAATAAGCCTTACCATCCTGGCACTCAACTTTGTCGGTGACGGTATTGGTGAAGCCTTCCAGGCCAGAACGAGATAGGAGGTGAGCTCATGGCACTGTTAGAAGTTAACAACCTTGAGACTGTATTCAAGACTGACGCCGGAGAAGTTCAGGCTGTCCGTAATGTATCATTCAAGGTAGAGCAGGGCGAAGCTCTGGGCATCGTCGGTGAATCCGGATCCGGAAAGAGCCAGATGATGTATTCAATTATCGGTTTGCTGGCTGAAAACGGCGTCGTCAAGAACGGTCAGATAACCTTTGACGGCAAGGATATTTCCCCAAGCCAGTTTACCAACAAGAAAGATTATGACAATTTCATGCGTGAGTGCCGCGGCAATACCATGGCCATGATCTTCCAGGACCCGATGACATTCCTCAACCCGGTCCTCAAGATCGAAACGCAGCTGGTTGAACCAATGCTCAACCATACAGACATGACCAGAGAACAGGCCAGAGAAAGAGCTCTGGAACTGATGAGAAAGGTCGGCATACCTTCACCGGAAAAGAGAATCACACAGTATCCGTTTGAATTCTCCGGAGGCATGCGTCAGAGAATAGTCATAGCCATCGCGCTGGCCAACAACCCAAAGCTGGTCATCGCCGATGAACCAACAACCGCACTTGACGTTACCATTCAGGCTCAGGTGCTGGAACTTATAGATGATCTGAAGAACGAAAGTAATTCAGCCATCATCATGATCACCCATGACCTGGGTGTCGTTGCCAAGCTGTGTGACCGCATCGCGATCATGTACGGCGGCAAGATTGTTGAGATAGGATCAGATAAGGATATCTTCTACAATCCGAAGCATCCTTATACCGAAGGTCTGTTACGGTGCATCTCCAATCCGGAAGATGACGAGGAAAAAACTCTCACTCCGATTGCCGGTTCACCTCCTGACCTGCTGAATCCTCCAAAGGGATGTCCGTTCGTTGACAGATGCACCAAAGCAATGCGCGTCTGCAAGGACCACGTTCCGGAAGTTACCACGATTAATGAAGGCCATCAATGTGCTTGCTGGCTGTTAGATAGCAGGGCGGTGAGGAAATGAGCGAAAACAAAGTTATCCTTAGCGTAAAAAACCTGAAGACATACTTCGATGTCACAAAGGGACTGTTCACTAAGAAGCAGATAGTAAAAGCCGTTGATGATGTCTCATTCGATGTTTACGAAAATGAAACATTCGGCCTGGTCGGTGAATCCGGCTGCGGCAAGACCACACTGGGACGTACGATCGTCAAGATCTACGAACCGGAAAGCGGTTCAATTGAATTTCAGGGCAAGGACATTGCCAAGGTCAAGGGAAAGGACCTCATATCTTTCCGTAAGGACATGCAAATGATCTTCCAGGATCCATATGCATCCCTGAATCCACGTATGACCGTCGGTGAAATCATCAAGGAACCGATGATCATCCATAACATCTACAACACTGATGAAGAAAGAGAACGGAGAGTTGTGGAACTGCTGAAAATAGTCGGTCTGAAACCTGACCACATCCGCAGATACCCGGCTGAGTTCTCCGGAGGACAGAGACAGCGTGTCGGCATTGCCAGAGCGCTGGCTGTAAATCCGAAATTCATTGTATGTGATGAACCTATTTCGGCTCTGGACGTTTCCATTCAGGCTCAGGTCGTAAACCTGCTGAAGGATATTCAGAAGGAAATGGGTCTGTCATACCTGTTCATTGCTCACGACTTGTCAATGGTCAAGCACATATCTGACCGTATCGGAGTAATGTACCTGGGGCACATGGTTGAATGCGGACCGGCAAACGATGTATATCACCGTCCGCTTCACCCGTACACAACCGCTCTGCTGTCAGCGATCCCTATTCCGGATCCGGATACAGCCAAGAGCAAGCAGAGGATTGTACTTGGAGGCGAAGTTCCAAGTCCGATAAACCCTCCAAAGGGTTGCCCGTTCTGTACACGCTGTACTAAAGCTACAGAACGCTGTCAAAACGAGAGACCTGAACCAATTCAGGTCGGCACACGTATAGTGGCCTGCCACTTATACGAGAGATAAGAAAGAAAGGGGAGAAAAAAATGTCTTTCAAGAAAATCATTACCTTATTACTGTCTGTTTTGATGGTAATCTCAATGACCGCATGTAATAACGGTGGCGGTGGCGGCGGTGACGAACCGTCAGGAACCGGCTATAAGACAACCTTCACTTATGCTGTTGGTGGCGAGCCGACTTATATGGACCCTGCTAAGTGCGGTGACTCCGTAACTGCTGAAATTCACAACGAAATCTGGTTTCCATTATTCTACTTAACCGAAACAGGTGCTGTGGCTAATGGTGACTGCATTGAATGGTCTGTAGACGACACAGGTACAGTTTATACCTTCAAACTTGATCCAAATGCCAAGTGGAGTGACGGAAAAGCTTTAACTGCTGATCAGTATGTCTACGGTATCAAGCGTTGTATCGGATACGGCTTCGATGAAGTCGGCTATCTGACAATGATCACTAACTACATCCTGAACGCTGAAGCGCACGTTGGTGATGCTGTAGCTGACATGGATGACGTAGGTGTCAAGGCTGTTGATGATTTCACTCTGGAAATCACCTTAAATGCCAAGTGCCCGTTCTTCGTATCACTGCTTCCTACACAGGTATTCGCAGCTGTACGTCCTGACATCGCTCCGGAAAAGGATTCCGAGTGGTCAAATACTCCAGACTTCCCAACAACAGGCGCATTCTATCTGACAAAGATTGACTCAGCAAGTGAGTACATCATGAAGAAGAACCCTAACTTCGCACATGCCGATGATGTTGTTGTTGAAACTCTGATCGCCAAGATCATGCCTTCAATGGAAGCAAGCCAGATGGCCTTCCAGACAGGCGAAATTGACTACGATACAGGAGCAAGCTCAGACGTTGTTAACAACGCCGCCTTAAAGGATTCTGTTCAGATTTGGGGTAACATTAACTACTACATGAACTTCCAGTGCTACTCTGGTCCGGAAGCATTAAAGAACCGTAACGTACGTCGTGCTATTCAGTTAGGTATCGACAGAAGCGCATTCGTAACAGCTCTGGATGCCGGCAACGTATACTATGAATTATACGGTTTCGTACCAGTAGGATTACCTGACTGGGATGGAACTGACTTCCGTACAAATCAGGATAACGAGCACAAGCTGGTTTACACCGACAAGGAAGAAGCTAAGAGACTGATGGAAGAAGCAGGATTCGGTCCTGACAACAGACTGGCTCTGACTTACTACTACAACCAGAACGCTATGCATGATACAGTAGCTGACGTTATCAAGGAACAGCTGAAGGATATCTACATCGATGTAACTCTGAAGACTGCTGAATTACGTACATTCTTCGATGACAGAAGCTATGGACGTTATGACATGGCCAGAAACGCATTCTCAGCCGACTACATGGACCCTTGGAACTACATGGAATTAATGGCCATCTACAATGACCCAGAGGGCAGAACATTCTTCGGTGACGAGACATATGACAAAATGCTGTTTGAATCTATGGAATTAGAAGGCAAGGCACGTTTCGATAAGTTACATGAAGCAGAACAGTATGCCATTGAAGAGCAGTGCTGGAACTGTCCGTTATTCGGATACGGTTCAGTATCACTGCAGAAGCCTGGTACAACAGGTGTTATCAACAACCCACAGGCTAACCACATCTTCTGGTATGTAAGATGTCCTGAATAAATCGAAAAGGGATTAGAAAAACACAGGAGAGGGCCAACAGGTTCTCTCCTGTTGTTTCTTATTATCATATCTGATGACTGATGAGGATCAGTTATGAGACATGATAATGAGAAGGGGGAATACGATCTGATGAAACCAATTGAACTGGCAAAATTTGAAGAGTTTAACTTCCTGTCTGCCCTTAAGCGGTCAGCTGACGGCAGAGAAGTCTTTTTTACGGTAAGCAAAGTCGATAAGGAAAATAATGGTTATTTACAGCAGTTAAAGGCCATTAATGTCCGCAGTAAAAAGACCAGAGATGTTACCGGCTGGCAGAAAAAGGTCAACTGCACCGTACTGTCTGACGGTGATTTTCTGGTTGAACCTGACCCTGATAAAAAGGGAACCTCAGTATTCAAGAAGATAACGGGAAAGAAAATTGAAAAGGCTTTTGAAATAGGCCTTCCGGTAGAAAGGATCATTGAATTTGATAAGAAGAGTTTCATTGTTTCCGCAACCACTAACATGAGCTGTCCGGATTATTTCTCCTTGAGCGAGGAAGACAAGAAGGCTCAGGATCAGAAGGTCAAGGATAATGAGGATTACATCGTCTTTGATGAATATCCTTTTGTCTTCAACGGGGCAGGTGTTGTTAACGGCAACCGTACATCACTGTTTCTGGTAGACAGGAAGACATGTGAGTTTACAAAAATCACACCTGATACCTTTGACGTTTCCAGTTTTGAAGTCATTAACGGCAGGCTTGTCTTCTGCGCCAACGACTTCAAGACCGTCAAGACCAAGTGGGATAAGATCTATCAGTTTGACAAGAATAACAAAGAGATACAGGTCCTGTATGATGAAAAGATGCAGATCCACAGAGTCTTTGAAGAACAGGGCAAGCTGTATGTCAAGGGTACCTTCGGTAAGGACTGGGGTCAGATGGAAGCCGGGAAGTTCTATGAGCTTAAAAACGGAAAGATGGAATTAAGGATCGATACGGAATTCTCCATGTATAACTCTGTCGGTTCCGACAGCCGTTACGGCAGAAATAAGAACTATGCCAACATTGACGGCACTAACTACTTTATCACCTGTGATAAAGATAAGTCAGTATTACTGAAGATCGAAAACGATGAATTCAAGAGAGTAATTGACATCGACGGATGCGTTGACGACTTCGTACCGGCAGGTGATAAGTTCTTTATCATTGGCATGATCGGGCAGGCCTTACAGGAGATCTGTGAAGTCAAGAATAACAAGGTCAAAGTACTGACTGAATTCAATAAGAAACAGTTTGAAGGCTATTATGTAGCCAAGCCGGAAAAGCTTACTGTTAAGAAAGCCATCGACATTGACGGCTGGGTATTAAAGCCAATTGATTTCGATGAGAATAAGAAATATCCGGCAATTCTGGATATCCATGGCGGACCTAAGACTGCTTATGGTGAGATCTATTATCATGAAATGCAGCATTGGGCATCAAAGGGATACTTTGTAATGTTCTGCAACCCGAGAGGATCAGACGGCAAGGGCAACCTGTTTGCGGACTTACGCCATCAGTTCGGCGGAATCGACTATCAGGACATCATGGCCTTTGTTGACCTGGTATTGGAAACATACCCGGCAATTGATAAGGACAGACTGGGTGTTACCGGCGGCAGCTATGGCGGCTACATGACCAACTGGATCATCGGCCAGACCGACAGATTCAAATGCGCTGCTACGCAGAGATCCATTTCCAACTGGATCACTGAGGTTGGTGTCAGTGACTACGGCATTGACTTCCCGATCGAACAGGATTTCGGGGATGTCAGAAACTGTGCGGCTGAACTCTGGAGCATGTCTCCTCTGAAGTTCGTCAATAATGCCGTAACTCCGACATTGTTTATCCACTCTACGGAAGACTACCGCTGCCCGGTACCTGAAGCCTTACAGCTGTATACCGCACTCACCTGCAACGGTGTGGAAACCAGAATGGTACTGTTCAAGGGTGAAAACCATGAACTGTCCCGTGGCGGCAAGCCGGCTCACAGAGTCAGAAGACTTCAGGAGATCACCGGCTGGATGGACAAGCACCTGAAATAGGAAGGACCGTTATATGAAAGAATTTGATTTAAGCAGACCTCAGAATTTCTGGTTTAATGAAATAGCGAAAATACCCCATCCGTCCTTCCACGAAAAGAAGATAAGTGACTTTGTGGTTAGCTTTGCGGAAAAAAGAGGTTTAAAATGGAAGCAGGACCACGTATGGAATGTCATAGTTGAAAAACCGGCATCACCGGGATGTGAGAACGCCAAACCGCTGATCCTTCAGGCCCATATCGACATGGTTCCGGCCAAAGTAGACGGCAGTACTCATAATTTTGAAACTGATCCGCTGGATCTGTATGTCGATGAGGAAGGGTTCCTGCATGCCAGGGGAACAACTTTAGGCGGTGACGACGGTCACGGTGTAGCCTACATGTTATCGATACTGGATGATGACGAACTGGTACACCCGCCTCTGCAGTGCTTCTTCACTACCATGGAAGAAGTCGGACTATTGGGTTCAATGGAGCTTAAACCGGAAGATGTCCACGCTGACCGCATGATCAACCTGGACGGCGGCGGAGAAACCTCAACCGGCATATCGGCAGCAGGAGGCTGCACGGTATATGTTCATAAGGATATTGAATGGATTAAAAATGAAAGACCGACCTTCAGACTGGAGATCGGTGGATTGACAGGCGGACATTCCGGCGGAATGATCCATCTGGAAAAGGGCAATGCGATCGTCATCGCAGCCCGTATCATTGAGGAAGCCATAGCCAAGGGAATGGACTTCGATCTGGTAGGATTTACCGGAGGAGAAAAGGACAATGCCATTCCAAGAAAAGCCGCTGTGATATTTGTCAGCTGTACTCCGGTTGAACAGATAAAACAGTGGGCAGCCGAAAGTGAAGCCAATATTAAGGTAGAACTGGAATTCTCCGATAGCGGTGTCTGTGCTGAAGTAAAGGAAACAGAACCGGCTGAATGCTTCATCAAGGACGGTGTAAGCGTGATTGATTATGCTTATCTGGCACCTAACGGCTTCCAGCACCGCTCCATGGCCATACAGGGATTAACGGTAACTTCACTGAACTTAGGTGTGGTCACTACAAATGAGAAGGAAGTGTTCTTCGATACCCTGATCAGAAGTGCCATGAATCATGCCACTGATGATCTTAAGGACCGCCTGCATCTATTGGCTGATAAGCTGGGTTTACGTTATCAGCTGCTGGCCAGATTCTCCGGCTGGAACTATGAACCGGTATCACCGATGCGTGAACTGTTAAGAAAGACGGTAAAGGATTTCGGCGGTGAACTGGTTGAACATGCCGGTCATGGCGGCAATGAATGCGGTGTCTTCAAGGCACTGAACCCTAAACTGGATATCATTACTTTCGGTCCTAAGGGATCCGATGTTCATACTCCAAACGAAAAACTGGATCTAGACAGTTTTGATCGTTCATATCAGATGTTAAAGTGTATGGTAAGTGCATGTGCACGGGAGGAATAAAAATATGTCAAAAGGATTAGTTGTAATATTAAGCGGTGCAAGTTCTGTAGGTAAAGGCCGGATCCGTGAGAAGCTACTGGCAGATACGGATATGAATCTGTTTTTCTCCATTTCCGAGACTACCCGTCCTAAGAAAGAGGGAGAAGTAGACGGCAAGGATTATTACTTTGTCAGCCATAAGGATTTCGCCAACTCTGTCAAAAACAGAGAGTTACTAGAGTATACCGAATTCAACGGTTATTACTATGGAACACCTAAGGCACAGGTTGAGTTCCTTACCAGCAAGGGCAAGAATGTCCTGATCGAAGTTGAGGCTCAGGGTGTCGGTCCGATCAAACTGAATATCCCTGATTCAGTGGCTTTCTTCGTAATGCCTACCAGTTTTGAGGAACTGGAAAAGCAGATACATGAAATCTATAAGGATGACGAAGCTTCCATAGCCCGCCGTCTGAGCAAGGCGAAAATGGACATGGAGATCGCTCCGTTGTTCCGTAACATAGTTTATAACGACGACGCCGAAAAGGCCTTCCAGCAGATCAAGAAGGTCGTAATGGCAGAACTGGAAAAGAGAAAAGAAAATGAATAAGTGGCAATTGGAAAAACTGGCCAGAGTTCTGGTCAGAACAGGCGTAAACATACAGCCTGGAGAAACAATGGTATTACAGACTGATACGGCAGCTATCGATCTGGCCCGTGAGATCACCAAGGAAGCTTTCCGGGCCGGTGCAGCCAATGTTGAAGCCTTTATTGAAGATGCTGAAATCAATCACCTGAAGGCTAAAAACTGTTCTGTAGAGACCCTAAGAGATCTGCCTGAATGGAAGAAGGAAGCCATTGATTCCATCTTACGTACCGGTAAGGGCGTACAGATGGGTGTCCGTGCTACCCGTCCTTCCATCAATGCGGATGTTCCTGATGAAAAGCTGAAAGCCATGGGCTTTGCGGGCAACGAACTGCGTAATGTTGTCCGTAACTACATCCATCAGGGCTGTCTGAAGTGGACGGGAACAGTTTATCCTTCACTTGAATGGGCTAAGAAAGTATGGCCTGAATGCGACGATGAAACAGCTTATAAGAATCTGGAAAACGCCATCTGCAAGATGATGCGTGTTAATGAGGATTCCGATCCGGTTGAAAACTGGAAGAAGCACTGTGACGATCTGTCAGTCAGAAGCCATAAGCTCAATGACTTCAACTTCAAGTCACTGCACATCACTTCTGAGCTGGGAACTGATCTGACCATGGATCTGGTTGAGGGCCATATCTGGTGTTCAGCCGGTGAGATGGGTGCTCAGAATGTCAATGCTCCTTATGTAGCCAACATGCCTACCGAAGAAGTATTCACTGACCCGGACTTCCGCAGTGTCAACGGCATTGCCTATGCATCCTTCCCGCTGTTTATGAGCGGCAAGCTGGTAACTGATTTCTGGATCAGATTTGAAAACGGTAAGGCTGTCGACTGCGGCGCTTCCAATAACGTTGACTTCTTAAGAGAAGCCCTGTTCAGAGATGAAACAACCAGACAGTTGGGTGAAGTGGCTCTGGTATCCAAGAAATCTCCGATCAGACAGATGGGCAGAATATTCTATAACGGATTAATCGATGAAAATGCCGCCTGCCATCTGGCTTTCGGTGCTTCCTTCCCTGACTGTGTCAAGGGCGGAACGGAAATGACCAGAGAGGATCTGATTGCCAGAGGCGTCAACTTCTCTGTCAGTCATAATGACTTCATGATCGGTACTGATGACATCAAGATCGTGGGCACTACCCATGACGGACGTCAGATCACGGTCATGGAACATGGCGATTTCGTCATATAGGAGGTAACTATGGCTGTCTCCAATCAGGAATTCCTGGTAACCAGTGTTCCGGATGTCGATTCCCTGAAACCGAAGATCTTAAGCTACCGTCAGCAGGGACCTGTTCTGGATAAATGGCTGGAAAAGAGAATTGAAAAAATACTGCCGCAGGTGATGAAGAAGGCAGAAATAGACTGCTGGATCATCTGCAACAGTGAATACAACGAAGATCCGGTTTACTGGACCATTACGCCGTTTTCCCAGATAACAGCCCGCAGACTTACCATTCTGATCTATTACCTTAACAGGGACGGTGAAGTTGAAAGATACAGCGTCACCAGATATCCGGTTGCTCAGTATACTCAGAAGTGGACAGATACCAGTATCTCACAGTTTGATACTCTGGCTGCCTTTCTGAAAGAACTCAATCCGGAAAAGATCGGACTGAACATGTCGGAAAATTTCGCCTATGCCGACGGTCTGTCAGCTACTCATTACAATGACATGATGAGTGTCTTTGACGAGGATCTTAAGAAGAAGGTCGTCTCAGCTGAGAATATCGCAGTCGGCTGGCTGGAAACCAGAAGCGAAGAAGAAATGGCGGCTTACAATGACATTGTCGGCATCGCTCATACCATGATAGCGAATGCCTATTCCAACAAGGTCATTCATCCGGGTGTCACCACCGCTGATGATGTCAAGTACTGGATGATGGAAAAGACCGTTGAACTGGGTCTGGAACCATGGTTTGACTATGAAGTTTCCATTACCAGAGACTTTGAAAAGCATCTGGCCGGTGATGAAGTAATACTGCCGGGTGACATGTTGCATTGCGACATTGGTTTCAGATATCTCAATCTGTGTACCGATACCCAGGAATTATGTTACATACTGAAAGATGATGAACTCGATGCTCCTGAAGATCTGAAAGAGGCCATGAAGGTGACCAACAGACTGCAGGACATCGTGATCGAACAGTTTGAAGTCGGCAAGACCGGTAATGAAATACTGCTTGGCGCACTGAAGCAGGCTAAGGAAGAGGGTATTAACGCAACGATATATACCCATCCGCTGGGCTTCCATGGCCACGCTGCCGGACCGACTATCGGCTTATGGGACATGCAGGGCGGTGTACCTGGATCAGGTGATTATCCGCTGCATGACAATACAGCTTACTCCCTGGAATTAAATGCAAAGGTCTTTGCTCCATCCATCGGCAAGGAAGTACGCATGGCCATGGAGACTGATATTCTGTATAAGGGTGGAAAGGTCTTCTTCCTGGGCGGAAGACAGATCCGGTTCCATCTGGTCAAATAGAAAGAAGGAATTAGTTATGCCTTGTACAACGATACTGGTAGGCAAGAAAGCCAGTTATGACGGCTCAACAATGATTGCCAGAAACGATGACGGATTCTATGATGTCAAGAAACTGGTAGTCATTTCCCCAAAAGAGCAGAAAAAGAAATACAAAAGCGTTATCGGACAGCTGGAAATCGAACTTCCGGACAATCCGTTAAGCTATACGGCCTGCCCGACAGTCGGTGCCAGACGCGGCATCTGGGCAGCAGCCGGTATCAATGAAGCCAATGTCGGCATGACCGCTACCGAAACCATCACATCCAATGCGCTGGTATTGGGAGCTGACCCTCTGGTAAGACCTAAGAAGGCTACCAAAAGAGGCGAGAAGGACATTCCGGGAGGCATCGGTGAAGAAGACCTTGTCGTTCTGGTACTGCCTTACATCCGCAGTGCCAGAGAAGGCGTCATCCGTCTGGGTGAACTGCTGGAAAAGTACGGCACCTATGAGATGAACGGCATTGCGTTCAACGATGAAAACGAGATCTGGTGGCTGGAGACCATCGGCGGACATCACTGGATGGCCAGAAGGGTAAAGGATGATGAATACGTCATCATGCCTAACCAGCTGGGTATCGACTTCTTTGATTTCAAGGATGCCTACGGTGAGCAGAAAGAGTTCATGTGCTCTAAAGACCTGAAGAAATTTGTTAAGGATAATCACCTTGATCTCAATCAGGACAAGATCTTCAATCCTCGCAGGGTCTTCGGTTCTCATTCCGATTCTGACCATGTCTACAATACTCCGAGAGCCTGGTTCATGGGCCGTTATTTCAACCCTACGACTTATAAGTGGGAAGGCGATAACGCTGACTTCACGCCGGAAAGCGACAACATTCCTTGGTCATTTGTCCCTGAGTTCAAGATCACGGTAGAAGATGTCAAATATATCCTGTCATCATATTACCAGGGCACCAAGTATAACCCTTATTCAGGTGTCAACTATCCGGAAAAGGGCATGTACAGAGCCATCGGCATTGCCAGAACCGGCATGATGTCCATCAATCAGATCAGAGGTTACATGCCAGAAAAGCTGAAGGGCATTGAATGGATCTGCTTCGGATCAAATGCCTTCAACACCGTTCTGCCTATCTATACAAGCACTGACAAGGTTCCTAAGTATCTCTCGGAAACCACTGATGATGTCTCAACCGAGACATTCTACTGGGGCTCCAGACTGATCGGAGCTTTGGCTGATCCGCATTTCGGACAGTGCATTCAGATGGTGGAAAGATATCAGAAATCCGTAGAAGCCCAGTCTCATCAGATCATCAATGAATTTGACAAGAAGATGATTGAGGCCAAGGATTTCTCTCTGATCAATGAAGCCAATGAAAAACTTGCCGCAATGGGCAAGAAGGAAACCATCAGATGTCTGAATAATGTTCTTCTGGAAGCCAGCAAGCAGATGAAGAACAATTACAACCGCGCTGATAACTAAAGGAACTTCGGTTCCTTTTGTTCTGGGCGTCAGGATGACAAGATCAGCAGAAAATAAGTATAATGATAATATAAAAAGAAAGATATAATGAGGTCCTAATCGTATGAGCGTATTTACGGGAAAAGAAAAACTGAAACTTGGATTTGGCTTAATGCGTCTGCCAAAGAATGAAGACGGCTCAATTGATGTTCCACAGACATCTCAGATGGTTGACATGTTCATTGAAGCGGGCGGTACCTATTTTGATACGGCCTTTGCCTATCCGGGATCTGAGGAAGCCATCAGACAGGCGCTGGTAGAAAGATATCCGCGTGACAGCTATACCTTGGCTACCAAATGCATGGTACCTCCTGAAGGTGTTGATGAAGCAGCGGCCAAGCAGGAGATCTATACTTCCCTGGAAAGAAGCGGTGCCGGTTACTTTGACTACTATCTGGTACATGCCATTCAGAGAAGCAACTATAAGAAATATGAGGAATACGGTATCTGGGAATATGTCAGAGAGCTGAAGGAGAAGGGGCTGATAAGACATTACGGATTCTCTTTCCATGCTGACCCGGAATTACTGGAAGAACTGCTCACAAAGCATCCTGATGCTGAATTCGTTCAGCTACAGATCAACTATGCTGACTGGGAAAACCCTGGTGTCAATTCCCGTCTGAACTGGGAGATCTGCAAAAAGCACGGCAAGCCGGTAGTCGTCATGGAACCTGTTAAGGGAGGCATTCTGGCTGATCCTATTGATTCCGTCAAGGCCATCTTTGACAGGGAGAACAACGGCATGTCCTATTCATCATGGGCTATCAGATTTGTTGCCGGCAAGGAAAACCTGCTGGCGGTATTAAGCGGCATGAGCAATATCCGGCAGATGGAAGACAACCTCAGCTACATGAAGGACTTCAAGCCTCTGAGTGAACATGAAGAAGAAGTCATCAGGGAAGTTCAGGAAGCTCTGAACGCTGATAAGTCCATTGCCTGCACGGGATGCCGTTACTGCACCAAGGGCTGTCCGATGGGCATTCCTATTCCTGATATCTTTACGGTTCAGAACCGCAAAAAAGGAAGCCCGGAATTCCGTACCAAGAGAGAATATGCAATCGTAACCCAGGACAAGGGCAAGGCCAGCGAATGCATTCAGTGCGGTCAGTGTGAAAGCGTCTGCCCGCAGCACTTGCCGATCATTGATCTGCTGGTGGAGTGCCAGAGTCTGGAATAAGATTCACACATAATAAAACACCGTCTGCGGACGGTGTTTTCATATGGTTTATCTTTCAAATATCTGAGAAGTAAAGACGTTCAGTTCGATGAAGGTTCCTTCTTCGGTAAAGACGATGATGCCTTCCATGATGTCATTATATTCGAAGTTCAGTATCTTCTCAGGAGTTTCGATACTGTAGGTCAGCGGTTCACTGATGTAGAAATCAATGATGCAGCCGTTTCTTGAAAGGGTCAGCGGGTAGGATGCCAGCTGATGACTGTAAGTATCGGATACCAATAATGTAGCAGTATTCCCGCTGATTATCAGCTGAGTAGGATAAGCAGAAATATGAGAATATCCCGGAGAGATCTGACCGTACCAGGTTCCGTTGAGATCAATGCCGTTGGCGATGTAATTGTCGATGGCATCACTCCTTATCGGAGTGTCGGTTTTTTCCGCAGTTGTATACATTCTCTTCTGCTGGGTAACAGGGTCAAGCAGAATGAATCCGTCTCTGGTGACTTCAATGTCACCCCCGGCTACGACATGATAGAATTCGGTTTCATGAGCACTGCTGTGTATGTTGTCAGAGTATACACCGGAGGCGTTATAGGTCATTTCTTCCTGATTCCATGTCAGTGGAATGAAGAACGTTCCGTCATAGAACCAGCCGGTATTTTCATCAAAGTGAACAATTGACGAATCACACTGATAAGTTCCGGGCCCGAATTTAAAGGAGTGGATATCCCATAAGCCGATGTGAATGGTCAAAGGCATTATTAACAAGGTGGATGTCATTAATACCTTCAGTTTGTGGGCTAACCTCCACTTTCTCTCCTTTTTCTCTTCTTTCGTCCTGCGGGTCGGCTTATAACCGAGATTGAATTCCTCAGGATGCGGGCGGAACTCCGAATTGATCATCTTACTTCAAGCCTAATTCTTTCAGTTTCCTCAGAATTACCACGTTCATTTCGCGGTGAGTATCATATAACTTGGACTCAGGTGTTTCCTTGACGAAACGGATGATGATGCTGTCAGAGCCGATTTCCTGCAGACCTAGGCACTTGATGTCGCCATAGTCAGCATCTTTTACCTGATCGATGTCAGTGTCAGTCGGCAGTTCAATGTCAACGACAGCTACGGAATTATGAGAAGATCTGTTCAGAATGTCTTTCATTGAGCTGTTGTTAAAGATCTTTTCGTTTCCGGCACCGTCAAGCAGTGTAGTAGTTCTGATTCCTATTTCCGTAATCTTGCCTAAGAATCCGTCGACTTCAACGATATCGCCGACCTTACATTCGCCTTCAAACAGCATGAATATGCCTGTCAGCATGTCTTCAATGATTCCTTCAGCGGATGTACCGATGATCAGGGCTAAGATTCCCAATCCGGCAATGATGCCGTTGATGTCAGCACCTAACAGTCTTAATGACCAGACAACCATCAGAATCAGAGTGATGTAATCAATGGCACTCTGAGCAATTGTTACAAATGTGGCTGCTCTTTCGAATCTGATCAGGCTGACCAGCAGCTTCAGCAGATATTTCACTGCCAATAGTACGGCAATGATAAGGGCTACTCTGATGACTGTTTCCAGATTGATGTGGACATTGTCGATCAGTTCTTCCAGACCGAAACCTGTTTGCTGGGCCCGGAAGAAACACGCTGCCAGAAATATCAGTGACAGTATGACTTTCCTAAGTTCCTTCATAATTTATTCCTCCACCTTTTCATATGTTTCCGTGGTTTTTCTGACCATGGCTTCAAAGCGACCGTCACCCTCAGTAGGGGCAATGTCTCTTTTATTAACAAAATATCCTATTTCACCGACTATGATGGTTTCATAGTGTCCAATTTCTTCCAGTTCTTCCTGGTCAATGACCTTGATTTCTTCGGACCAGGCATCCTGATCTGTCACGGTTCTGTATCCGGTTATATATTGTTCCGTACTCTGTTGCATGTCGGTTGTATCACAGTCTCTTTCTTCAAAGTAAGCTAATACCTCATCCTCTGTCATGTCGTACAGTTTGGTAATAAGAAGCTCTGTATAATCATTTTCCGGACTGTAATATGAAACTGTCCACACTACTCTGGATCCATATATAGCTTCCTGGTGGGTTACAGCCGGATGGTTAATTGTTTCCATGTGGCTGATCTCTTCCTGAGCTTCCTGGTCAATGACATAAATCTCTTCCGGAACACCCGGAACTTCCACGATCCAGTCAACTTCGTCAGGATTGTTGCTGATCCAGCGGTTTTTGGTTGAAACAGTCGTTTTTTCACCGTAAACAATATATTCTGTCTTCTCTTCTTTCCTGTCTGATTTTTTATTTGTCATTTCAGGCAGACTGAAAGAGCGGGTCTGTAATGATCCGCACAGGATGAAAACAGTTATCATTGGAATGACGGTGGCTGTTCTGCTGTTCATTGTAAGATTCTCCTATACACTAATTATAAAGAAAAGAAACATATAATTGAATAAAAAAGCACAAAGAAAAAACGACTTGTTAAGCCGTTTACTGATATTCAACCTTAGGTCCTCTGACGCAGTATTTATAGATCCAGTTTTTGAAATCGTCAGTCTTTTCTTCCTGTGCACGGTATTCCCGGTACATCTGACGGAAGGTATCGGACTTGCTCTTGAAGACGGTGATGATGCCGCAGCCGTGGTCGATCATGAACTTATTGGCGAACATGGTGGCCACACGGACGTCACCGTCCTTGAACAGTCTTCTGTCCATGACATAAAGCATGACATCGATGGCGATCTCAACGTTGGCCTTGGTCGGCTGATTGAGCATGGCTTCCAGTTCGTTGATCTGTTGTTCTGTCAGTGTGGAAACGATCTCCTCGTTAAGACCATCCATCAGAATGGTGTGGAGCTCCAGAAGACAGTGATAGTCATTATCAATTTCCGGCGAATTCATGATGTAATCAAATGCAGCATAAAAATTATTTTCAGCTATTGATCTGAGTGGATCATCCTCGCTGTAACGGGAAAGATGAAGGGCATTGGAAACGTAAGTATCGAGATGTTCTTCAACGTACTTAACGTTTTCTCTTCTGGTAATTACATACTTGTTTTTCATTATATGTTACCTCACTGGCTTCGTGTACATATATTTTAGCATAAACAGACTGTAATGGAACAAGATTGATTTGTGAAATTATGTTAAAGTAAAAATGAACCGAATTGAATAAAACAGCGTCTATATAGGTGAAGAGGATACTTATGAAAGCTTTTGAAGAACTGTTGAAAGAGTATGGTAAGAGCGCTGAAACATATGTTAAGTACAAGGTGTCTGTTAAGGAAGACGCCGAAGATATCCTGCAGGAGACATATGTTCAGGCTTTTAACAGCCTCAGTTCACTGAAAAACGAAGAATCTTTCAGACCATGGCTCATCAGCATTGCCCGCAATAAGGTCAATGACTATTACCGCAGAAAGGCTGAGGTGACTGAAGTTCCTTTTGATGACGCAGTAATACAGTATGTCACGGTAAACAGACCGGTAAACACCTCTGTAAGTGACACCATGAAGAAGTTAAGCGATGAGGAAAGAGAACTGCTGCACCTGTATTACTGGGAGGATATGTCGGTAAAGGACATTGCCCGGGAACTTGACATTCCGGAAGGAACAGTCAAGAGCCGTCTGCATAAGGCCAGAAAGAATTTTGAGAAGAAGTATCCCAAGGAGGAACTGAGTATGAAGAGATTACCTGAAAAGATATTTGATTACACAATTACCAAGACAGATGAAAAACCGTTTGAAACCAAATGGAATGAATTAATGGGATGGTTTCTGGTACCGGAAGAAGGCAACAGCATCAGATGGGGCATATACGATTATCCGGAAAGAACCCTGACAATTCAGTATGACATGAAGTGCAAGGGCAAAGCCCAGATCCACGGCATCACGGGTGTGAAGGTAACAGCTGTTGAAAAAGAAGGCAGAGAAAAACTGGAAAGAAAGTTTGTTGCCCAGCTTACGGATACTCACTGCCGTTATCTGGCAGAGTCTCATGAAGAAGACGGTGTTGAAAAGGTATTTACTTTCCTTGATGGGGATGCTTTCCTGAATAACTGGGGATTCGGGCCTGATAACATCGGCAACGAAACCAATCTGAAATGTAAAGGCATGATCATAAGGGAAGGAAATGTCGTTACCTGTCCGAAAGACAGGGAAACAATGGATGTTGTCGGCAGATATGAAGTCACTATTAATGGCAAGACTTATGACACAGTATGTCTGATGGATATCGGTGTCTATGATGAAAACACCATAACGGAGCAGTACATTGACCGTAACGGCAGAACCGTTCTGTGGAGAAGATTCAATAACAATAACCAGAGATGGAACTTTGATCACTTTGAAGATATCCCTGAAGAAGAACTTAAGGAAAATGAATCCATCATTGTTAACGGAAAGGTCTGTTATCACTGGTATGACTGCATAACCGATTACATACTGTAGCAGTTATAAGACATTACAATCGTTATCCTTCAATGGTACAATAAAGAAAAAGAACTGAATTCATAATTGTTCTGAAGGAGATTGTATGAAGGAGATCAAGAAAATAATCATTGCGGTCGTTTTTCTGGCAGCTGCTCTGTTACTGGGTCAGCTGACGGGATTAAGAATCAATGAATTTCTGCTGAATGTGGAAATAAATGTGAATTCCCTGCTGAAGGTCATCGCAATTGTGGCGGCTTTGATGGTGGTCAAGTATCTCATCAAGCTGCTTTTAAGTCTGGTAAAGGCTGAAAACACCTTTATTACTCTGTTAAGAAGCCTGATAGATTATGCTGCAGTGATTCTGGCTGTTGTCTGGTCTTTGAGGATCCTGGGGGCTGACATTAACGGCATCATCGCCGGACTGGGAATTTTAGGCTTGATCATCGGTATGAGTGCCACAGACATCATCAACGACCTTATGACCGGTATTTTCCTGCTGTTTGAACAGGAATATAAGGTCGGAGACATCATTGAGGTCAACGGCTTTACCGGCAAAGTTACGGAGATCGGAGTCAGAACGACTGTGCTTACCGATAACGGCGGCAATGAGAAGATCTTCAATAACAGTGCCATGAAGAACATCTTAAACAGATCATCAAACGCTTCAATGGCAGTTGTCGATCTGGCATTGCCAAAGGATGTCGATGTCAGAAAGGTACTTGATGCTGATTATGGCGATATCAAGTGTCTGGGTCTGCAGGAGATCGGTGGAAATCTGACATTCCGTTTTGTAAAGGAATGCAGAGAGCACGATGTCTATAATGTGCGCCGTGAAATGAATCTGGAATTACTGGAAACTCTGAAGAAAGCTGGAGTAATGTAGGATGGAATTCTACAGCGGAGAAGAGTACAGACGGCTCCCTGACGAGTTTAACAGAAACTACAGGGAAAAGACTGTCGGAACAGAAAAGCGTAACATGTTATGGCTGCTGACAGGTTTTGTGGCAATCACTTTTTTACTGTTCCCTCTGACCCTCAAAGCAGAGTCATCCGTTACATCTCAGAATCCTGATAATCCTCCGGTGATAATTGATCCTGAACCACAGCCTGGACCGGAGGTTCAGGAATATGACATCATCGGTAAATGGGAATCAGAAGGCCAGTACTATGAATTCTTTGAAAACGGCAGAGGATACTGGAGCAACGGCGTTTACTTCGTGCTGCTGGATTGGGCAAAAGAAGGAAATGATTATCATGTTCAGGGCGAAGGTCTGTTTAACTACTCTGAAAAGTCCCTGTCAGTCGGCATAATCGATTTCTTCACTCAGTATCTCAATGACACACCGGTGATGAATCTGTACGGTGACAAGGGCGGATTAGCCCGGTTCACTGCCAGCACCCATGAATTCTTCCTTGATGACATCATGCCTCTGTTTGACAGTGAATTCATAGACAGATTACCGGGTGTATGGCTGCATGAAGGCCATGCCAAGATGAACGCAGACGGATTTTATGTCTGCATATCCTACATAGATTTCCAGGAAGGAAATCAGGCAGAGGTGGAAATTGCCAGTACTGTCAGTGCCAGACACCGGGAATATACACTGGCCTATACGTTAGATGATGCTTATCCGAATACGCATATTATCATTGGTGGTACAGAGAGACTGTACTTTGAAGAAGTCCCTTCACCGAATAATACATTCACTTATGAAGCATATACTTTAAACGTCTGGCGTTTTATCACGGAAAAGGGAGAAGGTCTTATCGTTGACGGCATGAATACCAACTTCCTGTCTAAATGGGATTATTGATGAAAGGAATATAATATGAAAAAAGAAGTAAAAGGTGCTATGAAGTTCGCTCCGTTACCGGTTTTAATGATCGGTACCTATGATGAAAACGGAGTACCAAATCTGATGAATGCTGCCTGGGGCGGCCAGTGTGATACAAATGAGATATTCATATCTCTGTCATCTCATAAGACTACTGATAACTTTGCCAGAACCGGTGAGTTCACTGTTTCTTTTGCGACCAGAGATACGGTAGTTGCCTCAGACTATTTCGGCATTGAGACCGGGAGAAAGGCTGATAAGATCGCCAAGGCAGGATTCCATGCCGTTAAAAGTGAAAAGGTCAATGCGCCGATATTTGAGGAATACCCGATAACCATGGAATGTAAGGTTATAAACTTTGATGAAAACGGCATCTTATGGGGAAAGATAGTAGGTACGGTCGTTGATGAGGAAGTGCTGACGGAAGACGGAAAGATCGATTTTGCGAAAGCCGGAATCATTTCCTTTGATCCGAGCTTCAATGCTTACCGTGTTATCGGTGAAGTTGTAGGGAATGCCTTTAAAGATGGCATGAGTCTGAAATGAATAAGAAAGTGTATTTTGCCGGCAGCATCAGAGGCGGCCGTGAGGATGAATATCTGTATAAACAGATAATTAATTACATAAAAAAGACCGATAAGGTTCTGACTGAACATGTCGGTGATCTGAGCCTGAGTGATCTGGAAAAGCAGGGAAACAGTGAGGTCCGGATCTATATCAGGGATACTGACTGGCTGAAGGAATGTGATCTGGTAATTGCCGAGTGCACCAGACCATCCTTGGGTGTTGGTTATGAACTGGCTTATGCCGAGAAACTGGGCAAGCCGTGTTATGTTTTCTACCGTCCCAGCGTCAGTGACCTGTCAGCCATGATAAAGGGAGACAGCTATTTCAAGGTCTCTACCTATGAGTCTTTCTTTGAGATCCAGAAATTGTTAGATGACATTCTGGAAGAAGACAGGGAGCCGGAAATGAACGACAAAATGTTTGACTATTTCATGGGCAAACTGGAAAACTTTGATAAGGAAGAATCCGGGAAATGAAAAAAGTCAGGATTACGGTAATAAAAAGAACCTTCAACGAGGATGTCAGTGAGAATTACGGTGTAAAGGGACTGAGCTTATGTGAGCTTCATCAGGAAGGTCAGGTGTTTGTTTCCAACGGCTGGGAAAAGCCGGAAGGGTTATGTGAGAGTGCCTGGCAGTGCATGAGCAGTTTTGTCTTTGCACTGTCTCATGGTGGTAGAGATTTCCTTAAGGATTGGATGAAAGACAAAAATACAGCTGTTATAAGCTGTAATGACGGATGCCGTCCGGTTGTATTCTTACTGGAAGGCACTGGAGAAGATTCGTTTTAAATAAAAACAGCCTAAAGGCTGCTTAGAATAAATCAAATTGAATTAATGGACTGTCGATCTGCATGTCAGGATTGTTCCTGATCAGGGTATCGATGTCCATTTTTTTAAGGTATTCTTTAGACTCGTCTTCATTAAGAACGATCGGAGCTCTTTCATGAATGTAGAGAGTCCGATTGGCCGGACGGGTGATGATGGAATAGTTATATTCATCGTTGTTCTGCTGGTAAATGCCGGCCAAAAAGAACAGGGTATTGTTATTGTGGATGAGATAGCGGTTTTTCTCCTTGTCCCATTCAAAGAAACCGGTTGCCGGAATGAGGCAGCGACTGGCATTACGGTAGAAGCTTTTATCACGGATGCTTTCAATGCGGGTATTGATGACCTGACGGTTAAAGACGTTGTATTCCCACTTCATCAGGGTTGGAGAATTCTTCTGATCCAGAACCACGTTTAAAGTGTGGGGGAAGATCTCTCCGAATTTAAGGGTCTTCAGGACATCGTCTCCGTATTTCATTTTCAGTTCCGTGTAGTAATTGGCGAGAACGACCTCGTCACTTAATATATATCTTCCGCACATATCTGACTACAGTGTAGCATAACAGCCTATAATAGTGAAAAAAGTATAACTATATTTTTATAAATGCTAAAATAATAATATGTTAAACGATACTATTGCGGCGGTTTCCACCAGCCTGATCGCTCCGGGAGCGATATCCGTCATAAGGATGAGCGGTGATGAGACTTTTGAGATCCTGAAGAAGATATTCAGAAGCAACACTGATACATACGAAGGTTACCGTATTTATCATGGTTTCATCATGGACGGAGACCTTAAGGTTGACGAAGTACTGGTTTCAACCTTTGTCGGTCCTAAATCATATACGGGAGAGGACATGGCAGAGATCAACTGCCATGGCGGTCTTTACGTTACCAGAAAGATCCTGACTCTTTGTCTGAAGGCCGGATGCCGTCAGGCCATTAACGGCGAGTTCACCAAGAGAGCTTTCCTTAACGGCAAGATGGACCTTACTCAGGCTGAAGCCGTAAACGATCTGATCATGGCTGATAACCGCGATAATGCCAGACTGGCAGTCAACAGCCTGTCCGGAAGCATCAGAAGACTGCTGATGCCTTTAATGGATGAGGTCGTTCAGATCATATCCAACATTGAAGTAAACATCGACTATCCGGAATATGACGATGTAGGCATAATAACAAGTAATGAAATAAAACCGATGGTTGCTGACTGGTTAATCCAGTGTGACCATATTCTTAGTGTGGCTGAAAGCAGTCTGATTATCAAGGAAGGCATTAAGACAGCCATCGTAGGAAAGCCTAATGTCGGTAAAAGCAGTCTTTTAAATGCCTTGCTGGCAGAGGACAAGGCCATTGTTACGGACATTGCCGGTACGACCAGGGACCTGGTTGAAGGGGATATCCATCTGCAGAATGTAACTCTGCATCTGGTTGATACTGCCGGCATTCATGAAACTGATAATACCATTGAAAAGATCGGCATCGAAAAGAGCATTGAAGCCATCAAGCAGGCGCAGCTGGTCATCGTTGTACTGGATGCTTCCAGGGATATGGATGAGCAGGACAGGGAATTGCTTGATCTTACCGCTAACAAGAACAGGATCATTGTCTATAACAAGCAGGACCTGGTTGCAGATAAGCTGCCTTTAGGCATCAGCGCTGCCAACTGTGAAATAGATCAGCTGACTGATAAGATAAACGAGATGTTTGCCTCCAATCAGGTGGCTTTAAGCCAGCCGGCTTTGACCAATGAAAGACAGATAGCTCTGATGACGGAAGCCAGAGATTCCATGATTGCGGTCAGGGATTCCCTGGAAGAAGGAGTACCTCTGGATCTGGTCAATGAAGATCTGGAAAACGTCTACAGATGCATGAGAGAAATTCTGGGGCAGTACAGTAAGGAAGATCTGCTGGATGAGATCTTCTCCCGTTTCTGCGTGGGTAAATAGGTATCTGATATGGATGATAACAGTGTAAACCAGGATTTCCGTTTATGCGATGATGGAGTATACCGCTGGGTATATGTCTATGATCTGTGGAAAAACTATACTGTCATACTTGAAATAGAAAAGATCTTTATTCTGACCGCCATGGTGATCATGATCATTCAGGGATTACTGGGAATACGGGAAAAGGGTATTGTAAAGCGGTTAATATCAGCTGCGCAGGAGGCGGGTGTCATCCTTGCAGTCATGACCGGACTGTTACTGATCAGTTATCCGATATACTGTCTTCTGTCAAAGGGAAAATACTGTGTGCTGTTTGAGATGGATGACAGAAGCGTCATGCATACCAGAATGGAAAAGAAAGTTGAAAGAGAGGACCTGGTAGAATGGCTGTGGGCAGCTAATGAGATCCTTGACAGCAGACTGCTGTCTACCGGATTGAGCATAGCGACAGCTTCAGAAGCTTCCATGGAAACGGTATTCGCTGATGTCAGGAAGGTGACGGTATCCAGGAAAGGGAAAACCATAACATTAAGATGCAGGATCACCAGAAATCAGGTATATGTTCCTGATGACAAATTTGAATTCATAAGGGATTTCATACTGGAAAGATGTCCAGAAGACAGTAAGAACAGGTTAGAAAAGAATATGTAAAGCAGGTAATCATATGAAGATAAGAACAAAGATAATATTGGTCGTCATACTTCTGGCAATGGTTGGCGGATTGGGGTATGCTTATTACTCTTATAAGGAACAGAAGAGAATAGAGTATGAGATGTGGCTCAATGAAACAGAACCGCGTTACTTAGCCAATGACAGACCACAGCTGACCATTACCGATGAAGAAGGCAATGAGCTCACGGTAATCAGAGGTACGGAAGTTCAGTACAAGATCAATAAGACTGTTGATGAAGAGCATCCGGAGAAAAAAGAGATCGTTCTCAACGATGTTCTTTACTATGTGGATGAATCCTATCTGGTCAATGATGTGGCTTCATGTGTTACCGAGAAGGTAATGTATACCGAAAAGCCGGAAGAAGTCTTCCTCAATACCGGCATGCTGGAGATCGCCTACAGCATCAACAAGAACATACCTGTGGAGATAATCGGTTTCAATCAGCTCAATGAAGACGGAACCGTTGACATTTATAAAGTAAAAAGCGAATTAGGAGAAGGTTATCTGTATGGTGACCCGTATCATCTGGATTATGAATATGTTGAACGTTCACTGGACGGCAGCCGTTATGCCGAGCATGCCAGTGATGAAGGCGGAGAAGCCAAGGATATCCCTTACTATCCTAAATATGTGAAGGAAGGAAGCGATCTGGTTGATATTCCGGGTAATGAAATGCCTGATGTCTGCAAGACTCTTTACCTGTGCGCTGAAAGCATCGTTGACGTGGATAAGTACATAGAACTGGCAAACAGCTGCGGCATTAATGCCTTTGTCATTGACGTCAAGGATGGGGAAGCCATTGCCTATGATTCACCTACCATCCAGAAGTATTCACCATCATCAAATAAAGGAGTCAATACTTTTGAAGCCTTCCGGAGTGCAGTCAAGAAGATCAACGATGCCGGATATTATACAATTGCCCGTATTACGGTCTTCAAGGATGACGGTTTTGTCAAGGACCATCCGGATACAGTCATTACCTATAAGGGCAAGCCTTATGAGTATAACTGGTCCAACTGGCCTAGCATCTTCAACAGACTGGTATGGGAATACAATGTGGCTCTCGGTGTTGAGGCTGTTGAGAACTTCGGTTTCAATGAAATACAGTTTGACTATGTCAGATGCCCTGAGTATATTCCTACAGGTACTGACATGAAGAATACCTATAACGAATCAAGAATTGAAGCTGTCACCAAATTCGTATATTACGCTACGGATGTACTGCACAGAAAAGGCGCCTATGTTTCCGTTGACGTTTTCGGTGAGCTGGTCGGCGGTTATGTCACGCAGTACGGACAGTACTGGTGTGCCTTATCCAACGCAGCTGACGTCATCAGCGGCATGCCTTATCCTGACCACTTCCTTGAAGGAGACTATGGACTGGCCATCCCGTGGAAGGAACCTTATACATTGATGTGGAACTGGAGCTATTTCGCCAGAGAACGTCAGGAAGAGACCTATTATCCGGCCAGAATGAGAACCTGGATACAGGCATATAACTCCTATAAGGACGGAACATATTACGGCTATGACAAGGTCAGAGCTCAGATCAATGCCCTGACGGATAACGGTGTCAACCAGGGCTACATGACCTGGAACGGCTCGTCATCACTTGATAAATACAGAGATATCAAAGACGCATTTAACGATTAATTATATGCCGGAAAAAACTTACTGGATCGATACCCATTGCCATATGAATGATGAAATATACAGAGACACTCTGGATGAGTACATGCAGAGGTCTTTGTCATGCAATGTCAGAAGAAATCTGGTCATTGCGATGAACAGGGAGGATCTGGAATATACCTTTGAAATGAAGGAGAAATACCCGTTCATTGACATAGCCTTCGGCTATCATCCGGAAGATGCCGATAAGATTACTCCGGAAGATTTAGATTATATGGAAGAGATCATTAATGATCCAAGGATCATAGCGATCGGTGAGATCGGTCTGGATTACTACTGGGACAAGACCTATAAACAGCAGCAGAAAGAGCTGTTCATCAGACAGATCGAAATGGCCAATAAGGTTAACAAACCAGTACTCATTCACTCGCGCAGTGCTGCTCAGGATACCTACGACATTCTCAGGCAATATGCCAGAGTAAAGGTACTGATGCACTGTTTCGGTGAGTCACATGAAATGATGCAGGAGTATCTTAAACTGGGATATTACATCGCCTTTGGCGGAGTAGTTACCTTCAAGAATGCCAGGATACCTAAGGAGAATGTGTGCAGTGTGCCTCTGGACAGACTGATGCTGGAAACCGACTGTCCTTACATGACTCCTGTTCCTTTCCGAGGGAAAACCAATGAGACGGCTTATGTCAGATATGTCGGTGAGTTTGTCTGCAGAGAAAGAGGAATTGCAGAAGAGGTACTGCAGCAGCAGTTAATGGATAATTACGAGAGGTTCTTTGATGCAGAGAATTAAGGAACTGATCGTTGTTGAAGGAAAGCATGACATTCGGAAACTTAAGAAGCTGTTTGACTGTGATGTCATCTGTACAAACGGACTGTCAATGAGTCCGGAAGTACTGGATACGATCACTGCGATAGGAAAGAAAAAGGGTGTAATCGTGTTAACGGACCCTGATCATCCCGGTGAAGTGATCAGAAATAAGATTGCTGAAATCGTTCCTGACTGTCAGCATGTGTTCATCAATAAGAAGGATGCAATAGGCAAGCGCAATGTCGGTGTGGAATATGCCGATGATGATGTTCTGGTAAAGGCACTGGAGAACAGAATTACATTTGACAGAGAGAAGGAAACACTGAGCTGGAGTGAATACTGCTCTCTGGGATTAATCGGCAGCAGAAGCGCCAGAATTGCCCTGTGTGAGAAACTGCACATCACCTACAGTAATAACAAGACACTGTTCAGAAGACTGAACATGATGGGATTAACATTGAAAGATATACAGGAATTATTATGAGTGTCAGAAGAACATTGGATCTGCTTGAACAGTATGAGCTGAAGGCCAAGAAGAAATACGGCCAGAATTTTCTGGTGGATGAGAAGATAATTCAGAAGATAACTGATACTGTTGAAGCAGGTGAAAATGTCATTGAAGTCGGACCTGGATTAGGAGCCCTTACCGGGAGATTACTGCGGAAAGCCGGAAAGCTGACGGCCTATGAAATCGACGGTGATCTGGTTGAAATACTGAAACAGCAGTTTCCTGATGAAAAACTGCAGCTTGTCAATGAGGATTTCCTGAAAGCTGAGTTACATGACGGTAAATCTGTTCTTGTCAGTAACCTCCCGTATTACATTACCGGAGACATTCTGCTGAAGTGTTTCTGGGAAAAAGATAAGCTATGCAGAATGACGGTAATGATGCAGAAGGAAGTGGCTGATAAGTTCTTCGCTGAAGGATATCCGTACGGAATGCTTAATGTACTGGCTGATTTATACAGTGAATACAGAATCATCTGCAAGGCAGACAGACACTGTTTCATTCCGGCACCGAATGTTGACAGTATTGTCATGGAGTTTGTGTTCAATGACAAAGTATTGGACGAAGGTTTCTGCAGTTTCCTGGAAGCCTGTTTCCGTCAGCGCCGCAAGCTGTTGTCAGGTAATCTGAAGAAGGCAGGCTATCAGATAAACCGAGATCTGGGCAAGATCAGGGTGGATGAGCTGAGCCCACAGGAATTATACCGGTTATATGAGGAAGTAAGATGAAGGAATTCGCAAACGCCAAGATAAACCTGGGTCTGAATGTGGTCGGCGAAAGAGAAGACGGATATCATCTTCTTGACATGATCATGGTCCCATTGACTCTGGGTGATGACATGGAAATAGAATTAAGCGAACGGGACTGCTTTACCAGTAATACTTCTTTAGGCTGGGATAAAGGAAACCTGATGTACAGAGCTGTTGAGCTTCTGAGACAGAAGTACGGTATAACAGAGCACTTTCATATTACTCTGAATAAGAGAATACCGATGCAGGCCGGACTGGCCGGAGGCAGTGCTGACTGCCGGGCGGTATTAAGAGCGGTCAATCAGTTATGTAAACTGAATCTGAGCCTTGAGGAACTGATGGATCTGGGTGTCACTCTGGGTGCTGATGTTCCGTTCTGCCTCTTCAACAAACCAGCCAGAGTTAAAGGTATAGGTGAAGATGTCAGGGGCATCAGTATAAAGAAGAAATACCATGTTCTGTTAATAAAACCGGAAGATGGAGTGTCAACCGCTGAGGTTTTCAGGGCTTATAAGCCAACAGTAAACTATGACATGGATGCTCTGGAAAACCGGCTTTGCCAGGGTGAAAAACTGCCTTTGGGCAATGCACTGGAACAGCCGGCCATGGAGATCCTGCCACGGATAAGGACCCTGAAACAGCAGTGTCTGGCTTTAGGATGCAGCGATGTACTGATGAGCGGAAGCGGGTCCTGCGTATTTGTGTTAAGCAGCAGAAAAAGAGAATTAAATAAAATATATTCTTATATGAAAAAAATATATTCTTTCGTTATAATGAGCGAAATAAAAGCCTTTTAGTGTATAATAAAGGCGTAGCGTTTTGGAGGTTCTGCATGATTTCAGCGATTGTTATGGCAGCAGGAAAAGGAACAAGAATGCATTCGGATCTGGCAAAGACCATGCATAAGGTTCTAGATAAACCAATGGTTGACCACATCTACGGCACCCTTAAAAGTGTCGGGGTAGAGCACATAGTTTATGTCGTGGGATACGGTGCTGATACAGTCAGAGAACACATGGGTGACAAGGTCATCTTTGCGGTTCAACAACCGCAGTTAGGTTCCGGTCATGCCGTCATGCAGGCTGATGTACTGAAAGGCATCAAGGGCAAGACGCTGATCATCAACGGTGACTGCCCGCTGATCACAACTGAGACTTATAACCGGATGCTGGCCTGCGCTGATGAATATCCGCTGGTTCTGTTAACGGTCAGACTGCAGAATCCTGCTCATTACGGCAGAATAGTCAGAGACGAAAACGGTCATGTTCTGAGAATCACCGAATTCAAGGACTGTACACCTGAAGAGGTAAAGATAAACGAGATCAATGCCGGTATCTACTGCGTTGACAACGAACTGTTATGGCAGTATCTTCCGGAAATTGAGAACAACAATGCTCAGAAGGAGTACTATGTAACTGACCTGGTTGAGATCTTTAACAGACATGGTCACAGGGTTACCGCTGTCGTATCAGATGATCCTGATGAGATGAGTGGAATCAATGACCGTAAGGAACTGGCCCGGGCTACCAAATGGCTGCAGAGAAGAGTTAATTACAGCTGGATGGCCAAGGGAGTGGAGATCATTGATCCGGAAACAACATACATCGGAACGGATGTTGTTATCGGAAAAGACACCACGGTATATCCGGGTGTCCGCATTGAAGGAAAAACTGTTATAGGGGAAAGAAACGTCATCACTGAAGGCAGTTACATCAATAACTGTCACATTGGTAACAATAACAGGATCATCGCTTCAAGATTAAGCAACGCTGAAATTGAAGATGATACTGAATTAGGTCCGTGGCTGAATCTGGTCGGGGATCGTGACAATTAATAAACCAGGGGAATGGTTTGATATATAGGGAGGATCATATGGTAGAGAACATTATTGTGTTTTCATTAACATCCTGCAAGAGCTTAACTGCAGAGATCGTCAAGTATTTGGGAATTAACGAAGGTAAGATTGAAGTAAAGCATTTTGCGGATGGTGAAATACTTATTGAACCGGGTGAATCAGTAAGAGGCAAGCATGTATTCATCGTACAGAGCACCTGCAATCCGGTAAATGAGAACCTGATGGAAGTACTGATCGCAATAGACGCCTGCAAGAGAGCCAGCTGCCGTGAACTGACAGTTGTCATGCCTTATTTCGGATATGCCAGACAGGACCGCAAGGCTAAGCCTAGACAGCCAATCACTGCCAGACTGGTAGCCGACCTGTTAACGGCTTCAGGTGCTGACAGAGTTGTCTGCATCGACCTGCATGCTACTCAGATCCAGGGTTTCTTCAAGATCCCTACTGATAACCTGACAGCCATGGAAATGCTGGGACAGTATTTCCGTAACAAGAAGCTCGGTGATGTCGTAGTTGTATCACCGGACCATGGCGGAGCAACCAGAGCCAGAAAACTGGCTGACTGCCTCCATGATGCCCCAATCGCCATCGTTGATAAGAGAAGACAGCAGGCTAACGTGGCTGAAGCCATGAACCTGGTCGGTGATGTTGAAGGCAAGGATTGTATCATTGTCGATGACCTGGTAGATACCGGCGGATCACTGTTAGGCTGCATCAACATTCTGAAGGAGCGCGGCGCCAAGGATGTTTACTGTGCTGCTACTCACGGCGTATTCTCACACAATGCTCTGGATAAGATCAGAGACAGCAATGTCAAGGAATTCGTCATCACCAATACCATTGAACTTACGGAAGAGCAGATGGCTACCGTACCTAACCTGAAGGTTCTGTCAGTAGGATTCCTGCTGGCCAAGAGCATTGAGGCCATCAGTAATAACAAGCCTATCTCCGACGTTTATAACTTATTCCAGTAAAAAGAGCGTAAAGCTCTTTTTTTATGCACAAAAGGCATAGGGTAATGATTTTAAGTATTTTCAATCTATTTGGAATATAATTTAGTTATGGAGAATGGATATCAATTAACAGAATTAGGAACTTCATATAAAGGCGCATATTTACCGAAAGTGATAAAACAAGACAGTTTATACACTGTGTATTTTTATATTTCAGATTTACATCTTGACTATAAAATAAACATAAAAAAGCAAAAAACCCAGAATACAACGCCGATGGATATATTGTAAGTGTAGCTAAAAAAATAAAGAATTCTTTATATTCATTTCTTAAAGATATCGGCAATATGAAACAATGGTACATTTTATTAGGCGGTGATATCTCGTCTGATTTCCACGATTTAGAAGTATTTTTTAATGAGTTTACAAAATCTAAACAATATAAAATAGCTGATCATACAATATTTGTTCCCGGTAATCATGAGTTGTGGAGTGAAAATGATTCTTGTGAAGCAATGATTGCAAGATTAAAAGAATTAGTTACAAATCAATACGGAATAATAATGTTGAACAATAGTCTCTTGCTTATGGGTAGAGAGTATCCATATTTTGATGTAGATGCCAGGTATCATAATGATATAAGAATACAAGAACTATATAATAGATACCCTTTAAGAGATAAGAATTATTATGATGAAAAGGTAGAAATCGAAAGAATAATACATAAAGAGCTTATCAATGAAGAAAAAGAATATGTTAAGAATAAAGTGATTGAATATGATGAGTTACTTTCAATGACAACGGAAGAAATAAGGCAGATATCCTTATTGTATAGCGATATTATTTTTGGAGGCATAGGTTTTTCTGGTTTCAATAATGAGTACAATGCAACAAACGGAATATACAGGGGAACTATAAAAACAATTGAGGAAGATATCGAACAAACAGAAAAGTTTTTGGAAGTATACGACATATTATATGAAGCACTAAGTGACACTGAGGTGATTTGTTTTACGCATAACCCATTTAGTGATTGGTGTTTAGCCGCTATAAATCAAAACTGGATCTATCTTAATGGCCATACCCATAGACATCAAGATAAGAACAGTAATAACAAAAGCATCATTTCAGATAACCAAGTTGGTTATGAAGGGAATAGTTTTTATTTAAAGTATTTTACTAGAAAATATGATTATAACCCTTTTAGATATTATCAAGATGGTATATATTCAATCAGCAAATGGGAATATTTATGCTTTAATAGATTCTATGGCATTTTTGTAAATTTCAACCAAGAAAATAAGTATAGTATTAAAATGATAAAGAAAAAAGAATCTTATATGTTTTTTGCTGAAAGCAAAAAAACTCATAAGATTAGTATTCTCAACGGAGGTAAACTAATAAAAGCAATACAATCAATAAGGTATTACTATGACAATATCGAGTATTTCCAAATGGCAATTGATGAGTGGATTTCGAAAATACAATTAATACTTAATAATTTATCTGCTGCTATAAAAAAGATGGGTGGTTATGGCCAAATTCATGGTCTAATAGTAGATATTGATTTTTATAACCACATATATCTTGATTTACAAGATGGTACAATCAAACCATATTATGCAACTAGCATGACGCATAAAGTGTTTTATAAAAGTATAAAAACACTCATTAAAAACAGGTTGCCAGAGTTGTATGAAAAATATCTATTAGTTGACAAACGAAATCAACTAACAAAAATCAGTAACAATGATCTTGGATTATATGTTAGTGACACAGCAATGTACGCAGATTCAAGAAAAATGATGAGTTATCAGTATGCTCTAGAAAAAAGAATTATACGAAATTGGGATGAAAATGCAGTTGATACGATAAAGAGTATGCTTTTAGTTAATAATCATAATGATACATCTATGTAAAAGTATGTAGTCTATTTTGAATAAATGAAAAAACCATGTAGTAGTCTAGTGTTACATGGTTTTATTCTGATGGATTAATTGTATCAAGAATGAGTTGAGCCAATGCCTGGCTTCCTGCTTTGGTCAGATGCTTGCGGTCAAAGGCGAAGTATTCTGAGTGTTCCTTCTTGGCATTTGACCAGTCGATGACAGTGACCTTTTCAAACCCGGAAACAACCGCATCGATGTTATCGTTGGTGGTGTTGCCCTTGTTCATCGGAGTCTTGATGATGTAGACTTCCTTGCCGTTAAGTTTATCAAGCAGCTGCTGGATCGTCACCTTTTCAACGGTCTTGTTGGAACCAATGTTGATGAATACCTTGGAAGGCAGGGAATCAGTGCTGATGAGATTGTCAATATCAGCGAATACCGTATCCCAGTTGAGTTCCTCAGCAGTGATGATATACGGTTCTTCCAGATTCGCGCGGAGAATGTCTACGCAGGTCAGCAGATAACCATCCCCGATACCCATGACAGAGTGGTCTTCGTCAAGGTTGTACTTTCTGACAACCAGGTCCTGGGCAATGCAGTCAAGGATGTATTCGGCATAGCCCTTTCTTCCTTCCGGTGTCAGGTGAATGCCGTCATAGTAGAAGTATTCGTTGTGGTCTCTTGAATAGACTTCCCAGTCGATTACGGTAACGTTCTTGTATTTCTTGCCGATGGACAGGATGGTGTCACGGTTGGCGAACTGCCAGTTGTTGGTAGTTGTCAGGAAGTAGACATATCTGTCACCGCAGATGGAGACCATCTGGTCGTAGGAGCTGGCTGGTACCGGTCCGTTGGTTCCTATGTGAATGACAACTGGATTTCCCAGGGTTCCGTTGTTTTTCCAGCTCTGCAGAATTTCGATGGCAGGATACTGGGAACGGTTCTGGGCTGCATCAAATTCACCGTTAGGGAAAGTCCGGTATAAGGTCGGAACGGCACCTAACATGACAGAGTCACCGACAGCACTGATCGGCAGGTTCTTGGCATCGACATCTTCGATCATCTTTTCCGGATCAGACAGTAACTGTCTTTCCCGCCGGCGTTTCTCCATGAATTCCTGCTGCAGCTGTTCCTGGATCTCAGCGCTCTTGTTAAGCTCGGCTTCCATGTCAGCCATGTCCTGGGTATAGTCCTTAGCCCGGATGAACTGAATGACACCTCTGAAAGTAGGTAATGCCAGTGCGGCACATAAAGCCAGTTTCAGAACATTGTCAAATTTAAACGGCTTTATTCTGAAGCTTAAGGCATAATGCAGGATAATTGAGATGGCTATGGTGCTGAGAACATACAGGAAACCGGCTGATCCTTCAATTCCTCCCATCAGGATGAATAAAAACAGGACAGGGTAATGTGTCAGGTAAACTTCATAACTGATGGAGGCAATTCTCTTGATGACCGGTATGGACAGAGTACGGTAGACTCTGGAAGAACGGTTGTTCACGGTATCAATGATCAGTAATGTCAGCAGTGATGTAATAATAAATGAATAGTTATATAAGCTGTGAGTTTCGTTGATGACGAAGAACATGACTGTCAGGGCTATCATTTCAATGGCGAACAGAATCTCGCCGACATATTTCATTTTCATGAAATTGAAGGTCATGCGCTTGTAGTTGCTGCGCCATAAGCCCAGACAGACACCTAAGAGGATGGAGAATATCCTGGCATCGGTACCGAAGTAGATCCTCATCTCCGGCGCGTTGGCTTTGATTAAAGCCGGAATAATGGTCATGCTGTAGATCGTTGCGGCTACAACCAGGATCCATACGAAGATGAACTTGATGTAGCGGGTGATCCAGCGGAAGGCACGGTAGCACAGCGGAAGTACTATTTCAACCTGCAGCAGCAGAGAGATGTACCACATATGAATGAAAGGTGAATTTGTGACACGGGAGAAATATGACTGACCGGCTGTTATCTGCCACCAGTTGTTATAACCGGCCAAGACTGATATGGATTCCGGTTTCTTGTTAAGCCACATCAGATCCGGGAACAGAGATACGGCATACAGAGTCACAAAGACGACTACGGCCATAGGCAGATACAGACGGAACAGACGCTTTGTGTAGTATTCAGCTACCGAGAAGTGTTCCTTTTTAGCGTTGGATGTTACAAACAGATAACCGTGTAATACCAGGAAACAGCAGACCGCCAAAAAACCCCCGGGGATGAAATCCGGGTTGACGTGATAGATCAGAACTGCGATCGTGCATATGATCCTCAGTATGTCCAGACCGTATGCATATGTCTTTTTGTTTCCTGTTGCGGCCATTTACAATTACTTTCCGTTTACCACGTTTCTTTCTGCTTCACTTAACGGCTTATCAATAACGTCGTCATGAGATTCTGTTTTATTCAGTGAATAGTTCCGGGAAAAACTGCTTTCTTCCGGTTGTGTCTGCTGCCGGAGTTGTAAACTCTGCTTTTTATCAGCAGCGCTTAATGCTCCAAGCAAGACAAAAAATCCAAATATGGCTAAACCCAGTATCTGGGGATAAACCGCTGCTGCCATCAGCGAAATCGCTGCAAAGGCAGCTGTAATGATAAGACGGGCAGAGGTTTTATTTGCCATAAAGGACGTTTCTTTCGGCTTCGCTTAACGGACCGTCATGAATGCCTGAATCCTTGGTCGTGTCTTTTCTGGAATAGACATTGGAATAGAAGAGCTGCTGATCATGTGATCCGCCGGCCTGAGGAGTCTGGAGTTTCTGCTGCTTGTAAACAGGCGGACGCTTTTTATCGTTGTACTTATTGTTTGCCGTACGGGCATTAAGGGCTATAACAAAAAAAGCAACCCAGAAAATAATAGGAAAAACAATAGATATGATATCAAAAAATCCACTCATCTTCCTAACCTCCTTCTTAATAATTATATATAATTAATCTCCTGTTTTCCACTAACTGTTTAGTCAATGATATATTGGCGGAAACAGTTGAAAACGCTTACAGATTTGTACTATAATGTAATTTACTGTAAAAGAAACGGTATAGGGGGAAGTTGTAATGGCTATATACGAAATTTTACACGCAAAAGACAGTAATACATATTATGAACTGAGAAGAGATTTCTTTAACGGCTCTCTTGATAGCTTCATCGGAAGTTCACTTAACGGATTTGCAGAATTCAACACCATGTTTGAAAGACTCCTGGAAATCGATCCTGAACTGCAGGTCTGTGCCGGCCTACCGGTAGAGATCAGCACCAAGGCAATATCAAATCAGATCATACGCTATAAGGATGCCTTCAAGCTTCCTGAGAAATCCATAACCGTACCTCTGATCATCTACTGGCAGAAAGATCAGCAGGACAGAGCAGTAATGTTCTCTCTGACAAACTACATTGAAGCCAAGGGACTGTATTATTGCCTGACTGAACCGGATCTGGAATTCGGTCAGACCAGAAACGAGATCCTGACGATGTGTCTGAAGGAAGAAACAACAGATGACGTCATCCGGGCTGTCACCAGCATGCATGAAGGCAAGAAAGCCGTAGGTGCCTTACAGCGCTCCCTGGATCATAAGTACATCAATAACGTTGATGAAATGAAGGAAGAAGCCGTAGTTCTGGCTAAGAATATCTTTGATGAAGTAACACGGGAGCTTCCTGAGATGGAAGACAGAGGACCGCTGATCAACGAAACGATCGCCCGTATCTTCCTGATCAAAAAGGCTCTCTATGTTCAGTACATGATGTCAAAGGATCTGCTGGTCAACCGCCATGAAGGCGATGTCAAGAAGCAGAGACAGTTTGCCAAGGCCTACAGCGATGAAGTGCCGATCGTATCACTATCATCCCTGTGGCGTCTTACCAAGGATGGTATAGAAGAGTAAAAAAAGAATCACTTCGCATGAAGTGATTTTTCATTAGGTTAAGCAGTAAAAAACCAGGATATCCCGGTTTTCAGTCGTTTGGAGTTTTTTTGACGGTTGGTCTGAATGTATTGAAACCGATGCTGCGGAAGATGTTGAAGTAATCTTCAATGTCAAAGTCTCCGCCGGTATTCAGTATTTCATAATCCTGACCGTAAGCAGTAATGATGTAACCGGTAGAAACAAATCCGTTACGGGTGTAGAAACGTTCTCTGGCTTCTCTTTGGGCAATGTTCGGTGCTTCAGGATCCACAGGTTCTTCATCGAGAATGAGATCGTAATCAGCGTAGTTTTCTCTGATGTAGTTCAGTATCTTTGTCCCGTAACCCTGACCTCTTTTTGCAGGGGTTACAGCCAGGAAAGAAACATACCGCAGATTCTCGTTTCTTATTAACAGGTAAAAGGCGACGAATTCATCGTCATCATAGACACTGCACAGATCGGCATTGTCCAGTTGGCTTATTTCCAGCATCAGGTCAAAAGGCATTCTTTCTTTTGGCGGGAAAGCTTCTTCATAGAGCTCAATTACCTGGAGCTTTTCATCGGATTCATTTGTAAGTTTTCTGGTTCTCAGCATATTTTCACATCCTTATGTCTTAATTATAGTACATTATCGTGCTGTAAGTGCTATACTTAATTATAGTTTTTGAGGAGGGTGATATAAATGTTCAGAACAATCATCACGGCAATAGGCTGGATACTGATAATGATCATAGCTGTTGTGGAACTGATAACATTCTTCGGTTTGCTGAAAAGATCTCTTTATAACAAGAGAAAAGTATGCACCTACATGGCTTTGCTGGCACTGGGACTGTTTTTCGATGCTGCAGTACTGTCAGTCGGCCGTTTTGTGGGAACCGGATCGCTCCTTCAGACTCTTTCCAAAGTCAGAATGATCGTACGCGGATTCATGATTCCGCTGATTCTGCCGATCTGTGCATATGCACTGGATATGAAAAATTCACCTAAGAGAGTATTCTGGCTGTTAATGCTGGCATGCAGCGCCGCCGGTGTTGTGGCTGCCGTATTTGCCAAGATCGTCCCGTCTCCTCGGGCAGGAATTGTCCGTTATACAAGTTCATCAGCCACACCTTTATGGGCTGATGCCATCAGCATGTACATGCCTCTGGCAATCTATGCCATTCTGATACTCTGCGGCTTTGCGATGATCTTCAAGGCCAAAACCATCTGGATCCTGTTAGCGGGTCTGGTAGTGGCTGGTCTGACTGTAGTTGGACAGTTTACCGGTTTTGAGGACCTGTCCTTCCTGTTTGCGTCATTCGGTGAAATGTGGATGCTGGTATTCTTCCATGCATACACTAAGAAATTAAAGAAATCATATTTATAAAGAAATAGAGTAGTTGGTATTTTTATGAAGAAAACTGGGGTTCTTCTTGTAATCATTGCGATTTTAATAAGTCTGATAGGGGTTATGTCGACTCTGACTTTTAATCTGTATCAGATCAGTTTTGACATGCACGGTCAGGAAAGTGTGGTCCGGGAATACGGAGGACCGTACATCGATCCGGAGGTAACGGCTTACCGGTCTCCTGTTCTGATGCCTTTCTATAAGAAAGAACTTTATGTCAGTAAGTTCATGCATCTGGATGTCAATAAGATGGGTGAACAGGAGATTGAATATCACCGGAAGATAGGCAATAAGGAAGAAACAGCCATACGTAAGGTTACCGTGGAAGACCACAAGCCTCCGGTCATAACCCTGATAACCGATCCTGAGTACTATACCTTACCGGGTCATGAATATCAGGAGGAAGGCTTCAGCGCCTTTGATAAGCTCGACGGTGATGTTACTGATAAGGTCATCAGCCGTGAAGAGAACGGTATTGTCTATTACAGTGTAACGGACGCTCACGGTAATGAAGCTACAGCTGAAAGAGAGATCGTCTATGATGACCGCAAGGGTCCGGTGATCAGCTTTGCCAACGGTGATTATGTAAAGATCATGGCCAACAGCTCCTACAAGGATGAGTATACGGCTGTTGATGATCTTGACGGTGACGTAACTGACAAGGTCAAGGTTGAAGGCAGTGTAAATACTTCTTCTCCGGGTGTCTATACTCTTAAGTATACGGTTTCCGATTCCTATGGAAATGAAACGGTCCGTGAGAAAAAGGTTGAAGTACTCAGCCGGCGGGGAGGCATAATCTATCTGACATTTGATGACGGACCGGGTGCCAGCACTTCCCGACTGCTGGATATTCTTGACAAGTACAATGTCAAGGCCACATTCTTCGTTGTCGGTGTTTATCCAGGTTATTTCTATAACATCAAGAGAGCGTATGAAGCTGGACATACAATTGCGGTTCACTCATATACTCACGATTATGCCAGGATCTATTCCAGTGAAAGTGCCTATTGGGCTGATTTTGAAAACATGCAGGATGTTATCGTCCGGCAGACCGGTCACCGTACCAACCTGTTCCGTTTCCCGGGCGGTTCATCAAATACCGTATCCCGGAACTACAGTTACGGCATCATGACCAGACTGGCTCAGCAGGCTGCCGATAAAGGCTATGTCTACTTTGACTGGAATGTGGAAAGCGGCGATGCCGGCAGAACCACTGATCCGGCTCAGGTTTACCGGAACATCATCAACGGTGTTTCCGGACGTAAGACATCTGTAGTATTATGCCATGACAGTAAGAGCTATACGGTCGATGCCATTGAGGATGTCATCATCTGGTGTCTGAATAACGGTTATTCATTCCAGCCGCTGACAGAAAACAGCTTTACTGCTCATCACGGCATAAATAACTGATGCCAATATGTGAAATAAGGGCTGTCCGATACAATGTCGGACAGCTTTTGTGTATAATAAAGACAGGAGAGAAACACTATGTATAATTTCGTATATGATATTCCGACCAGAGTGTATTTCGGACCGGATCAGCTGAACAATCTCGGTAAAGAATTAAAAAGATTCGGAACCAGAGTCCTGCTGGTTTACGGTGGCGGCTCAATTAAGAGAACCGGTCTTTATGACAGAATAAAGGAAGAAGTTGAAAAGGAAGGGCTGGAACTCTTTGAGTTCGGCGGTATCGAACCGAATCCACGTCATACCTCAGTCAATGCCGGAGCAGCCATCTGCCGTGAAAAGAACATCGATGTGGTTCTGGCAGCAGGCGGCGGTTCGGTAATCGATGCCAGCAAGTTCATCTGTGCCGGCCGTTATTATGACGGTGACATCTGGGATTTCTTTAAGGATAAGACCACACCTATACCTAAGGCTTTGCCGTTGGTGACCATTCTTACGATTGCCGCAACCGGAAGTGAAATGGACCCGGGCGGAGTCATTACCAACATGGATACCCATGAAAAACTGGGAAGAGCCGATCAGAAGCTGTTACCGGCAGTATCATTCCTTGATCCGACTCTGACTTATACCGTATCAAAGTTCCAGACAGCCTGCGGCAGTGCCGATATCTTCTCACATATCAGTGAAACATACTTTGCCCGTAAGGATGACGGTCTGTACATGCTGGACAAGTTTGCGGAAGGTGTCATGAAGACGGTAATAATGTATGCGCCTGATGCCTTACGGAATCCGGAAGACTATGAAGCCCGCGCCAACCTGATGTGGGCCGGCAGCTGGGCCATCAATAACTTCATCAGAATAGACACTCCTAACAAGTGGAGCTGCCATCCTCTGGAACATGAACTGTCAGCTTTCTATGACATAACTCACGGACTGGGCCTGGCCATTGTCACACCGAGATGGATGAGACATGTACTGAATGAGGAAACCCTGCCGATGTTTGTCAGATTCGGCGTTGAAGTCTGGGAGATCGACTACAATCTGCCGGACATGGAAATAGCTCTGGAAGCAATTAAGAGCCTGGAAGATTTCCTGTATAAGGATCTGGGTTTAACTGATAATCTGACCGATCTGGGTATTACGGATGAGCATTTCGAAGAGATGGCATCCAGAATTACCAAAAACGGTCCGTTACAGGGCTTTGCCCCGTTAACGAAGGAAGACTGCCTTGCGATCTACAGGGCATGTCTGTAAATCACCACAATGATGCTAGATGAAAGGGAGGAGCAACATCATGAAAGAAGGAACAAGATATGTACCTTACAACGAGAGAACCGGAAACGAATCCATCGTATACTTTACCCGTGATCTTTCACCAGAAGGACTGAAGAAAGCTTATGAAAAGGTTGAAGGTGCGATCTGTGACTGCGGTAAGGTAGCCATCAAGCTGCATACTGGCGAGAAAAACGGACCGAACATCATTCCAAGTGCCTGGGTAAAGGAATTGGTTGATGAGTATCTGCCTGATGCAACCATAATTGAAACCAACACGTATTATAAAGGCGACAGAGATACAACTTCCAAACACCGAGCCACTTTAAAGGTCAACGGCTGGGATTTCTGCCCGGTTGACATTACGGACGCAGACGGAACAGCTCTGCTGCCGGTTGAAGACGGCAAATGGTTCAAAGAAATGTCCGTAGGCAAGAACATGTTAAGGTATGAAAACCTGGTAGTATTGACTCACTTCAAGGGACATGTTCAGGGCGGCTTCGGCGGTTCCAACAAGAACATCGGCATCGGCTGTGCAGACGGCAAGATCGGAAAGAAATGGATCCACTCAACAGAAGGCAAGCAGTGGGGTGTCAGCAAGGAAGAGCTGATGGAGAAGATTACGGAATCCACCAAGGCTACCATTGACTACTTCGGCAAGCATGTCTGCTATGTCAATGTCATGAGAAACATGTCAGTTTCCTGTGACTGTGAAGGTCTGGCTGCCGAACCGGTGGTAACACCTAACGTAGGCATTCTGGCTTCCACTGACATTCTGGCCATTGACCAGGCCTGCGTTGACCTTGTCTATGCCATGAAACCGGAGGATAAGAAGGCTCTGGTTGAGAGAATGGAGTCCAGACACGGCCACAGACAGTTAAGCTACATGAAGGAAATGGGCATGGGCAATGACAGATATGTTCTGATCGACCTGGACAACGATGAGGTCAGAATCTATCCTAAGGATGCCGTAGCACACGTAGTACCGTTTGTTAAGGAATAGTAACATGAACACCCGGTCATCCGGGTGTTTCTGAAAGTAAGTTATATGAACAGAACCAGGAAGATAACCTATCTGGGCATGGGAATTGCCCTGTATGTCGTGTTATCAATGACAATAAAGATCCCTCTGATCAATCAGATCAAAACAGATTTCGGCTATCTGGCTTTCGGAGCCTTTCTGAATCTTTTCGGCATGGAAGCCACCATTGTCGGAGTAGCCGGATGTGTTATAGCCAATGCCTTTGTGGGCAGTGCCTTTCCGCCCGGCTGGGTAGCAGGACAGCTGTTTATCGGTCTGTTCTGCGGCTATCTGCTGAAAAAGACAGATAAGATATGGATGAAAGCTCTCATCTGTATTGCGGGTGTGTTCATCGGCATCGCGGCCATCAAGACAGTCATTGAATGTGTGCTGTTCCGGATACCTTTTGAGGTCAAGATCATCCGTAATCTTGTGGCATTTGTCGCTGATGTGATACCGATGATCCTGGGTGTGTTCATAGGTTCGAAAATGAAGCTCAAATAAACATAAAGAAGGCTGCAGAAGTCTTCTTTTTGTGTGTTTCATGGTAAGATATTGTTAGTGAAAAAGATATTGGGGGTAAGGTTATGGAAGTCGGAAAACTCTTGGAAGTAATGCATCTGGCAGAAAAGCTGAAGGATGCGACACGTCACTGTTATACATCAGGCGGCAGGCATGAAAGCGTGGCTGATCACAGCTGGCGCATGACTTTATTAGCCTATCTGATGCATGATGAATTCCCGGAAGCTGACATGGACAAGGTAATAAGAATGTGTCTGATCCATGACATCGGGGAAGCCTTTACCGGTGATATTCCGTCATTTTTGAAGACTCAGGAAGATTCGGATAAGGAAGACGCCATTCTTTTCAGATGGGTGGCAACCCTGGATGAACCTTTCAGAACGGAAATGAAGGAATTATATGAAGAGATGATCCGGCTGGAAACCCTGGAAGCCAGAATATACAAGTGCTGTGACAAGCTGGAAGCTGTCATTCAGCATAATGAATCCGACCTGGAAACCTGGAGCGGACTGGAATATACCCTTAATGTCAATTATGCCAATGAAAATGTTCAGTTTTCCGAATATCTTAAGGAATTAAGAGAAGCCATCAGAAAGGAAACCCTTGATAAGATCAATAACGCCAGAGTCAAGGTGATCTACTTTGACATGGACGGTGTGCTGGCTGACTTTGACAGAGGCATTGTGGAACTGTTACACATGACCCCGAAGGATCAGCATGTCTACGATCCGCGGTTTGATGACAGAATGTTTGAGGCCATCCGTGATTATAAGGATTTCTATGCTTCTCTGGAACCGATTGAAGGTTCAATTGAACTGCTGAAGAAATTGAAAGAAAAATACAATGTTGAGATCTTAACCGGTATTCCCAGACCGTCAAGAGGAATTGTGGAAGCCAGGGATAATAAACTGGGTTGGGTAAAGAAATACATCGGCAAGGATATTACGGTCCATACCGTCATGAGGAAGGACAAGCCTTTGTACGCTACCGGAGCCAACTGCATACTTATCGATGACTTTGATTCCAATGTCAAGCGGTGGCAGGAGGCAGGCGGTACGGCTGTAAGATTTACAACGGCTGCTGAAGCAGAAGAAAAACTGAAGAAGATGGGAATATTATAGGGGGAACTGTTATATGAAACGTACGGCACTTGTTGACTTACACCTGCATCTTGACGGATCACTGGATCTGGTTTGGGCCTATAAGGAATCACTGAAGAATGGAAACATTCCTCCTGAAACAACGTTTGAGGAATATTATGACATTGTTTACCGGACAAAATACAAGAACCGTGAAGACGGTTTCCGCAAGTTTGAACTGATGTGCAATGTCTTGCAGACCAGGGAGAATCTTTTCTATGCGGCTTATGATCTGGTCAGAAGACTGGATGAAAAGGGTATGATCTATGCGGAAATCAGATTCGCAACCCAGCAGCACTGCAAGGAAGGGCTGACTCAGAAGGAAGCCCTGCAGGCTGTCATTGACGGCGCTGCCAAAGGCATGGAAGACTTCCCGGATGTCAAGGTCGGCATCATCAACTGTCTGATGCACAAGGGACCTGATGCCTTATACAACTGGCGGGAAAACGAAGAGACTGTCAGAGTATCAGCTGAATTATTAGGCAAGGGATTAGTCGGACTGGATCTGGCCGGATATGAGAATAACGGTGATTTCCGGTTATACGGACCACTGATTGAAATGGCGCATGAATACGGGATTCCTTGTACGGTACATGCCGGTGAAATGGGCATCGGTGAACACATAACCGAAGCCTTGAAGTGGAAGCCTGAGAGAATAGGCCACGGCATTGACTGCATTCAGGATGAACGGATCATTGAAGAGCTCAGAAGAATACAGATTCCTCTGGAAGTATGTGTTTCTTCCAACGTAGGTCACAATCTGACTTATGCTGCTCATCCGGTCCGTACGATGATAAACAGAGGCTTATGCGTGACTCTGAATACCGACAACATGACTTTCGGCCGTACTGATATGGCTCGTGAGCATGCCATGATGAGACGGATAGGCGTCAGTTTCGGACAGCTGCGGAAGTGCACTTTCAATGCGATCAATGCGGCTTTCTGCAGCAATGAATTAAAGAAAGAACTGACAGCCAAAGCCATCAGAATAATGAGCGGAAAAGAATGATAAAAGAGCAGTTTACCATAGAGCAGATACAGTGTACGGTATACAGAGATGATGATCCTGCAGCCTTACTGATCCAGCCTGTTGACGATTATGACAGTGAAAGACTGGACAGTGAAGTAAATGCCATCACGGAGAGAACATCTGTTCCTTTTGTGCTGGTACGGTTTAAGGTAAACGACTGGAATGATGACCTCTCGCCGTGGAGCCATCCTGCCGTTTTCGGCAATAAGGAATTTGCGGGTCAGGCTGAAAACACGTTAGGAATCATTAAGGATAAGCTGTTACCGGGAATTATCAAAGAATATGGACTTGAAGATGTTCCTGTCATTATCGGAGGGTATTCTCTGGCAGCGTTATTTGCCTTATGGTGCGGATATGAAGATGAGAACTTTGGGGGTGTTGCGGCTGCATCTCCGTCCCTCTGGTTTACCGGATGGATCGATTATGTAAAGGAAAGACAGCCAAAGGCAACGCACATCTATCTCAGCCTGGGTGACAGGGAAGAAAAGACCAGAAATCCGATAATGTCGACTGTAGGAGACTGTATCCGTAAGCAGCATGATATTATAAAAGAAGATAACATTGATTGTATTCTTGAATGGAACCAAGGTAATCATTTCCGTGACGGAGATATCCGCAGCCGGAAGGGTTTCGTCTGGTGTCTGGAAAGGATTGCAATTTCAAGAGGATGTAATCGCAAACCTTGGATAAGAGGTTATAAACAATGATTACAATTACAAAACAGCAGGCAAGGCGGTTCATTCTTGCAAAGCAAGGCCTGATTGGCCCATATCGTTTTGCCGGAAAAGACGGTGCAAATGATTATGTTCGTCAGGCAGGATGCATTCAGTATGACCCGGTTGACGTCTGCGGCAGGAATGCTGAACTGACATTGCAGTCAAGAGTTAAAGGCTTCAAAAAAACAATGCTGCGGGAATTACTGTATGAAGACCGTAAACTGATAGACTATGTCGATAAGGAATTATCCATATGGCCTGTAGAGGATTGGCCTTATTATGCTTCTTTCAGAGAACGCAGTCGCCGGATGAGTGATACTTTTGAGGGTTTGCATGAACTAAAGCAAGAGGCTTTGGCATACATCAAAGAGAACGGTCCGGTTTGCAGCGATACATTGCCAATCGAGGGTGAGATTTACTGGTATTCTTCGATGCATTGGAGCGGTAATTGGCATAAAAAGTCTCAAGCAGCCAGATCAGTTCTGGAACAGTTATATACAGAAGGTGAACTGATTATTCATCATAAAAACGGAAGCCGAAAGTATTATGATCTTGCGGAAAAATACCTTCCTGACGCTGTTTTGAAAGCAGATAATCCATATAATGATGATTTTGCACTTATTAACTGGCGTGTCTTACGAAGAATAGGAGCAGTCGGTCTATTGTGGGATAAGAACAGCACAGCTTTTCTGGGGATTGATCTGAAAGCTGATTTAAGGAAAAAAGTACTGTCCAAGTTGTTAGATGATAAAAAGATTGAAGCTGTTATGGTAGATGGAATAAAAGTGCCTTTCTACTATCGCATCGAAGATGAAGCACTAATGCAGGAAATCCTTTCCGGAAATGCGAATTTGAAACCGAGGATGTCATTTATTGCGCCGCTTGATCCGCTTTTATGGGATAAGGATCTGGTCTTTGCGCTGTGGGATTTCAGGTATTCATGGGAAATCTATACACCTGCTTCCAAGAGAAAGTACGGCTATTATACTCTTCCAATAGTGTATGGCGATCGATTTGTTGGTCGAATAGAGGCAGTACCGAATAGGAAAGAGGGTATTCTCCAGGTTAAGGGCCTGTGGTGGGAGACGGGAATTCGCTGTACAAAATCATTGAATTCTGCATTGGAACGAGCACTCAGCGCTTTTGCAAAATTCAATGATTGTGTGATTGTAAATGACAGTCACAATAAAGCCGTTCAGAGTAAGGAAATAGAGAAATAGAAGCAAGGCAATACGATATGATAAAAATACTATTTGTCTGCCATGGCAATATCTGCCGCAGTACCATGGCTGAATCGATCATGAAAGAACTTGTCAGAAGGAAAGGCATAGCATACCAGTATTATATTGATTCGGCAGCTACCAGTATGGAAGAAGTCGGAGAGCCTATGTACTCTCCGGCAGCCCGTAAGCTTAAGGAAAAGGGCATTCCTGTCGGGAATCATTATGCCAGAGTTCTGAAGAGAAAGGATTATCAGGACTTTGATCTTCTGATCGGCATGGATCGCTATAATGTCAGAAACATGGAATACCTGTTTGGCGGGGACAGGGAACACAGAATCAGAAAGATGATGCAGTATGCCGGCAGTGACAGGGACGTAGCCGACCCTTGGTATACCGGAGACTTTGAAGCCACCTGGCAGGATCTGATCGTATCGATAGAAAAACTGATAGAAATCACTGAAAAGTGATTTTTCTTTAGGAAAGAAATCGTATTAAGTCAAATAAGTACTGAGGTGATGTACAGTGCAGTAGATGCAATAATACCGACAGTTCACTGTTTTACTTTGGGGAAAGGGGATCATACTGCCGCCGCTGCATACGATTCGGTGATCGGCTGTCAATGGAGGATGAAAGCCATATAGTAGATGCGGAGTATTCTCTTAAGTTTGATCTGACACCTGCCCAGAAGGAAGTGTCAGATAAACTGTGTGAGTGCATTGATAGAAAGAGGAATGTCCTTCTGGAAGCGGTGTGCGGAGCAGGAAAGACGGAACTGGTCTTTGAGGTGATCGCCCAGCGGTTAAAAAAGGGAAAGAAAGTAGGATTTACCATTGCCAGACGTCAGGTCGTTCTGGAGATTGCGGAACGTCTGCAGAAAGCCTTCACGCATCTGAGAGTGGTGCCGGTATGTCAGGGTTATACAAAGGTACTCAGTGCTGACATCATCATCTGTACCACCCATCAGCTGTTCCGTTTCCGTAACAGGTTTGACCTTCTGATAATTGATGAACCGGATGCCTTTCCGTTTAAGGGAGATGAAACCCTGAAAGCCATTGCCCTAAACAGCTGTAAGGGAAATGTCATATACATGACCGCAACTCCTGACAGAGATCTAAAGAACATGGCTTATGAAGGTAAACTGGAACATCTTGTTCTTTCACGCCGTCCCCACGGTCACGATCTGTGTGTTCCTGAGGTATTCTACGGTAATAAACGGGAAATGGCCTTGAAGGGAATACGGTGGCTGAGAAGACAGTTAAAGACAGGTAAGAAGGTTCTGTTATTTGTGTCAAGCATGTCCCGAGGAAAGAAACTGGAGAGACTGCTGAAACCTTTTGTGAAGTGCTGCTATATCAGCAGTAAGACGGATGGCAGGGATGAGATAATCGCGGATTTCCGCAGAGGCAGATATTCCGTATGTATCGCTACTTTGATACTGGAAAGAGGCATTACCATTGAAAACGTTCAGGTGCTGGTGTGGAAACGGGAAAGTCAGGTCTTTGATGAATCTTCTCTGACGCAGATATCGGGAAGAGTAGGGAGAAGCTTTGTCTATCCGGAAGGAGAATGTCTGTTTCTGTGTGAGGGAAGAAGTGAAAACGTGGATGCCTGTCTTGAATCTTTAAGGAGGGCTAATGGTTACTGACTGCATCTGCCTGTGGTGCGGCAGATCTATAAGGTATGAAGCCTCCTTCAGGGAGATGTTTCAGGTGGAAGACTGTCTGTGCAGCCGCTGCCGTCATCTGATGAAGTATGATCCAGGAACCTTCAAGGGGCCGGGATTCAGGTTCGAAGGACTATACGTCTATCAGGGGCAGGTCAGAGAGATGATGCTGCAGTATAAGGAGAACTGTGATGAGGCATTGTTCAGCACGTTTCTGTATCCCTACATCAGGCATCTGAACAGGAAATATCACGGTTATACGGTTATCCCTGTTCCCAGCAGTGAAGAAATGGTAACCCGCAGAGGTTTTCAGCATGTCAGAAAGATCTTTTCCGTTCTTGATCTGCCGGTGCGGGAACTGATAGTCAAGACAGCCGATGTTCAGCAGAAAAGCAGTTCAAGACGTAAGGAGATCGGTACGTATTTCCGGCTGAAAGAACAGCAGTTACCCGAAAAGACGAAGATCCTGCTGGTAGATGACATTGTAACGACAGGTGAATCGATGGGAGCCTGTTACCGGCTTCTGAAAAGGAAATATGCCCGAATCAGATGCCTGACGGTTAGCTATGGCAAACAGTTTGTGAAAAACGCAAAAGAATAGACAAAGCTATTATTTCAGCATATAATTCATGTAGGAAAGGTTTAGGTTTTCTCTATACATGCAAGGCAAGGTAAAACTTTTTAACAAGGAAAAGGGCTATGGCTTTATTACTGCTGAAGGGCAGGAAAAGGACATCTTTTTCCATTATTCTGAATTAGTGATGGAAGGCTTTAAAATCATCGAGAATGATGCTGTAGTCGAATTCGAACTCGTGCAGACAGAACGTGGGCCTCAGGCTAAGAAAATCGTCAAAGTTCAGTAATAGTTTTAAAAGAGCACCACTGCTCTTTTTTTGTCATGTTTTGTTATGTTAGAATAGATGGGAACGGAGGTAAATAATTCGTGGCAGGATTTTTAGACAGATTATTTAACGTTAACGCCAGAGAATTAAAGGCGATAGGAAATAAAGTAGAAAAGGTGGAACGGTATGCCGATGAAATGGCAGCTCTCAGCGATGAACAGCTGCAGGCCAAGACTCCGTACTTCAGAGAACTGCTGGCTAACGGCAGCACTCTGGATGACATTCTCCCGGAAGCTTTCGCAACCGTCAGAGAGGCAGCCAAGAGAGTCATCGGCGAATATCCGTTCCATGTTCAGTTAATGGGCGGCGTTGTCCTGCATCAGGGTGACATCGCGGAAATGAAGACCGGTGAAGGTAAGACTCTTACCTCCATCCTTCCGGTTTATCTCAATGCTTTGGCAGGCAAGGGTGTTCATGTCATCACCGTCAACGAATACCTGGCTGAACGTGACTCCAAGTGGATGGGCAAGATCCACCAGTTCTTAGGTCTTACTGTCGGTCTTAACAGACACGGCAAGAGCACCCGTGAAAAAAGAGAAGCATACTTATGCGATATCACATACACGACCAACTCGGAATTAGGTTTTGACTATCTGAGAGACAACATGGTTACCAGAGTTGAAGACCGTGTGTTAAGAGGCCTTAACATGGCTCTGGTCGACGAGGTTGACTCCATCCTCATCGATGAATCCAGAACACCTCTGATCATTTCCGGCGGCAAGAAGGATACTGCCAACCTGTATATTCAGGCTGACAAGTTCGTCAAGAGACTGGTTGAAGATGAAGACTATAAGATCGATGTCCAATCCAAGTCCGTATCCCTGACTGAAGAAGGCGTAGCCAAGGCCGAAAAGAACTTTAAGGTTGAGAACCTGTTTACTCCTGAGTACACTCAGCTGGTTCACCATATCAACCAGGCTTTAAAAGCCAACTACACCATGAGTAATGAAGTTGAATACCTGGTAAAGGACAAGCAGGTTTACATTGTTGACCAGTTTACCGGCCGTATCATGGAAGGCAGAGTGTTCTCCGACGGTCTGCATCAGGCCATTGAAGCCAAGGAAAACGTGCCAATCAAGGAAGAGACCACTACTCTGGCAACGATCACTTACCAGAACTTCTTCCGTCTCTATAACAAGCTGGCCGGCATGACCGGTACAGCCAAGACTGAAGAAGAGGAATTCCTGGCTATTTATAACATGCGTGTTACTTCGATACCGACTAACATGCCGGTCATCAGGGAAGACTATCCGGATGCGATCTACGCAACCAAGAAGGCTAAATATCATGCCCTGACGCAGGAAGTCATTGAAAGACATGCCCGGGGCCAGCCGGTACTGGTAGGTACGATTTCCGTTGATGTATCTGAGTTCTTAAGCAAGATCTTCAGCCAGAGAAAGATCAGACATGAAGTACTGAATGCCAAGAACCATAAGCGTGAAGCTGATATCATTGCCAAGGCAGGCTTAAGAGGTGCCGTAACCATCGCCACCAACATGGCCGGCCGTGGTACCGACATCAAGCTGGGCCCTGGTGTCAAGGAACTGGGCGGTCTGGCAGTATTAGGTTCTGAAAGACATGAATCAAGACGTATCGATAACCAGTTAAGAGGACGTTCCGGACGTCAGGGTGACCCTGGATGTTCCAGATTCTTCGTTTCCATGGAAGACGAACTGATGGTCAGATTCGGTTCCGAAAGAGTACAGGGAATGTTCACACAGCTGGGTGATACACCGATTGAATCCAAGATGGTTTCCAAGGCCATTGAGAGTGCGCAGAAGAGAGTTGAAGGCATGAACTTCGATATCCGTAAAACATTGCTGGAATATGACGATGTTCTGCGTCAGCAGCGTGAAACTATTTATGAACAGAGAGATGCGATCCTGGAAAACGAAGATGTACACTCCATTGTCAGAGACATGTTTGACAGAGTGGCATCCGATCTGGTTGCCAGCCATACCGATAACAGTGAAAGATATCCGACCGTAAATCTTGACAGTCTGAAAGAAGCACTGTGGAAGATGAACGTTGATGAGGATGAAGCTGCTGAAAGACTGGCTGGTTGCAAGGGTATTGAAGAAATCAACAAAATGACCGCTGACATCCTGTGGGATGCCTATGAAGAGAAGATCGAAGGTTTCAAGACTGATTTCTTACGCATAGAGAAGACCATGGTATTAAGAATCATCGATGCCAAGTGGATCGACCACATCGACACCATGAGCAAGTTAAGAGAAGGCATCCATCTGAGATCATATGCCCAGGATAACCCGTTAAAGGCCTATACCTCTGAAGGATATGAAATGTTTGAGAACATGATGGATTCGATAGCCAGAGAAGTTGTCAATTTCTGCATGAGCTGCCGTATCGAGATCAAGGAAAAGAGATAACAGATGGAAGTATATGAAATAAGACAGGGAGCTTCGGAATACGAAGACAGGCTGGTAAAGCTTGGTGATTCACTTTGACCTGCCGGTCAGAGAGAACCGCATTAAGGAAATAGAGGAAATGATGGTTGCGCAGTCTTTCTGGAATGACCAGAGAAAGGCGCAGTCATTGGTACAGGAAATGAATTCTCAGAAAAACCTGATAAATGAATATCAGGTTCTTTTGCGTTCCATAAAAGACATTAATGAAAATGTCGGAATGCTGAAGGAGGAATACAGTGAAGAATTGCACATGCTGATTGAAGAGGAATACGTGGAGTTTGAAAAGAACTTTGAGACCTTCGAGATCAACGTGCTGCTTTCTCACCCTTACGACCAGCACAACGCCATAGTTGAACTGCATCCGGGTGCCGGGGGAACTGAATCCCGGGACTGGGCTTCGATGCTGTACAGAATGTATACCCGTTATGCAGCCCGTAAGGGATACAGTGTCAGAGTCCTGGACATGCTGGAAGGGGAAGAAGCCGGATTAAAGTCAGTTACCTTCCTAGTTGAGGGGCCTCTGGCCTACGGTTATCTGAAAGGTGAAAGAGGTGTGCACCGACTGGTGAGAATATCACCGTTCAATGCTGCCGGCAAGAGAATGACTTCCTTTGCCTCAGTGGAAGTGACCCCTGAGTTCAATGATGACATTCAGATTGAAATCAGACCTGAGGATATTCAGATCGATACTCACCGCGCTTCCGGTGCCGGCGGTCAGCATATCAATAAGACTGACTCGGCAGTCAGGATCACTCACATTCCTACAGGCATCGTTACATCATGCCAGTCGGAAAGAAGCCAGCTGCAGAATAAAGAGCAGGCTCTTAACATGCTCAAGAGCAAGCTCTACGCCAGATACATTCAGGAACAGGAATCCAGACTGGCCAGCATAAAAGGCGTGCAGATGCGGAATGAATGGGGCTCCCAGATCCGCAACTATGTTTTCTGCCCTTACACCCTGGTCAAGGATGTCAGGACAGGATATGAGGAAACCAATGTCGATAAGGTGATGGACGGCGAAATCGATGAGTTCATCTACGCTTATCTCAAGAGTCAGATATGAAGAAGACGGGATTTGTAGGAAGACTGCTGTCAGTGGTCTTCGGCATAATACTGGCTCTCATGATCAGCCTGTATAACAGTTTAAGCATGACGGACACCTTCTGCAGGGAAGATCTCATCAGAGCGCTTTTCAGTGATTCCGGTGTGTTTTCCTATGAGTCAAGCCTGAGCATAATAGAGATTGAAAACTCCGGGGTGAGGGAACAGCTCAAGGGGAAGGACATTACCGATGAACAGCTGGAAGAAATCAGCCAGTCCCAGCAGGTAAAGAACATTTACGAAGAGATGACAGCGGCGTTTGTTCAGAGCTTCTGCCGTCAGAGTGTTCAGTACGGTACTTATGACAAGGTCATGACCATGTGCCGAAACAAGCTGGCTGATCTGAATGTTGCCGGTCTGAGTGAACAGCAGAAACAGGCGGTCAGCGAAGCCTACGGTGATGTAACGGGTCAGATCGTTGAGCGGGTCGTCAGCACCTTTGAAAGCATGGGAAGGTACCTTCCACAAGGGGTGAGCTTCTTTCTGGCCGGACGTGTGATCATTCTGGCAATAGCCGGACTGATGCTGTGGCTGATGAGTCTGTGCCTTAAGGACAGGGGAGAGTGGCTAAGAACCTGCGGTCTGATCATGGCCATTGTGTCCTTGCCGTTTCTTTTCAGCACTTTAAAAACGATCTTTTACGCCGGTAAACTGACCGGTACAGATGAACTGAGCACGGTATTAAGGGGCATTAATTACCTTCCACTGGCCTTCAGAAGCCTGCTGGCGCCTGTTACGGGCATTATCATGGTAGTAATGGGTATTAAGCTTAAACGTGCCCAAACGCTCCCAGAATTCGCTACAGTGCCTGTGGTGCTGGAAGATTACAGTGATGACGAATTGTAAAAAATCGTTACCGAAATACTTTACAAGCTTTTTGGGGTGTGATATATTGTGCTTACAAATGAGGGAGTAACAGACACGCAAGTGTGGTGAAGCCGTCAACCGGTAGAAATACCCGGCGAACATTAAATTGTGAGACTCATGTAGCTTAACTGCTGTATGAGTTTTTATTTAAAAGAATAATCACAGGATACAGCAGTAGCTGTATCCTTTTTGCATAAAGGGATACTGTTCTTTGACAGAGAATTATTTGAGGGAGGTATAACTATGGAAAAAATAATTCCTTTTGTTCGGACAGGCGCTGTTATCGTGCTGCTTGTTCTGATACTGCTGACCGGCTATGTCAAGGCATCCCCGGATGTGGCAGTAATAATTTCGGGTCTGAAGAAAACTCCGAGAGTTCTGATCGGACGTGCCGGAATTAAGGTACCTTTCTTTGAGAAGGTTGACCATCTCCATCTGGGACAGATCTCAGTAGATATCAAGACTGACTCCTATATCCCTACCAATGATTTCATCAATGTGAAGGTCGATGCCATCGCCAAGGTGCGCATTGATACCTCTCCGGAGGGCATGCTGAAGGCTGAAAGAAACTTCCTGAACAAGGAGCCGACAGAAATTGCCCTGGAGCTGCAGGATTCCCTGCAGGGCAACATGAGAGAGATCATCGGTACCCTGGACCTCAAGACCATCAACACCGACAGAGATTCCTTCTCTGATCAGGTAATGGCCAAGGCCAGCAAGGACATGGAGAAGTTAGGTATTGAAATTCTCTCCTGCAACATTCAGAATGTAACTGATGAGAACGGTCTGATCAATGACCTGGGCATGGATAACACTTCCAAGATCAAGAAGGATGCTCAGATTGCCAGAGCAGAGGCTGACAGAGATGTCGCCATTGCCAAGGCTTTGGCTGATAAGGCTGCCAATGATGCCAGAGTTGCTGCTGAGACTGAAATTGCCAAGAAGAACAACGAACTGGCCATCAAGCAGGCTGAACTGAAGCTGGAAAGCGACAGAAAAATAGCCATGGCTGATGCAGCCTATGAGATCCAGAAGCAGGAACAGGAAAAGACCATTCAGACCGCAACAGTCAATGCTCAGATCGCCAGAGCGGAAAGAGAAGCTGAACTGAAGCAGAAAGAAGTCGAGATCCGTCGGCAGGAGCTGACCGCCAGCATTGAGAAGCAGGCAGACGCCGACAGATATGCCCTGGAGCAGAGCGCGGAAGCTAACATGATCAGACAGAAGAAAGAAGCTGAAGCAAAGCGCTACATTGCTCAGATGGAAGCTGAAGCCATTGAAGCCAAAGGCAAGGCCGAAGCCGAAGCCATCAGATTAAAGGGCGTAGCCGAGGCAGAAGCGATGGAGAAGAAGGCTGAAGCTTATCAGAAGTACAACGGAGCAGCCATGGCAGAGATGATGATCAAGATCATGCCTCAGCTGGCTGCAGAAATAGCCAAGCCAATCAGCGCCATTGACAAGGTCACGATCTACGACAGCGGCAGCCGCGAAAGCGGTGTGTCCCAGGTCTCTGGCAACATGCCGGTAATAATGAAGCAGGTATTTGATACCATGAGCGAAGCAACCGGTGTAGATCTCAGAGAAATCATGAAGGCCAATACATATGATGCCAAGGTCAACAAGAACATCAATGTATCAGGTCTGGAAAACGTAAAGTAAACAACTAAAAAAAGGTCAGCCCCTTCGGGGGCTGGCCACAGAAAGAGGGTGAAAACGATGAAGTATTATTTCAAGGAGAATTTCCGTTTATTATATGCTGACGGAGCACTTTACAATGTTAATGATGATCCGGTTTATACTTATGAGAACACTACGCTGTTCTTCCCACAGATAAATCTGTACAGATATGGAGAGAAGGTAGGCCATGTTAAAAAGAATTTCACCTTCTTCTTACGTCAGTATGATATATTTGTAGGTGAGTCACTTGTTGATTCCCTGAATCAGCAGTTTACATTCTTCAGACAGGAACTGATACTGGATCGTCTGGGCTGGAGAATTGAAGGTGACTGGCTGGCTCTGAATTACCAGATCTATGACAGAAACAACAATATGCTCTGCGAGGTAAATCAGGAGATATTCCATCTGACCAGACATTACACCGTAAACGTTATTGATGAAAGCCAGGAGATAATGATATTACTGCTGGTATTGGCCATCAATCAGTATGACAAGGATGTCTCAGCTGCCAGCAGCAGCGCAAGCCACAGCCATTCATCAAATCATTAGGAGGGCAGAAAGATGTTTGACATATTCACTTCATTATTCGGATTCGTATGGGCCTTTTTGTTCTTTGGTATCCTGGCACTGTTTGTCTATGCTTTGGTAAGCCATATACGCAAGGAAGCCGATAACAACAGACAGCCTGTCAGAAGGGTGGATGCCAGTGCGGTAACCAAAAGAATCAATGTCAGCGGAGACAGTTCGTATACTACATATTACATAACTTTCGAGTTGGTAAATGGTGAGAGAATTGAATTTGAAGTACAAGGTGAGTTATACGGCTTGATAGTTGAAGGGGACTACGGAAGCCTTACCTATCAGGGATATAAATGTCTTGATTTCACAAGAGTAAAGTAATTGGAGGTATTTGAAATGAACAAGAAAAGAATACTGGTAATCGCAATTGTCGGATTACTGTTAATAAACGCATTGATATTCTATGTATTACTGCCGACCATCAGCATTCATAATGTTGGTCTGTGGTTCATCGTCATGATAAATGTTATGGCAGGTACCTTCCTGTATCACCTGTTCAAAGGAACAAAGAACATAAAGGTAACAGCCTTGATTAATTTGATTGTCATACTGGGAATCGTTTTAGGCTCTCTGTTCAGCTCTGAAATGTTCCATGCAACTGCCTATTCCAATCTGCTGGATATCAGGATTTCCGACAGTGCAGAACTGCCTACTGCTGACAAGCTCAACAAGATTCCATTAATGGATACCGAGAGTTCCAAGGTTCTGGGCAACAGAAAGATCGGTGCCCTTAATGAAATCGTCTCACAGTTTGAGGTTTCAAATGATTACATGACCATTTCCTACAAGAACGAACCTGTCAAGGTATCCGCTCTGAAGTATGCAGGACTGTGGAAGTGGAACGCCAACAGAAAGACCGGCATTCCGGGTTATGTAATGGTAAGACCAAATGATCTGACCGCTGAATACATTGAACTGAGTGAAGGCATGAAGTATGTACCAAGCGCCTTCTTCAGCGAGGATCTTAACCGTCACATCTACTTCAAGTATCCTACAGTGTTCTTTGACAACGTTCACTTTGAGATCACTGAGGACGGGGATCCGGTATATGTCGTCAGCACCTATGAATACACCATCGGACTGTTCGGTGGCAAGAAGATCACCGGCTGCATCATCATCGATCCAGTGACCGGTGACATGCAGAGATATGATCTCGATAACATTCCGCAGTGGCTGGACATTGTCTACAACGGCAACTACATTGCCAAGTACTTCGACATTTACGGCAAGCTGATCAACGGATTCTGGAACAGCCTGTTCGGTCAGAAGGGACTGATTGAGTCCACCACGACCACAACCTACAACAGTGAAGGTGAAGCAGTCAGAGAGAATGACTTCGGCTATATCGTTGAAAACGATGATGTCATCGTCTATACCGGTGTAACAGCCGTTACCAACGATGAAAGCAATATCGGCTATCTGATGGCCAACGAAAGAACCGGTGAGATAGTAGTGTCATACTTCGAGTCCACCGATGAAGACAGTGTCATGAGAGCCGCTGAAGGCGAAGTACAGGAAAAGGGCTACCGTGCCTGCTTCCCAAGCTTAGTTGACATCAACGGTACTCCGGCATATGTCATGGTCCTAAAGGACAAGTTAGGTCTGGTCAAGATGTATGCCATTGTGGATGCTTCTCAGTATTCTCACATGGTTGTCGGTGAGTCACTTGATAAGGTACTTGCGCAGTTTACCAACGGCAACATCACCAGTGATACTCTGCAGGAAAAGACCATAACCATCAAGAAAGTTGCCATCATCGGCAGCGGTGAGCCGGTCGTCTACATTGTAGACACCGATAACAATATCTACTATGCAGCCTTCCAGCCTGAGATGTTACTGCTGGAGGAAGGCATGGAAGTAACCATCTACACTGATGGTCAGATCTTCAGATTAAGCAGATAAGAGGTTCGTAAAAGCCTCTTTTCTTTCAGGCTAAAGCGTACTACTTTAGTCTTTATTGTTTTATAATGTTTACATGAAAACGGCTTATTATAACGGAAAGGTTTATACCGGAGAGGGATTTGCGCAGGCCTTCATTACCGAAGGCGGTCTTTTCGGTGCTGTCGGCAGCAATGAAGAGATTCTTTCTCAAATGGTTGATGAAATGGTTGACCTGAAGGGTCATTTCGTCTGTGCCGGGTTCAATGATTCTCACATGCATCTGCTTAACTACGGTCATTTCCTGCAGATGGCACATCTTAACGAGCATACTTCATCCCTGCTGTGTTTACTGAAATATATTAAGGAATTCCGACAGGAAAAAGGTCTGAAAGGTGATCAGTGGCTGCAGGGCAGAGGCTGGAATCAGGACTATTTCACTGATGTAAAGAGAATGATCACCCGTGATGACATTGATTCAGTGATAGATGACATACCGGTAATACTGACCAGAACCTGCGGACACTGCTGCGTGGTAAACAGCCGTGCTCTGGAACTGGCAGGAATCGATGATAATACCGTTTCCCCGGAGGGCGGAGCCATCGGTAAAGGTAACGGCAGACTGAACGGCCTGTTCTATGACAATGCAATAGATCTTATCGTTAAGCGGATACCGATACCTGACAGACAGGAAATAAAGGGAATGATACTGGCTGGGTGTAATAAACTGAACGGTTATGGCATAACCAGTGTGCAGAGTGATGATTATGGTGTGTTCAGTGAAATACCATATGAAGTTATAAATGAAGTATACAGACAGCTGGCTGATGAAGGCTTACTCACGGTAAGAGTCAACCAGCAGGCAAACTTTACAGATCTGAACAGGTATATGGAGTCAGTTAAAAACGGTAACATTACCGGTAAGGGAGACGGTCTGTACCGCATCGGTCCGCTGAAACTGCTGGGAGACGGTTCCTTAGGAGGGCGTACAGCCTGGTTAAGCAGACCGTATGAAGATGATCCGTCAACCTGCGGATTCCCGTTATTCAGTGATGAGTTTATGAATGATATCATTGATTATGCCAACAGTCATGATATGCAGGTAGCTGTTCATGCGATCGGTGACAGATGTCTGGATCAGGTACTGGATGCTATGGAAGGGGCTTTGAATAAGCACCCTCGTAAAGATCACCGCCATGGAATCGTTCACTGCCAGATCAGCCGTCCTGATCAGCTGGAAAGAATTGCCGGACTGAATCTGCATGTCTATGCTCAGTCCATCTTCCTGGATTATGACAATCATATTGTGTATGCCAGGGCAGGTAAGGATCTGGGAGATACCAGTTACAGCTGGAAGACCCTGATGGATCAGGGAGCCAGAGTGTCCAACGGTTCAGATGCACCGGTAGAACTGCCGGATGTGATGAAGGGCATTGAATGTGCCGTTACCAGAACATCACTGGACGGTACCGGACCGTATCTGGAAAAAGAAGCCTTCAGTGTCAAAGAGGCAATCGACAGCTTTACGATAAACGGTGCCTATGCCAGCTTTGAAGAAGATATGAAGGGAAAAATAAAAAAGGGACAGTATGCAGACTTTACGGTCCTGAAACAGAATCCCTTTGAAACAGAAAAGAAGAAAATACACGAAATAGAAGTGCTGGAAACCTGGACGGGTGGAAAACAGGTATACAAAAGAGGTGAAAGCGTATGAAATGGGCAGTAATATCAACCTGGAAAATGTCAACGGAAGGAAACGCCAAGGCAGCGGAGCTATTGGCTGATAATGTTAAGGCTGGTGATGCCATTGTTGAAGGTGTAACCTTGGTAGAAGATAATCCGGCTTATTCGTCAGTGGGATACAGCGGTTTGCCTGACAAAGACGGCCATGTTACGCTGGATGGCGGTTACATGGATGGAGATACTCTTAAAGTCGGAGCTGTAGGCTGTCTTGAAGGCTTCAGATCACCGATCCGTGTTGCCCGTAAGCTTTCCGAGAACAGTTTCAATAACTTCCTGGTAGGAGCCGGAGCTGAAGAATATGCCCGTCTCAACGGCTTTGAGGAAAGAGACAACATGACTCCTGAGACTTTCAGAAGATATCTGCGGGAAAAGGATAAAAGAGCCGAACTGAAAAGCTATGACGGACATGATACGGTATGCTTCATAGGCAAGGATGTTTACGGTTCCCTGTGTGCGGCTGTAAGTACCAGTGGACTGTTCATGAAGGAACCCGGACGTGTCGGAGATTCTCCGATTGCCGGTGCGGGTTTCTATGCTGATTCGCAGATCGGCGGAGCCGGAGTTACCGGTGTCGGCGAAGACTGCATCAGAGGTACGGTCAGTTTCCGTGTAGTAAATAAGATGGCTCAGGGCCGAAGCCCTCAGCAGGCAGCTGATGAAACCATGAGAGAACTGTCAGAGAGAATAGAAAATCTCCGTCACATGTCCATAGTTGTTCTGAACAAAGCCGGAGAGTTCGGAGTGGCAACAAACTGCGTGTTCCCGTTTGTCTATGCCAGTGATGAATGTGAACAGAAACTCTATCTGGCAACCTGGGAAAACGATGCTACGGTCATAAAAGAGATAAGACCGGAAGATACTGAAAGAGATTAAAGGAATGGCTTAACCATTCCTTTTTTTTCTTATTCAGGGTTTTTAAGTATTCCTTCCGTGCTGATTAACAGGAATACGGAGTTTTCATCAATGTGGAAGTATTCTCGGTTATCCAGGCAGATCTGTTCAGTTAATCCTAAGGTAACGGCTCCCGATTCGCCTGATACAAAGGCCTTGTCATCACCAACCGGGTGAACCGCACGGTTCATTCCATTTATTGTCAGCTGATCTGAAGCCTTGATGAACCAGTCAGCAGATTCTTCAAATACCGGCAGGGCTGTAATGCTTGGATCGCCGCAGTTAAGACCGGCCATGATCGTATATGGATTGCCTTTGATGCTGACGATCTTTTTCTGCTTGAAGCTTTCATAGATGCAGGCAGCCTGATCTGATTCCACAACACCGATATAAGGTTTTTTCTTACATAACAGTTCCAGGGCATAGATGGCTCCGGCAGCTAATGACCCGACACCGGCCTGTAAGAAGACATGGGTAGGTTCCTCATCCATCTGGTTTAATGCTTCTCTGATGATGGTGGTATAGCCCAGGGTAATATTATTGGGAATTTCCAGATAATCGTCAAAGGCTGTGTCCTGTACCAGAGTATACCCATTCTTTCTGGCATATTCAGCCGCATACCGTACGGTATCACTGTAGTTGAACTCGGTAACGGTCACTTTGGCATTGAACATCTCGATGGCTCTGATCCTTCTTTCTTCGGAGCCTTTCGGCATGAAGATGTCAACAGGTATGCCTTTGAGGTTGCCATACCAGGCTAAGCCGCGTCCGTGGTTGCCGTCAGTACAGCTGACCAGATGTTTTACATCTTTCAGACAGCTTACCGCATAACTGGCACCCAGTGCTTTAAAGGCATTAAGTCCGAAACGGCTGGATTCATCCTTGACGCAGATGTTTTTGCAGCCAAGGGTCTTAGCCAGATCCTTAAGCTCTACCAGCTCAGTAGGTTTGTACTGCGGCAGAGACTTGTGAAATGCATAGACTTCATCCAGTTTGTCTTCTAAAGGAGCAGGCTGTTCAAAGCCCGGATGAGTATTGGTTATTGTTTCATAGAGAATCATATAAAGACCTCCCGGTGTCTGAAATCATTATAGCCGTTTTCTTATTGTTAATATGTCCAAAAGCCCGGAATTCGTGGTAAAATAGCCTTAATCAACCAATAAGTTAGTGAAAAAACAACCAACAAGTTAGTAATTCAACTTCCTGTCGCTTCATTTTGAAGGAGAAAAGGCAGAAAATGATGGTGTAAAACGGAGGTACAACACATGGAAAGCTTTGGAACAAGATTAGCTGAAATCAGAAAAGAACACAATATGACCCAGAATGATATCGCCGACCGACTGAATATCTCAGCCCAGGCTGTCAGTAAGTGGGAGAATGACATAACAATGCCGGATATTGATACACTGGTAAAGTTATCAGACATATTTGACATGTCATTGGATGAACTGGTCGGTAAGCAGAAAAATGAACCGGTTCTGGTTCCGGAAGAACAGAGAAAAGATATCAATAAGATGGTTTTCAGAATCAGAGTCGATTCCGCTACCGGCGACAGGGTCAGAGTCAATCTGCCGATGGCAGCTGTAAAGATCTTCATCAACAACGATACGGCAGGACATGTTTTTGTCGGAAATAAGGCTCTGGAAGACATTGACTTCAATCAGGTCTACAGAATGGTAGAGCAGGGGATCATCGGAGAACTGGTATGCATCGAGAGTGCTGACGGTGATCGTGTCACAATTACGGTAGAATAACATGAAAGTGGTTATTAAAACGCCGGGATCAACGCTTCCCATCACAATAGCGATTCCCATGGGGCTGGTAAAACACTCCAGCTTTCTGTGGGATATGGCTATAAAGCATACTCACGGCAGTGACAGAGAACTGGTGCTGATGGCCCGTGAACTGGTACCTGAGTGTACGGATATTCTGTTGGAAGCAGCCAGGGAAAACGGCGGTCATTTCGACCTGGTAGAAGTTAAAAGTGCAAGCGGAGCGGAAGTGCTCATTCAGATATGATCTGACCGAAGGACAGAATGTTGCATTTTGATAACACTGATAAGTGAAATGTAATATAATGTCCTAAAGGAAGATTTGATTATGGAAAAGATATACTTCAGAAACGATTACAGCGAGATTGCCTGTCCGGAAATCATCGAAAACATTCAGAAATACAGCCGGGGCCATTATGTTGGCTATGGCGAAGATGAGATATGCGAATCAGCGAGAAACAAGATAAAAAAGTATCTGGGTGATGCTGACTGCGACATTCACTTCCTGGTAGGAGGAACCCAGGCTAACACCGTCATGATCGATGCCATGCTGAAACCATGGGAAGCTGTAGCTTCCGTGGTCAGCGGTCATATCAACGTTCACGAAGCCGGATCAATTGAAAGTGTGGGACACCGCATTGAACCTTTGCCGGAACATGACGGCAAGATGGATCCGGATGAACTGGACAAGCTGTGTGTGGTTCATGAATTTGAACACATGACCGATATAAAGGGTGTCTATATTTCTCAGGCTACCGAAGTGGGAACCGTCTATAACAAGCGGGAATTACTGGCCTTAAGAGAAGTATGTGACAAGCATAACCTCTATCTGTTTGTGGATGGGGCCAGAATGGGTTCTGCTATGATGGCAGACGGCATGGACCTCACCTTACGGGACATGGCCAGGATAGCTGACTGCTTCTACATCGGTGCCACCAAAAACGGCGGTATGATCGGTGAAGCCATGGTCATCGTCAATGACGAACTGAAGCCTTGTTACAGAAGACTGATGAAACAGCACGGTGCCTTACTGGCTAAGGGATTCATCCTGGGTATCCAGTATGATACGCTGTTTACCGATGACTTGTTCTTCAGGCTGGCCAGACATGAAAATGAAATGGCTATGTATCTGAAGGAAGGCATGAAAAAACTGGGCGTTAAACTGCTGTTTGATTCGGTAACGAATCAGCAGTTCCCGGTATTTGAAAATGATATAGTTGAAAAACTGGCAGAAAAGTATCAGTTTGAAGTCTGGGAACCGGGCGATAAGGAGACTACGATCAGATTTGTCTGTTCCTGGGCAACGAAAAAGGAAGACATCGACAGTCTTCTGAATGATATCCATAATCTTATATAAAAAGAAAACTGGCTTAGCCAGTTTTTTTGTGTCTTTATAACAGTCCTGTCAGGTTCAGTACCAGAGTTATGGCTCCGCAGGCCAGCATCAGATAAAGAGGATTTGTCTTGTATTTCCTTAATATGAAGAAACAGACAATAACCATTACAAGTGATATGTAGTTAAGGCTGTCCAGAGTACCTGCCGGGATAACTGCTTCCATGAACATCTTGATCAAAACGGAGAAGATCAGGGCTACGCTCATGCACTTCAGTACTTTCATTATTTCGCTGATGACAGGTATTTCCTTATATTTACGATAGAGATATATCAGGGTCAGTGAGATGATGGCGCCTGGGATGATACAGCCTAAGGTGGCGGCTATGGCTCCCGGTACACCGCCCAGTTTCATACCGATGAAGGTGGCGGAGTTAATGATGATAGGTCCAGGGGTAAGTTCGTCAATGGCTACCAGGTCAGAGAACTCAGTAAAAGTCATCCAGCCGGTATTGGTAACCATCTGCTCCTCGATCAGAGGAATGACAGCGTAGGCACCGCCAAAGGCGAACAGGCCGATTTTCAGGAAGCTCAGAAAGATGTCTAAGATACTGATCATTTCTTATCCACCTCTCTTTTAAACAGTAAAGTTTTGACGACGGCGATGACCATGCAGATGATGGCCAGATAGAAAATGGAATACTTGGTCAGCCTGACAAACAGGAAACAGGCCAGTACCATGAAATAGTAGAAATAGTTATTCATCTTTATGACACCTTCAAACATGCCTAAGACAACATCCAATAGCATGGCACAGACACCGGCCTGCATGCCGGTGATGAATATCCTGACCAGCTTATTGGTAGAGATGAAGGTGTAGAAGAAAGTCACCAAGATCATCATGAAGAAAGGTGGCAGGATAACTCCTAATACTGCTGCGAAGGCCCCGATCAGACCGGCACTCTGGTAGCCTATGATCATTGAGGAGCTGCAGGCTATTGGACCCGGACAACTCTGGGCCAAGGCAACATAGTCATCCATTTCTTCCTTGGTGAACCAGTGATACTTATCGACAAAACGGTTTCTGAAAACCGCGACTATGGCATAGCCGGAGTTGGCGGTCATGGAAACCGTAAAGGTGTTGATGAATAATAACCAGGCTTTTTTTAACATACGTTTTCTCCAAATTCAATTCTATCATTATTAACGTTTTTTGTCATTTTGCGTAAACAAACAGGCGAAAAAGATGACTGTTTTAAGGAATTGGGACAAAATCATCAAGAAAAGTCGTAAAATGATTGCATTTTCAGAAAATTTGTGTTTAAATTTTCATAACGCAATGAAAAGGAATAGTAATTTTTCACGATTTCTACAGAGAACCATGGGTGATGAGAGATGGTGTGATACGGAAAGATGAACGCGCCTTGGAGTGGTACCGGGGAAATGAGTATCCGGTTACCGGGAAGTCCCGTTACAGACAATTGAGTGCCTGAAGCAATGGCTTCAGGAATCAAGGTGGCACCACGGTTTTGATCGTCCTTGTTGAGTTGTTCAGCAAGGACGTTTTATTTACAGAAGGAGGGGAAAGCATGGAGAAGAAGACTGAAGACGTTATCATGCCGGCTAACTGGTATGATGCCTTACCGCGAAAACAGTATGAATCATTTATACGCATTGAATCAGTTGATCCATGGTTTTCCGTTTACCAGATCCGAAGCAACATCTTTGCAATATATGAAGATAAACACTTCCAGGAGGTAATTTCGTACCTGATCATTGGTGATGAAAAAGCATTGTTAATAGACACCGGATTGGGTATCGGGGATATCAGAGCCATCGTTAACAGCCTTTATGACGGAGAGATCATTGTAACTCATACACACACTCATTTTGATCATATCGGCGGCGACTGGCAGTTTGACGAGGTTAACATACCGGATAACCCTGTCGCTGTTACCAGAGCGCGACGAGGTTTAAGTAAAGAGGAGGTTGAAGATAACATGGCTGACGGCTGTAACAGTCAGCCATACCCACGAGGCTTCAACAGGGAAGAATACTGTATCAGACCTGCCAACCGGTATACAGTTATCCGAAACGGCGATGTTTTCGATCTAGGCAATATCAGACTTGAAGTCATTGAGACACCAGGGCATTCACCTGACAGTCTGATGTACCTGGACAGAGAAAACCAGCTGTTATTTACCGGTGACAGTTTCTATCCGGCAACTCTGTATGCTCACATCAAGCACAATGACGGTTCAGATTCAGATTTTGAAACTTACCGCAAGAGCATGCACATGGTTGCGGACCTTTACAGCAACTGCACACTTATCACCTCTCACAACGAACCGTTAAGACCTGGAATTGAATTGATCAAAGTAGCCCGGGCTTTTGACAGTATCGCTGCCGGAGGTCTTGAATATATCGTCGACGACAGAGATCTGAAGAAATATGTCTTTGAGGATTTCTGCATAGTAACAAGTTAAAAACTTAAAAGAAAGGGAAAAATGAAAAAGTTTATTATCATATTAATCACATGTTTATTTATATTAGCCGGCTGTTCAGGACAGCAGGAAAAGGTAGTTGACAGCATTGATGACGAGGTTCTTACTGCCGGTACACTGGTTGTAGGCATCTCTGCTGACTATCCGCCGTTTGAATCACTCGACACCAGCAATAACCTGATCGGTTATGACGTTGACATGGCCAATGCTCTGGCCGCCAAGGTCAAGACTGAAACAGGCGCAGCATATAAAGTAGAATTTGTCCAGATGGACTTCTCCACCATTATCTCAGCCTTACAGACCGGACAGGTTGATGTCGGCATTGCCGCCTTCTCCTATAATCCGGACAGACAGTGTCTGTTCACTGATCCATACTATCTATCAGCGCAGGTAATCGTCGTTCTCAAGGATTCCGGCATTACTACACTGAAAGATCTTAACGGTAAGACCGTGGCAGCCGGTGACGGAACCGTCGGTTATGAAGCAGCCAGTGAGATCGAAGGAGTCAAGATGACTTCTCCTGGTGACTATCTGCAGCAGTTTGAAATGCTGAAGAACAACCAGATCGATGCCGTGGTATGTGACGAAAAGGTTGCTCAGGGCTTTGTGGATACATCAGACAAGCTGATGATCTTAGGTGAGAAGCTGGCCGAAGACAATCTGTGCATTACGGTAAAGCAGGGTCATACCTTCATTCTGGAAGCTCTTAACGCTGCCATCAGTGAATTCGTATCATCCGGTGAATCTGATAACCTGAAAAATAAATGGGGACTGTAAACGATGGACTTCACGATAATCACCCCGGAAATATTCATATATCTCCTTAAAGGAGCAGGAATGTCTCTGTTTATCGCTGCCATTGCGACAACGATGGGGCTGATTCTGGGTACATTGGGTGCAGCCGCCAAACTGTCACGCAGCAGGTTTCTCAATTTCATCGCATCCGTATATGTGGAAGTGTTCCGTGGAACGCCAATGATGATGCAGATAACATTTGCCTTTCTGGCTTTGCCAGCACTGGTAACGCTGATATTGGGTAAGCCGATCAGATTCAATCCGTTGGTAACCGGCATAGCAGCCATTTCGATTAACAGCGGTGCCTATACCACGGAACTGATCAGAAGCGGCATCAACGGTGTTGACAAGGGACAGTTTGAAGCAGCTGATACACTGGGACTGACTTACCGGCAGAAGATGAAGCTGGTAATACTGCCTCAGGCTTTCAAGCAGATACTGCCGCCAATGGTAAGTGAATTCATTACTCTGATAAAGGACTCATCTCTGTTATCGACCATCGGGGTAGTGGAACTGATGAAGTCAGCCACGACGGTAGGAGCGAACTATTACGCCTATCTGCCTCCGTTAACGGTAGCCAGTGGCATCTATCTGGTACTGACATTGGTGATCTCCGCAATATCAAAAGTGATTGAAAGGAGGCTGGCAGTAAGTGATTGACATCATTGATCTGAACAAGACTTTCAATAACAAGGTGGAAGCCGTCAAGGATTTTTCTCTCAAGGTTGAAAAAGGGGAAGTAATCAGTCTGATAGGACCATCCGGGTCCGGCAAGTCAACGGTATTACGCTGCATTGCCGGACTGGAAACACCCGATAAGGGAAAGATCCTGATTAACGGACAGGCCATCAACTTCCGTAATGAGAAACTTGCCCGGAAACAGCGCACCATCATGGGCTTTGTCTTCCAGCACTTCAATTTATTCTCCAATATGACCGTTCTGAAGAATCTGACGGTCGCACCGGTTAACGTACAGGGTAAAAGTGAACAGGAAGCAGAAGAGCTAGCCATGAAATATCTGAAGCGTGTCGGCCTTGAAGACAAGGCAGATGAGTTTCCCAGCAAGCTTTCGGGAGGACAGCAGCAGCGTGTGGCCATTGCCCGTGCCTTATGCATGAATCCGGAAATCATGTTGTTTGATGAACCGACCAGTGCCCTGGACCCGGAGATGATCAAGGAAGTACTGAACGTTATCAGAGATCTGGTAGAAGACGGCATGACGATGATCATCGTCAGTCATGAGATGAATTTCGCCCGTGAGGTATCCGACAGAATCGCTTTCTTGGAAAACGGAAAAATGCTGGAAATCGGAACACCTGATTACATCTTCAATCAGACAGAGAATCAGCGTGTAAAAGACTTCCTGGACAAAGTGCTATAGACAGATAAAGGACCAGTTTGAATGCTGGTCCTTTATATATTTTATTCATTATTATTATACTAATGTCTTCCTGCACCGGCTCCTCTTGATGATCCGCCATGTGAACTGCCGGATCCGAAGGAGTGTGATGAACCGCCGCTTGAATGGCTGCTTCCGCCACCGCCGGAGTAACCGCCGCCTCCGTGATAGCTGCTTCCGCCGCCACCGCTTGGCTTATGACTGCTTGGCGTACTGTAGTGATCATAACTGTAGTACGTTGAAGGAGTATAAGTAAACGGACTTGTATAGGTTCTGTATCTAGGACGGGTATAGTAATATGTTGGCTGATAATACTTGCGTGTGGCTCTGGTAACGATTCTGTAGATCATTATTACCAGGCAGATTATTATGATGAGTTCGAACAGTAACATAAACCAGTTGTAGGTGTAATATGTTCCACCGTGATTATTGTTGTTATTGTTGTTGTTATTGTTCGGAATATTACCGTATATGTTCTCATCCATATACTGGTAAGTTTTCTCATACAGCTTTCTGACGCCACCGTCATAGTCTTTGGCTGCGAATGAAGGTTCCAGGTAATTGTCAAGGAGCTGCTGGATATCATAGATCGGGAAGTCATCTTCCAGACCTCTGCCGATCATCATGTAATAGTCATCATCTCCGATTGACAGTAACAGAAGCACGCCGTTGTTCAGTGATGAATCGCCCAGTTTCCACTGATTGAAGATGGCGAGGGCATAGTCATCAATGCTGCCGGTGACGAAGTCCACAGTAACAACCATGATGCAGGCACTGTAGTTATCGGCCAGTATCTGGGACTGTTTCTGGATGTAGGCTTCGGTCTCACCGGTAAGAACATTGGCATAGTCTTCTACCCAGGTAGTATCGCTAGTCCTTTCAGGCACTTTAATACTGGCTGACACTGAAGTCAGCGACATTAAAACTGTAACTGTAAGGATGATAGCCTTAAAAAACTTCTTCATTTCTTCTCCTATTTAAAGTATTCTGCTTTCTTTGCGAATCCTCTGAAGATAAATCCAGGGAAACCGCCGGTTTCGTCATAATACTGTCTGACCAATGTGTTATAGTTATCGCTTTCGATAGTACGTGATTCAGAACGGTATTCGCTCTGATACTTGGTCAGAAGATTCTTATGAATATCCGTCAGATTCTTATTTGAAAGCTCTGCGATTAACCAGTCTACATCTGTATCCAGTGCGTGCATGTCATCATACAGCTTGGAAATTGATTTGGTCAGCTGAATGTCCTTGGCAATGTCAATGATATCCTTGATGTGAGATTCCTTATCACCAAGATATTCTTTGGCCAGCTTAGCCAGATTTGAAGCTATGTCAGCCTTATCCAGAACATCTGCGTAGATTGACTGGTTTGCATACTGAGTGTCGCCCATGAAGAAATGGTTCTCCAGTTTGGTTACCATATTGTTCATGGCGCTGACAGCGGAAATAGTTGAAGAACCTAATATCGCTACCAACATGATAATAATTGCGGTTCTTGTTTTGTTCATTTTTATCCTACTCTAACTTCCAGTAATTTTGCCTTTAATTCTTCTTCCAGCTTTCTGAGTTCAACTTCAGCTGCAGCTCTCTTTGTACGTCCTTCATCCTGGATCTTGAGAACTTCGTCTAATGTGTCGATCAGTGACTGGTTAGTGAACTTCAGAGTTTCAACTTCAACGATTGAACGTTCGCTTGCCTTGGCAGTGTCGATTGTTGAAGTCTTTAACTTTTCAGCGTTCTTTCTTAACAGTTCGTTTGTAACTCTGTCAACTTCTTCTTCAGCCTTGATGGCATCCTGTGAATGCTGTAAGCCTAAAGCCAGAACCATCTGTGACTTCCACAGAGGGATGGTGTTTGTCAGAGTTGACTGGATCTTTTCAGCCATTAATGTGTCGTTGTTCTGGATCAGACGGATCTGTGGTGCCATCTGGATGGATACCATTCTGGTCAGTTCCAGGTCATGCAGTTTCTTTTCGAAACGGTTGATCAGGTTAGCATAGTCGTTTGCTCTCTGAGCATCTTCCTCATCACCAGTCTGTTTTGCTCTTTCAACCAGTGCCGGTAATTCAACTTCCTGAGCATGTTTTAACTTCTTCTGACCGGCCATGATGTACATTGTCAGTTCCTTCTTGTTCTGGATATTGCGTTCATATAATTCATCAAGAACGGTGATATCCTTTAACAGAGTGATCTGATGGTCTTCCAGCAGGTTGGCAACCTTTGTAACGTTGAGTTCAGCATCATCGTATCTGGCCTTTAACTGTGTGAAGGAGTTGCCGGCTTTCTTGAATACGTTGAACAGGCTGAAGAAACCTTTTTCTTCCTGGTCAATGTCAAAACCCTTTAACTCAACAACCAGGTCAGAAATCATGTTACCGATTTCGCCCAGGTCTTTTGTCTTGATGTTGTTCAGTGTACTGTCTGAGAAATCAGCAATCTTCTTCTGAGCACTTGCACCATACTGCATGACAGTGTCGGTCTGAGTGATATCAATCTTCTTGGCGAAATCTTCAACCATCTGTAATTCTTCCCGTGTTAATGATGAAGAATCCAGTGGAGCAGGAGCAACTTCTGTAGCAGTCTCTTCTTGGACCTGAGCAATTGCTTCAGCAACAGGATCACCCTGCGGATTCAGTGTTAATACGATTTTCTCTTCTTCCATATTCATTTCTCCTTATTTATCGTTATTATCAAGGTCAATCAGACCTTCCTGAACAAATATCTTTTCCAGAACCTTGACTTCACTGTTGATATCCAGAGTATCGGTATCATACAGGGAATTCAGCTGGTTCTCGAAGGCGGTAGTGGTAGTTTTGATCAGACTTTCCACTTTTTTCTTGCTGGTAACAACATTGTCAACTGTCTGTTCTTCAACTTCATCGTATCTGGTCAGCAGTTTTTCAATTGTCGGCAGATAGTAGTTAACCAGTTTTCTCAATCCGCTGGCAGCTGTTTCGTGTTCATAGACATAATCGAGGATCTTATCGCTGGTTTCAACCAGTTTGTCGACATCGGCGTTGAGCTCAGGATTGTCGATCTTCTTGTTGATCTCGACAATGTTGTTGAGCGTCTTGGTTCCGTCTTCAATGAACTGCTGCTGCAGCTTTGAGTGATAGGATCTTAAGGTCTCGACTTCATATTCTTCTTCAATGTCAGGGAACAGAGTCTTTCTGAGAATGAAGTATGCAGCTAAGCTTACGGCACCTAAGATCAGGTAACTGTAAAGCTTATACATCGGCAGTATCAGCGTGCCGAAGGCCCAGAGCAGGGCTATGGCATAGAATACTTTATTATTTGGTACTTTCCTGGTATGCACTTCTTTTACAGGCTGTAACATGGGCATCCCTCCTATAAATTATTATATAATATCGGACTTGATTTTAAAATCAATGTCTTCCAATATAATCAGGTCGAGCTCGGCATCCTTGTCGTTGATGATTCTCTTGGACTGATGGATGATGGCTTCTTCAACCATGTTTCTGGCCAGACGGCCGTTGCCGCTGCGCATTGCGTCATTGGCCTGAACCTGTCTGTAGTATTCAGTTAAAGGCTCTTCTATCAGCTCATGCAGTCTGTAACCCTTGCTCTTGGCCTGGATGACAGTGATGGCATAGAGTTCCTCAGCTGTGTAGTCAGGGAATTCGATCTGGTTAGGGAAACGGGAAGCCAGGCCGGAGTTGGACTCCAGGAAGACCTTCATTTCCTTGGTGTAGCCGGCCAGGATGACGATGAGGTCATCGCGGTTGTCTTCCATGGCTTTTACCAGGGTATCGATGGCTTCCAGACCGAAGGAGTCATTGGTTCCGCGGTACAGGGAGTAGGCTTCATCGATGAACAGAATTCCGCCCAATGCGGATTTGACGACCTGCATGGTCTGCGGGGCAGTGTGTCCCATGTATTTGCCGACCAGATCGTTCCTGGTGACTTCGATCAGCTGTCCGTTGCTTAAGACACCGATGGCTTTCAGGTATTTGGCAATGACACGGGCAATTGTGGTCTTGCCGGTACCAGGGTTGCCGGTGAAGATCATGTGCTTTGATACTTCGGAGGTCTTTAAACCCTGTTTCTCTCTGATCTTCTGGGCTTCGTAGAAGTCTTCCAGGGACAGAACGTATTTCTTGATCTCTTCCAGACCTACCAGCTGATCGAGTTCCTTGCGGGCTTCTTCCTTGGCGTTCTCCAGAACATCAGGAAGCAGCTCATCGAGGGAAGTTGATTCTTCGTCCTTTACGAAGACGATCTGGTTGTCCTGTTCAGCAATCTTTAAAGTGATTCTTTCATCGGTCAGGTTCTTCAGCTTGTATTCGGCCAGAGCTTCATAGCATCTGTCGAAGAAGTTGTTGAGATACATGACGTTTTCACGGTCGATGAAGTTTTCACTCAGCCAGGCTCTTACGGACTTGCTGGCTTTGATATCGATATTGAGAACATCGAGGCACTTCTTCTGGAAGGCTTTCAGTTTGACCGGATAGATGACTTCCAGGTCTTCTTTCACGATGTCCTTGGTCTTGAGGACATCACCCATGGTGTTAATGAACTTGGCACCGGTGATCTCCAGAAGCTTTTCAACTTTCAGAGTTGTCAGGAAAATGATGTATTTTCCCTTGAAGCTTATTGTCTTAACGGTATCCTTTACAAGTGTATTGGTGGTTTCCACCAGCTGCTTGTTGGAAAGGGTATATCTCTTAGGAAGCGTAACGATTCCATCGGTAACGATTTCCTGTATTGTCGGAAGGAAACCGGCTGAGATCTGTTCGAGATTGTCAAACACGATGATGGTTGACTTGTTGGCAGCGGTATAGAGGTCCTGGATTAGGTTGGCCTCAAATTCCTTGCCGGAATACTGAGACAGATCGATCGTGGTTAGTTCGCTGTTGGTTATCAGTTCCTGTTCTCTGAGATACTTGGTTGCGATGTTAACGGAAGTGTGTCTTCCTGTAGCTATCTGGCCGCAGATCAGAATGGAGTTCTTCAGGCCGCTTGGCTGAACACCCATGATCGTCGGTCTTCTGAAGGCGGTGACCAGGGAATGGTTGTAATCCTGCTGGCACAGTACTTCTTCATTCAGTTTCCGTTCGATCAGCTCAAACTTCTCGTTAAGAGCCATCTGCTGATGGATAACAGTCAGATCTTCCTGAGTTTTCACAGGCAGCTTGTCACCGAAATCCTTTCTGATCTCATTTTTCAGCCGTTCCAGATCGGCATCGGAAAAGCTGTCCAGGATATGCTGGCTCTGCTGCTGCAGTTTTTCACTGTTTTCCTTGATGGATTTCCATTCCGGAGAAAGGCTTTCGAGATCGAGGATATTGTTCTTTAACAGTTCCATGTCTTCTTCGGTAAGGCGGCGGTTAGGCGCATCCTTGCCGAAGACCTTTTCCATCAGTCTTTCTTTTTCTGTTTTCTTGTCTGCCATAAGTTCACCTATTTAAGATTGTTGGAGAGCTCTCTCAGACGGGCGAGCTTGGAGTTGTGCAGTACTTTCTTTACCATTGTCAGGGCATCATAGTAACCCTGAGTATAGCCGTCTATGGTTATTGTATTCATCTTCTGCCGGCAGGTATTCAGATCAGCTGCGACCCGCTGCTCGACATGAAGAAGATTGTTTTTATACTGCTGTACCATTTCGAGGTATCTTTTAATGGCTTCTTCATAGCCGTCCTTCTTTCCGGCAGCATAGTTGTCATAAACAATGTTTGACAGGGAGGCTACGATCTGATCATAACGGGATGAGAAGGAAGCTACTTCCACATCGGATTTGATGCGAGGTCTTACTGTTGAATAAGTAGATCTGGTATAGGAATTGGTCGTTCCTCTTTTTCTCTTGGAATCATTGTATCCTTTAACGGTATTGGAAAACTCGTGCATGGACTGATCGACGAAATCGCCGGAGTTCAGTTTTTCCAGTAATTCATCCAACGGATCGCTGTTATATGGATATTTCTTAGCCATTGGAGTTCATCTCCTTTTCCTGATTCTGCTTCTTTGCGAAGTGTTCAAATGTCATTTCATCCTGTACCAGACCGTCCTTCTTTAACAGGGCTTCCAGAGTCTTCATATCAACGGAGGACTCAGTGTAGTATTCCTCAAGCAGGGAATGGGTCAGGGTATCAAGAGCACCGTTAATCAGAACGAGAGTCTTTAACAGACGGTCTTCGTTTTCCTTGAATTCCTTGCTCTGGGTAGAACCGACACTCAGACGCTTGTAGTTTTCCAGAATATCCAGCAGCATAGGCAGGTAATACTGGTATAACTTGGTGGTCTTGTCCTTACTCTTAGGGAAGGTATTCTCAATGTTCTTGATCTGAGTCAGATAATCAACAGACTTCTGCAGATGTTCAGTGATGTGTTCTTCCTCAATGGATTCATTCATCTTCTTAAGCTGATCAATATAGTACCGGGCATCCTTGAGATAGGTTGACTTGGTTTCTTCCTTCTTAGGAGTATTGGTAACCGGCTTGCTGGTTGATGTATTGCGGCTTGAAGTGTAATCCAGGATCATGTCAACAAAGGTGTTGTATGAGTTAGGGAAGGCGATCTTGTATTCATGCAGATTGGAGATGTATTCGTCACGCATGTAGATGCCGACATTGTCCAGAGTGATTTCGCCGTCCTGTAACGGTGTCAGATATGTTTCCTCGTCAAAATGCAGTCTGGCATCGTTTTTGAAGTGGTTCTTCAGAGCGTTGATGAACTTGGCTTCATTAGGATTGCTTCTGGCTGCTGTTGTAGAGGCTGTCCTTGTCTGGAAGATGTTTTTGGTCCGCTTTTTATTGGTAAACATGCGGATTATGTATGCGAAGATACCTATGGTGAAAAGAGGTCCCATTACCTCCATAAGCCCACCGAATATTTCAAATCCGACGCTCAGGACCATCAGTCCTGCCATGCCGAAACAAAGTAGTAAGAATAAACTAATCATAAGGGTTTCAGTCCTTTCATGCTATTTTTCATTATAACATCTTTTTGCCTGTCAGGTATATTTTTTATATAATATAGATACTGTGAGGACCAATTATGAAATACGACATCATCACCATTACCGCAGATATGTTCCCTCAGCTTGAAATGCTGGCTGATCAGTTATGGCATGAAAGCTACGGAGAACTGTTATCACCTGAACAGATCACTTACATGCTGGAGCAGTTTCAGTGTGAAAAGGCCTTTACCAGACAGACTTCAGAAGGCTACATTTACCGTGGTCTGTTTATAGATGGTGAAATGGTTGGCTATACCGGTTCACAGAAACAGGAAGATCGCATCTTCTTAAGCAAGCTGTATCTGTCAAAGCGTTATCACGGCCTAGGCTTGGGAAGAAAAATGATGGAGGATGTCATTGGATTATATCCGGAATGTGATAAGATATATCTTACTGTCAACAAGTACAACCCAAGCTATGATATCTACAGGCACATGGGTTTTGAAGTCATTGACAGTGTTGTTACTGACATAGGACAGGGTTTTGTGATGGATGACTATGTCATGCAAAGACATTTAAAGTAAAAGGGTTTATAATGAGGGCATGGATACAGATAAGATCGTCATAAAGGGAGCCAGAGAAAACAACCTCCGTAATGTTTCGCTGGATATCCCGCGCAACAGATTCATCGTCATGACAGGACTAAGCGGCAGTGGTAAGACATCACTGGCTTTTGACACGCTCTATGCCGAAGCTCAGCGCCGCTTCATCGAATCATTGAGTTCCTATGCCAGACAGTTTCTGGGCAATGTTGACAAGCCGGATGTTGACAGCATTGAAGGTCTTTCCCCGGCTATCTCTATTGATCAGAAATCCACCAATAACAACCCGCGTTCAACTGTCGGAACAGTTACCGAAATATATGACTATCTGAGACTTATGTATGCCAGAATAGGCGTACCGTACTGTCCTAACCACAACATTCCGATCACTTCCCAGACCATCAAGCAGATGCTTGATCAGGTGATGGAGCTTCCGGAAGGAACCCGCATCATGATCATGGCACCGATGGTCCGTCAGAAAAAAGGCGGCCATAAGGATCTGCTGGAAAAGATGAGGAAGGAAGGCTATGTCAGAGCTCAGGTTGACGGTGAGATGCTTCTTCTGGAAGATGAGATCACTCTCGATAAGAATCAGAAACATGACATCAGCATCGTCATCGACCGCATGGTCTTAAGAGAGGAAAACCGTTCCCGTATCCATGATTCGCTGGAAACGGCTCTTAAGCTGACAGACGGATTGGTCGTGGTAAGCCATGGCGGTGAGGAACTGCTGTTCTCCAATAAGTACGCCTGCAAGTACTGCGGATTCTCCGTGCCGAATCTGGAACCGCGTCTGTTTTCCTTTAACTCACCTTTGGGTGCCTGCCCTGACTGCAACGGTCTGGGTTTCAAGCAGAAGGTCGATTTGGAAAACCTGATTCCTGATGATACCAAGACCATCAGGGAAGGAGGCATCCGTTATTATAAGAACATTGTTGATACTGAGGTGATCGAATGGCAGTCCTATAAGGCTCTGCTGGATCACTATCACATCAGTATGGACAAACCGTTAAAGGATTTCACCAAGAAGGAAATGGATATTATTCTTTACGGTTCCAAGGAACCTCTCAACTATGAGATCAATTCCCGCGGGGGAACTTCATACAGAAAGACCGGATTCATTGAAGGTGTCGTAAGTCTGATCGAAAGAAGATTTGCGGAAACCACCAGCTCCATGTCCCGTGAATGGTACGGGTCTTTCATGGCGGATCTGGAATGCCCGACCTGCCACGGCCGCCGTCTTAATGAGATGGCTCTGGCTGTCAAAGTGGGCGGACTTAACATCATCGAATGGACCCAGATGTCGATCAAGCAGGCTGTGGACTTCATTGAGAACCTGCAGCTGACGGAGACTCAGAGAAAGATCGGCGATCTGGTCATTAAGGAAATCTATAACCGTCTGAAATTCCTGAAGGATGTCGGACTTGAATATCTTACTCTGGACAGAATGGCCGGTACACTCAGCGGCGGTGAAGCTCAGAGAATCAGACTGGCTACTCAGATCGGTTCCAAGCTGACCGGTGTCTTATATGTTCTTGATGAACCAAGCATCGGTCTGCACCAGAAGGACAATGCCAAGCTGCTTGCAGCGTTAAAGGAAATGAGAGATCTGGGCAATACCCTGGTCGTTGTTGAGCATGATGAAGAGACCATGAGGGAATCAGACTGGATCGTTGACGTCGGCAAGTATGCCGGTATCCATGGCGGTGAAATCGTCTATAACGGACCGTCAGAGGGCATAACCGAATGTGAAGACAGCATTACCGGACAGTATCTGTCTGGCAAATTAAAGATAGAAATACCGGAAAAGAGAAGAAAAGGCTCAGGCAAATCCATAAAGATCTACGGGGCCCGGGAAAACAACCTGAAGGATCTCAATGTCTCATTACCTCTGGGAACTTTCATCTGCGTTACCGGTGTATCCGGCAGCGGCAAGAGCACGCTGGTAAATGAAGTACTTGGAAAGAGTGTTCTGAAAGCTTTAGGCAGAGCCAGAATCAAGCCAGGCAAGGTTAAGAGAATTGAAGGCATTGAAGAGCTCGATAAGATCGTCATTATTGACCAGGATCCGATCGGCCGTACCCCGCGCAGCAATCCGGCAACCTATACCGGTGTCTTTGATGACATCAGAGGTCTGTTTGCCCAGACACCTGATGCCAGAATGAGAGGCTATGACAAGGGACGCTTCTCCTTTAACGTGGCCGGAGGCAGATGTGAAGCCTGCTGGGGTGACGGTGTCAAGAGAATCTCCATGAGCTTTTTACCGGATGTCTACGTGCCTTGCGAAGAGTGTCACGGTACCCGTTACAATGAAGAGACCCTGCAGGTCAGATTCAAGGGCAAAAACATCTACGATGTATTGGAAATGACAGGGGATGAAGCCCTGGAATTCTTCTCCTCGGTACCGAAAGTAAGAAACAAGTTACAGACCCTCATCGATGTCGGTCTGGGTTATATGAAACTGGGCCAAAGCGCCACTACCATTTCCGGCGGTGAAGCCCAGAGAGTTAAGCTGGCCAGTGAACTGCAGAAGAAGGCTACCGGCAAGACGCTGTTCATCCTTGATGAACCGACTACCGGACTGCACAGTTATGACGTTGACAGACTGCTGAAGGTTCTGCAGAGGATCGTGGCCCACGGTGATACCGTACTGGTAATTGAGCATAACCTTGATGTCATCAAGAATGCGGACTATATCATTGACCTGGGTCCGGATGGAGGAGACGACGGCGGCACGGTGGTGGCCAAGGGTACTCCTGAGCAGGTCGCCAAGGTTGAGAAGAGTTATACCGGTCAGTATCTTAAGAAAATTCTGGAGGGAAGACTATGAGAAAAAAGGTTTTGGTAAAAGACGTCTACAATTACTTCGGCTACCGCAGGATTTCCGGTGATGATTCTTCGCTTGACCGTGAGGTTCTGGAAGCGGATGTCATCAGACCGGGTCTGGAACTTACAGGATATTTTGAGAATTCACCGGGAAGAATAGTTGTTCTGGGCAGTAAGGAGATCAACTTCATCAACCGAATGATGGATTATGATCTGCAGTACAGGGCTTTTGACTTTCTGACAAGAGAGGAGATACCGATGATCCTTATTTCCAAGGACCAGCCTTGTCCGGAAGTATTGCTTAACATGGCTAGAGAAAAGAATTTCCCGATCTTCACATCATATGCTCATACAGTTTCCCTGATAGTAGAACTGCTGAACTATCTGGAAGACTTCTTTGCAGAAATTGAATCGGTACACGGCGTACTGATGCAGGTTTACGGCAGAGGCGTTCTGATCACCGGTGAAAGCGGCATAGGTAAAAGTGAGATCGCTCTTGAACTTATCAAGAAAGGGCATATCCTGGTCGCTGATGATCTGGTAGACATTCACAGAGCCCATAACCGCTTATACGGTGAGGCTCCGGAACTTTTAAAGAACATGCTGGAATTAAGAGGCGTGGATGTAATAAATGTAGTAGACATGTTCGGTGTCATGGCTTCAACCGACAGATCAGCCATTGAATGCATCGTCGAGCTGAAGAGATGGGACCAGGACAATGATTTTGACCGCCTGGGTCTCAATAACAGCCGGGTGGAAACGATGTTCGGCATTGATCTGCCGAAGATGGTCATTCCGGTCAGAGAAGGCCGTTCCATCGCTGCCATCATTGAGGCCACGGTAACTAATATCATTCTGCGTCAGAAGGGCATCAATTCTTCCGAAGCTTTCGGGGAAAAGGTTACCAATCTGATCAGAAAGAATGAAGAGGAGAATTAAATTATGGAGTTTTTTCCCAGCCATCAGGTATTTATAAAAATAGGCAGTTTTGAACTGCGCTGGTATGCCTTTCTGATAATGACCGGCGCCTTGCTGGCATATTACCTAACCGACAGAAGACGGAGAAAGGCCGGATATGACAGTGATCTGGCAGACGATCTGTTTGTCGGCTGTCTGTCATGCGGCATTATCGGTGCCCGTCTGTGGTATGTGCTGTTTTCCGATCTGTCATCATATCTGGCAGATCCGATGAGCATCTTACGCATCTGGGAAGGCGGACTGGCCATTCACGGTGCCGTACTGGGCGGTATGGCTTTCATTTGGCTGTATGCCCGCAAACATCATTATTCAATAATGCACATCACAGATATACTATTACCAAACGTTCTTTTGGCTCAGGCCATCGGACGCTGGGGCAACTTTGCGAACTTTGAGTGCTACGGACCGGAAGTTGAGGAAAGCTTCTTTGACGGTATTCTGTCATTCATCAAGAAGGACATGTACATCAACGGCGCCTACCGCATGCCGATGTTCTTCTTTGAAAGCGTTCTGTGCGTACTGGGTCTGATACTTATCCGTCTGTATCAGATGCGCAAGGGTGTTAAAAGAGGTGACGGTACTTTCGGCTACATGGTATGGTATGGAGCTACCAGATTCTGGATCGAGAAGTTCCGTACCGACAGTCTGATGATCGGACCATTCAAGATGGCTCAGGTCGTCAGCATCATCGCTCTTCTTATCGGTCTGGCCGGCATGTTAGGTGCCTTTGACAAGTGGATCAAGAGCAAGAAGCCGTTACTGGTATTCGATAATGACGGAACCATTCTGGATACCGAAGACTGCATCACCAGATCATTTGACATCGTTCTGAAAAAGCATGTTCCGGGCATCGTTCTTACTGAAGAAGACTATGCCGGATTCCTTGGACCAACCTTAAAGGAATCGTTTGAGAAATATGCCCCGGGACAGAACACTGACCGGCTGATTGCGGAATACCGCGAGATCAACCGTCAGATGCATTTCCAGGGAGCCGTCAAGCCGATGAAGAATGTTCCCGAATTACTGGAATATCTCAAAAATGAAGGCTATGACATGGTCATCGGTTCCAGTAAGAAGGCTGAGACTGTCAGACTGGGTCTGGAAGTCTGCGGACTGGAAAAATATTTTGATACCGTTATCGGCATTGAAGATGTTGAAAAGCATAAGCCTGATAAGGAAACCATCGTCAAGTGTTACCAGGCCAAGGGCTACAGCATGGCCAACTGCATCTATGTCGGTGACAGCGGATCCGATGTAGAGTGTGCCCGCAATGCCGGAGTATTCGCCATTGTGTTATGTTCCAATGAACTGAAAAGAGACGAACTGAAGAAAGCCAAGCCAAACAGACTTATCGATGACATGGCTGAAATAAAGGAAATACTTAAGGAGGACCATCCATGGACGTACAATATGATGTAATTATTATCGGCAGCGGCCCGGCAGGATTAACCGCAGCCATCTATGCCTCCAGGGCTAATCTGCGTACGCTGATACTTGAAGCCGAGACTCCGGGAGGAAAACTTACCAAGACCTATGAGATAGAAAACTATCCGGGTATCATGAAGATCTCCGGTGTTGATCTGGCCATGCAGATGATGGAACACAGCACCAACTGGGGTGCCGAAATGGAATATGAAGGCTGTGAGAAGATCGTTCCCCAGGAAGGCTATTTCGAAGTACATACTGCTTACGGCAATGTTCTGACTTCAAAATGCGTGATCGTAGCCAGCGGTACGAAAGAAAGAACTCTTGATCTGCCAAGAGCCGAAGAATTCACCGGCAGAGGCATTTCATACTGTGCCGTCTGTGACGGAGCTTTCTATAGGAACAAGGATGTCGCTGTCATCGGCGGCGGCAACTCTGCATTGGAAGAATCACTGTATCTGACCCAGCTGGTCAACAAGGTAAACATCATCATCAGAAGAGATGTATTCCGTGCCGAACCTAAGGTCGTTGAAAAAGTCAGAAATAACCCGAAGATCAATATCATCACCAAATCACTGCCTGACGCCCTGGTCATTGAAGACAATAAGGTAAAGGGTCTGGTAATCAGAAATGTTGACACCGGGGAAAAGACCACTCTTGAGTGTGAGGGCATCTTCCCTTACATCGGAGCGGATCCGTCTACTGAATTCCTGAAGGATCTGGGTGTTCTTGATGCCAGAGGATACATGGTCGTAGATGATTCAATGGAAACATCCATTAAGGGCTTATTCGGTGCCGGCGACGTTGTGGCCAAGGATTTAAGACAGGTCGTTACCGCAACCAATGACGGAGCCATTGCGGCAAACAGTGTTGCCAGATATATCAACGGATAAGATAGAAGGTTAGAAATAATCTTCTTTTTTCATCACATAACGGCAGATTCGCTATCTGCGAGGTGTTGTCAGAAGCTTGTTGATGATAATGTGATGGTGAAAGGAAGGCAGAAACATGGATACATTGAAGATCGGCACATATATCGCTGCCAAAAGAAAGGAACTTGGTCTGACTCAGAAACAGCTGGCGGAAATGCTGGGAGTGACTGATAAGACTGTTTCCCGCTGGGAGACCGGAAAGTACATGCCGGACATGTCATTACTGATACCGTTAAGTGAAAGACTTGGCATTTCAGTATTTGAACTTTTAAATGGTCAGGACAATGAGGAAGATAGAGCACATCCAGAAAAAGACCGGGAAAAGGTCAAGGCAACAGTTCGGTACATGCGTAAGACACAGTCAGGCAAATACAGTGAATATCTCAGAAAGATCTTTATCGCTGCAATACCGTTTATTGTTTCATATTTCATAATCATCTCTCCGCTTTATGGCTATAATGTCATGTTGGAAATATACCACAGATTACTGTTACAGTTTTACTGGCTTGTAATAGCAGTATTCTGTCTGTATAAACTCTTTAAAACCGGCCACAAAGACTATGTGATCTATCTTGTAGCAGCAGTCATCGGAGAATTCAGCTGGCTGGGTGTGAACGGCCGGTTTCAGGGTTTTCTTCTGGAAAGAATAAAAGAATATCCTGTTTTTGAAGTAGGAGAGAACATACTTCTGCTGTTCATGTTCATAATGCTGTTGTTATGGCTTTTATACAGAACAGTATTGTCAATGAAAAACAGATCATGGAAAACACTGCTTCTGATATTCTGTGCTGTTATGGTTCTTGTTACGGGAATATACCTGTTTACCACACCTGAAGGAGCGGTCAGGGCATATTATCTCAGCCACGGACATCTTATTGCGGCTTTTAAGAAAGTCAAGTTTTATGAGATAAACGGGATGACAAGAGCGCATAGTGTCAAGGTCTACATGGCAGTATTCCATGGAGTAGTCGAGAGTGGAGACCTGGACATAGTGAGAATGGGGATTCTGGTTTTTGCGAAGTATTACGGTTTTGGATAATCATTGCCGAGTAAATACCTGTCAGTTATAATTGAATTGACAGGGACCTGTTTGGTCCGCTTTTGGAGGATACCATGGGATTATTTGATTTCTTAAAGAAAAAAGGACCTGAAGATTTTCTGGAGCCGATCGATGTAGATGACAACGCTATCGTAGCACTGGCTGATGGCAGAATGATTGATGTTACGACCGTACCTGATCCGGTATTTGCGGAAAAGATGATGGGTGAAACGATTGCGTTCAAGTATGACGGCGATAAGGTTATCTTATGTGCACCGGCTAACGGAACTCTGACCGTTCTGTTCCCAACTGGACATGCATTCGGTGTTACCACTAATAACGGTGTTGAACTGCTGGTTCACTGCGGTGTTGATACAGTCAATGCCAAGGGTGACGGGTTCAGGTTGCTGAAGAAGAAACAGGGAGATCCGGTCAATGCCGGCGATCCGATCGTTGAAGTTGATCTGAAGAAGCTTTCTGCCAAATATGACATGAGCACAATGCTGATCATCTCCAATCCAAATGAAAGGGAGATCGCTTTCATTGAGCCTAAGGAAGTAAAACGCGGAGAATCCGTAATCAAATAAACTGAAGTGTACAAACAAAAGGAACTGTCAGCTGACAGTTCCTTTTGTCTTCTTTTTATTCGAATTGTTTTTTCTTACGAAGCTTCATTATGGCCAGTACTGACAGACCTAGTATAACGGAATACAGAATGATGTTGGTCCACACACCTGTGTTCGGTGACTCAGGGTTTGGTTCAACTGTCAGTGTGGCTGTGACTTCACCGTCATTGAATATGACTTTTACAGTATGTTCACCATCGCTTAATGCTTCAAGGGTGTCTTTATTTACAGTAACGACTGTACTGCCGGTAACGGCTGTATAGTCTTTTTCTTTTTCCAGGACAACGTCATCAATTGCTACACCGGTAAAGTGACTGAAGCAGGTTTCATCCCTGTAGTTGCGCTTTACCGTTAAGACAAGGCCTTCTTCACTGCCTTTAGTCCATAAGGCTGTGCTGGCAGTGAGGGTATAGGTTACTTCCTTAACTACTGTCACGGTTACAGAGGTTTCCAGAACAATGTCTTCACCGTCCGGTCCAAAGGATACTGTTCTGATCTTTACGGTTGTCTGTCCTTCACCTATGGCTTTCAGTACACCGAAATTATCAACTGTTACAACTGATTCATCTTCCGATTCATAATAGTATTCGTTTATCTTTGTCGGTGTCGGATCAGTATTGATATAGATTGGTGTCTGTTCATCAACAGCCATTGTGATCTTCGGTTCCACCGGAATGATGGCATCAGGAACAGGGAGATCATCGTCAATTACAGTCAGAGTGAACTCTCTGGTAACGCCGAATTTCAGTCTGGCGGTAATGGTGACGGTACCAGGTCCGTTGTATGATACCAGACCGTATTCATCGACTGTAGCGTATATCTCATCTGAGCTTGACCATTCAACTTTCTGGTCAATGGCATCTTCAGGAATGATTTCATAAGGAATCTGATACATGAAGATGTGGACGTTGTACTTGTAGAGGTCGTTATCCTTTCTGAAGGCGATATCGGTTACATGAGTAGCTTCTTCATCAGAAAGGTATTTGGCAGTGATTGTTCTGTTTTCTGTTATATAGATGTTTTTGTCGATGATGTTGCCATCCTCATCCATCCAGCCGACAAAGACATATCCTTCCTTTTCCGGATGAGCTTCTGAACCGTCGATGGCTTCGCTGTCCGCCTTGAATTCAATTGAGTATACTTCATCATCCACCATGAAGGTGACCTTATGGATCATGTTATCGATGATGTCAATGTTTTCATCAAACCAATCCAGTCTGGCTCTGATCCATTCCTTCAGATGGTTAACGTGCCACCGGAAGTCTTCTTCGGCTTCAGGATTATATAACTGTTTGTCCCGCCGTGCCGAAGCCTTTGTTTCTTCATAGTAGCCGTCGATGATACCGCCATCTTCTATCAGCTGTTCGATGTACTGTTTCATGATCGGCCACTGTTTATGTACTTCTTCAACAAAGCCACCCGGTTCACGGTCATATAACATCGGCTTTATCCATTCATGTCCGTATGGCATGGTATTGGTTTTTATCTGCTTGTCCCAGCCGAAGTCAAAGTCCCATAAAGGTCCCCAGTAGATCTTGCCGACACTGTTTTCGGTATCTCTTTCCTTATATAAATAGGTACTGCCGGTGGCGTAGGCATCACCGTTAAGGGTAAAGGTCTGGAACAGCCAGTACTTGGCGGCTGATTCCATGTCCATCAGATCTCTGTAGGCCGTACCCTGTTCAAACAGAACGTCTTCAAACATCTGTATGTAGTCCTGAATGTACTGCTGCTGAACGTTGTTTTTGTAGGCATCTTCCAGTTCTCTGCCGGCATAGGTCTCTTCTGTTTCATCATTTTCAGCTGCACTGTTTAACAGAACTTCTTCCGAAGTGTCAAAGGAAGGGGTATGAGTGGCCCAGTCGGCATTACGTCTGGTAAAGAAACGGTCAGGTGAGTTTATGTCGACCTGATAGCCGTTCTGTAACAGGTATCCGCCGGTAATGGTCAGCGGGTCAGTGTCATCATTCTTCAGTTCGTCAATGTTCAGACGGTTTTTGTCAACACGGACATTTTCACTGAGATAATAGCTGCCCAGGTATCTGGTTCCGTAGATCTCTCCGGATAACACCAGGTCTACAGGCACACCGCGCGGAGTGAATTCAAATCCCATCTTATCTCCCAGCCAGGCTGTTATCCTGTTTCTCACCAGTGTCGGGTCATAATGGTTGGCCAGAAGGACCCAGTGCTTGTTTTCGCCTAAGCCGAAGATATCGGCTTTTTTATCCAGTTTGATCTTGAAAGGCTTCTTATCGGTAAAGGCAGACCAGGTGGAGTTTCCTCTGCCGCGCATGCTCATGGACAGTCCTTCAAGACTCTTTAGAGCTGTTTCATCAAAGTCGGAGTATTTAAAGCCTTCCGGTACGATGATGCTGATGGTGCCGTAACAGTAGACACTGTGGTCAGCGCTGTTATACATCTGTTCGATGGTAACCTGTGATTCATCTATGTTGATGTAGACTACAGGGATTCCGTTATCAACCGGTTCATCTGTTTCTTCTGCCGTTACAGGCATACAGAAAACAGCCATTGCCAGAATGAATGTCATTATGATGAAAGATATGGTTTTAAAAGGCGGGATTCTTTTCATGTGATAAGTCTCCTTATGGGGAATTTCTATATTATTAAGTATAAAATGTTTTAAGTCCGTCAGGGAAGCGTTTTCATTTTGGGTTTTTCCAAAATAGAAGCGCAAATGCTTTTTTTTATATATTACAACATATATAATTTACTTGAAACCGGCCCTTTTTTACCGGTTTACAAGGGGGAATCATCTATGCAGAACATGGACTATCTGCAGGACGAAAATGTCAAGCAGATAATAGACCTGATCAAAACAGTCAAGCAGCCGCGCAAGCTCCGTCTTGCTCTGGAGAACTATCATGATAACGATATATCCTATGCTCTGGAAGGGCTGACCAAGGAAGAAAGGCTTTCTCTTTATCAGATCATCGGCATGGAGAGAACAGCCGACATCTTCTCATATCTGGAAGACATTGATGAATATCTCTCGGAAATAAACATTCAGGATGCTGCCAAAATCATCGAAGAAATGGACGCTGACGACGCTGTCGACGTACTGGAACAGATCGATGATGAGTATGCCGAAAAACTGGTATCACTGCTGACCAAGAAGACCAGCCGTGAGATCAGAATGATCCTTTCCTATGATGATGACGAAATCGGTTCCAAGATGACCACTAACTTCGTCTCCATCAAGAGAGGGCGGACGGTCAAGGAAGCTATGAATGAACTGGTCAGACAGTCCGGTGAAAACGATAATATTGACCCAATCTATGTAACTGAAGAAAACGGAAAATTCTACGGAGAGATCCCTCTGAAAGACCTGATAAAGGCCAGAGCCAATATGGATCTGGAAAACCTGATCATCACCGAATATCCGGTAGTTCATGATCATGAAAAGATCAGCGATGTTCTGGAAAGCATCAAGGAATATGCCGAACAGTCTGTTCCTGTCATCAGTGATGAAGAAAGACTGCTTGGTGTTCTGACTGCTCAGGATATCATCGAAACCGTTGATGAAGAACTGTCAGAAGACTACGCTAAACTCGGTGGTCTTACTTCCGAGGAAGACCTTAACGAAAGTCTGTTTGACAGCATGAAGAAGAGACTGCCGTGGTTAGGCGCCTTACTGGTGCTGGGCATGCTGGTATCTTCAGTAGTAGGTATCTTTGAAGAAGTCGTGGCTCAGATCGCCATCATCGTCTGTTTCCAGTCACTGGTACTGGACATGGCCGGTAATGTCGGAACGCAGTCACTGGCAGTCACCATCAGAGTTCTGATGGATGAGGATGTCACACCTAAACAGAAGTGGGGACTTGTCTTCAAGGAAGTCAAGGTCGGTCTGGCCAATGGTTTACTGCTCGGAAGCGTTGCCTTTATCTTCATAGGTCTGTATGTGCACTTCTTCAAGGGATATCAGTGGAACTTCTCCTTTGCGGTATCGTTCTGTGTCGGAGTAGCGCTGTTGGCAGCCATGCTGATATCAAGCCTGGTGGGTACGACCGTACCGATGCTGTTTACCAGGATCCACATCGACCCAGCTGTTGCTTCAGGCCCGTTCATCACCACCATTAATGACCTGGTTGCCGTAGTTTCCTATTACGGACTGGCCTGGGTACTGCTGATAAACGTTTTGAAACTAGTGTAAAACACTGAAAGGGAGTTTTTATGGATATTTATTCGATATTGCAGGTGGTAGCCGGTCTGGCATTCTTCCTCTACGGTATGAGCGTAATGTCTTCATCACTGGAGAAGATGGCCGGCGGTTCACTGGAATTAACTCTGAAAAAAGTCACCAGTAACAAGCGGTTAAGCTTCTTGCTGGGTATGCTGATAACGGTAGCTATCCAGTCCTCATCCGGCGTCATGGTCATGCTGGTTGGTCTGGTCAACTCCAATATCATCGCCTTTAAGGATACTCTGGCAATCATTCTGGGTTCCAACGTCGGAACGACCATCACAGGCTGGATCCTGACCCTGACCGGTATTGAGAGCAGCGGCTTCTCAATCATGTCAGTTCTGAATCCTAAGTTCTTCACGCCAATTCTGGCTTTGGTCGGTGTTGTCATGAGAATGGCCGCCAAGAAGGAAAAGCAGAAGGATCTGGGAACGATCTTCGTTGGATTTGCCGTTCTGATGTACGGCATGACTTTCATGTCAGACTCCATGAAGCAGATGGCCAATGAACCTTGGTTCGCCAACATTCTGGTAATGTTCACCAACCCGATACTGGCTGTTCTGGTTGCCACGGTATTTACCGCTGTCATTCAGTCTTCAGCTGCTGCTATCGGTATCATTGAAGCCTTTGCCTTATCCGGACAGATCACCTTAGGCATGGCCATTCCTCTGATTCTGGGTGCCAACATCGGTACCTGCGTCACCGGTCTGATAAGTGCCATCGGTGTTTCCAAGAACGCCAAGCGAGTCAGTATCCTGCAGGTTGTCGTCAACTGTGCCGGTGCTCTGGCTGTTCTGGCTGTACTGCTGTTTGTCAGAAATCTTCCTGTTCTGCAGGGTTCTGCCAGCCATGTACAGGTTGCTCTGGTACACACCATCTTCAATATTCTCGTTACGATCGTGGCCTTTGCTCTTGAACCGATCATCATCAAGATCGTTAAGAGTATTGTTAAAGACGATCCGAGCGATCTGCCTAAGATCCTCATCGACGAAAGACTGCTCAATCAGCCTTCCATCGCTGTTAACGAGTGCATGGGCAATACCATGGTAATGGGCATGATGGCCAAGGAAGAAATGGAAAAGGCCTTAAGCCTGTTTGAAAACTATGACGAAGCTGTTTACCAGCAGATCGTAGATAACGAGAATGTCATTGACTGGTATGAAGATGAGCTTGATACCTATCTGGTCAAGCTGTCAAAGATCGCCTTATCAGATGAAGCCAGTGCCAATGTTTCCAAGATGCTGCATGTCATCACCGACTTTGAAAGAATCGGCGACCATGCTCTGAATGTAGCTGACCTGGCCAAGAAGTATCATGAACAGGGAGTTGAATTCTCAGCTGAGGCTAAGAAGGAAGTCAATCTGCTAATGGTAGCTGTCAGAGAAATTCTGAGCTTTGCGATCGAAGCCTTCAACGGCGGCGATCTGGCATCTGCTGCTCAGGTTGAACCTCTGGAAGAAGCCATTGACGTTCTGACTGATGATATGATGGATGCTCACGTTGACAGACTGGTCAAGGGTGAATGCACTATCGAATTAGGCATAATGCTCAGTGATCTCGTCAATAACTGCGAAAGAGTATCTGACCACTGCTCCAATATTGCCGTATGTGTCATCGAGGTATCTGATGATGAGTACTACACTCACCAGTATCTCAATGATGTCAAACATGAATCTGAAGCCTTCAAGGCTTTATACAAGTACTACCTTGACAAGTATTCATTAAAACGGCTGAACAGATAAACATAACAGGCTGTCCTTTGGGACAGCCTTTTTAGACAGAATGTGACACTAAATGACAGGATTGTGATCAAACCGCTCTGTAAAATGATATTATCAGAGAAAGGAAGCTGATTATGGAATGGTTAAGCTGCATACGCAGATCTATTGAATTCATAGAAGAACATCTGACGGATGACATCAGTGTACAGGATGTAGCCCGGCGGAGTTTTGTTTCGCCATACTATCTGCAGAAGGGTTTTTCTGCAATCACGGGATACGGTATCGGTGAATATCTGCGAAACAGAAGACTGTATGAAGCAGCCCTGGAGCTTAAGAATGATGATATAAAGGTCATTGATGTAGCTCTGCGATACGGTTATGATACTCCGGAAAGTTTCACTAAGGCCTTTGCCAGATTTCACGGTTTTAACCCGTCACAGGTTAAGCAGAGAAGTTCTCAGATCAGAAAGTTCCTGCCTCTGAAGTTAAGAATCACGATACAGGGAGGTAATGACATGAATTATACGATTGCTCCGATGTTTCCTTTCAAACTCATCGGATTTGAAAGAGTTTTCTCCAACGAAACGTCTTATGAAGAGATTCCTAAGTACTGGGATGAGATCTGTGAGAAATATGCTGCCAATGTCTATGCGGGTAATGAACCGGCCAATCCTTATGAAAAGGCCCTGGCAGATAACTGCATCGGTGAATACGGTGTCTGCATTGATGATCTGGATGACGGTAAGTTCCGTTATCTGATTGCCGGAAAGTATACCGGCGGTGAGGTTCCGGAGGGGATGACATTATATGAATTCCCGAGAGGAAACTGGGCAGTGTTTGACTGCTACGGACCGATTCCTGAAGCATTGCAGAACATGAATACCAAGATCTTCAGGGAATGGCTGCCGGGAAATCCTGATTATGAATTAAGCGGCAATGCCAATGTTGAGTGGTATGACTGCATAAACGGTGAAAAGACTGACATGGATTATCACAGTGCCATCTGGATTCCTGTCAGAAAGAAAGAGAAATAAGCCTTTTGAAGAAAAAGGCTTTTTTCATGGTAGAATATTACTCAGAAGGAAGAGGTAATCATATGGCTTCAAGCAGAGAGTATCTGGATTATGTACTGGAACAGTTAAGAGAACTGGATGATGTTTCCTGCCGCCCGATGATGGGGGAATATGTCATTTACTATGACGGGAAGGTCGTAGGCGGTGTTTATGATGACCGCTTCCTTCTGAAGATCACTGACGGAGTCAGAAAACTGATGGCTGAAAATGATATGGAAATATCTACAGAGATACCTTATGAAGGTGCTAAGGAAATGTTGTCAGCGGATATCGATGACAGGGAAATGACCTGTGAAATCATCCGCAGGATCGCCGATGATCTGCCAACCCCGAAAAAGAAAAAACCGAAGAAACAATAAAAGGGACTGTGGTCCCTTTTGTTGTCTATAATGTTTCTTCCAGAATGATGTCGGCTATCTTTGTCTTGTGAACAATATATGAGCCGTGTCCTTCCTTTGGAAGGATCCTTAACTTGGAATTTGGAACGCTCCGGGCAATGAGCTTGGTCTCTTCCAGCTTGACCATGTCCTTTTCACCGGCAATAACTGTTGTCGGTACTTTGATCGTAGCTAACTGTTCCGGTGTGATATGCGGTTCTTCAAGAATCATCTTAAGTTTCTGATCTTTGTTGAAGAAATAAAAAACTTTGACCAGAGCCTTAAGAGCGAAGGTAACGCCGTTAGGTGTCATGTTGGCTCCGGAAGTGATGAGCTTGGTTATTCTGTCAGTCTTCATGGCTGTCAGTAATCCGATGATGCCGCCGTCAGAAAAGCCGTAGAAAACTACATCCTTAAGATCAAGGGCTTCCATAAATGCCAGCATGTCATCTCTCATGTCTTCATAGTGAATGCCGGAAGTCTTGGAACTCTGACCGTGGTCACGGGAGTCGATCAGGTAGACCTGGAAACGGTCTTTTAATACTTCACTGGCCTCCTCAAAAATGGTGTGGTCTTCACTGTTGCCGTGAACCATTATCAATGGTCTACCGGTACCTTTGGTTTCATAAAATAACTGGATATTGTTTACTTCTAAGAACATGGTGTTTTCCTCCTGTTAGTTGTTTATGTAATTATAGCAGTTTTTTTGACTGATAATATTTAAATGCATGGTTTAACAAGTTGACTGTTAGCGTAAAACAATATATAATTCTGATTATATAACAATTGTTATATAAAGGAGGATATCATATGGCACCAAGAGTAAAGATTACCAGAGAAATGATAGAAAATGCTGCTTTTGAAGTGATCCGTATGGAAGGACATGAAAGCCTGAATGCCAGAACAGTAGCTAAGAAGCTTAACTGTTCAACTCAGCCGGTACTTTACAGTTTTAAAACGGTAGATGAGATCCGTGAAGCAGCTTACAGGATTGCAGATGAGTATCATACTACATATATTATGCCACAGCAGAATGGTGAAGATGCCATGCTGGAAATGGGGATGAACTACGTGCGTTTCGGTCATGAAGAAAAGAATCTGTTCCGCTTCCTGTTTCAGACTGATAAGTTCGGGGGCATGAATGTACAACAGCTCTTCAGCAGTCCTGATCTGCAAGGAGTGATGGAAGTAATGGCTGAGGGATTAGGCAAAAGCACTGAAGAAGCCCGCAAGATGTTTATGACATTCTTCTGTGGGGCTCACGGAATGGCTTCCTTACTGGCTAACAATGCCATGGAATATGATGAAAACGAATGCCGTACAATGCTGGAAAATGTCTATTACGGCATGATGGGAGGAATTGAGAATGCGTAGGTTTTATGAAAAGAACCCGGTGTGGTTTGCGGTCATACTGATCGTCTTATACTGTGTGGTCAATGCCCCGATCAAGGGAAACTACGGAATGGGAAGTGTTCAGCTGTTATTGACAATGGCTGCCTTTGCGCTGGGAATTACATTATTTGTCAAGATATTCCATGTAGAAAAGAAGCATGGTCTGACTGCTTGGCCGAAGAACACTGCCAGATACCTGTATTTCATCCCGATGTGGATACTGTGTACCGGCAATCTGTGGGATGGTTTCCCGCTGGTGTTCAACAGCACAAAACAGTTATATGGCGTACTGACAATGCTGCTGATAGGTTTTGTTGAGGAAATGCTGTTCAGAGGCTTCCTGTTCAACGGCCTAAAAGAAGAAGAAGGAACAACGAAGGCTATCATTATTTCAGCCATTACATTCGGCATTGGCCACCTGGTTAATCTGTTTTCCGGGCAGGCTGCTTTCCATACGCTTCTGCAGGTCTTCTTTGCGATAGCCTGGGGCTTCATCTTTACGATGGTTTACCATAAGTGCGGATGTCTGTGGCCTTGCATCATCGGTCACGGTCTGATCGACGCTTTTTCAATCATCAGTCAGGATACCGGAAAGGCAGATATGCGGTTCATGATTGCCACAATAGTCGGTTCAATAGCTTACAGCCTGTATCTGAATAATCTGAAACCAAAAAGTGGTAAAATAGAGTAAAGAAATACCGGAGGCAGTAATATATGGAAACAATGAAGACAATAGTTACTAGAAGATCGGTTAGATCATATAAGACAGAACAGATCCCTGAAGAAGCACTTAATGAGATCCTGGCAGCCGGCAGCATCGCCGCCATGGGCATGAAAGCCTATGACCGTCTGCACATGGCAGTAATTCAGAGTGAGGAAGCTCTGGGCAAGCTCAATGAAGGAATCGGCCGGTTAATGGCCAAGGTCATGCCGGGCAGGGGTAACGGAAACTTTCTGATGGGAGCTCCGACTGTCGTGATCGTCAGTGCCCTGGATCCTGACAAGTGTCCGATGAAGGGAATGCACTATATCAACAGCGGCTGTGTAGCTGAGAACATCATGCTGGCTGCGGCTGATAAGGGTATCGGTTCAGTAGTTCTGGGAATTGCGGGTGATGTTGTCAAGAATGATTCCGGACTAAAAAAAGAATTAGGTATCCCTGAAGAATTCACACCGCTGTTTGCGATAGCCCTGGGTTATCGGGCTGATGAAGCGCCGGAAAAGACCTTGGAACAGAGAATCACCGTCAGCCGTGTTTAAGGAGAGTCTGTGGAAAGCGGAATGATGACAGCTTCCTACGTAAAGGTGGAAGTATCTGATACTGATGACAGGAAGATCTCTCTGATAGTCAATCCGGTTGGCAGGTTTTCTCCTGGTGGCTGTGAAGCATATGTTTCTGTAAAGCAGAATCAGATTACAGATCTGAATACTGCTGAAGAGATTTTTGATTATCTTTTAAGGAAGATATACTTTGAAAACCTGGAAAGCTCAGCCGGTGAACTGCCGGGTGTCTCTCTCGGTGAGATTCTGTCCTATACTGATGGACTTCAGGAAGATGAAGACAACAGCTGGTGGCTGAAGTATTTCAGAGGACTCAGTGAGAAGGTCAGTATCTTTCACCGGGAACTTCTGAAGATGGATGGAACCATAAGTGAGGTCAGAGTTCATCAGTATCATGATGCATCAGGTGAACTGTGCGATTTTGTGGATTATATCTGCTGTCCGGAAGGGGAAGATGAGGAAGTATTGCGAAGCTTCTTTGAGGATTCTCTCAGTGATGACAGTGACATCGATGAGATAATGGACTGTTTCGAAGACGGATACTTTTACGGCAGCAGTTATGAAAGTGATGAAGTATCGGTAATAGATGTTAAGACACATACTGTCACAAAAACCATGACAGTTAAAAATGTCAGATAATCATAAAAGAAGGGATTATTGTTGATGAGGGTTATAGAAAGCTGTGCTGAGTGTCTTTATGACAAGCAGTATCATCTCAGTCAGGATGAAGGCTATCTCGCTGAGGTTAAAGAGATACTGAAAAACCGCAGGGAAAACGATACATCACCATACATGGTGTATCTCTTTAATCAGGCCTACGAGAAAAGATTCGGAAAGAGAGCTTCTTACCGGGAAGTTAAGAAGAAATATAACGATCTGGTGCTTTCAATGGAAGAATTCATCCGTGAGAAGATTGAACTGGCTGATGATCCTCTCAGCGAATCGCTGGTTTATGCCAGAATAGGCAATTACATTGATTTCGGGGCAATGAACCATGTTGATGAACAGACCTTCCTGTCCTTATTTGATGATGTGGGAGTTCATCAGCGTGACAGCGCAGCAGTGGAATCATTTGTCAGACAGTGCAGTGAAGCACATAAATTCTTACTTTTAACCGATAACTGCGGTGAAATAGTATTGGACAAGCTTTTCATAGAACAGCTGAAGAAGAGATTCCCTCATCTGCAGGTAACAGTCATGGTCAGAGGCCGGGAAGTTCTCAATGATGCCACATTAGAAGATGCTGAATATGTTGGGCTGGATAAGGTTGCGAATGTCATAGACAACGGTGATGCTGTGGCCGGGACGATATATGAAATGTTATCGGATCAGGCCAGAGATGAACTGGATAATGCCGATGTGATACTGGCCAAGGGACAGGGCAATTATGAGTCACTGTGCCGTCAGGGCAGGCACATCTTTTATTCCTTCCTGTGTAAATGCGAACTGTTCATGGAGAGGTTCCATGTACCGCAGTTTACCGGTATATTCGTGGAAGAATTGAAATAATCCGGATATGTGGTAAAATGTCCTTGCATCAGAGGACAGTATGCCGTAGCATAGGGGATCGCAGAATATCTGCAGGCCGCCTGTTGGATAAGATGTCGGGTGAGCCCGGTAATGATGGTTTTAGTCATAGCCGGGTTTTTATTTCCGGCAGGAGGTATTAATGATGAGTAAGACAAAAGTAGAACTGGTCAGACTGACCGAGGATGACAGGGAGTCATTCATTAAGGATAATCAGTGGGCTTTCAAGTACGGAGCTACTGAGGAGTTCGGATTAAGAGACGATCACTTTGAAGAAGAGGGAGAGATCATATCCAGGGAAACCATTGAACACTCAATTGACTGCGGTGAAGCCTACAGGATCATATGCGACGGTAAGAAAGTGGGCGGAGTCATTGTCAGTGTTGAAGGGGACAGGGGAGATCTGGAGATCCTGTTTGTTTCTCCTGAAAGCCACAGTAAGGGCATCGGATATGCCGCCTGGTGTGAAATAGAGAAAATGTATCCGCAGGTCAGAGTATGGGAAACCGTAACCCCTTATTTTGAAACCAGAAACATTCATTTCTATGTCAACAGATGCGGGTTCCACATCGTTGAATTCTTTAACAGCTATCATCCTGATCCAAATGAGAAGGAAGATGAGGAATATGTGGAAGGGGAATCCGACGGCATGTTCCGCTTTGAGAAGGTAATGTATTAAAACTATTAGTTACTAATGGTATCATTAAAGAAAAGGAATCTTACACTATGAGCACAGAGAGAATTGAAGAACTACTGGAGAAGCCGTATTGGATAATCGACATATTGCCTGAACAGGTACCGGCTGATTCAGCGGGGCAGTATTTTGCGGTTGAAGAGTATTTCCGCAGACAGCCCGAAACAAAACAGAAAAAGATAAATGTCATACTGAAACTCAACTGTTATGAAGATGTTTTTCTCTGTGAAGATGAAGTGATGAATCCTGAACCGGACAGAATAGATGAAATCATCAGAAACGATTACTGTAACTTCCTTGTCAGGGATACGCTGATCACCAGTGATCCTGAAGATACCTACATGACAGTATTTGACCCTGATGAAGAACTGCTGTATCTGATCAGAGAGATCGCTGTTTCGGAAGGCCTGTATGTCTGGCAGCCGGAGGAATGACATGGAAATCGTAATTGAAGAATATACTAAAGACAGAATTGATGATGTCATTGAATTTGAAAACCGGATCCGTGAAAAGGAAGAATGGGGCTGGGAAATAGATGACAGCTATCTTTCTTCTGTCAGAAAGAGTTTTGATGATCCTGAATTCAATGATTCAATATCACTTTTGGCATATGCTGACGGTAAGGTTGTGGGCAGAATAGATTCATCAATGATCCACAGCCGCTTTGACGGTGTCATCAGAGCCTATCTGGACTGGATCTGTGTGCTCATTGACTATCGTCATATGGGAGTCGGTCAGGCCCTGATGCAGGGATTAAGGGACAGATTAAAGGAAAGAAACATTGATACGCTGGTAGGCATAACAGCTTCCAATGAAGAAGCACAGCGTTTCTATCAGTCAATAGGGGATTCCAGGATGCGGGATACTGCCATCTGGATCGATATCAAATAGGAAGGTTACTTATGAAACTGGTAATACATGATCTGAAGAAGGAAGAATGGGAAAAGATCGCCCGGGATTATCCTGATGCTGAAGTGGTAACCGATAACGGAAACATGAAGCCATGTGTTGGCTGTTTTGGCTGCTGGAATAAGACACCGGGAGAATGTGTGATAAAGGATGGCTATGACAACATGGGCTATCTGATCCATCATTCTGATGAGGTAATTGTCATAAGCCGTTATACTTACGGCGGTTTTTCCGGTTCCGTCAAGAATGTCTTTGACCGCTGCCTGGCTTATGTGTTGCCGCAGTTTGAAATAGTGAAAGGTGAGTCACATCATCAGAAAAGATATGACGAAATCAAACCTTTTACCTTCATCTTCTATGGACATGATATCAGTGAAGAAGAAAAGAAGAACGCTGAGAGATATGTCAATGCCGTATGTACCAACATGAGAAGCACGGTGAAGGAAGTCATTTTCAGAGAGTGTGAAACAGAAACAGTTTGTAAGACGAAAGATAATTATTCTAAAAATGATAAAGTATTACTGCTGAATGCCAGCATGCGCTCAAAAAACGGCAACTCTGCCAAACTGGCCGGTGAACTGAAGAAACTTATTGTTAAAGAGGCAGAGATCGTCAATCTGTCAAAATACCTGAATAAAATGTCTGAACTGGTAAAGGAATTAGAGGACGTTTCAACGATAGTACTGTGTGAGCCTTTATATGTGGACGGACTGCCTTCACAGCTGATCCGTTTACTGGAAAAGTTCCAGAATGAATATGAAGGCGGACGCAAAAAGATATATGTACTGGCCAACATGGGTCTATATGAAAGCAGGCAGCTGATCAATCTTTTCAGCTCCGTTAAGCAGTGGTGCGCAAAGATGAACTTTGAATACTGCGGTGGTCTGGGTGTCGGTGCCGGTGAACTGGTGGGCGGCATAACGGAAGCAGTTAAGTTCGGTAAATGGCCAACCAGAAAGATCGGGGAAGGGATGAACAGATTAGCAGAGGCTATAAACACAGATGGCAAAACTGAAGACATCTTTGCAGGTGTTAACGGTTTTCCTCGTTCTCTTTATATTGCGATAGCCAACAGCGGCTGGAAGAGAATGGCTAAAAAGAACGGTATTACGGAAAAGGATCTGTACCGTCAGGTATAAGGGTGATTTATGAAGTTTGAGAATGTCTATTTCATCAATGGCAGTGCCTTTGCGGGCAAGTCGACCATGGTACATCTTCTGGCTGAAAAATATGATGGCATCGAATGCGGTGAAAACTATCATGACCAGTTGCCTGAGCAACTGGATCCCAGGGAGTTTCCGGGTCTGACTTACACCCGTGATCTGGCTGACTGGCATGATTTCATCAGAAGATCTCCACAGGAATACTCTGACTGGATCGATCAGGTCTCTAAAGAATGCGAGATACTGGAGTTAAGGATCCTGGAAGATGTCTGTAAGCAGGGTAAGAAGGTCTTCGTTGATACTAATATCTGCGTGGAGACATTGAAAGAGATAGCCATGTCTGATCATGTTGTGATCATGTTGGCAGATCCGATGATCTCCGTTAACCGCTTCTTTGACCGCCCGGACCGGGAAAAGCAGTTTCTCTACAGGCTGATAATGGAAGAACCTGATCCTGAAAAAGCCATGGAAAACTACCGTCAGGGACTGATAAAGATCAATTCCAGGGAAAAGTATGATGCTTTCCTGAACTCGGGATTCAACGTGATATTAAGAGATGAAAACCGCAGTGTTGAGGAAACACTGGCACTGGTTGAGAGAGCATTTGGATTAATATAATTGAAGACAGCAATGTCTTCTTTTTTTGTGGTTTAAATGTACAGGTGTTAGTATTATAATACAGTTAGCGATGGCTAACTGAAGAAAGCAGGTGTAAAGATGAGGAAGTATCAGGGGACAGATATGGTAAACAGATCAAGGTTTACTGCCTATACCGATAAGATGGATAAAAGTGACAGAAAGAAACTTTATGACATGGTCGATGTTCTGATTGATGAGAACAGAGAATTCTGTGACAGAAATAACCATCAGCACCTCTGCAACATCTTTACCGGTATGTCTCTTTACACACTGTTACAGGATAAGGGAATAAGTGAAGAAGAAGCTTTCTCTACAGTAGCTGAAACAATGTATGCATACATGAGAACCCAGAAGGAAAAGTTTGAAAAGATAGCCAGGTATTCTTTCTTCTGGCCTGTGATCAAGTGGTTTGTACCGATTGGCTTCAGATATGGATCGGGGGCAGGTTGGAGATACACCTGGCATAAGGAAGATGATAAGAGTGTTCTGCGTTTTGAATGCAATGAATGCATATATCAGAAGATATTCAGGAAATATGATCTGGTAAAACTGGGACCGATGTTCTGTAAGAACGATATATTGGTATACGGTGAACTTGAAGGTATTGACTTCCAGAGAACGGGAACACTGTGTCAGGGATATGACAAGTGTGATTTCTGTTTTGTCAGACATCCTAAAGGCGAAGCATTCACCAGAAGCAAAAGTCAGTAGGTGAGATCATGAAATACGGTTTAAAGGAAAACGGAATGTGGCTTCTGTTTGAAAAATCATTCAGGGATAATCTGATAAGTGTGCTTGGCTTTGATAAAAACGAAGCCGGAGAAATAACAGTTAAGTCTAAAAGAAAATACAGAGAGATAGTTGATAAACTGCCGGAATTTGAAAAGGTAGACCGTTTTAAAGTCAACATTCTTTCCTGTGCCATGTTTGCGGCTTTCATATTGAACATGAAAGAACGTCCTTCAGTGGAAAAACTGACGGAATATTATGAAAAAGCCATGATGACAGAAACGATGAAATGGTTCTGCCGTGTAGCAGGCAAAAACAAGTTTACAGACAATGACATTGAAGGCATGAAGAAAACAGCCCGGCTTAATGCCGCTGACAGAAATCCTTATTCCTGGAACATGGAATATCTGCCGTATAAGGACGGCAGCGGTTATGAAGCCAGATTCTTCAGATGTGGGATCTGTACGCTGATGAAGGAACTGGGTTTGTCTGAAGCGGTACCGGCTATGTGTCATCTGGACTATGTCATGAGTGCTGCGGGAGGTGTAACCGACTTCATCAGAGAGTATACACTGGCTTCCGGAGGTCCTTACTGTGACTGCGGATATAAGAAGAAGGTGAAAAAATGAAACTGACGATCATACTTGGTTTTGTACTGATGGCTGATTTGTTTCTGATCCTGTGGGCAGCGGTTGGTCTGGTTCAGGAGAAGCGACTGTTTACTTCGGCACCAAAGGATATTCAGCTGAAAGCTGAAGACCATCGGGAAAGATTTCCGGGACAGAGAAGGATCGGATGGGGATTGCTGGCTGTTTTTGCGACATTATACATAGGGGCATATATCTACGGAGGATATGACGGTATCAGAAACGGTTTTGACTTCCGGCAGTTCTTTATCAGGTTTCTTATAATGTCATACATGCTGAAGGCTTTTGACATTATCGTTTTTGACTGGTATCTGCTGACAAAGTCACATTTCTTCCAGCACTATTATCCGGAAACGGAAGGTTGCGAAGGCTATCATTCCTTCGGTTTTAACCGCAGGGAACAGCTGATAAGAATAGCCCTGTATCCTGTTTTATCTGCTCTATTGGCAGGATTATGCGTGTGGATCAGAGGGATTTCATGAAGACAGTCATTGAACTGATCGTTTACTGTGGGATCTTCACTCTTCTGGTAAAGGTGTTTGCGGGTAATGATCCCCTGAACTGCCTGTACTTCTATCCGAAAGAGGTGCAGGAAAGGGTATATGAACTGGGACTGACGGACAGAGAGGCAGTAAAGAAGAAGAAAAAAATGTTCCTGATCATATTCACATCGGCAATGTTGATGGTTTTACTTGTAATAATCAGGTTTATAAACAGGACAGATGATTACTGGCAGGCTTACTGGCAGGCATTACTGTTTCTGGAAGTCATGAATGTGTACGATGGAGTTGTTATAGATAAGATATGGGTAGGTTATGACCGTTTCTGGCTTATTGACGAAGTAAAGGATATTCCTTACATCCAGAGCTGGAAACAGGTTTTCAGAAAAAGAAGCATCCTGGCTTTTATATGGGTGTTGGGAAGCTTCATTGTGGCAGGACTTGTCATCCTGATTTAGAAGGAGGGTTGCATGAATATTGGAATTATCATTATTGAGGCAATAATATTTGCGTTGCTTTTTACGGCAGCAGTGTTTATTCCAACCAGCAGTAAGGAGAGAATGAACAGTGCGGGCAATGTCCATAACTATCCGCCTGACATTCAGGAAGAATACTTCAGGACACATGAAAGATTTGAAGTAAGCTATAAATCAAAAAAAGTAATTCTGACCAAGAGTATAGGAGTACGGATCTTTGCGCTTATCCTGGTTTTCTGTGCTTATATAGCTGGTGCCAGGAACTTCAGACAGGGATTCTGGCTGGCCTTTGGCCTGATGGTCTGGATAGGATGTTACGATACTTTCTTTATTGATTGGGTTCTTTTCGCCAACATGAAGAGATTCCGTCTGGAAGGAACAGAACACATGGATAAGGAATACCATCAGAAGTGGTTTCATCTGAAGGGAATGATCTTTCCGGGGCTGATTTTCGGATTGATACCGGCCTGTATTGTCGGTTGGCTGATATCTGTTATATGTAAATAGAAGGTAAAAATATGGAATATAACGACATTGGAATAAGCAAGGATCCTGACTACAGAAGAATCCGTCATCTGATGAAGATCGGTCTTTTCGGCGGGCTTTTGGCACTGGCCGGTGACATGTTTCTGGGCTGGGGAGTATGTGATGAGTCTCTGTCGGGTTTCGATTACTATTTTTCCCGCTATCTGTCAGTATCTGACAGCAGGATCGCTGCAGCATCCTTTTTGGGCCTGATCGGCATATCAGTTGAATGTCTGAGTTATTTCAGTATTTACCGCCTGATTGTCTGTAAGTCAGAGAGAAGAGCACACGCTTATCGTTCAGGTCTGTTGGGGATCCTGATGTTTGGAGCCATGACCCACGTTCTGTGCTGTGTGACAGTTTATGTCGGTAAGAAAGCATACCTGTCTGACCCTGTCACGGCAGTGAAGCATTTAACGGATTTCGGGCTTTATTTTCTGTTGCCTGTTTCAATACTGTTTTTTGTCTTTTACATCCTGGCGGCTGTGGTACAGTTTCAGGCATTCCGTAATGGTGAAACTCCTTATCCCGGATATTGCCGGTTCTTCAGCATGTTTTCGGGGTTACCGGTCATCATGATAATGAGACTTTTCGGCAATAAGCCCTGGGCATATGCGTTATCTACGGGATGGATAAGCATCGGTTCAATTATCATGCTGAGCGGGCTCTTAATTATCGGCAAGAGGTATCATTTGAAGTGATGCCTTTTTTTGAGCATAACACTTGAATGAACCGGAGCATTCAGATAGAATGATTGTGCACAAGTGAATTGTGAAAGGAGGCAGTATATGGCTGAAGAAAAAAGGAATTATGATGCTCTGAAACTGCAGAATCAGGTATGCTTTCCGCTTTATGCGTGTACCAAGGAACTCGTAAGGCAATACGGTCCATATCTGAAACAGCTTGATCTCACTTATACGCAGTATCTGGTCATGATGGTCATGTGGGAAAACGAAGTGGTTTCATCAAGAGAGCTGTCTGACTGCCTCTGTCTGGATTACGGAACTCTGACACCGGTACTTAAAAGACTTCAGAAGGCCGGTTATATAAACAAGGAAAGATCAGAAGAAGATGAAAGGCTGCTGACAGTAAGCCTTACGCAAAAGGGACGTAAGCTTAAGGAAAAAGCCGTTAATATTCCTGCCACCATGGCAGAATGCATGGGCTTAAGTAACGAAGAATTTGAAATGCTTTATAAACTGACTTATAAGGCACTTAAAAACATGGAAAGTAAAAACTGAAACAGGAGGTACAGATATGGCATCAGTTTATGATTTTACAGTTAAGGACAGATCAGGAAATATGGTTAACCTGGGCGAATACGCCGGCAAGGTTCTTCTGATCGTCAATACCGCCACAGGATGCGGTTTTACCCCGCACTATGATCCTCTGGAAGAAATGTACAGAGATCTCAGAGACAAAGGATTTGAGATTCTGGATTTCCCTTGCAACCAGTTTGCCAATCAGGCACCGGGCAGCGATGAAGAGATCCACGAATTCTGCACTCTGAAGTTCGGAACGGAATTCCCGCAGTTTGCCAAGATCGATGTCAACGGTGAAGATGCTGATCCGCTGTTTGCTTTTTTGTCAACAGAAAAGCCTTTTACCGGCTTCGGTAAAGGTCTGAAGTTTGCAGCATTAAAGAAGTTCACTGACATGAACAATAAGGTGTTTGGTGATAAGGCCTATATCAAGTGGAACTTCACCAAGTTCTTAATTGACAGAGAAGGCAATGTGGTTGCCAGATTTGAACCAACTGAAGAGATGGAAAATGTTAGAAAGGCAGTAGAGGAATTATTAGGATAGTATGACAGAAAGAGATAACCGTAACAGTATCATCATCCGTACCAGCATCATTGGCATATTGGCTAATGTATTTCTGGCTGCATCCAAAGCAGTGATAGGGTTTATCTCCAATTCTATTGCCATAGTCATGGATGCTGTCAACAACCTGTCAGATGCCGCCAGCTCAATAATTACGATTATTGGTACCAAACTGGCCGGTAAGGAAGCTGACAGGGAACATCCTTTCGGTTATGGCAGGATCGAATACCTCAGCGCCATGGTGATCTCCTTACTGGTGCTTTATGCCGGTATTACGGCTTTCATTGAATCAGTAAAGAAGATCATTCATCCGGATACACCGGATTACAGCACTGTATCACTGATCATTGTCGCAATTGCTGTTATGGTGAAACTGATTCTGGGCCGATATGTCAAAAGCACAGGAGAAAAGGTCAATTCCGACTCTCTGATAAACTCCGGTCAGGATGCTACCATGGATTCAGTCATTTCCCGGTCCACTTTGGTGGCTGCGGGCATATATCTGCTATTCCATGTGTCGCTGGAAGCCTGGTTAGGTGCACTGATAGCGGTCATTATCATCAAGTCAGGATTTGAAATGCTCAGTGAAACGCTCTCCAAGATTCTGGGAGAAAGAGCTGATCTGCAGCTGGCCAAAGACATAAAGGCCACTGTCGCCGGTTTTCCGGAAGTGAGAGGGGTTTACGATCTGGTCCTGCATAACTACGGACCGGAATCATATAACGGCTCAGTTCATATTGAGGTTGATGATACCATGTCCGCTGATGATCTTGATCAGCTTATCAGGAACATAACAGTTTGTGTATATCAGAAACATAACGTTATCCTTACCGCTATTGGTGTTTATTCTCAGAACACTAAGGATCCTGAAGCAGTCGCTGCCAGAGAAAAGGTTAAGGAACTGGTTATGAATGATCCGGATGTCTTACAGATGCATGGTTTCTACATTAACAAGGAAGCCAAAACCATCCGTTTTGACTTTGTGGTAAGCTTTGATGCCAAAGACAGATCACGGGTCTATGGCAAGGTAATCGAAAAGGTTCAGAAGGAATTCCCTGACTACACTCTGCAGGTAGTCATGGATACCGATTTCTCGGAAGCATAAAAAAAGAACGTATCACCTGATGTGATACGTTTTCTATTACATTAAAGGAGCGAACAGACGCAGTACTGATAACAAAAATTCCATGATCAGGCCGCGTTTTGCTTCTTCAGGGGTTACCTGATGTGACACTTCAAAGGCATCCAGGAAGTCCTGCTTGACATCCAGTACCTTCTTTGAATCAAAGACATATATTCCGTTTTCAAAGTGGAGATACAGGCTGCGGTAGTCAAGGTTGACGGTACCGACAGTACAGATCCTGTCATCGGATACAAATACCTTGGAGTGAACAAATCCCGGAGAATATTCAAAGATCTTCACGCCGCCATTGATCAGAGTCTTGTAGAAGGACTGAGTAATGGAGAAGACGATCTTCTTGTCAGGGATTCCCGGAGTCATCAGTCTGACATCAACACCTCTTTTGGCAGTCAGTACCAGTGCACTGATGAATTCGGTATCAATGATCAGATAAGGAGTAAAGATATATACATAATCCTTGGCCTGATTCAGGATATTCAGGTAGACGTTCTGAGCGGTTCTTTCCTCACCGATAGGTGTTTCACCATATGGGGCAATGTAGCCGTCGAATTCTTCAGAACCTTCATACGGAACCTTGAAGACATTGAAGTTTTCATCGGTTTTTCTTAAGGCATTCCAGTGGGTCAGGAATAATACGGTGTATGACCATACAGCCTCACCCTTGATTCGAATGATGTTGTCCTTCCAATGGCCGAACTTGGTTTTGGCATTGATGTATTCATCAGCCAGGTTGACACCGCCGGAGAAGGCGACCTTGCCGTCGATGACCATGAGTTTGCGGTGGTCTCTGTGGTTGATGATGATGTTGAGTCTCGGGTTGATGCGGTTGAAAGCCATGCACTTGACGCCTTTTTTCTCCAGCTCATCAGCGTATTTCAAAGGCAGGGTAAAGAAGGAACCCAGGTCATCGTAAAGAACTCTGATATCCAGGCCCTGAGCGGCCTTTTCTTCCAGTATTTCCAGCATGCCGTCCCACATCTTACCTTCTTCGATAATGAAGTATTCTAAGAAGATGAACTTCTCGGCTTTTCTCATTTCTTCCAGCAAGGTCGGATAGCCGGCATCACCTGTTCCCCAGTAATCAAATTCTCTGTTGCGGTAAACCGGGAAATGAGCACCCTTGGAGAGATATTCCAGCTGGCCTTTGAAGTTGCCGGCCTGATTTTCAGCTTCTTTCAGAACTTCCTCATCCTGTTTGTAATACTTGGCAGAATCCATGGTGGTGATGAGGATGTTATAGAAAGTCTTGCTGGTGAAGAGGTTGGCACCTAAAAGAAGATACATGGCTGTACCGAAGATAGGTGAAACGATTATCAGCAGTATCCACATCATGTCAAAGGACAGGTGGGTGCTGTTTTTGTTAATGCCTAAGACGATCAGAACACTGAGTACTCTCAGTACTCCGTCGATCCAGGCAGCGTTCTTGCCGAACCACTTGAATAACCGGATGATGAATAATACTTCCAGAACGATTGCGATCAGCATGACAACCGTACGGTTAAAGCATTTTTTCAGAAAGTTCATAATTGGTACCTCATAGTTGAATACAAAACGCATTTATATTTTATATTATATTACATATAAATGGAAATAAGTTTGTTATTCGAGTATAATAACCTTACTGTGTGAAAGGAGATGAGGTCATGGATACCGGAAAAACCACAGGCAGACTGTTCATGTATCTGAAGAAACACTTCTGGTCTTACGTAATCGGCATCGCGATTCTTCTTTCAGTTGACTATCTGAATCTTTTCATTCCGCAGTTTACCGGTGAGATCATGGATGAACTCACCAGCCATACCATGACCAATGAAGCACTTAAGACTATCATTCTCAGACTGATAGGCTGTGCCTTCTTGCTGGCCTGCGGCAGATTCCTGTACAGACAGTTCATCATCGGAACAGCCCGCAAGATCGAGCGTTCCTTACAGAATGACATCTTCCGGAAGCTGGAAACCTTATCTCAGCGCTATTTTAACCTAAACAAGACAGGTGACATGATGGCTTATTTCACCAATGACCTGGAAGCGATCAGAGATGCCATTGGCTGGAGCGTAGTCTCGGCAGTAGATGCCTTCTTGCTGACGATGATGTGTCTATACAGAATGATGGTCTACATCAGTTTCAAACTGACCATCTTTGTTCTGATTCCGATGATCTGTATCGGTTTCTACGGCTTCTTCATCTTCAAGCAGTTTGACAAGAACTATGAGATGAAGCAGGACGCTTTTGCCAAGCTTTCCGATGAAGTTCAGGAAAGCATTTCCGCTGAAAGAGTCATCAAGGCCTTTGTTCAGGAAGAAAAGCAGCAGGAACATTTCCGTCAGGCAAACCGGCGCAACAGAGAGATCAACCTCAAGCTGGTAAGATTAAGAGCTTACGCCTGGCCGGTACTGGAGATATTCATCGGTATTGCCTATGTCATAGCCATCATTGCGGGCGGTTATTATGCACTGGTCAATGAGCTGACATTGGGCAAGGTCGTGACCTTTGCCAGTTATGTCGGAACTCTGGTATGGCCGATGCTGGCCTTTGGTGACTGCATCAATACCTTTACTCTGGGTTATGCCGGTGTAAAGAGAATTAATAAGGTCTTCGCTGAAAGACCGGAGATCACTGACGGTGAGAATCCTGATGAGGTAGATACATTACAGGGTGAGATCGAATTCGATAAGGTCGGTTTCAGATACGGTGAAGACCTGCCTGAAGCCTTACATGATATCAGTTTCAAGATTGAAAAGGGTGAAACCTTTGCGATTATGGGACGCACCGGTGCCGGCAAGACCACGGTAGTCAATCTTATTACCAGATTGTTTGATGTAACAGAGGGTGAGATCAGACTTGACGGTCATGCCATCAAGCAGATACCTTTAAAGGTCTTAAGAGAGAATATTGCCTATGTTCCGCAGGATAATTTCCTGTTCTCCGAGACTTTGAAACAGAACATTTCCTTCGGCAATCAGGAAGCCACCATGGATGAGATCATTGAAGTCTGCAAGATGGCAGATGTCCATGATAACATCACTGACTTCCCGTTACAGTATGAGACCATGGTCGGTGAAAGAGGCGTTACTCTTTCCGGAGGCCAGAAGCAGAGAGTATCCATTGCCAGAGCCTTACTGAAAGACAGCCCGGTTCTGATCATGGACGACTCTTTAAGCGCGGTCGATACTGATACCGAAGATACCATTCTTTCTAATCTGAAGAAATTAAGAGAAGGAAAGACCACCATCATGATAGCCCACAGAGTATCAACGGTCCGGAATGCAGATCATGTTCTGGTACTCGATGACGGTAAGATCATTGAATACGGCACTTATGACGAGCTGATCGCCCTGGATGGCGAATTTGCCCGCATGGTCCGCAAGCAGCAGCTGGAGAAACAGCTGGCTGTGGAAGGGGAGGTGTAATCATGGCAGCGATTGAAAAAGAGCAGGTCATAACTTCCTATAGCGGCAAGCTGTATTCCCGTCTGTTCGGCTACATGAAGCCTTACCTTAACAAGTTTGTTACGGCACTGATACTGGTACTTATCGTATCAGGTATTTCCCTGTATCAGCCAATGGTCATAGCCAGAGTCATTGATACCTATATCGGCGGATACAATGCTCCTTATGCGGTTACCGTTGATTCACTGGCACAAACTCAGTATGAAGGTCAGTATCTGACCAAGAAGTTTGATACTGAACGTCCATATGAAGTAGGGGATAAGTTTGCTCAGATGTTCTATGACGGTGAAAACTATTATTTCATCACTGATCTGACCTGGGAACAGTCTTTAGAGACTCAGAAACTGGCCAGTGACACCTTACCTGTGGTAGCCAAAACGGAAAGCTCGATAACTGTTCAGGGTGAAACCCAGCAGTATACCGCCAAGCTTCTGAATAAGGAAGATCTGGTAACTCTGCGTTCCATGGACTTCCGCGGCATTCTGACTCTGGGCATTACCTATGTTGTGATTATGATCGTTCTGGCTACATGCAACATTGCTCAGGTATGGATCTTACAGAGCACCGGTCAGAACATCATCTTCAATATCCGTAATGAACTGTTCAGGCATGTTCATACCTTACCGTTACGCTTCTTTGACACTCATCCGGTAGGTCAGATCGTAACCAGAATAACCAATGACGTGGAAGCACTTAACCACATGTATGCCAACGTGGTCGTCAACCTGATCAGAAATACGATCATGATCATCGGCTATGCCGTGGTCATGTTCATGCTGAATGTCAAGATGGCATTGATAGGATTAGTTTTACTGCCGTTTGTGGTAGTCATTACCTATTACTTCACCAAGCTTTCCCGCAGCATCTACCGTAAGATCAGAACCAAGGTTTCAGCTCTGAATACCTTCTTAAGTGAGCACATTTCCGGCATGAAGCTGATTCAGATCTTTGCCCGTGAACAGGCCAAGTACGATCAGTTCGCTGCGGCAACCGATGACTTATACAGATCAAGAAGAAAGGAATTACTGGTTTATGCCTTCTTCAGACCTCTGATGAACTTTACCGGTAACCTGGCTCTGTCCATCGTGTTATACCGCGGTGCCAACTATGTAATGGGCGGCACGCTGACCGTGGGAACATTGTATGTATTTACCAGCTATATCCGTTCCTTCTTTGAACCTATTCAGGAACTGACCGAGCAGTTCTCAACTCTGCAGAATGCTTTCGCTTCAGCAGAGAAGATCTTCACCTTACTGGATGAAAAGAACACCATTCAGGAAAAGTCACATCCGGTCGTTCTTGACAAGGTCAAAGGCAAGATAGAGTTCAAGAATGTCTGGTTTGCCTATGAGAACGAGGAATATGTCTTAAGAGATGTATCATTCGTGATCAATCCGGGTGAAAAGGTGGCCTTTGTCGGGGCTACCGGTGCGGGCAAGTCTTCAATTCTGAATCTGATAGGACGTTACTATGACATTCAGAAGGGTGAGATCCTGATCGATGATGTCAATATCAGAGATCTGACATTGAACCAGATCAGAAGTGCGATCGGTCAGGTGCAGCAGGATGTCTTCATCTTTACGGGAAACATCCGTGATAACATCAGACTGCTGAATACCGACATTTCACAGGAAAAGATCGAAGAATCCAGCAAGGCAGTCAATGCGTTACATTTCATTGAAAGACTGCCGCAGAAATATGACGAACCGGTAACTGAAAGAGGCTCTACTCTTTCAGCTGGACAAAGACAGTTACTGTCCTTTGCCAGAACATTAGCCATTGATCCGGTCATTCTAGTAATGGATGAGGCAACTGCCAACATCGATACCGAAACCGAGCAGCTGATCCAGGATGCTTTAAAGACCATGATGGAAGGCAGAACCACGATCATGGTCGCTCACCGTCTTTCAACCATTCAGCACGCAGACAACATCATCGTTCTGCATAAGGGAAAGATCAGAGAAAGCGGCACGCATCAGGAACTTCTGCAAAAAGACGGTATCTATAAGAAACTTTATGAGTTACAATTATATTCTGATAGATAGAAAAGGTGATGGCATTGAACGCAATAGAAGTCAGAAATCTTAACTTCAGCTACGATCCGCGGGTAAAGACCATTGACGGAGTTTCTTTCAGCGTGCCTGAGGGAAGCTATACCACCGTCATCGGTCATAACGGTTCCGGTAAGAGCACCATTGCCAAGCTGTTACTGGGCTTACTGGAAAAGGAGAGCGGCGAGATCATCATCGACGGTTTGGAACTGACCCTGGAAAACCTCAGAGAGATCAGAGGCAGGATCGGTATCGTGTTCCAGAACCCTGACAACCAGTTCATCGGCTCAACCGTACGTGATGACATTGCGTTCGGTTTGGAAAACCACTGTGTTCCGCAGAATGAAATGGACGGCATCATTGAGAAATTCGCTTCCCGTGTCAATATGAGTGAATTTCTCAACAGTGAGCCGACCAAGCTTTCCGGCGGTCAGAAGCAGCGTGTTGCCATCGCAGCGGTTTTAGCCATGCGTCATAAGATCATCGTATTTGATGAAGCTACCAGCATGCTGGATCCTACCGGCAAAAGAGAGATCAACGCTCTGATCAAGGAACTGCATAATGACAAGAAACTGACAGTCATATCCATTACTCATGACATTGAAGAAGTGGCCCAGTCAGATAATGTCATCGTGGTCAATAAGGGCAAGATCGCTCTGGAAGGAACACCGAAGGAAGTCTTCAGGAATCAGGCTTTAATTGAAAGCATGCAGCTGGATATACCTTTTGTATACAAGGTCCGTAACGCTCTCAAGAAGAAGGGTCTTAAGATATCAGATGAACTTGATATGGAAAGGATGGCCGAAGAAGTATGCCAATACGTTTTGAAAAAGTAGACTTTGAATACTCTCCGGAAACTCCTTTCGCCTTCAAGGCCTTAACAGATATCAATCTGGAACTGGCCATGGACAAGATGACAGCCATCATCGGAGCAACCGGATCGGGTAAGACCACGCTGGTTCAGCATCTCAATGCGCTGTTATTGCCTACCGCAGGTCAGGTTACCGTGCTTGACTGGCAGATAAAGGCCGGACAGAAGTTCACCAAAGTCAAGGATTTAAGACACAGAGTCGGTCTGGTCTTTCAGTTTGCTGAATATCAGTTATTTGAGGAAACCGTACTGAAAGATGTCTGTTTCGGTCCGCAGAACTTCGGTGTCAGTGAAGAAGAAGCCGTAAAGATAGCCAGAGAAAGTCTCAAGATTGTCGGCATTGCGGAAAGCGATTTTGAAAAGTCTCCTTTGGAATTGTCAGGCGGTCAGAAAAGAAGAGTAGCCATTGCGGGTATTCTGGCCATGAAGCCGCAGATACTGGTTCTGGATGAACCAACAGCAGGTCTGGACCCTCAGGGTGCTGAGAACATGATGGAACTGTTCCGCAAGATTAACAAGGAAAACGGCATAACGGTTCTGATCGTTACGCATAACATGGAACATGTCTTACAGTATTGCGATGAAGTTGTTGTTCTGGAAAAGGGACAGCTTCTGATGCAGACAGACATCAAGACCTTCTTTGAAAACTACGAATACATGGAAAAGGCGAACATCAATCCGCCTGCCATCATCCGTTTCAAGGAACTGTTAAGAAAGAACGGGCTGGAAATCAGTTCCGATGTACTGGACATCGACTCACTGGCAAAGGAAATTGCCGGGAGGTACCGTAAATGAAGAACGTCACTTTAGGTCAGTACATTCCACTGGATTCCTTCTTCCATAAGCTGGATCCGCGCGCCAAGATCTGCGCCATGATCGCCATTCTGATTGCGGTCTTCATTCCGGCCGGTTTTGTCGGCTATGGAATTCTGGCTGCGGTTCTCATTGCCTGCATATTACGGGCAAAACTGCAGTTCTCCTTTGTGATCAAGGCCATGAAGCCTATGGTCATGATGATGATCTTTCTGACGATCATCAACGTCTTTGTGATAAAGACAGGAAATCTTTTATATACTCTGGGTCCGGTTACCATCTATGATGATGCCCTCAAGCAGACTGCTTACATCATCATCAGACTGGCTCTGATGATCATGACCACTACGCTTTTAACTGCTACGACCAAGCCTATGGACATGACCCTGGGTATTGAAGATTTATTAAAGCCATTTGAAAAGCTGGGCGTTCCTACTCATGACATCGCCATGATGATCGCCCTGGCCTTACGCTTCATCCCGACACTCATTGATGAAGCAGAACGTATTCTCAAGGCACAAGCCTCCAGAGGCGTAGACTTTGAGAACGGTTCATTAAAAGAAAAGATCTCCGCCATTATGTCTCTGATCGTGCCGATGTTTGTCTCCTGTTTCCAGAGAGCAGACGATCTGGCTGATGCCATGGAGGCCAGAGGCTATGTGGTCGGAGCCAAGCGTGTCAGATATAAACAACTAAAATTCGGCCGGGGAGACTACATTGTCATTATCGGGGCTAACCTGTTACTGGCACTTATGATTTTCCTGGCATACAGAGGTACAATATGAGATTTAAAGCAAAAGTAAGTTATGACGGTCACGAATATCAGGGCTGGGCCAAGCAGCCGGGCAAGAATACCGTGCAGGGCAACATTGAACGGGCCTTGAAGAGACTGACCTCAGAAGATATAAGCATTCAGGCAGCCGGAAGAACCGACAGAGGCGTTCATGCCTACGGTCAGATCTTCCATTTTGACTGCAACAAGGAATTCAAGGACATTGCCAGATCAATAAACAGCCAGCTTCCTGCCAGCATCAGGATCGTCAGCTGTGAAGCTGTCAGTGATGAATTCCACAGCCGCTTTGATGCAAAGTGGAAACACTACCGCTATCTGATCAATACGGGTAAGTTTGATCCGATTATGAGAAACTATTTATGCCAGTTAAACAGAAAACTTGATGTTGAAGCCATGAAAAAAGCCAGTGAAGTATTCCTGGGAGAACATGACTTCACCAGTTTCAATGCCACTGGTAAAAATGAGATCGAAGATCAGGTCAGAAACATCTACCGCATTGACATTAAGGAGAAAGGCAATATCCTATCAATTGATTACTACGGTGACGGCTTCTTACGTTACATGGTAAGGATGCTGACAGGTGCATTAATTGCGGCCGGAAGCGGCAGGACAACCCCTGAAGAGCTTAAGGAAATCCTGGAAAAACGGGATAAAACCGCCTGCAATTTCAATACGGATGCCTGCGGTTTGTATTTAATTGAGATTGGTTATACCATTTTTTAAGAAATAGGGTATAATATATAGGCACGCACTGGTGGCGGAATAGGCAGACGCGTACGTTTGAGGGGCGTATGACAGCAGTCGTGTGGGTTCAAGTCCCATCCAGTGCACCATTTGTCTCAATAAGCCTTGAAAAAGGCTTTTTCTTTTGTTCTTGAGCGTTTTCTAGAGTAGAATTAAAAAAAGAAACGAGGTGTCCTTATGAATACCGTTCCTGTATTAACGGCAGAGGATGTCAATGCCAGACTGAAATCCAAGGAATGTATAGAGCTGATGAGGCAGACTTTCATTGATGTGGAAGTCGGGAAGTGTCATCAGTTTCTCCGTGCCGTATTCCCGCTTTCAACGGGAAATGTCATGGGAGCCATGCCGGCTGATTTCAATGATTTCTTCGGAATGAAGATACTTAGCGTGTATCCTTTTAACTATAAGCGCAACATGCCATCCCATCAGGGAGAGATCCTTGTCTTTGACGGGGAAACAGGCAGTGTAAAAGGTCTGGTTGATGCCATGGCAGTTACAGGTATCAGAACAGGTGCCTGCAGTGCCGTAGCGACCGATGTACTGGCAAAGTCTGATGCTTCAGTACTGGCCCTAATAGGCTGCGGTCATCAGGGATGGTCACATCTTTCCGCAATTAAGGAAGTCAGAAATCTTACGGAAGTAAGAGTTTACGATCAAATCAGTGAAAAGGCCGAAAAGTTTGCCCGGGATGCCAGAGGGCAGTTTGGGATTAACGTTAAGGCATATCCATCAGTAAAAGAAACAGTTGAGAACGCTAATATTGTCTGCACATTGACAGTTTCCAAGACTCCTGTATTGGAAAACGAATGGATAAAGGATGGCTGTCATATCAATGCGGTTGGTGCCTGTGCTGCCAATGCCAGAGAATTACCTTCCGATCTGGTGAAAAGGGGTTGTTTCTATTGCGACAGTGTGGAATCGGTAATGCATGAAAGCGGGGATTTCCTGTTCCCGTTAAATGAAGGGCTGATCAGTGAAGATCATCTTCTGGGAACCATCGGAGAATTACTGTGCGGCAGGAAAGAATCAAGAACCTCAGAAAAGCAGGTAACCATATTTGAATCATTAGGCATGGCAGCCGAAGATCTGGCTGCTGCCGCTTATGTACTGGAAAAGGAGCCGCAGTATGAATAGAGAAGAATACCGCAAGCTGTTTTATGCATGTAATCACTGCATATATCTTGACCAGGCTTATGACTGCGGAAGTACGCTTTTTGGCATAAAGGCTATGGAGAAATACTTCAATGACTGGAATAAGGCAGCCGTTAATGTGGAAAGAGGCGGACCGGGAAGACTGTCTCATTTCAAGGTTGCGGATGAAACCAGAGAACTTCTCCGTAAGCTGGTTAATGCGGAAAGTGGTGATCTGATTGCCTTTACCCGTAATACCAATGAAGGGCTGAATGCCATTTTACAGGGTTTTGAATTTGAAGAGAATGACAATATCATAACTGCGGAAATCGAACATGAATCCGTTGTCATGCCGGCACTAAGAGTGGCAGAAACAAGAGGAGTGGAAGTAAGAATTCTTCCTACCAGAGAAGATGAGAGAATACTGGCTGAAGAACTCATCGCGTTAGCTGATGAAAACACCAGAATGATTCTGGTAAGCCATGTTCAGTCCAAAAACGGTTATCGCATTGACCTGGAAAAGCTGGGTAACATCTGCCGGGAAAGAGGTATCTACCTTATCGTTGATGCGATTCAGAGTCTGGGACTTGAGCCTTTCGACATGCAGAAATGGCATGTTTCAGCTGTCAATGCCGCAGGTTATAAGGGACTGAATTCCGTCATCAGTATTGCCTTTACCGCTTATGACAGAGAGTTGTTGAAGATAGTTCATCCGACCTATGTGGCAGCCGGTTTCTGTACAGATATCATCAAAACGGATGAGGGATGGAAACTCGTCTGCAGTGATGAGGAGAATGCCCGTAAGATGGAAAACAGTTCTCTGGATAATCCCGGTATATATGTACTTCATGATGCTTTACAGATCATCTTTGAAAGAGGAATCGAAAACATACATGAAGATGTCATGAAACTGTATGACAGAATGTATTCCGGGCTAAAACAGTATGGTTATCCAATAATCACTCCTGAGAATAAGTCAGAACATCTGGGAATCATTTCCATGAGACCTTCTGATCCAGACAAAATGTTCCAATTCTTCCGCTCTAAAAACATTGCCTTAAGCCGCAGCAGTAAGGTTTATATCAGAGTATCTTTGGGCGGATTCAATAATGAAGATGATGCGGATGCTTTCCTGAAGGCTGTTAAAGAATATGCTGAACTGACAGGAAGAGTTTATTAGTTCAGAGGAGAAAAACTGGTAATGAAAAGACCAACCCGAAAACAACTGGCAAAAGCAGCCAGGGAGATGGCTGTGATTCCTTTCCATGGGTTTACAGAAAATGAAGTATCAAATCTGCAGCCGCTTGTTAAGCCATTTCCCGGCTGGACGGTTGAGGAAGCCGATGGAATGTGGTGTCGGGCATTTGTATATTACTGCTGCAGGGAAGCTGGCTTTGATTTTCCAATACGTCCTGATGAATGTGAAACCTGTAATCTGGCAGGTTGTATAGCCTGGGAAGAATTTGCGAAGGGTGATCCCCTGATTGAGTACCATAAGGGTATGAAGGACTTTATACCTGAAGCAGGTGATGTTGTCATATATGACAGAGTATTTGAGAACACAGAGCACGATCACATGGGAATCATTTTGGAAAGAAGAGAAAAATCAATTCTGGTGGCAGAAGGAAATGTTGACAACAGATCAGCAATCATCGAACGCCCTGCTGATGAACATATCCGCTGCTATATCCGTATGCCGGACAGATATAAATATCGTCAATTATCTGAATAAGCCTTCAAACAGGCTTTTTTCTTTTTCTGGGAAATGTTTTCATATTATAATGAAAGTAATAATGGAGGAAAAATAATATGTGGAATAGTTTTAATACCGGTGATTACAGCGGTATGATTGCTGAAACCAAGAAGATCGTCAGTACTGACGGTCAGGAAATAACCATATATCATTCCAGACCGCTGACTGACGGTAACCATCCAGGTATCGTTTTAATACCTCATATGCCGGGATGGGATGAATGGTGCCGTGAAACTGCCAGAAGATTTACGGAACATGGTTACAGTGTAGTATGTCCTGACATATATTCCCGTTATGGGACCGGAACTCCTGCAGAAGTATCAAAAAGACGGTATGAAAGCGGTGGCGCACCGGATTCAACCGTCATGGCTGATACAGCTGCATCAATTGAGTTCTTAAGAGAACAGCACAGTTCCAACGGCAAAGTCGGTGTCATCGGTATGTGTTCAGGAGGCAGACATACTTTCCTGGCGGCCTGCACACTTGACGGCATTGATGCCGCAGTTGACTGCTGGGGTGGCGGAGTAATCCAGTCTGATGAGGAATTATCACCAGCCAGACCGGTATCGCCGCACACTTACACAAAGAACCTGAGCTGTCCGTTATTAGGCATCTTCGGCAATGAAGACCGCCGTCCGGATGTCAATGAAGTCAACCGGACTGAAGAACTTCTGAAGAAGTACGAGAAGAATTATGAGTTCCACAGGTATGATGGAGCGACACACGGAATCTGGTATTACCATACTCCGATGTACCGCCAGCAGCAGGCCATGGATTCCTGGAATGTGGTGCTGGAATTCTTCGACAAATATCTGAAATGAAATGACCGGCTGTAAAAGCCGGTTTATAATATTGTTATGAATAAAAAGAACTTTGCGGTAATGGTCAAACCGGTAGGATCTGCCTGCAACATGCGCTGCAGCTACTGTTACTACCTGCCTTTGAACATATCGCATAACACCATGATGAGCCTGGAAACGGCTGAGAAAATGATTAAGAACTGCATTGAATCCAGTAAGGGAGACACTGTTTCTTTTGTCTGGCATGGCGGTGAACCTACTTTAAGAGGCCTTGATTTTTACCGTCAGGTTGTCGAGATCCAGAAGAAATATCTTCCGGAAGGCTGGCAGTGCTGGAACAATCTGCAGACCAATGGCTTAGGGCTGAATGACGAGTGGTGTCAGTTTTTAAAGGATAATCATTTTGATGTAGGACTGAGCATAGACGGAACCCCATCGCGGCATGATTTTAACCGCCCTGATGCTTCAGGCAACAGTACATATGAAAAAATAAAGAAGAATATCGCCTTACTGCAGAGTTACGGCATTAATCCTGACCTGTTGTGCACAGTCAACAGTGAGACAGTAAAAAAACCTCTTGAGGTATACGAGAACCTTAAGAACCTCAGGACGGGATGGATACAGTTCATTCCGGTAGTAAACCGCGATCCTGATGGAACCGTCAGGGATGAATCGGTAACACCGGAAGAATACGGTGATTTCCTGTGCCGTATCTTCAATCAGTGGGTATTTAATGATCTGGGTAAAGTCAATGTTCAGCTGTTTGCGGAGATCATCAATACATATGCCGGTGGCAGTCCGATGCTGTGCTGGCTGCAGGAAACCTGCGGTAATGTTCCAGTAGTGGAAGCTGACGGTAAGGTATATGCCTGTGACCACTTTGTCAGGGAAAGCCACTGCATCGGAACTGTTGATGAATCATTTGCGGACATGCTTGACAAGGAAGAACAGAAAAAGTTCGGGTTAAGAAAGAGAGACGGTTTAAGTGAGAAATGCAGGAATTGCCGTTACCTGAAACTGTGTCACGGAGGCTGTCTGAAAGACCGCTTTGGAGATGAAGGAGAGTATTATCTCTGTGAGGGACTGCTTAGTTTGTTCAGACTGACAGAAAGAATAATTAAGGATCTGATAGAACTGAACGGAAATGATAAGAAAGCAATAATGGCTGAACTTAAGAAAAGAGAGAATCAGAGAAGAAACAAGGCTGACCGCAACGGACCGTGCATCTGCGGAAGCGGTCTGAAGTATAAGAAATGCTGCGGAAGATATCCTGTGAGGTAAATGTATGAATACTGAGTTTGAATATGTAAATAGAATAACGGAAATACTGGAAGAGGTTTACCAGACAAACCGTGAAGGTATAAAGATCGCAGCCGAGAAATTCGCTCAGACCATAATGGATGATAAGATCATTCATACTTTCGGAACGGGTCATTCTCATATTGTCGGAATGGAAGCTTTTGCCCGTGCCGGAGGTCTGGGAAATCTTGATGCCATGCTGGATCCGGATGTACTGGAGAACCATGGTGTTGACAGAGGCAGCCGTATTGAAAGAATATCAGGTATAGCTGATGTTATTTATGACAGCCACGTCATTGAACAGGGTGATATCATGGTCATCATTTCCAACTCGGGAAGAAACGCCATGCCGGTTGAAATGGCCATGCGTGCTCAGAAGGAAGGTATCTATACCATAGCGATCACTTCCCTGAAACAGTCCGAAAAGATGATAAGCAGACATCCTTCAGGTAAAAAACTATATGAGCTGTGTGATCTGGTGCTGGATAACTGTACGCCTCCTGGTGATGGCTGCATGGAAATAGGAGGGATCATTACGGGAGCAGTAAGTAACATTACCGGTATGTTCCTTATTGATACCATTACCACTGAAGCATTGAAGATCGTTACGGAAAAGGGTTATAAGCCATATGTATACCAGTCACAGAATGTTGACGGTTATAACAATGACGACATATATAAGAAGTATTTTGGAAGAGTAAAGTACATTAAATAACATGTTAAAGATTTATCACGATGAAGTGCCTGAATTCTTAAGGAAAGCATCCCTGACGGATGAAATGGCCAGGTTAAGAAAAGTTGGAATGGACTGCGGGTGTGAATACACCTCTCTTTCCTGGTGGCGTAATGTCGGACCTTACAAACGTTATGAGCATTCCTTAGGTGTGGCTTTGATAGTATGGCATTTCACCGGAAGTCATAAGGCTGCTCTGGCAGGCTTATTCCATGACATTTCCACTCCGGCCTTTGCCCATGTGGTTGATTTCATGAATAATGACCATGTCAGTCAGGAATCAACGGAAGAAGGAACCAGAGAGATAATTGAGAACTCCGAAGGCATAAGAAAGATTCTTGATGAACTGGGATTAACAGTTGATGATGTATGTGACTATCATATCTATTCAATAGCTGATAATGATTCACCTTTACTGTCAGCGGACAGGCTGGAATATACCCTGAACAACATGGTACGTTACCAGGGGTACAGTAAAGAAAAAGTCAAGGTAATGTATGATGATTTGGTTGTGGGTATCAATGAATACGGTCAGCAGGAACTGATGTTCCAGCATGAGGACATCGCCGAAGCCTTTGTGCATGGCTGCCTGAAAAACAGCAGACTTTATATCTGTGATGAAGACCGCTATTCCATGGAAAGACTGGCTTTGATTCTCAGAGATAAGATCAAAGAGGGAGTCATTGCCTATGAAGATCTTTATATTGATGAAGAAGTCATCATAAACAAGATCGGATATTCTCCTGAATGGCAGGACTTCAGAGTCATGACTGAGGTTAACAGAAGCGATGTTTATCTGGGTGAGGGATGGCTGCAGATAGAAGCCAAGAAGAGATACATTGATCCGATGGTTATGGGAAAGGGAAGAATATCATCATTAAGTGTTTCCGCAAAACAGGATATTGATGATTTCCTGCGATTAAGTTTTGATTATTACCTGAAAGGACATTAAGAGGTAAGGAAGTAATATGAAAATCTCCAATGTCAGAGTTTTTATTGACGGGCAGTTTCATGAAGATCTGGAAGTAAGGTTTGATACTGAGAAGATCCTGGAAATAGGTCAGAATCTGGAAGATGAAGAAGTTATCGATGGTAAAGGTAATTATCTTTATGCCGGAATAATAGATACTCATATGCATGGAGGCTGGTTAAGAAACTTCAATGATATTAAAACATTACCGGAGTACGGTGATATTGAAGAACAGATAAGGTATATCCTGAAGAAATGCCCTGAATACGGTGTGACGACAGTTTTCCCGACATTAACGGGTATAAGTGATGAAGAAAGGATTTCATCCTGCCGCGCAATCAGAAAAGTGAGAAAAGATGTTGACGGTGCTGATCCGATGAAGATTCACTTTGAGTGCACCTATATGAATCCCGATGTTATCTCAAGTGCCATTCACAATTGGGATGTTAATCCAAGCAGGGAAAACACGTTATATTTCACTGACAATGACCTGAGTGATGTTGCGCTGATAAGCGTAGCTCCTGAACTTGAAGGATCCATTGAATGGATCAAATGGATTACCAGCCAAGGTGTTGATGTTGAGTTTGGGAATACCAAAGCAACCGTTGACCAGATCATTGAAGCAGTGGATGCAGGTGTCAGACACTGTGATCACATCTTTAACGGCTTCAAACCAATGCATCATCGTGATTCAACACCGACAGTTGGCGTATTGCTGGATGACAGAGTCAAAACTCAGATAACAATGGACGGTTTCCATGTAGCTCCTTCATGGGTCAAGCTTGTTGTCAAGGTTAAGGGAATTGATAAGTGTTATGGCATTACAGATTTCTCTGTCTATTCAGGAATTGAACCGGGAGAATATAAGTTCTCCAACGGTGTAGAAATAATAGCCAAGGATGACTTCATCTATAACGGAAACGGTCATATTCAGTCAGGCAATAATACAATGGATAAGATGATGAGAAGATGCCGTGATATCTGCGGATTCACTCAGGAACAGGTAGCCACACTTTACTGTGAAAATCCGGCTAAGTGTTTAAACATAACCGACAGAGGGAAAATTGAAATAGGCAGACGCAGTGATTTTGTTATTATGGATGAGGACTATAATGTTTTAAAGACGATCATCAAAGGAAAAATCTACTACGAGAATCGTTATGTAGATTAATTTGAAAAGACTTCCCGTGTAAAGGAAGTTTTTTTGTGCCTTGTTATATCGAGCTGGTAATAGTTCGGTTTATAATCCTCAAAAATGATGTTTTATGATATCCTGTAGTTAGGAGTGACTAACTACAGGAAGGAACCCTTATGAAGAAGATAATTAAGATCATGCTTTCAGTTTTGCTGAGTATCAGCGCCTTTTTGCCTGACATAAGGAAGACAGTAGAGGTATATGCTGATAACCCGAAAACTGCACCAACACGGATCTATACTCTGGTAAAAGATGAGAAGGTCTATGTACTTGACGTCGATGGTTCAGGGTATTATCTGTTTCTTCCTTCAGAGGTTGATATCAGCTGTCTGCAGCTTTATTCTGAAAATTATGATCAGGTCCTGTATGTCAATGAAGAAGTTCAGTCTGAAATAATAGATCTAAGCAGTTTCTTAGACAGTGAAACTAACAGATGTGAGGTTGACATTCTGATTGCTTCTGATCCTGAAGAGACGATGCACCTGACTATCATGAAGGGAGATAATCTGGGAAGTTTCTTCTATAAAAGCGATGATATTGTAAATAAAGGCATAGCCTGGATCGAGACAAGCAGAAATAACAAAGGTAAAGGTACAGCTGTGATCACTAATCCGAATGGAAAGGTTATTTACAGCGGAAAGATAGATGACATACATATTCGCGGCAATTCATCATTAAGAGACCCTAAGAAGGGATACCGGATAAAGCTTGACAAGAAGACTGCACTTGTAGGAGAAGAAAAAGGCAAGAAGTGGGTTCTTTTGGCAATGTATAAAGATCCTTTAAGATTGGATGACATGATCATGAAAGGTGTTGCCAACATATCAGGGGATACATATTCAGCTAATGAAACGCTTGTCAACCTGTATTATGACGGGTGTTACCGTGGGGTTTACTGTCTTTCTGAAAAAAACGAGATCAAGTCAAACAGAATAAACATTACTGACATGGAAGAATATTATGAGGATCAGGACCCTGATTACGGTGAAACAGTTAATCTTAAGACAGCCACCAACAAATACAATAATACGATCCAGTATCAGGAAGGGCTGGAAGGACCGGAGGAAATCAGTGGCGGTTACCTCATTGAGATGAATTCGAACTTCCTGGATACTTCCAGCAGCGGGTTCTTCTTTATGGCCAACACCACTAAGCGCTTTGTCACGATAGACTCTCCTGAATACGGAAGCAGGGAAGCTGTAGAATATATTAGTGAGTATTTCCAGGATTTCATTAATGCGGTTTATGGATCCCGGGATGGATTTAATCCGGACACCGGTCTGTACTACTATGACTACTGTGATCTGGACAGTCTGGTAAACCTGTATCTTCTGGAAACAATTGCTTCTAACAGTGATGCTTTCTGGAAATCACAGTATTTCTATAAAGACGCAAATGACAAGATGTATGCAGGACCTCTCTGGGATATGGACCTGACTTTTGGTACGGCATGGACATATCAGAGCAGTCCTGAAGTAGATATCATCCGTAATCAGGTACTCTCCGGAGGACTGATCAGAATACCTAGCTTCAGAGCAAGAATCAAGGAAAGATACTTTGAACATTATCAGAGCATTATGGCTTCACTTATGGGAGAAGATGATAAGGTAATGTCGTTTGAGGAAGTATACGATAATACCAGACCGAATCTCCTGATGGATACGGTCATATGGCCAACAAAGTTCAAGTGCGGAGACGGAACCATACAGTGGGGAGATGATGAATCACTTGATACCATAGCAGAATACCGTATTGAATGGATAGGAAGACACAAGACTTTCCTGGATTCATATTTCGGAGAAATGAATGATCCTGAAGAAACAGCACATGTATACGGAGATCCTGTCTTTGAAGATGAGGAATACCACAAGAGAGCATGCATGGAATGCGGTGAAGAAATACTTCTTGAGCATATCTGGGATGAAGGAACAGTTCTGAAAGAGGCCACCTGCACTGAAGAGGGACTGGCATTATGTACCTGCAGCGTATGCGGAGGAACAAAGGAAGTTACGATTCCTGTGATTGAGCATTCTTATGATGACGGTGTAATTACGAAAGAAGCAACCTGCGTAGAAGAAGGAATAAAAGTATATACATGCGAGTTCTGCGGAGCAACCAGGGAAGAATCCATTCCTATGACAGATCATTTGTACGATGAAGGAGTTATCAAGAAGGAAGCGACCTGCATGGAAGAAGGATTGAAAGTATATACATGTAAAGTATGTGGAGACATTATAGAGGAAATCATCCCGTTAGCGTCTCATACACTGGTTCATGTTAATGAAAAAGAACCAACACATGAATCAGAGGGCAATATCGGATATTACATCTGCAGTGTGTGCGGAAAGCTGTTTAAAGATGAAACCGCATCAGATGAGATAGAGTTAAAAGATACGATTATCGGAAAGAAAATAATAACTGATATTACAAGAGTATACGGTACCAACAGATTCGGAACCTCATTTGCAATATCAGATACTATCTTAATGAACTCAGGTAATGAGAAACATGATGTAGTTATCCTGGCAAATGGTGATAACTTCGCCGATGCTTTAGCCGGTTCATACTTAGCAGCAGTAAAGAATGCACCTATCATCATTACCAGAGCAGCTAAGGTAAGTGAAGTAAATGCTTATATCAGGTCAGTACTGAAAGAAAAAGGTACTATCTACGTATTAGGCGGAACTGCTGCTGTACCAGAAAGCTCACTTAAGGGATTAGAAGGATATAAGATAAAGAGATTAGCTGGTGATAACAGATATCTTACCAACATAGAGATTCTTAAGGAAGCAGGAGTAAATGGAGATACTATTCTTATAGCTACTGGAACCAACTATGCAGACTCATTAAGTGCCAGTGCAACAGGATTACCTATGTTGTTAGTAAGGGATAAACTGAATGATGACCAAATCAAATTCCTTAAGGCTAATCCTGATAAGAAACTCATAATCCTTGGAGGAGATACAGCAGTATCAAAGAGCTTTGAGAAAGAATTAGGCGAATATGGAGAAGTAGAGAGGATAGCAGGAGACAACAGATTCGTCACATCAATCAGAATAGCTGAGAAATTCTTCCCTAAAGCTACTGTAGCAATCTTAGCATATGGATCAGATTTCCCTGATGGATTATGTGGAGGACCGTTGGCTAATCAGATAGGAGCACCATTGATCCTTATAAGGAATGATAAGGCAGACATAGCAAGACCTTATACTAAGGAGAGGAACATAACAGATGGCTATGCATTAGGAGGAACAACAGTCTTACCTGATGCGACAGTAAGAAAACTGTTTGGTGCTTCTGAGAGTGTTACAATCAAAGAGATAATGAAGTAAAAGAAAAAGGTATGATATCAGCAATTGATCATACCTTTTCTATTTGTTTATGTACTCCATTAGTTTATGATATAGGTTTTTGAGATACTTTATTGCCCTGCCAAAGAAGTTCGGTTCTGCAGGGATGGTTACTTTTTGTTCCCACTGTTCCAGTATTCTGTCATCAGATGAAACGGTAATGGTACCGGTGACTTCATATTCCTCCAATTGTGAGTCTACTTCATTAGGGAAATCTACGGTAATCCTGGTGTTAACTTCTTCAGGAAGAACTCTGGCAACTGATTTTTCACTTAGGATAATGACTTCCTGATCTTCGTATTGATGATGTACGGTAATTGTTTTCTGCAGGGTGTCTTTAATAATGAGTTCACGATATTGCCAGTGTGTAAGGGCAGTTAAGATGTCACTGACATCCTTATGAGCTGGATTGTCCAGATCACTGTCACTGTGGGCAGTGATGATTATCAGTTCCATGTCGTTGATTTTAGCATATACAGCCAGACAGTATAATGCATCATCGGTATAACCGGTTTTCCCTCCGACTAAACCGATGGATGGATAACCGTTTCGGGTAAATCCGCTCCATACAGTGTTTGTCATAGTATAACCGTATTTATAATACCAGGTTGGCTGAGTTGTATAGTTCTGGGTTTTTATAATGTTTACGAAGTCTTCATTCTGTATGCAGTATTCAAGGAGTAAGGCCATGTCGCGGCAGGTTGAATAATGATTATCATCATGTAAGCCGCTTGGTGTGACAAAATGGGTATTATTCATACCAAGTTCCTTTGCTTTTGAGTTCATCCTGTTCACAAAAGCCTCGATGGAACCATCCAGGGTTATTCCCAGGGCATGAACAGAGTCAGCAGCTGATGGCAACATTACACCATACAACAGGTCTCTTACTGAAGCCTTGTCACCGACAGCATATCCTACACGGGAGGCATCGGCTTCCCATAAACCTCTGATCATATCCCAGGTTATGGTAATCTGCTGATCCCAGTCAGGATAGTTTTCCAGAGCAATGATCTCAGCCATCATTTTGGTCAATGAAGCAGGATACATTCTTTCCTGACTGTTCTTGTCTAACAGTATTACGTCATGGGTTAAATCATATACATAAGCGTAATTACTGAACAATTCTAATTCCAGCTGATAATCATCAGCTTTCGCCATAGTAAAACTGCCGGCAGATATAATCAGTGTAGTGACGATAGTCAACAATATAAGTGCAGTTCTTTTCATAAGATTACCCATGTCTATATAGTATCATCTGGTACATCACTAAAAAAGCAAAAGAAAACTGTTTAGTGCAGCTAAGAGTATAAAAGTCAAAGAGATAAATAAAGGTAAGGGGGAGTTTTAATGTGTTAACACACACAGTTTATGATAAAATATACATAAAGGAATTCTACAATAATAGGTAAGTATTATGGCAAGAGCATGGGTAACAATTGAAGAGGAGAAAACACCTACAGAGAAGTTTATTACAAAAGCATGGAAAATCATCAAATGGGTGTTCTGGATTTTTATCATTCTTGTAATGATTAAACGGTGTGGAAGCTTAGCATAAATAGCTTTATTTATGGCTATGGTTGGATAGATAGTTGGTGGGAGGAGTTAATATGAAAACATACAAGATAGTACCAGGACCAATGGGTTTTACTGTAAACAGAGGTAATTCCAGTAAGGCATTTGCTGGTTTTGAGGACATTATAAATCGTGAGGTTGCGGGTGGATGGACATATCATTCTATGGAGGTACTTGATGTCGACGAGAAATTAGGGTGTTTCGAAAGGTTTTTGGCTGGGACCCCTACTGTAAGAACACAGTATTATATGTTGATTTTTGAAAGGGATTCAGAAGGCGGCAGACAAATAGAAGAAAGAGTTGTGGTTGAAAAGCCTGTTTTAAATACAAAAACAAAAAAGGCAAGTGTTGACACTACTGAAAAACCAGATAGTCCTAGTGGACTGGTATGTCCAAGCTGCGGAGCTCCTCAGAAGGAAAATGCCAAGTTCTGTACGAAGTGCGGACATAAGTTAATTTAGTATTCTCTTTATAGGGTTTTTTGCAAGAATAGTCATAATAATATTTCATTTTCAAATCCGTGTTGGATGAAATACTTTTTGTGTGTACATGAATAAAACAGATAATGATTTACTGAAGGAAGAAATTGAGAGAGCAAGACAGCAAATAATAGCAGGCGCAGATAAATATGATTCTGATGATCCCCGCAGTATCAGGTATATCAGAAAACTAAACCGACCGACTATAAACTGGGGCAGAATCGTATTGTATGCAATTGCGGTTTTTGGTATAGCTTTCATTATCGGTTATTCGATAAACACATATAAAAACCATACATATGCCATAATACGGATTATTATTTATTTTTTGACTATTATTGTATTGTTTGGTAAAAGAATGACTATTTGCTGTGTGAAAATCTATCAAAGATATGCTCCGATCAGCATCAGAAACAGCTGCAGATTTGAACCTTCCTGTTCTGAATACTCCATTCAGGCATTTGAAAAATACGGGTTAATTAAAGGCGCAGTTTTGACAGTAAAACGCCTGAAGAGGTGTAACCGTACCGGTGGTGGGTTTGATTATTTACAATAAGTTTTTAGTACATACTTATAATATTGATTAATGATCCTCCGGCAGCCGAAGGGTCTTTTATTTTATATTCAATCGTTTTGATCATAAACACAAACAATATATGTTCAGGAGTATTGTTGTTATGAAAAGAGAGAAGTAATGCGTTGACCTTTTTAGGTAAAAATGTGTTAATATAGAAGGGTCAATTTGATGAAACCCTAATAAAGGGTTTTCGTAAGCCGGTTTAGCTCAGTCGGCAGAGCAACTCATTCGTAATGAGTAGGTCGTTGGTTCAAGTCCGACATCCGGCACCATATAATAAGAGAGACACTTGTAAGGGTGTCTTTTTTTGTATAATTAATGTACATATTGTTTATAAACTTGGGTACAAACCATCAATTAAATATAAATATGCTATAATAATCTCGAAATAGATTTCTTACAATAGAAGAGGTAATAAGATGGGTTTATTTAATAAAATTATAAACAGCATAAGTTCTAACTCAGAAGACGTTTTAAGTCGTTTTAAGGGTGTAAATTTCAATTATGATATTGATGAGTATCCAGATGGTACAGATATACTACGAGATTTTAAAAGAGAGTTAAAATATCATTTTAATAATCATCAGGGTATTAAAAGTGTTTCTTATGAATTGGCCAAAGCTTTTATCGAAGGGTCATTAGGAGTAGATGTAGCAACTGCTTTATATAAACATATTCTAACTATACCTTACGATGAATGGCTGTTACGTATCGGACCAGAGAAGTTAGCAATGATGGCTGATGGAAAACCAGTAAGTAAATGGAAAATGGTTCTATCTTCAGAAAATTTTAAAAAATGGATATCTCAGGATACTAGTCCAGGAGAATTCAATGCTTTTAGTGATGTTGTTAATCAGCTAATATCCTTACATGATGAACCATATATTAATTGGGAAGAGGCAACTATATGGAATCACGACAAGTATTCTAAAATTAAATTGAATAACATGAAGTTTATGGCTTCTGGTGTTTTTAATCAATTATTTGCTGGTGTTAGGTCAAATATGAGCGATGAAGAGCGTAGAGAGCGTGAAGCTGATGCACATGCTGATTTTAATAAAGCATATGAAGAAACAAAAAGATATAATTCAGAGTATCTTTGTAATATAATTCGCATTGATAAAAACGAGTTTTATAAAAAATATTATCCTGAAAGATCTAATTACAAGTACTATGTTGTATTTTATTGTAAAGATGGAACTATCAAAGAGAGTAATTTATTCTCTGGTATTAACGCATTGGAAAATGCTGAATTATGGGCTGAAAAAGAGTTTGCAAATCTGTTACAAATATGTGATTATACTAATGATGTTTGGAAAGTTCCATACAGATATGAAGTGAAAATAAAAAAATAGAGATACAGAACTAGTGTTTGTAAAGGAAAGTGAAAAAAATATAGTTATATTTTTGGATAATGATTCTTGGTTTTTCAAACCAATTTGGTATTCAAAACTAACAAACTCAGACCACAAAAATCGAAAAAGTATTTAGATTAGTACGATTTTTTATTATCGTTGTGTTCACCAAATTCGTAATGCGTAGGTCGTTGGTTCAAGTCCGACATCCGGCACCATTATGTCAAAAACCTCAGTAAATGCTGAGGTTTTTTAGTGTTTGAGCAATAAAAGTGCCTTATTTGGCACTTTATTTCTACAAATGCGTTGCTCTATTTTAAGCCGGCGATAAACAACTGAAGTACTAACAATGGTATTATGGCCCAGCTGGCGTAACGTGTGACTATCTCATAATCGGAAGGCTCTGCTTTTTCAGCATTGCGAATCTGGAAAGACATCTGCCAATGGAAGATCTCGTTTTCAAACAGTATGGATATGGCAATTACTATACAGAGTATCAATCCGAAGAACAACCGGACAAGGTTTCCTTTGTGTGTCAGTTCAGGCCCCAGAATCAGCGCAGCTATGACATTGGCCTTTAAGATCGCGGATGTGTTACCTGAAGACTCAAACACTGACACGTCATTACCGATGGATCCGTCTTCATTATACAGCACCCATTCTCCGTTACTGACTTTGACGGCACCGCCGCGGAAGATTATATTATTTTGCTTCTTAATTTCAATGCCTGTCATTATTTCAGACCAGCCATGATTCTCTGGTATGGCTGATGGATCCTCTGTGAGAACATATGGACCGTATGTGTTTTCACCATAGGTATGAAGAAGGGTATTGCCATTAACGGTGAAAATAACCTGTTCACCACTGATTTTACCCGAATATATCGTTTCATTGTTCTGCTGAGAAGGGGTAAGTATGACGTTTTTATACAGAAAACCTTCTCTTGAAGAAACAATGATGTATATGACTGTAAATATAATGCTCATAGCAGTAACGAAGACAAGGACTGCTTTCTGAAACCAGTTCAGTCGGGATATTCTTCCCGAATTCTTTTTATACTGTCCTGAATAGTCCTCAATGACCTGCTGCTGAGGAAGATCACTTTGTTCATTTACAAGATTATTCAGAGAGATATTAAAAACTTCAGCCAGTTTAAGCATCATTTCAACATCAGGCATGGTATAACCGGTTTCCCAATGTGAAACAGTCTTGGCTGAAACACCCACCATATCTGCCAGCTGTTGCTGAGTAAGACTATTCTGGTTTCTCAGTTCCTTTATTCTCTTTCCATACTGATAGATATTCATTACCGTCCTCCATCATCATTCTAATATAATATCGGTAGTTGAGAAACCTCAGTTATTGAGAATGGGTCCTTTTTCTTTGTTATAATAAATATAAGGTGCAAAAATGAATGTATTAACCAAGAACAGTGAAATAGTCCGTATGATATGGGACAGATACATAAATGAAGAAAGCGTTGTTATAGATGCGACATGTGGCAATGGCAACGATACTCTTTACTTGGCCTTAAGGGCAAATAAGGTATATGCCTTTGATATACAGCAGGAAGCCATTGATAATACGGATAAACTGCTGAAAGAACATGATATTGAAAATGTTGTTCTGATCTGTGACAGTCACGAAAAGATCGATGAATATGTCAGTGAAAACATAGATCTGGCTGTTTATAATCTGGGATATCTGCCTAAAGGGAATAAGGAAATAACTACAAATGCTGAAAGTACACTGATTTCTTTGGAAAAAGTGTTGAATAAACTGAGTGTATCAGGTCTGGTATGTCTGACACTGTACTGGGGTCATCCGGAAGGTAAACTGGAAAGGGAAGCAGTTCTGAAATATGCTGAAGAATTGGACAGTTCAATATATCATGTAGTCTACGTGAGTTTCCCAAATCAGAAAAATACTCCGCCGGAGATAGTGATGATCACCAGAAAGAAATGAGGTTTTACATATGAATGGAAATAAAAACAAGACCGTAACAAGCGGATTGATGATGATCCTTTCCTGTCTGATAACAGGATATCTGTTTGCCATGGCTCTGGAAAAGATGCAGTTTGTGGAAATGAACAGTCCGATATCTTTCATACGGAACATTTTCTTCATCTTTGTTTCTTTCTTTGTGTGCAGCTTCATTCAGATCATCATTCATGAAAGCGGACATCTGATCTTTGGCTTGCTTACAGGATATACTTTCAAGAGTTTCCGTGTCGGCAGTTTTGTTTTCCTTAAGCAGAACGGTAAACTGGTTGTCAGGAAATTCAAACTGGCCGGTACAGCCGGTCAGTGTCTGATGGGACCTCCGGAATACAGCGATGACATGCCGATAGTCTTATATAACCTGGGCGGAGTAATAATGAATCTGGTATCAGCTGCTGTCTTTTATCTTTTGTACCGTTTATTCCCTAATGTCAGGATACTCAGTCCGTTACTGGTATTGCTGGCACTGCTGGGTGTATTGTTTGCGGTAATGAACGGTGTGCCTCTTGACATGTCACTGGTATCCAATGACGGCAAGAATCTTTCTGACGCCCTGAAGGACAAGCGGGCCAGAAAGGCCTTATGGGCTCAGCTGAAAATCGTGGAACTGCAGCGGGAAGGCATGACCCTGACGGATATGGATGATTCTCTCTTTGCGGTTCAGGGACATGAAAACAATCTGCTGGTAAACACCATCAGAGTTATGAAATGCAGTCATCTTTTAGGGCAGGGGTACATGGATGACGCATATAAGATGATGAAAGCCTTAACTGACGGAGATGCCGTTATAAATAACATCCACCGTCAGATACTGATGAGTGACTGTCTGTACTGTGAACTGATGACGGAAAACAATCCTAATACAGTAGAACATTACTATACCTCATGTGCTCAGCTGTTTAAAAACATGAAGGATTCTCCTGATGTCATAAGAACAAGATACACTTATGCTCTGATCCATGATAAGGATAAGGAAAAAGCTGAGCAGTTCAAAAAACAGATGGACAAGGTGGCAAAGACCTATCCGTATCCTCAGGAAATAACACTGGAAAGAAAACTGATGGAAGATGCCGCTGAGAAGGCTGATTGTTTATAACAATGTTTGGTAGTATAATTATTCAATAAGGATGGTGATATTATGGCAGCCAGAAAGAAAAAATTCTTTATCGACTACAACGCTCCGGTCACGCTGACATTCTCCCTGATATGTCTGCTTGTGTTAGGTCTGGGCATTTATACTGATAACGCAAGTACCAGAATGTTCTTTATGACATATAACGGAGGATGGTTTAATCCTCTGACTTATCTGCGTCTGTTTACCTACATATTCGGTCATGCCAACTGGGATCATTTCATTGGAAACATCATGTATATCCTGATCCTGGGACCAATGATTGAAGAGAAATACGGCAGTATCAAGCTGATGAAAATGATTGCAATCACAGCAGTCATCGGTGGTCTGGCTAATAATATCGTCTTCCCTAACGTCCGGTTATGCGGTGCCAGCGGTATCGTCTTCATGATGATAATCCTGGCTTCAGCTACCAGCTTTGAAAAGGGTCAGGTTCCACTGACACTGATACTTGTCCTGATTATCTATCTGGGCGGTGAGATCTACGATGCACTGTATGTTGACGACAATATCTCACAGCTGGCTCATATCGCCGGCGGTATCTGCGGTGCGGTATTCGGCCTGTATAATATCTCTTATCACAGAGAACCTATCTAAAAGATTACAGTTTACAAAAAAGTATGTTAACACCGGGTAAAAGCCCGGTTTTTTATTGAGGATACCTTCTATTTGTTTTATAATATAAAGCGACAAAGGGAGGCAATATAACTTATGGCAAAACAGTTTATGTCTATGGATGGAAACAATGCTGCCGCTCATTCCGCTTATGCGTTTACGGAAGTAGCTGCCATCTATCCTATTACCCCAAGCTCAACAATGGCTGAAGTTGTTGACCAGTGGGCAACTCAGGGACGTAAAAACATTTTTGGAAGCACTGTAAAGGTTGCAGAAATGCAGTCAGAAGCAGGCGCTGCCGGTGCCGTTCACGGTACTCTGCAGGCTGGTGCCTTAGCTACTACTTTCACTGCTTCACAGGGATTATTATTAATGATTCCTAACATCTATAAGCTTGCAGGAGAATTATTACCAGGTGTCATCCACGTAGCAGCCAGATCTCTGGCCAGCCGCTCATTAAGCATTTTCGGTGACCACCAGGATATCTATGCATGCCGTCAGACCGGCGTATGCATGCTGGCAAGTTCTTCCGTTCAGGAAGCTATGGACTTAGCCGGTGTAGCACACCTGTCCGCAATCAAGGGTTCAGTTCCGTTCATTCATTTCTTCGATGGTTTCAGAACTTCTCATGAAATTCAGAAAGTCGAAGTCATGGACTATGATTACCTCAAGAGCCTTGTTGACCAGGATGCTTTAGCAGCATTCCGTGCCAAGGCAATGAATCCTCATGGCAATCCTATTACCAGAGGCGGTGCTGAAAACGATGATATCACATTCCAGGGCAGAGAAGCTCAGAACCTGCACTATGCTGCAGTAGCTGATATCGTCAATGACTACATGAAGGAAATCTCCGCTCATACAGGCAGAGATTACAAGCCATTCGTTTACTACGGTGCACCGGATGCTGAAAGAGTCATCGTTGCAATGGGTTCAGTAAACGAGACAATCGAAGAAGTAGTTGATGCTTTAAACAAGCTCGGCCAGAAAGTCGGTGTCGTAAAAGTTCACTTATACCGTCCGTTCAGCGCCAAGTATTTCCTGAACGTCTTACCAAAGACAGTCAAGAAGATCGCTGTATTAGACAGAACCAAGGAAATGGGTTCACGCGAACCTCTGTTCCTGGATGTCATGAATGTTGTAAGAGGCTTAGATGTAACCTTAATCGGCGGCAGATACGGTATCTCCAGCAAGAATACCGCTCCTAACCAGATCAAGGCCGTTTACGATGAACTGGCAAAGGAAAATCCAAGAGAAGAATTCACCTTAGGTATCGTTGATGACGTAACACATCTGTCACTGGATGTTGATCCTGATTTCACCGTACCAAGTGACTATACTTCATGTCTGTTCTGGGGCTTAGGCTCAGACGGTACAGTAGGTGCCAACAAGAACAGCGTTAAGATCATTGGTGATAATACTGATCTGTATGCTCAGGCATATTTCCAGTATGACTCACGTAAGGCCGGCGGCGTTACCAGAAGCCACCTGCGTTTCGGTCCTACACCGATCCGTTCAACTTACTATGTAACCAACATTGACTTCGTTTCATGCTCACTTGATTCATATGCTCTGAAATATGACATGATAGCAGAACTGAAGGATGGCGGTACATTCTTACTGAACACCACATTAGATGCTGATGCAGTAGTTGATTACATTCCTAACAGAATGAAATATCAGCTGGCTAAGAAGCATGCCAAGTTCTATATCATCAACGCCACCAAGATCTGCGCCGAGATCGGCATGGGCAGAAGAACCAATACGACATTACAGTCAGCATTCTTCGCTCTGAACGAACAGATCATGCCTTATGATCAGGCTCTGGGTCTGATGAAGACTGCTGCCAAGAAGTCATACGGCAAGAAGGGTGACGACATTGTCGAAATGAACTACAAGGCAATCGATGCCGGTAAGGCTGGCCTGGTACAGGTTGAAGTAAAGCCTGAATGGGCACAGTTAGATCCATTCTTCGAAATCCCTAAGACAGGCGATGCCTACATGGACGAATATGTCAACAAGATCGGCAACCTGCAGGGTTATGACATGCCGGTATCAGCATTCACCAAGTTTGACGTATTAGACGGTTCAATGCACAACAATGCTTCATACAACGAGCATCGTAACATTGCTGCCTTCGTACCTAAGTGGGATCCTGAGAACTGTATCCAGTGCGGCTTCTGCTCATTCGTATGTCCGCATGCTACAATCAGACAGTTCTTACTGACTGACGAAGAAATCGAAAAAGCACCTCAGGAATTCGCTACAATCAAGGCTATGGGCAAGGGCGTAGAGAACCTGAAGTTCAGAATCCAGGTATCTCCGGACAACTGTGTAGGCTGCGGCTTATGCGCTAAGGAATGCCCGGGCAAGGGCGGCAAGAAGGCCTTAACAATGGTTGATGTTAAGGAACAGCTGCCAGAAGCTCCATTAGCTGACTACTTATATCAGGAAACTGAATACAAGAGCCAGTACTTCCCAACAACAACTCCAAAGGGCGTACAGTTCTTAAAGCCTTACTTCGAAGTTCCGGGTTCATGCCCAGGCTGCGGTGAAGCACCATACTACAGATTAGTTTCTCAGCTGTTCGGACCAGACATGCTGGTAGCCAACGCTACAGGCTGTTCATCAATCTACAGCGGTTCTACTCCTTCAACTCCATTCGTCAAGGATGCTGACGGCAATGGTATTGCCTGGGCTAACTCCCTGTTCGAAGACAACGCAGAATTCGGTTATGGCATGGCTCTGGCCAGAAGCTATAAGAAGGCTGCAATCCTGAAGGTCATGGAAGATGAACTCGAGAACGTTGAACCTGAATTAAAGGCTCTGTTCGAAGAATATCTGCAGATCAACGGCAACCGTGCTGAAGAGAAGCGTTTACAGCCAGAACTGGTTAAGGCTCTGGAAGCAAGCGCCAACGAAAACGTCAAGTGCTTACTGAAGGATGCCAGAGATCTGGTCAGCGCTTCAGTATGGATCGTCGGCGGTGACGGCTGGTCATATGATATCGGCTACGGCGGATTAGACCATGTCATGGCTAACAACCTGAACGTTAACGTCTTAGTACTGGATACCGAAGTATACTCCAACACCGGCGGTCAGTCATCCAAGTCATCACAGGCTGCTTCCATCGCTCAGTTCGCAGCTGGCGGTAAGGCAGTAGCTAAGAAGGACTTAGGCCAGATCGTCATGACTTACGGTCATGTATACGTAGCAAGCATCTGCATGGGCGCTAACAGACCTCAGGCCATCAAGGCTTTACAGGAAGCTGAAAGCTACAATGGTCCATCTCTGATCATTGCTTACTCACCATGCGAACTGCACGGTATCAAGGGCGGCTTAAGCAAGCAGCAGCAGGTTCAGAAGGAAGCTGTTGAGTGCGGATATGTAGCTCTGTACCGTTATGATCCTAGAAAGGAAAAGCCGTTACAGATCGACTACACTAAGCCAGACTTCGATAAGTTCGATGCCTTCTTAATGGATGAAGCTAGATACAACAACTTAGTTAAGGTTAACCCAACTAAGGCTCAGGAATTATATGAAAAGGCCAAGAGCGATGCTCAGAAGCGTTTCAATAACCTGATGAAGAAAGCTGAAGCTTAATCCTTATTAAACAAACACAACAGACCCTGTCATTAATGGCAGGGTCTTGTCTGTTTATGGGGCAGTGCTACAATGTTATGGGAAGGTGGTATGTATGGATAAGGAACTGCTGAAACAGGGAATGGTAAAGATCATGGTCGGTTTTATCATTCTGTGTTTGCTTATATTTATTCCGGCAGGAACCATTCATTTCAGATATGGCTGGCTATTCATGGCTGTGCTGTTTATCCCGATGGTCATTGCCGGAGCGGTAATGCTGAAGAAAAGCCCTGAACTGCTAAGAAAAAGGCTTAATTCAAAGGAAAAGGAAAGCGAGCAGAAAGAGGTAGTCCGGTTAAGCGGCCTGATGTTTCTGGCGGCCTTCATCGTTGCCGGCTTGAATTACCGTTTTGGCTGGATCAGAATGCCTTCGTGGCTGGTATACTCCTTCGCAGTAATATTCCTTATCAGCTATGCAATGTTCTGGGAAGTAATGAGAGAAAATGAGTATCTTTCCCGTACCGTTGAAATACAGGAGAATCAGAAAGTCGTGGATACCGGTTTATACAGTGTTGTCAGACATCCGATGTATGCGGTAACGGTATTTCTGTATCTGTCCATGCCGCTGGTGCTTGGTTCACCATTGTCTTTTGTGATCATGCTGGCGTACATTCCCATCATTGTCAAACGCATTCACAATGAGGAAGAGGTTCTGGAAAAAGGCCTGGAAGGCTACAGCGAGTATAAGAAAAAGGTCAGATACCGTCTTGTCCCGTTTATATGGTAACCTCTGATGATACAGAGGTTTTTTGCATTTTGGGTATCCGTCAGTGTAAACTGAGCATGAAATATGGATATTCTTTTCCTTGTTGGTTAAGATGATAGTGACTTGAGGTGATAACGTGAGAATAAGACTTGAAGTTGATGAAAACAAACTGGCGATCATAAAGGAAAAACTGGAACAGGCCGGTTTTGTGATCACGGAAGATGACGAGGATTACATCCTGCTGCAGAAGGATCTGTATGTTAGTCATCTGACGGTCAGAAACTCTGTAGGCGATAAGGTACATATGGCTGTGGAAGACATAATATACATGGAATCATATGGTCACAGTATCGACGTCGTAAGTGATAAGGGACGTTTCCAGTCATCAGAACCGCTGAAAAACCTTCTGACAGTTCTGGATTCCACGATGTTTGTCAGAATAAGTAATTCCGTTATCATAAACCGCAGGAAGCTAAAGGAAATCATTCCAAGTTTCTCAATGAAATTTAAACTCAGGATGTCAAACGGTGACATCGTGGAAGTAACGCGAAGTTACTATAACAGTTTCAGAGAGTATTTCAGAATATAGGAGGGAAAAGGCATGAGTTTAGTAATAGTATTTCTGCCGATCATCATTACACTGGCAGTAGCAGTAATTTATTTCTTTTATTACAAATCATCTATTAATAAGCATCTGAATGACGAGGATTATCAGGAAAAACACTACCGTCCTTCTCCGGGCACCCTGGGTGCCGTAATAATGGCCGTTGCCCTGATTGTTACCAGCACTAAAGACCGCTATACTATCAGAAATCTGGAACAGCAGATTAATAATCTTAACAGTCAGATTTACCAGTTGAGTGATGATGTCAGGGAAATCGCTGATGCCGGTAAGTACAAGTTTGACTACACGGTAGAAGTTGATAAACTGTTTAAGGAAAACGGAAAGTACTATGTAACCTATACGCTCACGGTACTTCCGGAAACATTCAGGAACAATGAAACCTTATCTGTGTTCATGGATGATAGGGAAATCTTCTTAACCAGAGACGGCAATAAGTATACTGGTCAGTTTACCAGAGAAACACTGTCACAGGAAGAAGCCTTTACCATGATGATCAGAAGGGATAACAAACGGAAAGCAGAGGAAATCTATCTCAATCCAGGCAGGATCGTCGGCGGAATGTTCATGTTCATTGACATTTCCGGCAGTACAGAGGTACAGAATAACACATTAAAAGTTAAAATGCATGCTGTACTGATGAATAAGGAGGAAGGTACTCTTAAGGCAGCCAGTCTGGTAGTTGAAGATAAGGGAGAGATAATCAGAAGAGAAGATCTGTCCGAACTTAGAGACAGAGAAATTGATTTCAGTTTCAAGGAAAAGATATCTTCTGAAGAGAATGTCTCAATGTATGTGGAATTCTCTGATACCGATGGCAACACATATCTGTTCAATCTGTACAGTCCATCGTACACTGGTGATTGTGACGATTATGTCTATGAAGTTAGAGATTCTGCTGGAACAGTCATAGTCAGATACTAAAAGAAGTTCAGTTTAATTACTGAACTTCTTTTCTTATACAGACTCTGTTATAGACAATGAACCATAATACCATTTCAACTATGGTGGTAAACAGCCAGCTTACCGGGAAACAGAGATATATTGATTTAAGTGTCTTCATGATTGGGAATACTGTATAGATCCAAGCAATTCTGATACCGCAGATACCTATTACCATCAATACGGTAGGAAGACTGGAATAACCCATGCCCCTTAAGGAGGCAACAAAGGCGTCCAGAGTACCGTTAAGTGCCAGGAACCTGGCTACCCAGGCTGTTCGGATCATGGCTACATCGATTACCTCCTGTTTATCAGTATATAAGGTAAGCAGGGCAGGTCCGCCATAGTAAATGATTTCCCCCATTAAGAAGGCACTGCCCGCAACCAGTAATCCGGTTGTGATCAGTATTTTTTTAACACGGTCAGTACGTCCGGCACCGATGGCCTGGCTGGTAAAGGTCAGGTTAGCCTGGTTAAATGCCATGTAGCCGATATAGACATAGTTTTCAATGCTGCTGCCGGCAGAGTTACCGGCAACGATATCCGTCGAATCAAAGGAATTGATACTTGACTGGATAACAACGTTGGAAAGGGCAAATACGGAGGCCGACAGACCCGCAGGAATGCCGATGCGCATGATCTCCAGGACGCTGCCTTTTTCCGCATACAGATGTAAAAGGTCAAGCCTGGTTGAATCATTCTCTCTGACAAGAACGCTCAGTACCAGAACAGCCGATACCGTTTCCGAAGCAACGGTAGATATGGCTACTCCGGCAACTGACCATTTCAGAACGATAACGGTAAACAGGTTCAGAAGGATGTTTATGATGCCTGAGATCATCATGAAGTACATCGGACGCTTGGTATCGCCCTTGGAACGCATGATGGCAGAGCCGAAGTTATACAGTAACAGAGAAATGACTCCCGCGAAATAGATGCGCATGTATAAAGACGAAAGATCAATGATGTCTTCCGGAGTTCCCATCATTTCCAATAAATTACGGGCAAACAGGACTCCGACACATGTCAGTAACATTCCTCCGGCTATGGCTATGACGATGGAAGAGTGAACAGCATCAGATATCTTTTTTTGATTGTTATTGCCGATGCATCTGGCAATCAGAACATTGGATCCGGTTGACAGTCCGTAGAAAAGAGAAGTCAGCAGGAATACTATTGAACCGGTGGCTCCTACGGCTGCCAGAGCAGTATCACCGGCGAACTTGCCGACGATGATGGTATCGGCCGAATTAAAAAGGATCTGCAGCATTTCCGAGAACATCAGGGGAACCGCAAATATGAAGATGTTTTTCAATAATGGCCCATTGGCGATATCAAGGCTGGTTCTTTCTTTTTTCATATGAACCCTATTATATGCCAAAATGAAAGAATAGTGAAACAAATAACACTAATTTTTCTGAAAATGTGAAAATAATCTGTGAAAACACTTAGACAAGTGTTCTGATTGAAGTAAATCCTCACTTTTCATACAATAAGGGCATGGAGGGATAACGGTGAAGACAGTAAAGTTCTATTATGTCAGGCATGGCCAGACAGAGCATAATCTCAACAGAAGGTCTCAGGGCTGGTGTGATTCACCACTGACCGCAAAGGGATTGGAAGAAGTCCGGGAAGCGGGCAGACTCCTTAAGGATGTTCATTTTGACAGGGCTTATGTTTCATCACTTAAAAGATGCGTTGATACGGCTGCCATAGTCCTTAAAGACCGTAATGTTCCTGTTAAGTATCTGGATGGCTTAAGAGAGATAAACTTCGGTCAGTATGAGGCTACTTATGTGGTTAATGCCAGCGAGGAGTTCTTACGCCGCAGAGCAATCATGGACTGGAAGGATGTCGGCGGGGAAAACCTGCAGATGCTGGAAGAAAGAATAATGAAGACCTACCAGCAGATATATGATGAATGCAATGACGGCGATAATGTCCTCATCATATCCCACGGTACGGTATTTCTGAACATGATCCACTTCATGTTTGGATATGATATCAGCGAATACAGAAGACTGTGTAATGATAATGACACAATATTACCTGTACCAAACGGTTTTGCGGCTGTCTTCAGCCATGATGAGGGCGGATATCATCTGCTGCAGCTGGTTGGCAGGGATAAATCTGTACTGGAAGAACTGAACAGAATAAAAGATCAGGTGAGAACCTGATCTTCATTCTTTTTCGGTATTTCTGGTAAGAAGTCTTTGGATTCCTTCATCAGTGTATGACAGCAGTTTGCCGTATCTGATAGCCAATGCTGTTCTTTCCTGATCGTAAGTGCCTTCAGAAACATATTTCTTCTTATCTGCCTTAAGCTGCAGATACCGGTCGAGATATTTTCTGTCAGCATAGAAAATGACATTGTGCTTGCCTTTGTTCATGGATATCGGGAACAGATCCGTTAAGAGGGGTTCATCTTCCGGATGGTAGCTGACATGATACTTTTCCGCCAGCCTGTCAAAGTCTTCCAGGAAGCTGTCTCTTTCTTCTTTTGAACTGCATGGATGTGAGAGTGCTATTTTTTTGACGCCGGCTGCAGTCATTTCACAGAAACAGTCAGCTGCGCCTAAATGATATGAATAGGAATCAATGTTCTTCATTTTCCGTACCTCTGTTTTCATTCGATCTTTTCCAGACCGTTCATGGTTAAAAGATATACCTTATCGCAGACTTCGTCAATGAACAGACGGTCGTGGCTGATCGCAATGATGCAGCCACCGTAGTTTATTAACATTTCCCTGACTTCCGGATTGGAAAGAGGGGAAAGGTTACGGGTCGGTTCATCCAGTAATAATACATTACACTTGCCCAGAATCAGTCCGGCCAGGATGATCTTGCACTTCTGGCCTTCGGAGAGTTCTGAGATGTTATGGGTCATTTCCTCAGTGGTAAACTTCAGGGAACCTAACAGGGATTGAACCTTGCTGCGGTCATCGCATATCTCGCGCAGATAGCTGACAGGGCTGATGCCATAGTCCAGGATCTCATAGTAATTCTGGGACATGTAACCGACCTTGATATCTGTACGCTGTCCCAACTCCTGCAGTAACAGTTTCATTAAGGTTGTTTTTCCTGATCCGTTATCACCGATTATGCAGATCTTGTCATCGCCTCTGACATAGAGATTGATGTTCTCAGACAATAGCTTATTACCAGCTCTGAGTTCATCAAGATGAATATCAAGAATGATCTTGTTAGGATTGATGTCTATGTCTTCAAAGAAGATGTTGATGGCCTCTTCCGGCTCATACTTCTGGGTCAGGTTTTCTTCTTCCTGTTGGAGACGTCGGCCTAATGACTTGACGGCGTGCATCTTCTTCTTTAAAAGGAAGCCTCCGTGAGGATCCTGACGGCTGATGGTAGCCTGCCGGTGGTCAACCTTCTGATAGATCTGACGGTACTTCTCCAACTGTTTGCGCAGCTGAGCCTTTTCCTTGCGGGCTATCTGATTGGTTTTATCAATGTTATGGCTTCTTCTGCTGTGATAGTTTTCATATGATTCAGCACTGTAGGTGATCTTCGGTTCCTGTTTCTTCTTAAGCTGTTCCAGATGCAGAATGCCGGTGGCACAGTTGTTGAGAAGAGTCTCATCATGGGAAATGAACATGATACCCTTAGGGCAGTTAGTGATGAATTCCTCCAGCCAGATCAGTGTTTTAAGGTCGAGGTCATTGGTTGGTTCATCCAGAAGCAGGATATCAGGATCACCGTATAACAGCTTCATGATGCTGATTTTGACCTTTTCCCCGCCGCTTAAGGTACCGACAGTGCGATCAAGCAGGTCAGGGGATATCCCGGTGGTCTTGATCAGCTGATACAGCTTCGGGTAATCAGGTTCTCTGTTTCCACAAATAAAAGAGGTGACATTATCATTGAGGTAAATGTCATCGATCTTCTGAGGCAGATATGCCACATGGTCAGTTGAAATAATGTCACCTGTATAGCTGACATATTCACTGACGTCTATTCCTGCCATTATCTTTAACAACGTGCTCTTGCCGTTGCCTTCTTCACCTATTAAAGCGGTCTTGTCTCCTTCGTTTAAGACAAAGGAAAAGTTCTTTATTAATTCTCGTCCCTTAAGGGTAGTTACAGTTAAATTATTGATTTTAAGCATAAAAGTTAATCTCCTTCCACACAAAAAAGAATGTGTTCAATAAATATTATTCGAAAAAGACTAACTATTTTCTCATGCTCTCACCTCAATAACAGTGTAGAGTATTTCAAACTAAAAGTAAACGTGTGGATATCGTCATGCCGGGTAAATTATAATAATGGTATGAAGAAAAAGTTACGCATTGTTATAAATGCCTTGATGGCTGTTATGATCATTACCCAGTGGATAAAACTGTGCCTGAGCATCTCAGGCTCCGGTTTCATGACCGGAGGCTTGAGAACGTTGAAGTACTTTACCGTTCTTTCCAATCTGCTGGAAGCTTTTGCCTGTGTCATGTTTATTGTAAAAGGAAATGAGACAATCAAGTATGTGGCTGCCGTATCAGTAGGACTGACCTTTACCGTGGTAATGGTCTTTTTAGGACCGGTATTCGGTTATGCCATGATGTTTGCCGGACCTTCATTATGGTTCCATCTGCTGATTCCTTTGGCTGCCATGGCAGAACTTATCATCTTTAATCACAGGAAGTTGACGGTAAAAGACAATTTATGGACAGTTTTTCCAATGTTGGTGTATGGAATTTCATATTTAGGTAATATAATAATAAATGGAATACCGGGAAATGACTGGTATGGTTTCTTACGCTGGGGCTATCCGGCTGGTGCCGTAATCCTGGTAATTATTGTATTAATTACATACTTAATAGGTTTTATACTTAGAAAACTGAATGAGAAAGTCGGTGTTATAAGATGATCAGGGAAAAGAGCTGCGGTGCAGTCATATTTTACAGAGACTCCAAGATCCTGTATCTGGTAGAACAGATGATACAGGGTCATTATGCTCTGTGCAAGGGACATGTGGAAGGCAATGAGACGGAAATGCAGACAGCAGCCCGTGAAATAAGAGAGGAAACCGGCCTGGAAGTAACCTTCATTCCGGGATTCAGGGAAAAGACCGAATACAGTCCATACAGCGGCTGTATAAAAGAGGTAGTCTATTTCCTGGCTGAAGCCAAGGGCAAGGCTAACCGTGTTCAGCCGGAAGAGGTTAGCGCACTGTTATGGCTGGAGTACAATCAGGCCATGCGGTTCCTCACTTACGACAGTGACAAGAAGATCCTGGCCAACGCCCGGAAGCATATCAAATAAAAAATCGCCGGTTATATCCGGCGATTGTCTTTATAAGCATTGAACAGAGAGCTGATGATGCGTTCACGGCTCTTTTTTTCAACATCAACGGTATAGTGACCTGAACCGTTGATCAGTATGGTTCCTGATGGGTGCTCAAGTACTCTCTTGAATTTCCCGTATTCCTTATGAACATGTCCATAGAACATGTGGGAAGGCCTGAAAGTATTAAGCAGTTTCTCAAAGCAGGCAAAACCGTGGTGCGGAAGGTCTTCCATGTCCCCGTAATTCCGTACGGGAGCATGGGTGACCAGAATATCAAAGCTTTCCGCAAACATGTTTTTGATCAGAACACTGTTTATTCGCTTGGTCATTTCTGACTCAGTATACATGTCCTTGCTTTGACGGTAACGCATGGAACCGCCTAATCCCAGAATGCGGAAGCCTTTGTACTCATAGATCATGTCGTCTATGTCGATGCATCCTTCCGGATAACGGGTATCATAGACACCGTCATGATTGCCTCTGACAAATAATACGGGTACGTTAACCATGGTAGCCAGGAATTCGAGGTATTCCGGTTTGAGATCACCGCAGGAGATGATCAGTTCAACTCCTTCGGTGCGGCTGCGGTTATAGTAATCCCATAAGGAAGCTTCTTCGCTATCAGCGATTACCAGTATCTTCATAGGGCAATACCGCTTTCTTCGGTCAGTTCCCTGACTTCTTCACTTAACTGACTGGTTGGTGGAATAATGCCGATGATGTTTTCGTTCAGCCAGTTCATTTCATATATTCCCTCAATGCTGAGACCCTCGGTTTCCCAGGTCACTCCGGTATTGGTTCTTAATTCTCCTCTGAACGGATTGATGGCTTCCCGGATGATGGCATCCTTCAGCATGTTTATCATGTTTCTCTGAGAATATGGAATGCGTCCGGATACGTTTATGTCCAGCACACCGTTTTGTAAACCCCAGCGATAGCTGATGGCCTTGTCTCTGTTGGTAAGATTCTTATATGTACCGTCAGAAATCATCTTAATGAGCTTTTCGTAATAGATTTCCCAGTGAACAACAGGAGCGGCAATGTTGACGATCTCTCCGTTTTCATCAAACATGTATAAGCCATATTCAGTATTATCGGCTTCAAAGTCCGGTAAAGTCGGTCCGCAGAACACTCTGATTCCCAGATCCTTCATTTCCTGTTTCCAGCCCTTATCCAGTGACTGCTGCCAGTCCAGATAGATGCGGCACTGCGGATCGCTCATGGCAGCGCCGATTGCAAAGGCGTTGATGGCCGCAACTGTCCCGTAGAACGGATAATCGGCTATGTAAGCCAGTCTGTGGTCTTCGCATAAGGACCCGGCAAGCACACCTAACAGGAACTGTACTTCATACATTCTGACACTGTAGGTTCTCAAGGCGTTTCTGCCCGGATAACCGGAACAGTTCAGGAAGATTTTATCAGGATATTTGACAGCATAGCGGAAACTGTCTGCAAACTGGTTAGGCGAAACGGTAAAGATGACATCGTTTTCCCCAATGGCTTTCCGCATGTTTACATCAAAGGCGTCATCACGGCAGTTATCGTAACGCTGAGTTACGATGCTCTGACTGTGATTTTCCAGCATGATGCGTCCCAGTTCCTGGTCAAACTCCCGGCTGGAAGTTTCCGGTGAATACTCATACAGGAAACCGGCACGGATGGCATTCTCCGGAATGAACGGGAGAATGCGTCTTATGACCTTATGCAGGGAATCGCCGGGTTCATCGGAAAGGGATATGTCAGTACCGGCTGATATGGCCTGAAGTTCTTTCTCCAGCGTGGAAATGTTTTTTTCACTGAGTGAGGAAGAATACAGGGAATTCATGTCATATACTGACAGATACATTAAGAAAGCATCAGATACCGATATGCCATAGCGGGAAAATCCCTTGGCATTAAAGGCTTTCTCGAAGTAGTAATAACAGCTCTTCAAGGTGAGAACATCGTCTCTGTCCCACTTTTCATTTATATTCTTATTTAATAATCGGCAGAGTTTCAGATAACTTCCCTTAGTCGAAAAATCGATGACATAAATGCCGGTAGCGTTATAGAACTGCAGGAACTCACTGTATAAAGGATCAGATGTGTCAGTAAGTACTCTGGTTACTTCAGCGCTGATGGCCGGTAATTCCAGATATTTCCGTACAGAGACACGCTTGTTGCCTTCCAGGACATAGAAGCGGTGCAGGTATTCATAGACAACGATCGGATCGCTGATGCCTTCTTCATTCTGATAACGGCAGACATTGGCCCACTTGGTGGCGAACTCACTGTGGCTGTCCATTATCGGCATATAGTTGCAGGCAAAAGATACCTGACGTCCGCGGGTAACGGTACCGCCGATCAGGTTTAATGGTATGTCCATGATGCCTAAAGGAATGTGAGCAAGTGAAACAAGGTCAGCTGTACTGTCCTCTAAGGCGTCTATGTACGGGTTGTCACCATGGACTACGGCCTTGCGGAAGGCCTTTTCGCCCAGAACTCGGGCTTTCAGATATTCTTCCATCATACGCCTATAATATAGCACAATCACAATGAAATGAATAACTGATGAAAATGGGAGACGTTTTAGGTACAATATAAATAGAGATAATTGGAGGATTTATAATAATATGGGTTACATCGATAAATATAATTACTGGCTCGAAAGAATTCCTGATGATGATCCGCTGGAGCGGGAACTTCGCGGTATCAGATTTGATGAAAACGAAATAAAAGAGCGTTTCTACCAGGATCTGGCCTTCGGTACAGCCGGGTTAAGAGGCAAGGTAGGAGCAGGCACAAACCGCATGAACTTCTTTACTGTCGGCAAGGCTACTCAGGGTATTGCGGATTATATCAAGACATACGGTCCGGTTGCCATGGAAAGAGGCGTAGTCATAGCACATGACTCACGTCATTTCTCCAAGGAGTTCTCCCATCTGACTGCCAGCATTCTGGCTGCCAACGGGATAAAGGCCTATGTATTCCCTGATTTAAGACCGACACCGCAGCTGGCTTACATGGTAGGTGTACTGCATACAATTGCCGGCATCAACATCACAGCTTCACATAACCCAAGAGAATATAACGGCTATAAGGCATACTGGGAAGACGGCTGTCAGGTCAGCAGTCTGATCGCTGACGGCATGACCGAAAAGATCAACGCAGTCGATGCCTTTGACGGTGTTAAAAAGGCTGACTTTGATGAATGCGTCGCCAACGGCATGATCACGGTCTTAGGCCCTGAATATGACAGAATGTATCTGGATAAGATCGAATCAATGTCCATCCATGGCGGCGATGAGATCGACCTGGATATCCCGCTGGTATTCACTCCGCTTAACGGCGCAGCCTATATTCCGTTCAAGACCATGCTGGAAGACAGAGGCTTCACCAACTGGCATATCGTTGAAGAACAGAAGGATCCTGACCCTGACTTCACGACAGTCGGTTATCCTAACCCGGAATTCGCTCCGGCTTTCAAGCTGAGTGAACAGCTAGGCTATAAGACCGGTGCTGAACTGTTAATGGCCTGCGACCCTGACGGTGACAGATTCGCCATTGAATTAAAGGACGATGAAGGCAAGTATGTCATGTTAAACGGCAACCAGACAGGATATCTGCTGGTAAACTATGTGCTGGAAGGCCATAAGAGCGCCGGTACACTGCCTGATAACGGTGCCATGGTCAAGTCCATCGTTACAAGCACGATGAGTTCTGAGATAGCCAAAGCTTATGGTGTTAAAATGTTTGAATCCCTGACCGGCTTCAAGAACATCTGCGGACGCTATCCTGGCTTGATTGCCCAGGGCTACAAGATCCTGTTTGGCTATGAGGAATCAGTAGGCTATGCCGCCTGCCCGGAAATCAGAGACAAGGACGGCATCTCAGCCGGCATGTTAGTGGCTGAGGCGGCTGCTTATTACCGCAAGCAGGGCAAGACCTTATGGGAAGTTCTGAAGGAACTGTTTGAGAAATACGGTTATTACAATGAAGACGAACCTAACGTTGTTCTGGAAGGCATTCCTGGTGCCGAGAGAATCAAGCGTATGATGGCATATGTCAGAGAGAATCCTCTTACTGAGGTTGCCGGTGCCAAGGTTGAAAAGGTCATTGACTACGCTAACGGGTATGAGGACATTCCTGCTTCCAACGTTCTGAGATACTATCTGGATAACGGCAGCTGGTTCGCCATCAGACCAAGCGGTACTGAGCCGAAGATCAAGTTCTACTTCTACACAAAGCAGGGAAGCGAGGAAGAAGCAAGAAAGGTTAACAAGGAAATAAAAGAAGAAGTATTCGCATACGTTAATGCGGTAGAATAGGAGAATTTCTATGAGTATGGGACCTGGCGGCGGAAGAGGGATGCGAGGTTTCCTTACTGAAGAAGAGAAGCAAAATCAGCCAAAGGTAACTAAAGAACTTCTTTTGAGGGTATTCAGTTACCTTGCTCCTTATTGGAAGCAACTGTTACTTACACTGGGCTGCATTCTGCTGTCTTCGGTACTGAGACTGCTGCCTTCAATTCTGACCGGTAAGATTCTGGATGACGGCCTTATTGCCCGCAATCTGGATCTGCTTATCAAATTAATAATACTGTCACTGGCAGTTACCTTTGGTGCTGAACTGATCGGTGTTGCTGAAAGCTATCTTAATTCCTGGATCGCTCAGCACATAACCTTTGACATGCGCAATGCCATGTATGCCCATCTGCAGAAGATGTCTCAGTCATTCTTTACCTCCAATAACCAGGGAGACATCATCACCAGAATGACTTCGGATATCTCAGGTGTGCAGTCAATCATTACCAATACATTCACCAGTATTCTTTCCAACTCCATTACTCTGGTAGTGGCTGTTGTGGCCATGTACCGCAAGAACTGGGTTTTGGCTACCATCGGCATGATCATCGTTCCGCTGTTTACCATTCCGACCCGTAAAGCCGGCAAGACCAGATGGGAACTGACCAGGGAATCACAGGCAGTTAACGATGAGATCAACGGCTTGCTGAATGAAACTCTGTCAGTTTCAGGCCAGTTACTGGTCAAGCTGTTCGGCAAGGAAGAATACGAATATCAGAAATATGAGGAAGCCAACCGCCGCATGATCAACCTGAACATCAGAGAATCGATGGCCGGCCGCTGGTTCCGTGTCATCTTAAGTACCCTGACCAGCATCGGACCTATGTTACTGTATCTGGTCGGTGGTATCCTGATGATGAAGTACGATTCCGACATTACTGTCGGTGACATCACTGTCATGGTATCTCTGTTAGGCCGCATGTACGGTCCGGTAAACTCACTGCTGAACATTCAGACTGAGTGGATCAGAGCCATGGCCAACTTCACCAGAATATTCGAATACTTTGACATGCCGGTTGAAATTGAAAGCAAGCCTGATGCCATCATTCCTGAAGCGGCCTATGGCAATGTGGATTTCGAGCATGTCTACTTCCACTACAATCCGGAAAGAGAGATCCTCAAGGATGTCAGCTTCACGCTGAAGAGCGGCAACAGTGTCGCCATCGTCGGACCTTCCGGTTCCGGTAAGAGTACGATGGTCAACCTGATTCCGAGACTCTATGACGTTACCGGCGGCTGTGTCAAGTTTGACGGTGTCGATGTCAGAGACCTGGATCTGAAATACCTGCGCGACAGTGTTGGCGTGGTCAGCCAGGAAACCTATCTGTTTAACGGCACCATCAGGGAAAACCTGTTATACGCCAAACCGGATGCTACCGAAGAGGAGCTTATTGAAGCCTTGAAGAAAGCCAATATCTACGACTTCATTGAAGCTCAGGATGAGGGCCTGGATACCAAGGTAGGCAACAGAGGCCTTAAGCTCTCCGGCGGTGAGAAACAGCGCATATCCATTGCCCGTGTTCTGTTAAAGGACCCGGCACTGCTGATATTTGACGAGGCTACCAGCGCTCTTGACTCCATCAACGAGAACAAGATCCAGGAAGCCATTGAACCTCTGATCGAGTCCCGCACCAGCATCCTCATCGCTCACAGACTGTCGACCATTCTGTCAGCGGATGAGATCCTGGTAATCAAGGACGGCGAGATCGTCGAAAGAGGCGTTCATGACCAGCTGGTCAAGGCCGGAGGTGTATATACCGAGTTATATGAAACTCAGTTCAAGAAAGCCCTGGAGGTAATGAATAAGGATAATGAAAACAAGCCATGCTAGAAGAATGATACTGAGATTTCTGGCTCTGACATTCTATGTCATGATGGCCCGGAATACTCTGATGTATCTGTTCAGAGGGATGACATTGCGTGACACCTCTGAGTGGTTTCTTTTAGCGGGTCAGATCATCATGATCCTGGGTCTGATTCTGGATCGGAAACTGATAATGTCAGCTGCCCTAATAGCCCTGTCAACCGGTTACTGGCTGAAAGCCGTTACGGCAGTTAGGTCAATGGTGATCTGGGACATAAACATTCTGGATGTTATTCTGTTTTCGTTCTTCGTTCTTTCGGCAGCCTTATGTGCCTGCATACTGTACACGGAAATAGTACAGCCGGAACATAATGGCAAGACATTTCTCAAACTGATAGGCTGTCATGTGCTGGTGCTGGTTCTGTATGTGCGGTATCAGGAGATTATATATGCCTTATTTGTAGGTGTATTGCCGTCAATAGTAACAACACCTTATAACATCAGAATGACAGGGAAACTGCAGAGTGTGATCCTGGCACTGGCGGGGACTCTGACAAACGGATTTTTGGTCTTAACACACAGGGATTAAGGCATATGGAAAGCTTAAATGCCATGTACTATAATATGTCGTATAAAATTTATTGGATTTAAAAGGAGAATATATCACGATCAGAACAAATGTAGTAAAACTGGAGACTATTAAGGCTTTTGCCTATCGCCAGAAACTGCAGGCAGGAGACAGCGCTATCGTAATCGTCAGACCTGATGTCAAGCAGCCTGGCATGGCTACCATCAGTAAGAAGACCGGTGAACCGGTACCGTCAGCCAATACTCCGGTAAAGCGTTATCCTGCTGAGGCTTTCAAGGAAGCCATGGCTCTGACCAACGGAATGCTGTACAAGAAGCAGGGCTCAATCAAGGTTACCGAAGAGATGTTTGTTGAGCCGGAAGAAGAGAAGGAACCGGAGGTCATCACTCTTAATGAAGCAGCATACCGGAAAATCGTTGAACACTATACCGATAAAAACGGCAAGCTTTCCTATGACCTGGTCAACTCAGAACTCATCAAGTTCATGAAATCCAGCAGTATCGTCAGAAAGATGATCGCTGACGGCGAGAAGGCTTCTGACATCCGCGATTACATCGTGCTGAACAAGCTCAGAAACATTGCCGGCGATCTGGATATGAAGGAAGAAGAAGTCTTCATGATCGTTGATCTGCTTGATGAAGTAAGCCCTAAGGGACTGTTCAAGGAACTCAATGTTGAGATCAGAAGGGCTCTGGCCAAGAACAAGGCAAAATAAGTAATACAAGAAGCTGCTGCGGCAGCTTTTTTTGTGTTGCAATATTGGAAAAAGGTTGTATAATGATAACAGTTAGCGAAGGCTAACTAAATATATGCGTTTAAGGTTAGCAAATGCTAACTATTAAAAACGATCATTGGTTAGCAATAACTAACCGCGAAAGGAGGAACTAATCATGATGCCATTATCTTTGGCGGAAGTTGGCGAAGTAAATGTCATTAAGAAAGTCAGCGGCAGGCCGGAAATCAAGCAGCATCTGGAAAACATGGGATTCGTGGTCGGATCAGATGTAACAGTTATCTCTGAAGTTCAGGGCAACATAATCGTTAATGTCAAGAATGTCAGAGTTGCCATTGGAAAGGAAATGGCAAATAAGATCATGATTTGAAATGGAGGTAAAGGAAATGAAGACTCTTAGAGATGTACAGATCGGCGATACCTGCAAGGTTAAGAAACTGCATGGAGAAGGTGCCGTAAAACGCAGAATCATGGATATGGGTGTTACCAGAAACGTGGAGATCTATGTCCGCAAGGTTGCTCCGTTAGGAGACCCGATTGAAGTGACGGTCCGCGGATATGAACTGTCAATCCGTAAGGCAGATGCCGAGATGGTAGAAGTTTATTAATTGTGAGAGGGGATAAGTAATATGGGAATCAGAATAGCATTAGCCGGTAACCCGAACAGCGGCAAGACAACACTGTTCAATGCCCTGACAGGCTCCAATCAGTTTGTCGGAAACTGGCCGGGTGTTACCGTTGAGAAAAAGGAAGGCAAGATAAAAGGCCATGATGATGTCATCATCACTGACCTGCCTGGTATTTATTCATTATCACCGTACACACTGGAAGAAGTAGTGGCCAGAAACTATCTGTTAACGGAAAAGCCTGACGCCATACTTAACATTGTGGACGGTACCAACCTGGAAAGAAACCTGTATCTGACCACACAGCTGGTAGAACTGGGTATTCCGGTAGTCATCGCCATCAACATGATGGATCTGACCGAAAAGGCCGGAGACAGAATTGACATTGATGAATTATCAAGACAGCTGGGCTGCAAAATCGTTAATATTTCAGCTCTAAAGGGCACTAATGTCCAACAGGCAGCTGAAGAAGCCATCAAGGCAGCTAAGGGACCTAAGATGGTTCCTCAGCACACATTCAGCGGTCCGGTTGAACATGCTCTGGCTCACATTGAGGAAGCCGCTGTTCACAACATGCCGGAAGAGATCCAGAGATGGTATGCCATCAAGATCTTCGAACAGGATGAGAAGGTCCTGGCTGAACTGAATCTGGATGAAGCCACACTGGCTCATATCAGGAAGGATATTGAGAGTGTGGAAGAAGAAATGGATGACGATGCCGAAAGCATCATCACCAATGAAAGATATGTATATATCGGAAACATGCTTAAAGGCATTTATCATAAGACACACCGGGGCAAATCCACGGTATCAGATGAGATCGATAAGATCGTAACAAACAGAATTCTCGGTTTGCCGATCTTCTTACTGGTAATGTTCGGTGTCTACTGGCTGGCCATGGGCCCATTCGGTATTTTCCTGACTGACTGGACCAACGATGTCTTTGCCGGTGAATGGCTGGAAGGCGGTGCTGCTGCCTTCATGGAAAGCCTGGGTGCTTCTGAATGGCTGGTCAGCCTGGTTGCTGACGGTATCGTTCACGGTGTCGGTGCCGTATTGGGCTTTGTACCGCAGATGATCGTTCTGTTCTTGATGCTGTGCATTCTGGAAGATGTCGGTTACATGGCACGTGTTGCCTTCATCATGGACCGTATCTTCCGCAAGTTCGGTTTATCCGGCAAGAGCTTTATTCCTATGCTGATAGGCTCAGGCTGCGGTGTTCCGGGTGTCATGGCTACCAGAACCATTGAAAACGAACGTGACCGCCGTATGACGATCATGACTACCTGCTTCATTCCATGCGGTGCCAAGCTGCCTATCATCGGCTTAATCGCCAATGCCGTATTCGGCGGCGGTGCCTGGGTAGCAACTTCAGCTTATTTCGTCGGTGTAGGATCAATTATCGTATCCGGCATCATGCTGAAGAAGACCAGGATGTTTGCGGGTGATCCTGCTCCGTTTGTCATGGAACTGCCACCTTATCATGTTCCTTCTCTCACCAATGTTCTCAGAGGTACCTGGGAACGTGGCTGGAGTTTTATCAAGCGTGCCGGCAGCGTCATCGTTCTGTCATCTGTAGTCATCTGGTTCCTCAACTCCATTTCCTTTGAAGGCGGCTTACATTATATCGGCGACGGTGAAGAGGTCAGTGTCCTCGAAGTTGTCGGCACAGCTTTGGCCTTCGTGTTCAAGCCTTTAGGCTTTGGAACATGGCAGGCAACCGTTTCAACGATCTTAGGTCTGGTAGCCAAGGAAGATGTTGTCGGTACCATCGGTACCCTGATCTCCATGGAAGATCTGAAGGATCTGGTTGAAGAAGGCGGGAACATTGCCGGTGTCCTGGATGTATTCTTTAACAGTTCAACTGTTGCGGCTTATTCATTCATGCTGTTCAATCTGTTATGTGCTCCTTGCTTTGCAGCCATGGGTGCCATCAAGAGAGAAATGAACAACGCCAAGTGGACAGCGTTCGCCATCGGTTACATGACTCTGTTTGCCTATGCCGTTGCCTTGATCTACTATCAGATCGGTTCAGCAATCAAGGGACAGGTCCATATCGTCGGACTTATCGCTGCACTGGCAGTATTGGCTGGAATGATCTACATGCTGTTCTTCAAGAAGTATGAAGAAGCAGAGAAACTGACTCAGGAAGTCAGAGTAAAGTAATAAACCGTAAAGGAGGTAGTTATGGCTGGAATAAATATGATCGATGTTATCATCATTGCCCTGGTTATCGGCTTGCTGGCACTGTGTGCTTTAAGTCTTATCCATGACAGAAAAGCCGGTATACCTTCCTGCGGAGCTAAAAGCTGCAGCAGCTGCGGACTGTCATGTACATGCCGGCTGGGCAGCAGAAAAACATCATAATCACAAAGAGAACTGTTATCACAACAGTTCTTTTTTGTATCAACAGGATATTATTTTTGATTATATTAAGACAGAAATAAGTTATGATACAGGTATGGAAAACAAGTTCACATTCAGACATCTTTTGGTCATCATTCTGTGCTCTTTCAGCATAATAGGTTCAGTAGGCATAGCCAATGCCTACGGGCTTTTCTATGGCCCGATGACAAAAATCTGGAATGTGTCACGTACAGCTGCAACTTTGCATGTAACCATCAGTTCAGTGGTATCAGGCTTTGCCACACCGTTAATATCCAAGATAGCCCGAAAGATTAGGATGAGATACATATTTGTCTTCGGTACAGTTCTCTATCTGTTAAGTGGTTTGGTGATAGCCAATGCCAAAGATGTCATGATGGTAAATGTTGCCTCAGCATTCAAGGGAATAGGAGGCAGCTGCATTTCCTTTATCTTCGTTACGGCTGTTATCAATAACTGGTTTGTCAGAAACAGAGGAATCATACTGGGTGTGATCCTGAGCAGTTCAGGATTAAGCACCTCGGTCATTTCACCGTTACTGCAGAAGCTCATTGACCGGTACGGGTTCAGGATCTCCTACATGGCCACGATCCTGTTTACATTCGCTCTATGTGCTCCGTTTGCTCTGCTGGTTCCGATAAGACCGCAGGATGTGGGTCTTAAGCCTTATGGCGATGCCAGTGAACTGGAAACCGGCAGAAAATCGGGAGGCAACATGGAACTGAAGTACTTCAGCCTGTTATTTGCCGGTCTTATAACCATGTCCGCAACCGGACAGATGATGCTCAACATGGTATCTCACATACCTTCCTATGCTGTTACCAAGGGCTTCAGCAGTGAAACGGGAGCCTGGGCATTGTCAGGTGTCATGATCGGAAATGTTGCCTTCAAGCTGCTGGTGGGATTTATCATTGACCATGTTAACGTTCATGCCGGCTATGGTGTCGCCATCGCGTCAGGTGTTATCGGTGCCGTATTGATCCTGCTTAACAGTTCAAATGCCGTGATGCTGGTTATCAGCGGTGTCTTGTATGGAGCCGTATATTCTTCGATAATGGTCTGTGCTCCTAACCTGTATGGCTACTATTATTCGGGAAGCTCCTACATGGATGCCTATTCATTCTCCAATCTGTTCTGCAGTCTGTTCTCATCATTGGTGTTCACCGGGGTGAATTACCTCTATGACATCACCGGCAGCTATGATCTGTCCTTTACGGCAGCAGCCATTGCCGGAGTGCTGGGAATACTGATAATGCTGATAATAAAGAAAAGGTATACCGTTACCGGTACACCGAAAGAATAAGAAAACAGATCTGCCTTTAACGGGCAGATCTGTATTTTAATCAGGATTCTGATTACTTAGCCATCTTGGCTAATAAGTCCTTGATTTCACCTAACAGTTCTTCAGTTGTAGGACCTGCAGGTGCAGCTGGTTCTTCAGGCTTTGCTTCTTTCTTCTTAAGAGCTTCTTTTGCAGAATTAATGGCCTTAATAAATACGAACAGACAGAAGGCAGTTAAGATGAATGTGATAACAGCTGTCAGGAAATTACCGTATGTGATACCATTATATTCCATACCTTCCAATCCGTTAGGATTGCCGAAAATCAAACCGAGTACAGGAACAAAGATATCTTTTACTAATGAACTGATAATAGCGTTGAAAGCACCGCCGATGATGACGCCAACAGCCAGATCGATCAGATTACCGCCAATTGCGAAATCTCTGAATTCCTTAAAAAACTTTTTCATAAGAATCCTCCTTAATGTTACAAGTAATTTTAGCACAATACTGTCTCATTTTCTATATCAATGTCTTTATCTTGTGTTATACTATTAAAGCGACGGGCCTATAGTTTAGTGGTAGAATTGTTGATTCCGATTCAACAGGTACCGGTTCGATCCCGGTTAGGTCCACCAGAAAGTCAAAAACCCCAGTAAATACGGGGTTTTTTTGATGTCGATGTGTTCTAGGAGAACTTTTAGGAGAACTTTTTTCAGCCTTTTTTCTCCAATTTGTTGATTTCCAAGACTAAATCTTCCAATTTTGAACGGTATAAATGGCTGTATCTATTCAGCGTCATTGCCACATCCTTATGGCCTAGATAGCGTGAGATGAGCATGATGTTATCTATCCCAAGATTGTTTATCAGATAGGA
>JAFQZR010000006.1 GCA_017405785.1 Erysipelotrichaceae bacterium
ATACATTGATTATTACAACAACAGACGTATACAGAAGAAAACAAAATGGATGCCTCCTGCGTTATTCAGGAGTACATCCATCTGTAATTCTGTGATTTAGTCTGATTATTCAATATGTCCAGGATTCTGGGTACATATCAAATTAAACACTGTCTTTTGAATATATAATATTATTGTAAACAAATGCACATTGTTGGGAGGTTCAGCAAATGATAACTGCAGACATTCAAACGCAGGATAAGGTGAACGTAAAACATCTGGAAACAGAAACAGAAGAAATTCTTCCTGAAGGGATTGAAGAGACTGGAGAAAAGGATCATATCACTAAAATCATAGGCATCGGTAAGGACGGAAAATCCATATTAGATATCCTTAAGGTAAAACATCTGAAAAAGACTCACAAAAAACACAGATACATTACGGTACAGCTGGACACTGATTTCAGTGATAGCGAATCTGATTATTCACAGTATGACCCAACCGCTTTTCAGAATTCTTACGACAGGTTTTTAAGCAGCCTGAGAGTTGAACAGCTGACTTCACAATGTGATGATCTGATCATTGTCAGCCTGCTGGCAGAACGGTCATTACCGGTAATTGCTGCCATAGCTACATACTGCAGAGAGAATACGCTCCATCTGGCAGTATATGGTATAGTTGCTTCCACATTATCTGCTACAGATGCATACTGGATCAAAATGACAGAAGACTGCTTGGCTGACCGCAGAGATTTCTTCATTGGCAGCACTGAATCCGGTAAAAGCATTGCTCAGCTTCATGAAGAAATAGCTGATAAAATATACACTGATATCATCAACCAAGATCTGTTATACATGCTTGAAGCTATTTCAGATGACAATTATGAATCCGATTATCTTAACAGTGAAACATTGTCATCCTTACAGGAGCTTCTTACCGATGAAGAAGAACTGCAGGAGAATGCAGAAAACGCTGTGACAGATGAAGTGAGTGAAGAAGACGAAGAAGACAACGACAACAGTATGCAGATAACATGGTAAGTCATAAGTATAAAACATCGGTTGAAGAAAGGGCAGAAAAATGGACAGTCTAAACACACTGAAGGACGAGATACTGAATACCAATCCGGAAGACAGAAATCGCATGGATATCATCAGAAAGATATATGAAGAAAGAATTACTCCTAATGACTTTTTCGAATGGGCTTCAATTAATCAGATAATCCCAACAGAAAGAAAACCTGTTAACTACGAACAGATCAATCGTATATTATCCTATCGCCTTTCAGACAACGACAAGCTTGTTATGGAACTGTATCTCAATGAGATCAGACAGTATGAACCTCTCAACGAGGAAGAAACCGAAAACCTGTTCAAAAGCGATATGAGACAATATTTCACCGAACAGATCTGCAAGGGATATCTCGGTGATGTCCTGCAAGAAGCAGTATATTTCAATTCAAATGATTTCATGGGAGAAATAGATAACATTGAAAACGCCAACATCGGTTTAATACAGGCCATAAATCATTATGACGGAATCAATAAAGGCTACCGGTTCTATCCGTATATGTTATGGTGGGTTGATTATTCGATCTATACAAACTTGCAGATGACCAAAGAAGTCGTACTTCCGCCTGAGGGAATAGAACTGATCAAACAGATAAAGAAAAACAGGCATGACCTTTCCGAAGAACTCGGAAGAGAGCCTACTGACGAAGAACTCGAAACGGCAGTAGAATCAAGTCTCAACAGAGAAACAGACGAGATAATCAGAGGGTATGGATTTGATGAAAACGTGATTGAACACGCTATTTATGATAAGGACAGTCCTCTGTCGCAGAGAGAAAGAAGAGTATTGGAGCTGGTGAATACCATCTCAGATGGTAAAACCATTAATCTTAAGAGCGTAGCCCATGAAATGATGGTAACAACCTTCAGAGTAAAGAAGATATTGGAGAAAATATACAAAAAACTGTCTGACACTTACAGAACAGAAACTGATAACAAGGATGTATAAGGAAGAAGCGCAGTAAATGAACCATTATCGAGGAAAAACCGAAGATCAAACCGGAAGTATCATATCCATATTTGAATTAAAGTCACCTGAAGAGGCTGATGACATTGCAGATCTGTTAGTGTGTAACAGAGTAGTTATTGTCAACTACCGTAGAATGTCTGAAACTGATGTTCATGACATTAAGACTTTCCTGAAAGGGGTACTGTACGCAAAAGGAAGCATTATTGAGATAAATAATGAGGTTGTCGTATATTCACCCGATGTCAAGGAAGTCATCGAAGACAATAAAGAAGAACCGTTAAGCTTAAGAACTCAGATGATACTGAAATCCCTTAAAGATTACTGATCTTTTTAGAACTTATATGTCTGATCATACATATAAGTCTTTTTTCGTTTTTGTTCGATATGATATAATTTATGTAGTAGTATGGAGTATTTAAAATGGCATATGATGGATCTGGAAGTATGAAAGATTATTATACAAAAAAACTGGCTGAGTACTGCTATAATTTATGGGAAACAACTGTAAAAGAGCTTGGCACAGAAAATGAAACAACCGCAAAATACTATATGCAGGCTGTACAACATTATCTGGATGCAGGATGCTATGAAGAAGTTGTTAAATATGGTCCTAGGGGATTAGAAACCTGTATTAAAATGTACGGCCTCAACAGTGATTGGTCTGTAGCGTATGCTTTTTTCATTACCGAAGCACTGTATCATTTGAGAAGATTTGATGAAGCGCTAAAACAAGCCCAGTATGCTTATTCAATCTGCCTCAATCTTTATGGTGAAAAACACTGGAAAACCGTTACTATTCTGCAGGAAATAGCTCAGATCTATGATTTACTTGATAATCCTCAGGAAGCATTAAAAACACGGGAATACAATTATCCGTTAATGATAGCGGTATACGGTGAAAAGCATAAGGATACTAAAAGTGCCCTTAAGTTTATTAATTCTTTGAAGCACAGACTGGGAATAGAAACCCAAAAAACCGGCATATTTGGATTATTTAAAAAGAATAAGTAAATAAAAATAACAAGGAGAGATTATGGAAAAATACGTACAGCTGCTTTATGACAGAATAAAAGATGATAAAGACAGAGTCATGCGATTGATTATGATTATGGATGGAGCAATCAATGAAATGCATAACAACGGCATCTTCAGTCAATTGCCTCTGGATGTGCAGGAAAGAGTTCACTCTGAAGATCCTGAGGAACGCATAACAGTTAAATCTTCAATCGCTAAAAGCCTCGCCTATAACAGTTTTATTACTTCATCACAACCATTAAGGCTTAAAAGCGGAGATATCGCCCATATGATAGGAGTGAAATTCAATCAGACATTCATAAACTCTATCGCTCTATGTATCCAGGGAGGTCTGGAAGGGCTCTATCAGAACGGAATCTATAAGCACTGTGAGGATGAGATAATGCAGTACTACATCCAGACGGATGCCCATGGAGAAGACTATAAATCTTTCAGAAGGAAGATGATGGAACTGGAAAGCCTGTATGACAATTTCCAGATTAACTTTATTCCAGCCAATTTCTTTGAAAAGAAAGAAACTGCCCCTGTTACCAAAACTACTGAGGAGAAGAAAGAAAAGAAAGGCCTGTTCGCAAAACTGTTTTCGAAGAAATAAGACAAGAGAGTGTAGAAATAACCACAGAAAAACATGGTACAGCATCAGCTGTACCATGTTTTTGTTCTGTTTATTGATTATTCGAATATCTTGCCCTGACTCCAGTCAGTTACAGTCATCTTATCATCCAGATCATAGATCTTTCTGATGTCGCTGTTGGCAATCAATCCGGCACCGCCGCAGACAACACCCTTAGTGATCTTAGCGTTCTGGACATACTTTTCTGCTGCTTCTGTTCTGCCTGATGCTGTCAGGATGACAGGAGCCTTCAGTTCATAAGCCAGAGGACCTGCGCATAATCCGTCAGGGAAGTTCTGAGCATATGCAAATACTGCAGTATCAGGATTCTCGAAGAACTTTTCAGCAATCAGAGTAGATGTTTCATATCTGCTTGCACCTGCTATACGCTCAGTCTTGACGATTGCGTTGATTTCTTTCTCAACAGCTGCTGTTACAGCTTTGTCACCACCGAGGATATAGTATTTGTTCTTTCTGTGGCCCTTAATGAATGTCAGCTGGTCTTCAGTCAGCTTATCCTTAACCAGCAGGATTGCCTTGCCTGATGCTGATGCACTTAAGCTGTCGGCGAAGTTAGCACCGGTACAGATCAGGATATCGTCTTCCCAGACATCGGCTTCATCAAGAATCAGCAGGTTAGTAGCGTATCTGTTACTGCCGGCCAGTCTCTTGACAGTATAGCTGCCTAAGCCGTTTTCCATCTTGGAACTTACAGCCCGTGTACCACCGAGGATATAAACCGTACCGCCCTTATGGACGTTCTCCTTGATGTAAGCTGTAACGCTGTCAATGTTGGCATCGTTGACGATCAGGATCGGAGAACTTGTCTTAGCTGCCAGATATGAACCGGCTAAAGCATCAGCGAAGTTGACACCGCTGGCAACGATGACATTGTCAAACTTGGTCTTTTCGAGTTCTGCCTTATAGGCATCTGATAGCCGTAATGATGTCTTATATCTGTTAGTACCGAAGATACGGAACAGGTTGGAGTTCAGAACTGAAACCTTGAACTTACTTCTGGCAACAACTGTTGTATCAGTTGCCGGTGCAGTTGCGACGATTTCAGTTGAACCTACTGACATAGGTACCAGTGTGCCGTCTTCCTTGATAATGACGACCTTAGTATCGTTGGATACATACTCAACATCTGTAGTTCCGTCGCTGGCATTGCCATAGATGTTCTGGCTTTCACCGTTCAGTAACAGTGAAATGTCTCTGGATGCAGCTATTGGTGTAGCCTTCTGGACTACATAGATGGCTGATGGGATCCAGTTGCCCTTATCGAAGTTACGGCCCATGAAGATGATCTTGTCATCATAGACTCTTACATAGTAACCCTGGGAACCTTCCTTATATACACCGGAGAGTACATCGTAGCCGTTCCACAGATAGCTTCCTGCTGCGGTGTTCAGTGCTACAGGGTGATTCTCATTACCCGGATACATGTTACTGTTGGAATCCATGTGCCAGTGGCTGTGACCATTGAAGAATATGATCTGGTCATACTTCTGCATGATGTTCAGCAGTCTGCCTTCATCATCGATACCGTTCCAGTTTTCACCAGGCAGTGAACCTGATACGGTGTTATAGAATGACTGGTGCAGGAATACGAATACCGGCTTATCCGGATCTTCTTCCGTGCACTTAGCCATTACTGAATCAAACCAGTCAAGCTGTTCCTGTGAAGGGTTGGCGTGTAAGCCCGGACCTTCCTGGCCCAGATATACAAAGTGATATCCGGCAACAACTTCATCATAGTAGATGTTTTCCGGCTGCTCGATGGTATCGTTGAATATCTTGACATATCTCTGGAACCGCTTGTTAGGGTTGCCCTTTAACCAGTCGTGGTTACCTGTTGCCATGTGGATCTTAGGCAGGTTTCCGTTACCGGCATTTACAGCTTCGATGTACAGGTTATACATCATCTTGAATTCATCTTCACTGCCGGTATTCGCAATGTCGCCGTTGATGAAGATACCCTGGCTGTTAGGGCTGTTGGCCTTGATGTCTTCAAGGATCATCTTGAAGTGAGTATTTGACAGAGTAACTTCACCGGTTGCTCCCTCAGGAGTTGTTAAGTGAACGTCACTCATGATCTGGAATTCAATGATTGGTTCTTCGATTGTGTATGTGCAGTTAGCCGGTAAGTCAACACTGACATAATCATCTGATAAGGCACTGCCGTTTGAACCATAGGCGATAAGCTTCTTAGCGCCTTCCGGAATGATGGTATGAGTTACCATCTTATGGTCAGTTACCGTACCGGTAAGCTTGAACATCTGTAATGAATCATAGCCTTCCAGCTTGTCGCCATTGGCATCAGCCCAGTACATGACGCAGTCTGAAGCATCAGACTTGCCTCTGTTAACGGAAACGATACCGTTGGCGAAGCCATCAGTTGCATTGTTAAGAGTGTACTTGATGCTCTGAAGACCCTGTACGGCACCTTCTTCGATCGTGATGTAAACTGTCTCAACAGCAGTATAACCGCCGTCCTTGAACAAAATTACCTTATAATCACCCGGATGCAGGCTTTCTCTTTCCCAATGCTGGTTCTGTAATGCATAAGGCTTACCTGAAATATGGGTTCCGTCATTTACGTAATACCAGAAAATGGATGTGATGTTTCCCGGAGTCTGATCAGCTTCATAAATGCCGACCCAGCTTCCGTTATCCGGACCTGTCGCACTGACAAATACCGGTTCCTTATAGGCATATGTTGTCTTGCTGAGTTTGATGGAGTAATCTGAGCTGCCATAGTTGTTGGCAGAAGTGATCTTGATCTCCTTGACCTTGTCGTTTTTACCATTCAGTAATACAACTTTATAATCACCGGCAGGCAGGTTCTTATCATTTGTACGGCTGGCAGCGATATCACCGTAAGCCAGTATATCGCACTGTGCACCGTTAGCCGGAGTTACACCATTGGTGGATAAGCCAATTGTATATGAATAGATAGGTTCGACTTCATTGACGTCATCTGACTTCTTGAACAGACCGACTCTGTTGCCGTTTCTGCCGCTGGCAGTTACCAGGATGGCTTCTCCGCCAGCATATGAATCCTTATCAGTCCGGATAGCAGCTGTTAGCTCCTCGCCATCATCCAGAGGTCTGGTCATGATCTTGGCAGGATCCCAGTATGCATCCCAGTTGAAGTGTGATTCATTTGTAACAACATCCATGAACTCTCTGTAGCTTGTAGCATTCGCAAACTGTTCTTCGCAGATGTACTTCAGATATTTATTTGCGTACTCAAAGCTCAGTTCAGTGTCAATGTATTTCCAGATAGTCCAGGATGGCTTCTTGGTTCCGTCATGGGCGATCAGACCTAAGGCATATGAACCTGGCTGGTCGTTTTCTTCGAAGTAGTCTACCTCATCAATGCACGGCAGCATGGCTGCTCTGTAATAGTACATGGCGATGGTAGCTGCCTGTTCATTGATTGACTCCTGATATTCTTCATCACTTACCGTACCCTGTACCTTGTTACAGATACTTGTTTCGGTAAGAATGACATTACGCATTTCTGTTCCCTTATATTTGTTTTCAGCTAAATCGAAGTACTGCTGATATAATTCAAGGTTAGCGGCTGTGATCCAAGGAGATGTCTTGTAGTTACCGTTAATGGACTTCCAGTTGGCATTCAGTCTGTCAGCATGTAAGTCGGTAACACAAGGGTTGCTGGAAGTAGTGCCAATTGGATATGGGTGAACTGTGATACCCCAGTTGAAATCGCCGCGTGGTGCGTCATACTTCTTCATCCATTCAAGGATATCAAGAGGTGCCCAGGCGAAGAATCTCTTGGAAGTATTAGGGTTCTCACCATATGATTCCAGACAGCTTTCTGCCCAGTTATGAGTTAATGAAATGTAAACTTGGTTGTTTTTGTTATACTTCTGAACTGCTGCATTGGAGAGTCTGAAGTAACGGGCAAATTCTTCCATGAATATGTTAAAATCATACTTGTGGAACTTGCCATCAGACCCCTTTGCTCTTGACTGAATCAGGAACCAGTCATAAGCATAGTCAATTTCGTTAGCTATTACCCAGCGGTCTACCAGGCCGGAATCAGCTGATTTTGAATATCTGTCAGCCAGGAATTCCATGCAGGCGATGACATACTTGGCACCTAACCGGTTAGAAGTATTAACACCTAAAGTTACTGTATCAGTACCCTTGGTATCATATCTTAAGGCTTCAGGATACTCCTTATTACCTACAGTTGTCTGCTGCCATACGATACATACGAATGTAACGTTAATTCCAGCCTGTGAGAAAGGAATAGTCAGCTGGTCCTGCAGACCAATTGTCTGAGTATCAAAGTAGAAGATTTCACCGTTGGATTCAAATGTAACAGTATTTGCTCTCTTACTGTTATCGATTGGATTACCGTTGGCATCTTCGTTTGCCAGAATCAAGGTTCCCAGGTCACAGTTGATGACTGTTCTGCCGATGCCCATCTCCTTGGCAGTATTTATAGTTGAGAAGTCCTCGCAGATAAGGCCTTTCTTGGTGTTTGTCTCAAAAGGCTTAATATCTCTGTATGATTCAATCTCTGATGCATATACAGGACCCGCAATGATATTGCCGTCTTTTACCAGATAGAACTTACGGTACAGGTTATCATAACCGCTGCCGTGTACATAACGGTTGAATTCATATGTAGCGACTGAACCGCACTTGTATTCACCGATATCAGTTGCACTGTAGCCATTACCTGTACTTAAGCCCTTCATTGTATCTTTTGGATGATAGTCATTCGGGTCATAGCTGTAAATGTTAGCTGTTCCGCTTCCGCCAAGGTCATTTACTTCAATGGTGACCTTGCTCTTGGAAACGCTGACCTTCATGCCGACATCCTTATCCCGTGAAGTGTTGAATGTTCTGATGGTGACCTCGTCACCGGCACTGGTCTTGCCATAAGCAGTGTCTATAACACCGGACATCTTATGGGTTATGCTTGCTTCAGCCGTTTCTACTGCATACTGTTCAATGTCGTTAGCCTGCGTTCCCTGCAAGCTGCCGAATGAAAGAACAACGCAACTAAAAACAGCCAGCGCTGCAATGAAGACGTTTCTTAATTGTACTTTCATATAGATTTCTCCTTTAAAAACTCATGGATCATCCTGCGAATAATCCGCTTCCAGTAAATATATTATAAAAAAAATATTAAAATAAGACAACCAGGGCCCATCTTCCGATGGGCCCCAATTCTTTTATTAATGCTTTGTAATGCTTACTTCTTTACGTATACTTCGACAGGAGTCTTAGGATCACGTCCGAAGATTTCGTTGATCAGCGTATCTTTCAGAGCGTTTGTACCGCCAAGTACAACACCCTTTTCGATGTGCTTCTTTTCAACAAGCTTCTTAGCATAGTCAGCTCTGCCGTCCTTGACCAGGATTACAGGTGCACCGATCTGGTATGCCAGAGCGCCACCGCATAAGCCGTCAGGGAAGTTATCGCCAACAGCGATTACTAAGGTATCAGCATCCTTTAAGAACTCTTCAGCAATCTTAACTGAAGTTTCATATCTGTTAGCACCGTTGAGACGCTTGATTGTGCCATATTCGCCCAGTTCACCTTCAACAGTCTTGTTAACAGCGTTGGTTCCGCCTAAGATGTAGATCTTCTTGTCGTTGTAATTGCTTAAGAAGTCTTTCTGTTCAGCGGTCAGCTTATCCTTGACTAACAGAACAGGTAAGCCTGATGCTGAAGCACTTAAGCTGTCTGCGAAGTTAGTTCCTGTTGATACGAGGATAGCATTACCCTGGATTCCTGCTTCTTTCAGGATCTCGAGGTTAGTGCCGTATCTGTTAGAACCGGCAAGTCTCTTGACTGTGAATCCTGCCTTCTTCAGATCGCTTTCGAACTTAGGAGCAACTGCCTTGTCACCGCCGAGGATGTAGATCAATCCGCCCTTGGCAACATGTTCTTTCAGGTATTTCTCTACTGTAGCAGCCTTGTTATTATCATCAATTAAGATGATCGGAGCATTCTTAACAGCTGCCAGGTATGAACCTGCTAAGGCATCTGCGAAGTTAGACCCGCATGCTAATACTACTGTATCAAGTTCACTCTTATGAGTCTTTTCCATGAAGACATCAGCTGCAGTTAAGGCAGTTAAGTATCTGTTATCACCGGATGCTCTGAACAGAGGAGCGTCAGAAGCAACCCGTGTATAAGTATACTGGCCACCGCATTCCTTACATGTGTAAGTAGTGACATCACCATCAACTACACCTTCATCGAATTCGCAGTTGACGGTTTCTGTATGGCTTGGATCGTTCTTACATGTACGTGTATGAGTCTTGGCTTCTTCGCCGTCATATACCCATTCACCCCAGTCATGTCCTAATGCCGGAATTGGAACGTTTTCAGTTGTTCCATCAGTATATGTAATGAGCTTACTGCCTGCTTCAGTACAAGTAGGTTCAATTGTTACTTCTTCTTTTGCAATCTCCTTAGTTACTTCAACCCAGAAGAATTCTCTCATATCTTCATATCCGCCTGTAGCATATACAACCATTGTGTACTTGCCAGGCTTGCTGATGTAGTCATTAACTGATACAGCACCATCAACATCTCTGAGATACCAGAACTTATTGGCTGTTAATGAAGAGAAATTATACTCTTTTTCATATTCACCTTCATAGATACCAAACCATGCTCCATATGGATCTCCATCAACAGTAGCTTTGAACTGAACATCCTTTTTTAATGGAACAGTGTATTCGAACTTTTCTTCCTCTGCAGGATCTTTTCCATCAAATTCGAATGCAATATCACCACAGGCAAGTGTTTCTTCGGTCAGTGTAATAGTCAGATGAGCGACTCTCTTATCATATCCGCCATCAGCCAGTAAATACAGCTCCAGATTACCAGCCTGATTCAATAACCAGTCGTATCCATTTGTCGTACCTGATCCGCCTTCTTCTGGACCATAGATCTTTGTCAGCATGTCTAATCCTTCTTCAGGTGTACCCATGTTCTTGACATAGTGCCATCTAACAGAAATATCAGCAGCAGGTGCTGTACCTGCACCATACATGCCAACCCATGCATTATTTGGATCTAATCCTGCATAATCAGCAATAACACTTAAATCAACGTGACAAATGATAGGTTCAAACTGTTTAAACTCAGTCTTATCTACCCAGAAGAACTTGTCTTCGTAACTGCCATTGCAAACTTCACATGTATGCACTATTGAACCACCAACAATACCCATATTTTCGAATGTGCATGCTTCGCTTATTCTATCTTTACAACGTGAGCATTCTTTGTAATGCTCATGCTTTTCTTCATCAAAGGTCCATGTCTTACTATAATCATGTCCTAAAGCAGCAACTATTGTATCCTGTTCATCAATTTCGTGTTCTCCGTTTGCGTCTGAGAAATAGAAACCACAAACACTACACTGCCAGTATTCAATTGTTCCTGCACTTGTACATGTCCGTTCAACCGCTTCATGATGTACAAGCTTGTGATCATGCGGCTCAACATCTCTTTCTTCTACTTCGCCACACCTCTGACATGTTCTCTTCTGATGTGTCTGTGTTGTATATGACCATGTAGTCCAGTCATGTCCTAAAGCTGCTGTTTCAACATCAACAGTTGTGCTTAATACTTCAACACCATTTACCGTAGCTATTCCTTCAACACTATTTACCGTAAATGACAAAGGATATGTATCAATACCGGTTTTTGTACATGTAGGAGCAGTTTTTTCAGTTTTATTACCAACAACTGCATCATATGTCGTTGTCTTGGTATCATCATCGTAACGTGTTAACTTTACGGTTGCTGTTGTGTGGTCATCGTCTAAATTCCATACGATGTGTTCAGCATCGTCATAATAAGTCAGTAATAAATTAAACTTACCCTGAATGCCTAAGTTCGTATTAGTGTCGCCTTTTTCCATTGGCTCAATCAGATATACTCTATACTTTTTACCTGCCTCGGGTTTTGCAACACCTTCTTTAATTGCTAAATCCAGAATATCAATAGGTCCTGATATTTCTGATAATGGGACATCAATATACCATTTCGTTAGCTTCTGGTGATATGGTGCTTTCTCATCGGCATCACATAATCTTATCGATGCATTAGGGTTAGGGCTGACCGCAGTCACCATGATAGGTTCATTGTATTTATAGTCAACCCACTGTCCAACTTCTCCTTTGTCCAGTCTCAGTGAAGAAACTATGGCACTTGGATTAATTGTAACTGTCTTTCTTGCAACAACATTATAGTAGTTGTCGGTTCCGGTCAGATACATTAATACAATGTCATATTCTCCGCCTTCAGTATAATCTGGAATCCTTCCGCTGGAATTATCAGTACTTCTGATATCAACCGGCTTAGTCAAATCAATGCTGTTATCATACCAGTACATTGACGGATTTGATCCAGCAGGAGTTGCACCCTTTGGATACATTGCAACCCATACATATCCTGTGTCGCAATCATATTCGCTGATTGTAACATATAATGGGTCTTCATAACCATAAACTTCTTTATCTGTAGAAATAATGTGTGTTTCAACTACATTACCACAAACTGTACATGTCTTAGTAACATCATTACCATTAACTACAACCTGATATGTACAATCACCGGCATCAATAATGTCGCCGCATACTGAGCACTCTTTGTGATGTGTATCATTTTCACAAATATAATTTCCGTATTTGTGGCCTTGTGCTTTAATAACAACGTCTTCTGCATTGATTTCATGTTCGCCTGCAGCATCTGAGAAATAGAAACCGCAAACAGTACACTGATAGTATTCAATATTACCATCTGTTGTACATGTTACATCAACTGCATCGTGATGCACCATTGCATGATCGTGAGGTTCAACATCTCTTTCTTCTACATTTCCACATACTGTACAAGTTCTCTTCTGATGTGTTGTAGATGTATATTCCCACTCTGACCATTTGTGGCCTGCTGCTGGTGTTACTACTTCTTCAACCTTGTTAAATGACGTGAAACCATTAACAGTGACCAGCGTGTTTTCTTCTGTAAACGCGAATGATAATGGATATTTATCTAATCCGGTTGCTGTACACGTTGGAGCTGTTTCAGTTGTTTTTTCTCCGACAACAGCATCAAAAGTCTTTGTCTTAGTAGCGTCATCTACACGCTTGAATGTAATTGTGGCTGTTTCTGTTTCTGCATCAAAATTCCAGATAACGTTCGTATTTGTATCGTCGTAAGTTTCAGCTACAAAGAAGGACTGAATACATGGTAATTCTGTCTCCGTATTAGTTTCAATATCATAGCCATATTCTGAATCGTTATCCTTGAATAATACGAATTTATAGCGTCCAGGTGCAAGGAAGTCATTTTCTGTATCGTCATAGTAATTTACAGGACTTGCAAAGTCTTTTAGCGGAATCCTTTCAATTGGATCATCGTCTGGAATGACTGCGCTATATGAATACAACCCAATCCAGGCACCATTTACAACAGAAGCTGAACTATAAGTAAGTGTTAATTCCTGACCATATTTAAATGTTCTCTGCTTACCATTATCTTCCGGATTTGTCAGTGCATTACTGTAATCAAGCCGCAGAGAAATAGGAGTATCTGATTTAACAGTAAAAGTCTTCGGTGTTGTTGCATATGTATAAGCACCGTTAACTCCTTCGTAAATTATTGCTACCTTATAATCTCCTGGAGGAAGGGTTTCAGCAGAAACAACTCCTAATCTTTCGTTACATTTGCCACCGACTGATGCTGCATTGAAAATGTTAACTTCTGATCCGTCAGGATAATACCAATAAAATGACTGTGCATCGACTCTGTCGCTTTCTTTTAATAATGAAACCCATCCGCCAGTATCTGTAGCAGCAGTAACAAGGATAGGTTCACCAACTGTATACTCATCTTTATCAGTACGAATATAGTTAGTCTCTACTGGGGATTCAATTGATATTGTCTTTATCTCAACAACATTGTAATAATCATTTCCGCCAGTATGGTACATTAAGAAAATATCAAATTTCCCTGTACCAGGGTCTCTTCCCTGTGAAATACCATCGAGGATATTATTCTCTGAATATAAATCGTGAGAATCAGTCTCAAGATATCTATATGAAGCCAACTCTGGAGTACCTGGTGTTTCATACTGTGAAAACATGGCAATCCAAACATAACCATCATATTGGTAGTCTTCGCTTAATGTGACATAAATAGGTTCTCCTGGCGCATATACCTCTTTATTAGTGCTTAAATATCCATTAGGATTCCCTTCAATTTCAATTTCAATATGATCTACTTCACCGTCATTATCAAACAATACAACATAGAATTTCCCTCCCCGGTTAATCTTATGCTGATGCTGTACGTTGGTAGAAAGTATATTAGTTGCTTCATGAGTCCGGTAATACCAACTAGATGATGCACCGCTAATTTCCCCTCTGTATAATCCAACCCATGCACCTGAAGGTATGTCGTAGTCCGCACTTACAGTTACCAGTACTTCTTCTCCATAAGAATATGAAGACTTGTTGGTAGACAAATAGTGTGTTTCAGCCTTAGCCAAACCATCAGGAACAATTACGGTTAACGACATAAAAACAACTAATAAAACCTTCATTAGTTGTTTCAGTTTCTTAGAAATATCCATATTTCCCATGCTCCCTTTCTATTTTCTGTTTCAACTAATAGACATAAATACATAATTTTGTCTATGAATGTCTCTTTTATAATAACCTAGAAAACGTTTTTTGACAAACCTTCTGTTTCCTTTCTGAGTTGTAGAGAACAGTAAAAACAGGTATACCATACAATACGCCTGTTTTTATACTTTAGAAAACAATTATGAACAATATTATCAGTATCACAAATAACAGAACTATATAAATTGGTTTGACACTGTTTTCTTCGTTTTTACCGTTGATCTTTTCTTCAGCTTCATTAAAGTACTTTTCTGCAGATGAACTTGAAAACTTCTTGTTCTTCGGTTTGTCTGTATACTTAGGGGTTTCTGTTGCTGGAGATTCTTTTTGTTCAGAGTATCCCTCTTTTGCGATCTGTTCATCTATTATCTGAATCATTTTATCGGTGCGGTTTATTCGTTCTATGTATTTTGGTTGTTTTGTAACACTAAACATATAGCCGAGTACTGATTTGTACTTTTGCAGATACTCTTTTCTTTCTGTTGTTAACAAACCAGGGAAAACGCCCAAGGCATAATACGAAATAGCCAGATCTTCCTTTGCGTTCAGTGAATGTGTTTTTTCTTCCAGCTCTTTACGGATAGCAAGGCTCTTAACATAGAAGCCTTTTGCGTTCATGTAAAAACCTTCTTTGGTACATACATCACCCATGGCACAGTATATGCTGGCTGTCAGCATTTTCATGTCATCTTGATTAACAGTACCATTACTCAGTCTATTAACGGTATTCAGTCCTTCCTGATACCATTTATGGGCATTCTGATAATCCTTGGCTTCATAATATATATTTCCCAGATTCACACATCTTTTAATATAATTTGTCTTAGACTCATAATCCTCGATTTCTTTCATCAGGGTACTATCTATGGAGATACACTTTTCCAGCATCGCTATGGCATATGATGTGTTTCCTTCTTTCAAGTACGTGATTCCCAGGCTGTTGTAAATACTGTCCAGTATTTTCCTGTTTCCAATCGTACTGACGTCCTGAACCAGTTGTTCCCGGATATCCCTGCTTTTTATAAAACAGTCTTTGGCATCAGTCAGATTGCCTTCTTCATAATATACTTTTCCTGTATTCAGATATATTGCTGCCAGCAGATTTCGGCACTCAACCTTTCTGTTACTGTTAATCAGATTCAGTGTTTCGTTAAGTGCCTTTTCGTACTGCTCTCTTGCCTTCTGAGGCTGATGAGCAGCCAAATAGATTCCACCCAGATTTATATCAGCATCGATCAGATTAAGGATGGAATACAGCTGATTGGTTGATTTGACCACTTTCTCCTCAATCTGTATATACCTTGAATAATAGTCTTCGGCATCGTTCAGATTTCCCTCACTATAACAGATTAAACCCAGCTGACCGTAATCTGACCCGACATTATTCAGAGCATCGGTTGATGATGTCGCTCTCAGCACGGCTTCATCTATAGCCAGGCTTTTCTCCAACCATTCCCTGGCTTCTATATAGTTACCTTCCAGATAACAGATACTGCCTATCCGATGATAACCGGAAGCGATGTAGGTTTTTCCTCTGCCGTATGACTGATCAAATATCTGTCCATATGTCGACATTTCATTATATATCTCTTTCGCATGAGAATACTGTCCGCTCTGTCTCACGTAGTCACCAAGTATGTTCAGATTCTCTATTAGCTCTTTCAGTGTTATCAGAGTCTTCTTTTCCGTGTATGACGCTTTAAGCATCTCTACGTATTCACTCTGCCATTTAATGGCCGTACTGATATCCCTTCTGACACCTTCTCCGTTCCGGTAAATTTCCGCAAGCTTCTTAACAGCTTCCGGTACTTTTGCTTCAGCGGCCATGGTAATGAGATTTAAAGCCTTTTTCTTATTAACTTCCACATAGATTCCGGACAGATATGCCAGACCGATAAGATATTGATGACCCGGAGCGTTATTCTGTTTTACTCCTTTGGAAAAAAGCTGTTTCTTAAGCCTTCTGTCCAGTTCCGCATAATCTTCAGCCTTAACCGGATCCTCGATTCCGTCAAATCTTTCCCTGAGTGTTTCTCTGTCAGTTTCAATTGCTTCAATAGGTAATACCGGCTTATTATTCTGTAACGCTGCAGGGTATTCCTTTTCCTTAATGTAGTTTTCTCTGTTTCCGGATTTTTCATTAAGACTCGGGGTTACCACCAATGCCATGAGGCTGCTTTTAATGATATATTCCAGGATTTCATTATTGAAGTTTTCACCGGGAGTAAGAAACTCATCGTACCAGATTGCCACATCTCTCATAAAATCAGCTTTATGAATATTGCTCATGATCTGTTTTGCGTATTCTCTGTCTTTCTTTCGATAGGACAGGAAAACAAATGTGTCAAATGCTTTCTGGATCTTTTTTATCATTTCATCACTGAGCAGTACGGAATCAAGATATCTTTTCAGCTTTTCCTCATATGAAACCGCTGTTACATCTGTTTTTGAAGAATTCCTGTCGAGATACTGCAGAGAACCGCATATCTCATTGAATCTCTTTCCGATGTTTTCTTCCTGAAGAAGAGGCAGAACAGGTATGTGATTGTCAACCGCATACCTGAATTCAACATTCCTGGCACTGTTGTTTTTTTCAATAAAATCAGAAGTAACCGCAACGACAACAAGCTGCATTTCTGACAGAGTGAAATACAGCTCTTCTTTGTCTGGAATTCCTTCCTTAGGATCATAGTAATATATCACAGCGTTCGGCTGATAAGACAGGATCTCGTTGCTGACAGGCTCAAATAACCTGTCAAAGTCACCTGGATAACAGCAGAAATATACCTTTGCCTTTCTTCCCGGATTCACTGTCCGGGGTTTAGTCTTTAAAAACAGCTTCTCTGACATGAAAATACTAATCCTCTTAACTACTTAATGTTATCCCTCACCAGATCAGCGTAATAACGGTTCACATGGTCCAAGTTGGCACATTTGGCCAGTTCTGTTTTCAGGTTATCTGTTTTTAACAATTTATCCCATTGCTTTTTGAAGTCTTCGGCCTGAGGCAGTTCTTTCTTCAGATACAGATAGGTTTCCTGCATGGAAAGATCAGGATAGTTATAGCCATCCGGACAGTCATAATCCTTTATAACACAAGGTCTCGGGTTTGTATGAGCCGGCTGTTTATGCCGGTATACTTCAGGTCTGTTTTTCTTTTTCTTTGGTTCTTCCTTTTTAACAACAGCTTTTCTGATGTCATCAACATACTTTAATAATTCACTGTGCCCATTTATCTTTACCCGTTCTTCCAGTGAATCAACCAGTGGTGAATAATCCGTTTTATTAATGCCAGCTACCAGATTACGCAGGTCATCAATCAGCGATAACATGTCTTTTTTCTGCTGAGGATTTTCATTTTTGTCACTTTCAACCAGACAGGAATGCAGACGGATCTGCACGTCCTTATGCTCATAAGGAACCAGAGCAGCCGCTTCATTCTTTCTGATAACGGCTTCACGCAGATCATCTATGCCTTTCTGCAGTGTTTCATTATTGATGCTGTTTACTGCTGATTGCAGTTTATCAATGATTCCTAACCGTTCATCTAGCTCTAGATGACCTACTCCCTTTTCCTTGAAATTAATGAACGAACTCAATCTTTCCTTAATGCTGTTCCAGTTACCATTAGAAACTTCTACAGCTTCCAGTACAGTATTCAGGTTTTCAGGCTGTCTGAATCCCTGCATTCTGATGAAGGCGTTCCATCTTCTGTGTTCCAGCCAGGTCAGAGCATCAAAGAGCTCCTTATTATTCTCTATGGCTTCACAGTATTTAAGCTTGTTCTTAAGGGATGCTTCAACAGATTCATTCTCTTCCCAGCAGCCTGCTGAGAACATCTTTGACGGCAGATGATATTCACGGGAGATGTTGGACCACTCGTTGTAGATATCATCCTTGGTCGCATCAAAGGCAGGAAGATAATGCTTCCGGTCCTGATCCTGATAATTATCCAGAAGTACTATAGCTTTATCGGTAAAGACCCCTGTTACACTGAAACGATCCTCGATACTGCCGAAATGAACCATTTCCAGATTCTTGTTTGCTGAATTCCATTCATTTTCTCTCATCGTCTGAACATCACTGAAACTGCTGTCCTTAATGTAGGTTGCTATAACCTGTTTTCTGTTTTCCCGGTTAAGGCTTAAATACTTCAGTTCCCTGCGTAACCGATCCGCCAGTTCTATGTTGAATGCGTCGTCATCACCCGCAACAATGAAATAATTGAAATCTTTCAGCTGGAAACTGTTATTTGAGCCATACTTAAAGACTCTATTTTCGGTCAGGAGATCCTTCGGATTCATACCAGTCAGATCTTCTTCAATAAACGCCAGTCTGGCATAAGGTTCAGAGAAAACATCAGAGTTACAGTACTGTCTAAGAACTTCTGATTTTTCACTGCAGCTTTCCAGTATTTCCGAGTTCAGACTGTTCAGGTAAATCTCAAATTCTGTTTTCTCTTCTTCTTTTTCAGATGAATATGCTACCGCAATTTCCAGCGGGTGATCAAGAATCTGACACTGGCTGAAAATCGTCTTGAATATTTCCTTAGAGAACAGTGTATTTCCGACAATCAGGAATCTTAACGGTTCCCTGTCTTCATAATTCAAAGTCTTCAAAGGAGAGTGATGGCTTAACAGGTTATTGGCCGCATGAGCATAGTCACGTATGACATGCAGTTTTATCTTAGAGGCCAGTTCATCTCCGTTCTCTTTATCTCTGGATCTCTTGACTACACGGATGTTTTCAACCGTATCAGCATGGTTTGTAAAGATGAATATGCTGCGTTCGGTAATTGAATTATTGTATTCAGCAGATAATACCTGCTGCAGCTCATTGAGGTTACGAGTATCATCAAAGTCTCCGCCGTCTTCGTCTCTGATTAAAAAGATACTGGAGTCAGCGGCATTTTGAATAGTGGTGTTATTTGTCAGTCCGTCTTCCAAACAGATCGCCTTTATTAACTTGGCTTCGCTTAACAGCTCCTGAGCTTTTTCATCTTCACTGTTACAGTCAGTAAAGACAATTACCGGTTTAGGGAACCATTCAGGATGTTCGGTAATACTTTTGGCCAGCGTAAGTGACTTCTCATTTAACTGTGAAAATACATACTGTTTTCTGTTCTTTACAAACATGAGCTTAAGTTCCGGAGATATGCCGGCCAGAACATCATATAACAAAGCTCCACCGATGACAGGTGCCAAGGTATAGATTACTATTCTGTAAACTTTGACAAGGCTGTTAAGCCGGTCTGAAGAAAACAGAGCATCAGGATTCATGGCCCGTGAATAATCAGCATCAAGGCTGAAAACCTGCATTATGTTTATCAACAAGGTCGACAGTCCTGTTTCACTTGATGTGATCCGGCTGCATACCTCCAGTAAAAGAATGGCAATTATTACCGATACTGTCAGAACCAACAGTTTCTTAGTTGTTCTCTGTTTCCTGGAAAAGAATTCCTTCAGTCCAAAACAGAAGACAATGAATGATATTACCGTTAACACTATTCCTATCAGTCTCATACGTTCCACCACCTATATTTATTTAAAATCTTAATCCAACCCATATTCATATTTCTGCTCACTGCTGAGTTCCCACCCGTTCAGGATCTCTTTTCCATATTCAATAAGGGATTCTGTTGTATGTCTCGGGAATCCACCGAAATCGTATGAACCCTCCCTGCATAAGAAGAAGTCCTCTTTTTCCATGTATCCGTAACAATAAGACATAACATCAAGAACATCATATTCCTTCTTGTCAATCAGGTGCATGCAGTCCCCTACATTCAGGCAGAAAAAGTCCTTATCTGTATCCTGCCACATTATATCCTCATAAATGCTGATATTGTCTATTGAGTGCAGAGACTTGCAGCTGAGCAATGACCAATCATCAGTAGAATACCTTCTCAGGTTTGCATCTGTTTCCAAAGTAAACATGTACTGATTATCTGAAGAAAACCATACTGAAACTATAGCCGAGGAAGTGGCATCAAGTGTTTTAACTAGATCAACGGCATTTTTATATATCAATAACGTGCTTTCATCTTTACGAATGATAATATGGTCTCTATTTGTGTCGAAATATACGTTTTCCTCTAAATAAAAGTTGTCAACACTCTCGTTAAGAGCTTCAGAAATGTCATCCGGTAATTCTTTTACAGTAAGAGAATTGATATCCAGCTGATATGTTTTGTCCGTGTCTTCATAATGAATGTACAGTTTTCCGTTACCGTCATAGAACGAATGAATATCATAGTAGGAATCGCTAACCTTGTCTTCAAAAGTCATTTCCCTCTTTATATTCATTTCATCATCCAGTTCCAGGAAATGAAGTTCAACGTCATCCAGGAAACTCTCCTGTTTTATCGCCAGCAGATACCATCCGTCTCCGTTTTCCTTTCTGAAGATATCTCTTTCTCTAAGCTCTGTATCACAGGTTACTTCTCTGAATTCACCAGTAAGAATATCCAGATATAGAACACCATGAGAGTCATCAAAGGTCCAGCTGAACAGCCGCTGATTTCCTTCAAGTGCTTTCAGAGAATACCTACGATATGTACTATAACCATAGCTATCTTCTACCGATACGGTTGGCAGATATAATGTTCTTAATCCGTCCTTATTACCGCATATGACTTTAAGATCATATGAAGAGAACATGACAAAACCATCATCGTTGATAATATAATCCCCTGACGTATATGATTCTTCTCTGTTCTCAATTGGTATGTCTATCCATGATGGATCAGCAGCAATTACTGAATACCTGGTTAATACATCATTATTATCCAAAACCCAGTAATAATAACTGTTTTTCTTACAGTCGTTTACGCCTTCCTTGAGCTGTTTCTCATAAAACCATCTCAGCATATTTTCAAACCATATATAACCGATTTTGCCATCCTGGCATATTACCTGTACACCGTTATCCATGGCATTCACATTTCTGACTACTGAAAAGAATTCCGCCTGAGAAACAATTCCACCATCATCAGCCTTAATAATATCAACATGGTTTGCATAGGCATATATTACTACTTCTGTTCCATCGGGTAGAGTCCAGTATGTTATTGAATCTCTGGAAAGGAAACTGTAAGTATGCCTAGAGGTCCATTTTATCGTTCCACTGTTGAAATCCAAACAGATAAGTAACTTCGTTTCGTTTGTCTGCATACCTAATTCACCGTTATTGAGGTCTGAGATATACATGTCGTCATTATAGATATTCAGAGCGATAAACAACAGATTATCATGATGTAGAAACGCGTCTCCAAGAGTACCATAAACAACATCTGTTGTCGTAAAAACCGGTTCAAGGTTTTCAGCGTTCAATACGCAGATACCATTTTTAGCTGAATCATCCCAGCTATAGTCTGCATTATAAAAGAAGAATAAGAATACGAATTTCTCATCATCTGATACAAAGGTTTTATTCTTGCTCAGATAATAACTTACCGGTTCACCTTCTTCTTCCAGTACCGGTAGCATTGTTTTTGACAGAACACTCCCATCTGATGAATCGAGTACAATCATGCTGAACTCGTCAAATGCATAAATTCTCTGTTTATTTTCGGATAACTGTATGCATTCGAACATGGAAAAACTGCTGTCCGTTGATACTATGTCTTTATATAATGCCTGCCATTTAACGCTGCCGTCTGCTGTATTCAGGCATAACACTTTGTCATATATTTCCAGAATTAATGACTTACTGTCAATAAACTGAACATCAACACCACTGTAATCTTTTCCTGTCTCATATTTCCATAATTGTGTACACGTATCACTGTTCCATAAGGAAACGATTCCGTTACGAGTGATGACACACACAAGTCCCGATTCCTGTTCAACCTCAAACTTCATGTTCTTATCATCAGGAGATATGATCCCCGTTGCTTGTAAGTCTCTGCCATTTACACTACTTGGGGATAAGTAGGCATTTACAGCTTCATCCAAAGCTCTCTGAGCACAAGGAACCAAAGGTCTGTCATTTCCTTCACTCGGTAAAGCTTCTATGGCCAGTGCTATGGCTCCAAGACGGTCTCCTTCTTTTAAGAGAGCTTGTGAGGCATTGGCCAGGTATGTTGACTGGCTACGCAGTGTGTTCTCATAGTTCTTTGTTATCATGGCGTTTCTGTTTAACAGTACACCTATAAAGCCTGCCGCAATCAGTAAAACCACTGCTGCTGCCGTGGCTACTTTTCTTATGACATAACGCTGTTCTCTTTTATAAAGTGAATCGTATGTACAGCCGATCAGGGCTGCCATGATTCTTAATTTTTCAGTACGGAAAAGGGCATTTCTCTTAGCTGATGAATCTGCGACGATATTCGCTGCCAGCGGTTCAACGGATCTGATGTATTTTCCTTCTTCGGAATACTCATCCGTCAGTTCTTTCGGGAAGGATTCTTCAGGAGTTCCTTCAACCAGTACAGCCAATACATGAGAGCGGTCGTGATGTTCCAGGAAATAACTGATTTCCCTGAGAACCCATTTTGAATTCTTTGTTTCTTTCGAACAGATAACGATCAGGAACTCTGAATTATCTAAAGCTCTTTCAATGTCGCCGGAAAGATCACTGGAAATCGGCAGTTCATCCTGATCTCTGAATACTCTGCCAGGTGTTTTTTCTCCGTTTTTCCTTAAAGCCTTAGGAATACTAAAGTGCTCAATTGCGTGATGCAACTTGATTGCCACGCCTTTATCAAGCGGCAGATGTCTGTAACTTATAAATGCCTTGTATTTTACTTCCATAATTCAGATTATTAAATCAACTTTCTTATCTTTTATTATATCAATTATAAATATCACTTGAAAGGACAGCGTGTACTGGTATTTGTTTTGTTAATCAGTTGACTGCCTTATTGATAAATATCATCCGTTGTGAAATAATCAAAGCATGAATTATCAGAATAAATCAATATTTTATATTCCAATACAGTTTTCAGATTACAACAAGACAGTAACCTGTTTTAATAACGACGAATCCTGGGAAAAAGCCAAGACTCCTTCCCCGTCATATCTGCTTCCTTATGTTACCAAGATCGCTAAAAGTCCTGAGTATTACCAGTGTTTTGAAAAAAAGAATATAAACGCCTCTGAATTATATATATACAAAAACTGGCTGGAATCTCAGTTCAACTTACATATAAACCCAACTCTGGAAAAGATCAGATTCTCCTGTTTTGCGACAAACATTGCCTTTTTGGAATACTGGTTTGCCTTTGAAGACGGTGATGTTGTATCTGACATGCTTAATTTTGCCTACTGGTTCAAGAGGGCAAAGCCAAAAAACGAATGGCTTGACCAAGGTACAAAATCATTATTTGATTATTCACTGGATATAATGCCGGCCGGCATCAATATGAAGATGTTCTTTACCAGTGAGAAAGTGTTTAAATATGACTGCAAGTGTTTCCATACCGTAAAGGTTTCCGGAAAATACTCTCAGGAAGAACTTGATGACCTGCTCCACAGACTGTCAAGAAATTACAATTTCTCTTTTGCTTCAGCACTTGATGAAAGCGAACACGACATGATCTACAAACCATATTCATACGACATCTGGTGCGGCAGTCCTGATGCAATGGCTAATGTTGTCTTATATGAAGATAAAGACCGGAATCTGAATTTCATTAACGGACATAAGTATGACCAGATACTCTCAGATCATCATTTCATGTATCTGTTCTTGTTGAACCAGCGTTTCAGCTTACTGAAATATCTGTCTGCCGTTTCTGAAAACGATACCGGCTCAAGGAAAAGCTTAGACAATATTATAAAGGAAAGCGTCAAGTTCAAAACCACTTTCTCGTTCAGAGTTGTTTCTGATGATCTGCTTTATCAGAGTATATATTCAAAGATGTACCACATTCTTTCACTGGATCAGTTAATTGAAGATACATTAGAGAACGAGAAACAGGCTGAGTTTGAATTATCAAAGAATAAATCCAGAACTGAAGATAACCTCAGTGTCCTGCTTTTGGGATTATCCTTCCTTTCCCTTTTCTCTGCCCTGACCGACGCAACGTCTTTCTTTGACAGAGTGAACATTCAGAATAACATTTCCACACTGATAAGTATTCTGTGTGTGCTGATAATATTCCTTATCTGCTGCTACAAGATATTTATTGATAACAAATAGTATTATATAAGTACTTAAAAGGAGCTTGATCAAGCTCCTTTTTCTGTATTTAATCTTCCTGTAAAGGGAATTCAACCGTATATCTGAAATACGATCTTTCTGACTGCTCGGCACATGCCGCTATTGATTCAGATATGCCGCATTTCATTGCCTTCAGAGCACCGTCAATCTTAAGGCCTTCCTTAATCTTAATGGAAGAACTGCTGGCATACTCAATCTCATATGTATGAGACTCTAACTTGTTTGTCGGATCAAATCTCATTTCGATTAAGTCTTTAATATGATTTTCGTTCTTGAAATATACAAGTTCCGGTCTTACTGGGGAGTTATGGCCGCCCCACTTTTCGTTAGCTGCAATACTGACTCCTGACGTGTGTTTTATGGCTTTTTCCGCATCCGCACCAGCTTTAATCTTACCGGCTTTTATACCTAGCTTCGCTGCTATCCGCTGTGCTGAAGCTTCTTTGACAGATATTTCTACAACTACTTTCTTCGCACCCAAATCTTTGGCTATTCTGACCAGTTCTCTGACCTTTTCTTTCTCAATGTAAGTAAAATATTTGTCCATGGCTATGTATGACCCTGGTATGCATGGGTTAACATAATATGCACCTATACCCATATCAGGAACAACCGAGATATCGAACAGGTCAAACTGGTCTCTGAAGATATTCAGAACCTCAACATCATTCGGAGAAGACTGATAGCCAATGGAATTCTCACATACCGGACTCTTCCGTCTCTTCTCATCAATATCGCAGAGGTTGATCATGCTAGGTATTTCAAAAGATTCGCTTTCCAGCTGTTCAGCGAATACAGGACGGAGAATACGAAAATCTGATTCCAGTTTTGCCTGCTTGATATTATCCATAATCTTCTTTCCTGCTTCACCGGCTTCATCTGCGACAATAGCCACCTTTTCCTTGGCTTCTCCGGCCCAAACTACTACATCTTCAGACTTTTCCTTAATGGTCTTCCCAGCACTTTTCAACCATGCCCCTGCTTTTTTAGTGTCTATGATTTTCTTCTTATCTTTTTTCTCAGTCATAACAAACCCCTTTATTATAAAATTGATTAGTTTAATCTATTTGTTTCATAATATCATCCGAAAAACATCAGGTTAATGCTTTTGTTCTATACAACGCTGACTATTCTCCGCTCAATAAAGTTACTTTTACAGTCACATAGAAAGTCTCAATATTACCGGCATATTGGCCTCTGTCTTCCTGAACGTCCACATAGAAGCCTGTTTCATATCCGTCCTCAAATACTATTTGTACTGATCCGTAGCCTTTATCTGGACAATTATCATCTTCAACTATTTCGCAACCCAGAGTTGCTGTTCCTCCTATAGAATATGTTACTGTCTGATAACTGGTTATTTGTACGCCGTTTAGATAATAATTGTAAGACAGTTCGTTTCCAACATGATTGTCGGTCTGCTTTGTGGCGTAACAATTGATTCTGAATTTGCCTTCTGTATAATTATTTAATCCGCTTCTGTCTGTAACCGGTACCAGATCATCTATTACCAGTTTTAATTCTTCAGTAGTTATTTCTATGTTATTGCCATCAACAATCGTTGTGTCCATTATTTCCAGAGCTTTATCCAGCTCTTCTGAATATCTTTCGTATGATTCAGGAGTATATAAAGAGGAATCAATATCTATCTCGACCAATTCAGCTAATTCATCTCTTCTTGTATCACAGTTGATTATAACCTGCTTAAATATATTGATATTTGAAGAACTTGTAGCATAAATGACGAAAGCCGTCATAGGCAATATGAAAAGCCGTACTTTGCCAATTATACCTTTCAGTGATTTTTTATTCCTCATATCCTAACCAACCTTTACTGCTCTTTTCTGAGCAATGATATGATTGTTTCAAAAATCTCACGGGACATTTTATCCGGATCGATCACATTCAGCTTACCGTGTATATAATTATTCCTTAAATACATTCCGTAATTAAAATGATGTTCATTATAGTCAGGATGATTTAAATAGTACTCCTTGTCTTCTGAACTCATGATCGTGACTTCCTGTTTTGCTATGTCCAACACGTGATCATAATAATCATCAATTATCCAATCCATTTTTACCACCTATGTCTTCTATACAATTTTAACATTTTTTATATCAGGGTACACAGTATATGTTTTTATAGAGCTGATATCCTCATACATTACAAAAACATGCCCTGTGGCATGTCTTTTCTTGTTTATCTCAGTAATTATCGTTTGTTTGGATAGCCTTTCTTCTGATCCATTTCATACAGGATCCTTACTGCTTCACATCCGGCGTGAGTCATATTGGCGATCCACTGTTCGGAATGATCAAAGCCTGCCTGAGGGTCAAAGTGACCGGTATCTCCAGTTACTTCCAGCATATTGTCCAACACAGTCGCAATACCTCCGGCTCTTAATCCCCAGAGTCTGGCCAGTACGAACATTACGCTCGCTTCCATTTCAGCGGCCACAACATTCATGGCCTTGAGATCCTCAAAGTGATGTCTCCATTCTGAGATCCAGTAATTGTTGAAAGATGAACCCGGTCTAGGATGTCTGGCATAGAAAGTGTCGGCTGAACGGGTCACTCCCAGATGATAAGGAAGTCCAAGTCCTTCACAGGCTTCCAGACAGGCTGTTACGACATCGTGATCTGCTACGGCAGGATACTCAATAGGAGCATAGGCAGGTGAAGTCCCTTCCAGACGCATGGCAGAGTCAAATACCGCGATATCGCCGTTTTTAACATAATCCTGTAGTGTTCCGCATGTTCCGATACGGATAAAGGTATGAACACCCAGACGGGCCAGTTCTTCCATTCCGATGGCGACAGATGGGCAGCCCATTCCCGTGCTCATGCAGGAAATAGGTACACCTTTGTATACGCCGGTGAATGTACGGTATTCACGGTTGTTCATAACCTCGTGAGCCTCATCCCAGAATGATGCTACGATAGGAACTCTTCCCGGATCTCCCGGTAACAGAACATATGGAGCGATATCTCCTTCCTTAAGCTGTATATGATACTGTAACGCCATAATCATTCCTCCTTAATCATGACTCTTCTTACTGAAGACTGATTTTAACAGTCCTTTGTTTTTATTGCTCTTTCTATCGTTCTTTTTCAGTGTCTCGCAGAATTCTTCAAATTCCAGTCTCAGGCCATAGGATGCAAAACTGAATTCCTGATATTTGTCCTTATCGTTCTTCCAATAGAGATACGTCCAGGGACCGGAATCACCGTCTACGACTTCCTCGTCTCTGGCTTTGACAGTTCCTTCCTTCAGATATTCAAATAAGGCAGCCCATTCATCATCATTGAGCTCCATAGTACCGTATTCCGTTTTATCGCTTTCTCTTAACGGCCAGTGATCTCCTTCTCTTTTCTCGTGATAAAAAAGATGTTTACCTTCATATACGTAGAAACGGAACCTCTGGAAATACGGCGGATATGATGACCCGTCCTTTGTATAATAGAAATCCTTTATGTCTTCCGGCCTGATGTCTTTGCCTACGGCAAACTTTCTGTCAAACATGTTAATTACTCCTTATCGAATAAATGTATTTTGGCTACCTTATAGATCAGTCTGTCAGCTGTTGCCAGACAGTAACGGAAATTATCTGTCTTATGGTACAGAATGATGATTATTACATTAGGAACGATCAGACAAACCAGAAGTTTGCCTAACAGATTAAGATATGCATTGTCAATTTTTACAACGCTGGCAGCCAGTGAAGTTATTACCAATAAGCCAAAGAATACCAGGATATAGCTTATCGTTTCCTTACAGTAATCCTTTATGCTTCTGCCGAATAAGCCGTTATACACAAACTTAGGATAGCTGTAGCACCATAACACCAGACCGCTTAACGTAGTACCAATGAAGACCCCGACCAGACCGATGGTTTTGGCCAGGATGACGCTGATGGTGATGTTTATCAGAGCTTCCAGGACAGGAACAATTCTGTCTTCATGGAAAATACCGGCTGCTGTCTTAAATGACAGATAGACATTGCGCATGGTTTTCTGGAAGAAGTTGAACGCCAGCACCAACATGACGAAATCCGGCAGTAATCTTGACTCTCCTATCCAGATGACGACCCACGGTGCCATTAACACATACAGACAGATACCGCAGAAGGCAGCCATCCAGAAGTTGATGAAGCGAAGCTTGTTAAAGACGTCATACTGCTTATCCTTATCCGCAGTAACCAGAAGGTTGCCGACGCTAGGCGTTACGGCTTCAATGACCTGCTTGGAAAGGTTCCTGATCGCCTCAATGATCAGGGCATAGTTGGAATACAGCCCAGCCGTGACAAGACCCAGGATCCTGGTTATTACCAGGTTATCTGTTCCGTTAACCACAAAGGCTCCGATCTGATGGAAGAACAGACCTCTGATCTTCAGGAAAATATCCCGCTTTATGTCTTCACTGATTGGGTTTGCTCCCTTATCGGAAAGATCAGGATACTTACGGATTACCTCATAGGTTATGACAACGTTCTCTATCACACGCAGTAAGACCATTATTGCCAGATACAGATAGTAGTTTCTGGTGATGTAGAGTATGATGGTCTGAACGATCTTCATGATCGTCAGGCATATTATGTGGATGATCTGAACTATGTAGTTTTCCTGCTTGGCATAGAAAATACTGCGCTTGTATGACAGGAAATAGGAGAATACCGCATCAGCCAGGAAGAAAAGATATACGACCGTGGCATTAATGTCGACTGTGACTTCCTTGACAAAGAACGGTAATATCGGTATGATCCGCAAGCCGATAGCCGCAACGATGAAACCGATGATATGGTATCCCCTACGATAGAATGCCATTAAGGATCTGATGGTTTCCTTGTCGTCCTGTTCGATCGGTTTGTAAAGGTTATAAATGATGGCACTGCCCATGCCCAGTTCAACGACCGATAACATGCTGATGACATTGGTGTATAAGCCATTTAAGCCCTGCATCTCATCCCCCAGAATCAGCACAAAATAGCGTCTGGCTATTATTCCCAGCAGTACTGAGGCAATATTAGCCATCGCTGACGCTAACATGTTGATAAAGGAGTTACGGGTTCTTGATGAGTCAGCCATTTCTGTCCTTTCAGATAATCTATTTCAGTATTTCCGCCCATTTGCGGCATATTACATCACAGTCAAAGTTCTTAACCTGTCTGACTGCGTTATTTCCCATTTTTACCAGAGCATCGTGATCCACTGTCATCTTAATCATGGCCTGAGCCAGCCGCTCAACATCACCGTGAGGTACAATGATACCACAATCCGCATCACCGAAAATCTCACGGACACTCGGCATGTCAAAGGCGATTACCGGTAAGCCATACTGCATGGCTTCGGTAATGGTCAGTCCCCAGCCTTCCCACTGAGAAGTCATGATGCATACTGAAGAGTTAAGATAATGACTCTCCATGTCATTGGATCTGCCCGGCATGATGATTCTGTTTTCAAGGCCATATTTCTTAACCAGCTCATCATATTTACCTTTTTCCGGACCTTCACCGACAAGCACCAGCTTCCATTCCGCCTTTTTTCCGGCGAATATCGCAAACGCTTCTATCAGTTTGTCATAGTTTTTCAGCTCTACAAACCTGCCGGCCGCAATGAAATTCTTCTCTGACAGATCACTTCTCTTGTCGGTACTGAAGGTGTTAGGATCATAGAACACTTCACTGTCATAACCGTAGTATTTTTTGATCTTCTCATCGTCATCATGCGTACATACCACATAATGATCAAGATTTTCAAACATCAGGGATACGACTTTATCCATGTTGTACATTCTGATGCCCTTGGTTTTGAAGTAAACCTCCGTTGTGGAATGCTGCCAGCCTATCAGTCTCGCTCTTTTTATGTATTTCTTTGCGATGGCCAGTCTGGCTGAGTTATCGCAGGCCATCCCGATCACATAGTCAAAGTCATTTGCGTTGATGTATTTCGCAATGATTCTGGCATCAGTGTCGCTGGCGAACATGGCTTTCTGCCGTGTTGAACTGTTTCCTATCGCTGCTGTGGTGTTTCTGATCTTTTTCAGCTCATAGAAGGTTCTTCTGATGATGCGGTTAGGTAACGTAAAAAGCTCATTCATCCAGATGAGATGAACGGTTTCGTCCAGCTTATACAGATCATAGTCAGCTGTAACGTTTCTTCTGTAGATCAGGATCGATACATCGTATCCTTCCTTTACCAGTTCATTGGCGAAGACATTCGTTACACGCCGTACTCCTCCCAGATCAAAGGGAGAGTCTACCAGTATGCCTACTTTTATCATTTCTATTTCTCAAACTGACATTTGTCAGGTAATTTCTTATCCAGTGCCGCCAGTACTCTCTTACGGCATTCTTCATAATTATCAATGTCATACTCGTCTTCAATGCATAAAGCCTTGAACTTTCTGCCCAGGATGTACTGTTCGGCTTTCTTGTCGCTGATGTAGATCATTCTGCCGAAGTTTACGCTTCTCTGTTCAAACTGACCGCTGGCATACTGCCAGTACTGACACAGATAATGGTTGACACTGTCACGGTTATTGCGGAAGCGGAAGCTCTGAGTTCTCTTCAGGATCTCCGGTTCAGCTTCCCAGACCTTTTCAAAGGTGCTCTTAAGATATGAATACGGTAAGTGAGCACAGTGGAAGCCGGTAAAGTAGCCGTATGGCAGCATCGGTACTGTCATGAACCAGTACTTGCCCTGCTTAAAGGACAGTACCTTTCTCCAGTTATTCTTCAGGAATTCCTTGAAGTTGAAATGCTTGTTTATGACAAAAATGTCATTAGCCAGTTTCTTGAAGAATCCTTCTTCACTTTTGCCGGTAATGGCCAGAGCCCTTAAGGCAAAGGTGTCGCAAGGCAGACCATTCTTGAAGAAATCTTCCGGCGTGGTCGGGTTGACTAGGAAGATATCATCGTTAAAGTACACAAACTTCTCAGATAAACCCTTTATTTCATGAAGATTGGCTTCAATGGCGTTGGAATTAAAGGTCGGCAGACATTCAGCCGGGATGTAGTCACTGTGGTTTACCAGAACCAGCTTTTCACAGTTCTCATTCAGCCAATCCGGTTTCTGCCCGCAGGTAACAAAGTAGACCTTGTTTACCCAAGGGGCAAACTTATCAATGCCACGGAAAAAATAAGGCAGTGTGCCCATGTCACGGTAACGTTCCTTACGGTTATCCACTGATGAAGACAAAGCTGACTTAGGACTGTACTTGGCCTTTTCCGCCTGCCAGGCGGGATCACTGTCATCAACCCAGGTAACCACAAAATCTATTTTTTCCATAATAATCCAACCTTTACCCGATTCTTTCTAATTCTATCATATCACTGATTTCTGTTGACCATGGCTTTAATGAACTTCACCAGATCAATGGCTTTATGAACATAAACGACGGTTATCACGAATAAAGCTAACGCGATCAGCCATCTTACTACTGTCATTTTTATCATGAACAGGCACACAAACATCACCGCAATCATCAGTATGCCGCAGACAAAGAAGACCTTGTTATCAAACAGAGGCTCTTTCTGAATTCCCGCCGCAATGAAGTAATGCAGCAGGAAATAGAGTATGTAGGTAACCAGTGTCGTATAAGCGGCAGCTACATAACCGTATCTAGGTATCAGTAAATAGTTAAGCACTACATTGGTTACTGCGGCTATGACCGTACATACCGCAATCTGTCTGGTCTTTTCGTGGTAGTATTCTATTCCTGAAGGGAACGTAAACAGGAAGACAAAGAATCCGCTTGCGATTACCGGAATGGCACAGTAACTGGAATCACTGTACTTTTCCGGTCCGAAGATCCTGATGACTTCCGGAGAAACAAACATGTAACAGACACAGAACGCAAACATGACCAGAGTAAACATTCTGGTAACGTCCCTTATCTTGTCTCTGTTATCCTGACTCATCTGCTCATAAAACCATGGTTCCCATACCCCGGTCAGCGAGGTTACAACCACACTTACCACTAGGTAGATCGTATAAGCAAAACCGAAGATGGCTGCCTGTTCAGAACCGATCATATCACGGATCATGATCTGTCCGAACTGACCCAGTACGACCTGTGACAGTCCATGCGGGATAATTGGTAAGCTGAAAATAAGACCCCACTTCCAGAAATCCAGGGTTGCCGGGAATCGGAAGTCTCTGTCTTTGCAAAGGTACCTGATAATATATAATCCTATTAATGCGGAAGGAATGGTTGTTCCCAGTACTCTTCCCAACAGGGTATTACCCTTAAATACCGTTAATATCAGTAATACGGATAACACCGTATTTCCTATGGCGTTGGCCGCCGCAACTTTCAGGTAGCTCTGATATTCATATTCCAGAGCTACATAGGAGTTATAGCACATGATCAGAGCGGTTGAAGCGCTGTATAAGAGCAGGGCATTGGTATTGATCAGATCAAAACCTAAAGTTAATACCTTTGTCAGATACAGCACATTCATCAGTAACAGGAAACTCAGTGTGGATATTATCAGCAGATAAACCGTTGACGTCACATACTTGTTATAGTCCTTGCCGTATTTATACTTGGCGTTCTTATAACTGGTATGGATCGCCATTCCTATTAACATGGAGAAAATGGCTTCAAACGAAGTAAAGGTACTGTATTCGCCGAAATCATGCTGGGTCATGATCCTGGTGTATACGGACACAGTCAAAAAGGTTAATCCCCTGATCAGGAAATTACCAATTGTATACCCCGCTCCGGCCTTAATGACCTTGTTTTCTCTGTTTTCTGACAACTTTCTCTGTCCTCTTTGTATATTCCTTTTCTGCCATAGTTACAAACTTACGGCAGATGTCCTGTTCCTTACTGTCTATGTGTCTTTCATCCGTGCCGTAGTTATCAACGTATGACGGATATTCATTTTCAATGTCTTTTTCATATATGACGGCGTTTGCCCTGAGGCATGCCATTCTGAACTGATTCTTAAAAGCTCTGCCTGTTATGTTGTCTCTGTATTTCCTGTCCGGATCTTCCTTAACAACCAGTACATAAGGCATCTTATTCTTATAGGCAACGTTCTCGGCTATCGTGGTAAACACGGATGGAGCTTCTATGACAGCGTATTCATGTTCCTCAATGACTTTGTATAATGCAGATATGACTTCCGCAAATCTCAGCAAGTATTTGCCGGTTACCGGAAACTGAATCACCGACACTCTGTCACTGTCACAGCGTATGTATCCTGTGATCTGTTCTTCACTGACCTTTTTCGTTCTGGCCAGTACATCAATTTCATCAAACCGCTCCAGATATCTGTCATATCCGTTTTTGCTGTATACATTGCCATCCGGAGTAACATATAATACCGCATCCGTAATTATCAGTGTCTTCATGCTACCTCATCAGCCATATTCTTAACTGTCTTTTTCCCAATATGGCCCGTTTATACAGGATTCCCTTGTTCTGTATGCGGCAGTAGTTCCGGAAATCCTTTTTGAAGATGTTGAATCTTCTGATCACTGCGGCCTTATCTGTCTTTTCCGCAAAGGAGAAAGACTGATTTATATCTCCATCCAGCACTTCCACCGTATCGTAACCGTTTTTCATGAGATCTTCCATGAAGCAGTAGTCGATCATGTCCACAAACAGTTCCTCATTGAATCTGATTTCTTCTGAAAACACCTTACCGTGAATCACCAGTCCGCTGTTTATCGGATAGACACATTTATATGTACCCGGTTTATCAACAGTATCACTTCTTTTCTTGAAGATTCCGTTTGCGGTTACCGGTGACTTCGGTGTGCCGTTACTTCTGACAATGCCGGTTACTACATCACATGAATTCTCCTTATTCACGTATTCAATGACATTCTTTATGTACTCTTTAGAGAACTGTGTATCATCGTCACAGATCATAACCCAGTAATCTTCATCATCAATCAGGGAGATGGCCTTGTTATAGCTTCTGCTCAGGCCGATATTGCCATGGTTATTAACATATGTGATATGGCTGTTATTCTCGGCGTACCGTTCATTCTTCTCAGTGTACTCTTCAGAAGAGTTGTCCATTACGATAAGTCTGCAGTCACTGTTCTCACAAAATTTCAAAAAGGTATCGAGAGATACCATTTTTTCAATATATCCGTTATATAGCACCACCACAAAGTACAGCCTGCTGTTCATAATGATCAGTTCCTGTCAAACTTTCTGATGTTGAATACCGCATCATCAATTATCAGCAGATAGCTGATGCCCAGTGGGCTGACGATGAATGGGTTGGAGTAGCTGGTTGCCACAACACCAACGTATCCGGCGACCAGTAAGGTTATAAGCGAATAGAAACTGTTGGTCACATTCGTCTTCGGACTGTAGACCCTGTTCTTAAGGAATCTAGGTACAAACACAAAGTAGGCGATCACAAAGAAGATCATGCCCACAAAGCCGAACTTCATGTAAGCGTCCATGTAAGAATATTCCGTAATGGCGCTGTCTCTGACTCCTACCAGCTGCGTTCCCAGGCCTTTGCCGATGATCGGGCTCTCCTTGATGTATTCTATATGTGCCCGTTTGGTCTTAACACGTAATTCTTCGGCTCTGATATCCTTGTCCATGACTTCATCAGTACTCAGCATGTCTTCAATGCTCATGTTGGTAATGTTGACTCTGGTGTAGACTTCCTTGATGACTCTCGGTGATCCGTCTTTAATGGCTGATACCCCGACGATCAAGCCGGCTACCAGCAGAGAAATGACTGCTACTTTCAGGCATTCACCGAAGATCCTTGGCTGCCATAACAGGACAAATACCACGGAGATGGCCAGACCGAACCAGAAGCCTCTGGTGTAGGAAACCAGCCAGGCAAATACCAGTAAGCCCAAACAGATATAAACCAGAATTCTTTCTTTTCTGTCCTTAGCGCGCCACACCTTCCAGACACCCAACAGAATGGCTATCTGGGTATAGATCTCTGAACGGAAGTATACTCTGTATGTGCCACTTGGCAGCACGGAGATTCCTCCCAGCTGGCTGTCCAGGATATATGACTTTAACCAGCTCATCGTTTCATCTGACAACGGCAGAATGAAATGGAATATCGTAGCCACTATGGCCAGAGCCACGGAAGAATAGAAGACGACATTTATCAGCTTGTCGAACTTCTCCCTGGTCTTGAATACTGCCAGGAAACCAGGCATTAACGCAAATGACAGGTACCTTGTAATATCGGCCCTTATGAAACCAAGAAGGTTGCCGTTATAGAAACCGATTATCGACCAGATAATTACCGCCACTCCGAACATCATTGTCAGATATATCCACGGATTACGGGTAATACGTCTGTAGTCCTTGATCGCAAATGGCAGGCTGAAAATGAAAGCCAGTGCGAACACCACTATTCTGAAGCTGAAATAACCTAATGCCACCACACGGCCACCGCCGAAGGTACAGCAGTCGGCAATGAACACCAGCATCAATATCTCTGCCAATAACTCAAATTTTGGTGTTGTCAGTTTATCGATGAAGGCAGGGCACTTCAAAGGTACGGCTTCATAATACTGATCTTCCACTGCTTCGTATTCACTCAGCATCTGGAAACGGAATCCGATCTTGTCAAAGATGGATCTCTTCGCCGTTGTTACGTTTTTCTTATGGATTCTGTGATAAATGAGCTTGTCTTCCAGGAAAACGGTCTTGCCGTTTCTTTCAGAAGCCAGACCGATGATCTGGTCATGAGAAAGACATGGCTGCTTGATCGGGTAGAACTTCTTGATGAAGTCTTTCTTGAATGCCATGCAGCAGCCCCAGTAGGAACTGAACAGAACGTTTGTGTTAAAACCCTTCTTGTATTTAACGACGATCTCCTCGCCTTTTTCGCTTATGTCCTGGTGGAAGGTATACATCTTATGTAATACCGTGGTGCATTCCGGATCCTTATCGAATACTTCGAGGATCTTTTCCACTTTATCTTCTGCCCAGATGTCATCCTGGTCACTCAGAAATACCACGTCGTTTGATGCGTGGTCAATGGCATTGAAAAAGTTGCTGGCATAGCCAACACATGGGCCGTCTATCAGCTTGATCCTGCCATCCTTACGGATCAGATCTCTGACGATCTCCCTTGTATTGTCACTGGAGCCGTCATCGCTGACTATGATTTCATCGGTTTCCTGCAGCTGAGGAAGTATTGACTCGATCTGTTCGGTAATATACTTCTCACCGTTATAGGACGCGATACAGACACTGACTGTTTTTCTCATTCTATTTCTTTCTCCACACCATCTTGTTAACAATTTCCGTATAGGACTGAATGATCTTGACGACCTTTACGGAAACGTTTTCGTCAAGATAGTCAGGAACCGGAATTCCGTAATCGCCGTTTCTGTTCATTTCCACGGCAGTATCAACAGCCTGTAACAGGCTTTCAGTCCTGATACCCGCTATAACGAAGCAGGCCTTATCGAGAGCCTCCGGTCTTTCAGTTGAAGTTCTGATACATACAGCCGGGAAAGGATTTCCCACTGAGGTAAAGAAACTTGCTTCTTCCGGTAAGGTTCCGGAGTCACTGACAACCGCAAAGGCGTTCATCTGTAAACAATTATAATCGATAAATCCCAGAGGTTCATGCTGAATTACACGCTCATCCAGCTTAAAGCCGCTTGTTTCCAGTTTCTTACGGCTTCTCGGATGGCAGGAATACAGTACAGGCATGTCATATTTCCTGGCCATTTCATTAATAGCTGTGAACAATGAATTGAAGTTTTCCTCGGTATCGATGTTTTCCTCTCTGTGCGCTGACAGAAGGATGTATTTTCCCTTTTTCAGGTTAAGTCTTTCATGAATATCAGAGCTTCTGATCTGATTCAGGGCACCATGAAGAACCTCAGCCATCGGAGATCCGGTAACATAGATTCTTTCCTTAGGGAATCCGTTTTCAATAAGGTACCTTCTGGCGTGTTCGGAATATGGCATGTTGACATCGGAAATAATGTCAACGATTCTTCTGTTGGTTTCCTCCGGCAGGCATTCATCCTTGCATCTGTTGCCGGCTTCCATGTGGAAAACAGGAATATGAAGTCTCTTGGCTCCGATTACTGCCAGACAGCTGTTAGTATCACCTAAAACCAGAACGGCTTCCGGTTCGGTTTCAACCATTAATTCATATGATCTGGCAATAATGTTACCGACAGTAGCTCCCAGATCCTTGCCGACACAGTCCAGATAGAAATCCGGATCATCCAGCTGCAGATCCTTAAAGAAGACACCGTTAAGGTTATAGTCATAGTTCTGACCGGTATGAACCAGTAATGTGTCAAAATACTGACGGCACTTTCTGATTACCGCTGACAGTCTGATGATTTCCGGTCTGGTACCGACAATGATCATCAGTTTCAGTTTTCCGTTGTTGTCGAATTTCGTTTTCTTCACCGTTCAGTCCTCCTGTTCCACTTTAAGATAAAAGGTATCGGGATGATTTCTGTCAAACAGTTCATTAGCCCACATCAGCGTAACCAGATTCTCTGTTTCTGACACATTGATGATGTTGTGAGTATATCCCGGTAACATGTATACGGCTTTCAGATGATCTCCGTCAACCGCAAATTCCAGCACTTCATCAGTACCGATCTTTCTTTCCTGTATCAGCGCCTTGCCGCTGACGACCATGAACATTTCCCACTTGGTGTTATGCCAGTGTTCACCCTTGGTGATGCCCGGTTTACTGACATTGACTGAGAACTGTCCGCAATTCAGTGTCTTCACCATTTCGGTGAAGCTGCCTCTGTTATCGGTATTAGAGACAAACTCCAGTACCATCTTTTCTTCAGGCAGATAGGAAAGATATGTTGAATACAGTTTCTTGACAAATGATCCTTCCGGAATCTCCGGCATGATCAGAGTCTTTCTCTGCTGTTCAAATAACTCAAGATAATCGACGATTTCTCCCAGTGTTACCTTATGGGTAACAGGGACATAACAGTATCTGCCTTCACTGTTACTGACCGGATCCAGCCCGTCATAGTCACAGCGATGAGCCTTTCCTTCCAGTGCATCGAACATTTCTTCGATCAGATCATCGATATACAGCAGTTCCAGCTGTGTATTACGGTCATTGACCGTTATCGGCAGATCATTGGCGATGTTATGGCAGAAAGTTGCCACGGCACTGTTATAGTTAGGCCTGCACCATTTACCGAAAAGATTCGGGAAACGGTATACCAGAACTTCCGCTCCGGTTTCCTGTCCATATTTGAAAAACAGCTCTTCGCCATGCAGCTTGCTGTTACCGTAATCACTGCCGGCATATCGGCCGATCAGTGTTGCCTGTATTGAGCTTGATAACATTACCGGGCACTTATTACCGTGTTTTTTCAGAGTTTCCAGCAGTTCTTCCGCAAATCCGAAGTTTCCCTTCATGAATTCGGAAGCATCCTTAGGTCTGTTGACTCCGGCCAGATTGAAGACAAAGTCACATTCAGAGCAGTACTGATCCAGCTGCTCTGCAGTTGAGTCAATGTCATACTCAAAAATGTCCTCAACAGAAATGTTTCTGGTGCGGTTCTTGCCGTCTCTGATGTTTTTCAGGTTTTCCGTCAGATTTCTGCCGACAAACCCCTTGGCTCCGGTAACGAGTATTTTCATATTACTTTATTCCCAGTAATTCCATCTGTTCCTTTACATAATCCGTAGTCTTGATCTTGGCGATAGTGCCCTCGACATCAAGTCTGTTGGTGTTATGGCTGGTATAAGCTTCATCAGCCATGGTCTGTACCTTTCCGTCAACGAAGAACTTGTCATAGTTGAGGTCTCTGTTATCAGCGGCAACACGGAAATACTTGCCCATGTCTTCGCTTCTTAAGCGTTCCTCACGGGTCATCAGTGTTTCATACAGCTTTTCACCGTGTCTGGTTCCGATGATCCTGGTTCCGGTATCACCGAATACCGTTTGTACAGCTTTAGCTAAGGTGCCGATCGTTGAAGCATCGGCTTTCTGGATGAACAGGTCACCCGGATTGGCGTTTTCAAAGGCGAACTTAACCAGATCTACCGCTTCATCAAGGTTCATCAGGAATCTGGTCATCTCCGGATCAGTAATGGTGATAGGCTCACCGGCCTTGATCTGATCGATGAACAGAGGAATGACTGAACCTCTTGAGCACATGACGTTACCGTATCTGGTACAGCAGATGACGGTATTGCCCTGTTCGGCAGCTACTCTGGCATTCGCATATATTACTCTTTCCATCATGGCCTTTGATATGCCCATGGCATTGATAGGATAAGCAGCCTTATCGGTTGACAGACAGACAACGCGCTTGACACCTTCCGCAATGGCGGCATGCAGCATGTTATCGGTTCCGATGATATTGGTTCTGACCGCTTCCATCGGGAAAAACTCACAGGAAGGTACCTGCTTTAAGGCAGCAGCATGGAAGACATAGTCAACTCCGTGCATGGCATCTCTGATGGAATCAGGATTTCTGACATCGCCGATATAGAACTTGACCTTGCCGGCGTGTTCAGGATGCTTGGCCTGCAGTTCATGTCTCATGTCATCCTGTTTCTTTTCGTCACGGGAGAAGATTCGGATCTCCTTTATTTCCGATTCAAGAAAATGTTTTAATACTGTATTGCCGAAGGAACCTGTTCCGCCGGTAATCATTAAGGTGCTGTTTTTAAAAGAAGACATAATACCCTCCCATTATCTAACTCATTTATAATATTATGGACACTTTCAGTAAAAAATCAAGCATCCGGTATTCACATGTCCAGTAATTCAAGATACCTTTTCAGGGCATCCTGCCAAACCGGTAACGGTTCAAAGCCGTTTTTTACCAGTTTTGACTTGTCCAGGCGGCTGTTATGCGGCCTTTGGGCCTTGGATAAGCCGTATTCTTCAGTAGTGACCGGAATGACTTTGGTCTTATATCCAGCCTGACGGTAGATCTCACAGGTGAAATCATACCAGGAGATGTATCCACCTTCGTTTGTGGCATGATAATATCCGTATTTATCACTTTCTATCATGTCTACCAGTAATCTGGACAGATCGTCTGTATAAGTAGGTGTACCGATCTGATCGTTGACCACCCTGACTTCATCGTGAGTCTTACCGACTCTTAACATCGTCTTGATGAAGTTGTTACCGTTTTTGCCGAACAGCCAGGCTATTCTGACAATGAAGAACTTTTCAACGTTTCTGAACACTTCCTGTTCTCCCAGATACTTTGTCAGTCCGTAGTAGTTCTGCGGCCGGTATTCCTTATAATCAGGATCCCAAGGCTGTTCACCCTGACCGTCAAAGACATAATCCGTGCTGATGTATAACATCCTTATGTTCAGTTTTTTACATGCCTCAGCGATGTTTCTGGTGCCGTCAACATTAATTGCGTACACCTTTGGCCTGTTTTCCTCATCTTCAGCAGCGTCAACTGCTGTCCAGGCCGCACAGTGAATGACAGCATCCGGATTGATGCTCTGTATCAGTTCAACTGTCTTAATGTTATCCGTTATGTCCAGCTGATAGGATTCAATCATCTGATCTTCATCGGTCTGTATATCCGTTCCGATCGGATGATGACCTCTTTTCAGCAGCCATTGGACAACATCGTGGCCTAACTGGCCCTTATATCCCGTAACCAGTACTCTCATTATCTGTTACCGTACATCTTTTCATAATAATTCTTATACTCACCGTTGATGATGTTTTCCCACCATTCTCTGTGATTGAGATACCAGTCAATGGTAACGGCTATGCCGGTATCGAAGTTATACTTCGGCTGCCAGCCCAGTTCAGTTTCGATCTTCGTCGGATCGATGGCATAGCGTAAATCGTGTCCTTTTCTGTCAGTGACATATCTGATCAGGCTTTCCGGCTTGCTTAAGGCCTTCAGTATGGTCTTGACTACCTCAAGATTGGTTCTTTCGTTATGTCCGCCGATGTTATATACTTCACCCACTCTGCCGTTTCTGATAATCAGGTCAATGGCTGAGCAGTGGTCTTCAACGTATAGCCAGTCTCTGACGTTTTCGCCTGTCCCGTATACCGGAATGGTCTCGTCGTTAAGCGCTCTGGAGATGATCAGAGGGATCAGTTTTTCCGGGAAATGATACGGACCGTAGTTATTTGAACATCTGGATATCGTTACCGGCAGATTATAAGTTCTGTAATATGCCAGAACAAACAGGTCAGCGGCAGCCTTGGCACTTGAATACGGGCTGGAAGTATGCAGAGGGGTTTCCTCTGTAAACATCAGGTCTTTTCTGTCCAGAGGCAGATCGCCGTATACTTCATCGGTGGAAACCTGATGATATCTCTTTACACCGTATTCCCTGCTGGCATCGAGAAGTGTTGTTGTTCCCAGAACGTTGGTCTTGACGAAGATCTCCGGGGACTCAATACTTCTGTCAACATGGCTTTCAGCCGCAAAGTTGACAACGATGTCAAACTTTTCTTTTTCAAACAGCGAGAAGACAAAAGGTCTGTCCGCAATGTCGCCCTTTACAAACCTGAAATTCGGGTTTTCCAGTGCTTCCTTTAATGTTTCCAGGTTACCGGCATATGTCAGATTATCCAGACATACGATCTGGTCTTCCGGATGATGTTCAAGCTCATAATAAATAAAATTGGCGCCGATAAAACCCGCTCCGCCTGTTATTAATATCTTCATACTGTTTTCCCCTTTTCATATGTAAAGTTGGCATTACATTCCTGTATGGTCGGTGCTTCCCTGTCCTTTGGTGAAAGTATCGGTTCAATGCCGTTAAGTAAGCCCTGCCAGTCGACGTTCACTGTCGGATCGTCATATCTGATGGCACCTTCCGATGCCTTGTTATAAAGGTTATCACACTTGTACTGGAATTCCACATCATCGCTTACCGTCAGAAAACCATGCGCAAAACCTCTCGGAATGAAGAACATGCGCTTGTTTTCGGCACTTAATTCACAGCTTACCCACTTGCCGTAGGTAGGAGACCCTTTTCTTAAGTCCACGGCCACGTCAATGACCGTGCCCCTTGTACACCTGACTAACTTTGCCTGTGAATAAGGGTCACGCTGATAATGCAGGCCTCTTAATGTTCCCTTCCGGGCGGAATAGCTCATGTTGTCCTGGACAAAGATGTTGTCTATGCCCAGTTTGTGGAAAGCCCGCTGATTGTAGGTCTCCATGAACCAGCCGCGGTGATCTCCGTGGCAGTCGGACTCGATGATCTTTACTCCGTCTATTTCTGTATCTATAACCTTCATATTTCTCCTAATCGAGGTATTTACCTTCAATAATTGCCTTCAGATATTCCCCGTACTGATTTTTCTTGAATTCTTTGTATCTTTTTTTGAGCTGATCGATGTTGATCCAGCCGTTTCTGTAAGCTATTTCCTCAAGACAGGCAATCTTGCGGTTACTGTGTTTTTCAACAGTATAGACGAAATTGGTAGCGTCAACCAGTGACTCATGGGTACCGGTATCCAGCCAGGTAAAGCCCTGACCGAGGATCTCGACCTGCAGTTCGCCTTTTTCCAGATAGATCTTATTGAGATCGGTGATCTCCAATTCGCCTCTCGGACTTGGTTTCAGACTTTTGGCGTATTCCACGACCTTGTTGTCATAGAAATACAGTCCCGTTACCGCGTAATTGCTCTTAGGGTTCTTTGGCTTCTCTTCCAGAGAGACAGCCTTGCCGTTTTTATCAAATTCGACAACGCCGAATCTTTCCGGATCATCAACATAATATCCAAATACCGTTGCCCCAGTAGTCTTGGCCTCGGCCGCTCTTAATCTCTTCCTCAAGCCGTGACCATGGAAGATGTTATCGCCAAGAACCATGGCACAGCTGTCATCCCTGATGAATTCCTCACCGAGAATGAAGGCCTGAGCCAGTCCATCAGGAGATGGCTGCACCTTATAGCTGAATTCAACGCCGAACTGGCTGCCGTCACCTAACAGTTCCCTGAATCTCGGCAGATCCTGTTCTGTTGAGATGATCAGTATTTCTCTTATTCCGGCATTCATCAGAACACTGCACGGATAGTAAATCATCGGTTTGTCATAAATCGGCAACAGCTGTTTGCTGGTCACCATGGTCAGCGGGTATAGCCTGGTGCCGCTTCCTCCGGCTAAAATGATACCTTTCATAAGTTTCCTCCACTAATCTCTCTCAAACACGTCTCTTGTATATACCTTGTCTGCTACATCCTCAAGCAGAGCATCCTTGCGGTTAGCCAGAATGACATCACAGGTCTGCTTGAATTGGTTAAGGTCTTTGATAATCGGGTAATCATAGAAGAAATCCCGTTTTACTGATGGTTCGTATATCACGGTTTTGATTCCGGCGTTCTTTATCTTTTCCATTACGCCCTGAATGGCACTGTCTCTGAAATTGTCAGATCCGCTCTTCATGGCCAGACGGAAAATTCCGACCGTTTCAGGGTTCTTTCCGATTATTTCGTTGGCAATGTATTCCTTTCTGGTAGCGTTGCTTTCAACGATAGCGCTGATAATGTTTTCAGGAACATCCTTATAGTTAGCCTTCAGCTGCTTTGAATCCTTTGGAAGACAGTATCCGCCAAACCCGAAAGACGGGTTATTGTAATGATTGCCGATACGCGGATCCAGACAGACACCATCGATGATATCTCTGGTATTCAGCCCCTTGGTTTCAGCATAGGTATCCAGCTCGTTAAAGTAGGCAATGCGCAAGGCCAGATAGGTATTGGCGAACAGCTTAACAGCTTCCGCTTCCGTGGAATCCATCAGCTTTACCGTTACATCTTCCTTAAGAGCTGCTTCCACCAGCAGATCGGCAAATTCCCGGGCTCTTTCGCTCTTTTCACCCACAATAATGCGGGAAGGATACAGGTTGTCATATAAAGCCTTGCCTTCTCTTAAGAATTCCGGGCTGAAGATGATGTTGTCGGTTCCGTATTTCTTTCTGACACTCTCAGTAAAACCTACCGGAACAGTGCTCTTTATGATCATGACGATGCTCTCATCATTCACAGACAGCACTTTCTGAATGATGTCCTCAACCGACGAGGTATCAAAGCTGTTTCTTTCTGAGTCATAATTGGTCGGGGTACTGATTATGACAAAGCGCGCCCCGTTAAAGGCGTCCTTGTAATCAAGAGTAGCGCGCAGGTTGAGTTCCTTTTCCCGGAAATACCTTTCAATATACTCATCCCTGATCGGAGAAATACGTTTATTTACCTTATCAACTTTTTCAGGCAGGACATCCAGAGCCACTACTTCGTTATTCTGACTTAAAAGAGTAGCTAATGACAGCCCGACATATCCTGTTCCTGCAATTGCGATCTTCATAATCACTGTCTCCTTTCAGTGCCCCTATTAATTCTAACAAATAATATAATAATAAATATGTGAAAAAGTGTTATTTACCTGTAATAGTACCGGATGGCATAATTATCGCTTACACCCATGATGTTCTTTACGACAGAATCATCCAGTCTGGCCATGCCACCCATGACAACAGCGCTGTGGATGCTGTTTTTCTTTATGTAGCTCTTGGCTGTGGAAGCATTCCGCGGTCTGGTCAGGATTACCGGACCATTAAGCCGGTAAGCCAGAGGTCCCCCGCATAAGCCGTCCGGGAAGTCATGGCTGTAGGCAATGACTGCCGTATCAGCTTGTGGGAAGAATCTTTCCGCGATCATCTGCGAAGTTTCAAAACGGGTAGCTCCGGCAATTCTGTCCACTTCACCGTATTTCTTCAGCCGGTTTTCAATCGAGGAATTGACTGCGTTGGTTCCACCCAGAACAATGATCTGTTTTCCCTGATTCCGGCTCAGAAATTCCCTCTGCCGCGCATTCAGTTCATCTTTTACCAGCAGAACCGGTAAACCGGTCGCTGATGCCGATAGGCTGTCGGCGAAATTCAGTCCCGTTCCTACCAGTATGTACTCCGTATCCATGCCTGCTTCTTCCAGAATTGCCAGGTTGGTAAGGTACCTGTTACTTCCTTCAAGGCGCTTGACGGAAGCTATGTTCTTTAATTCCTTCTCTACGGCACTTGATACTGCTGCCGTACCGCCCAGAATATATATCGTTCCTTCAGGATTCATTCTATCCCGGATGTACGCAGTTATCATGTCCACCTTGGCGTCGTTAATCAGGATGATCGGCGCTTCTTTAACAGCTGCCAGATATGAACCGGCTAAGGCATCCGCAAATGACTGTCCGCTGGCGATGATCACACAGTCGAGCTTCTCGATTCCCATGGTTTCCATGAAAACGTCAGTTACAGCCATGCCGGTCTTATATCTGTTATCACCGAAGGCTCTCTTGATGTAATCGTTCTTTGCTGTCTTGACCCATGTTCCGGTCCAGTCTGCCGCATTGGCACCGTATTCTTCATACAGTTCGGTCTCACTCTTCAGAAGACGTCCGTTCTTCCAGTATCCGGAAGGAAGGTATGCTTCATCAGACCACTTGGTAAACGCCGTACCTAAGGTGATCTGCTGCAGGCTGTCACACTTATCGAACCGCCCGGTCATATCGGTAACCTTAGCGGTATCTAATCCGGTTATATGTAATTCGTCCATTTTTGAACAATCATAGAACATGTATGCCATGTTTTCCAGCTTGCCTGTAACAAAATGATCAATGTTCAGTGAACTTAACCCGGAACACTCAGCGAACATGCCGTCCATTTCGGTAACAGCTGCGGTGTTGAAGCTGCTGATGTTCAGGTCGTTAAGAGAACTGCAGCCGTAGAACATGCCTGACATGTCAGTAACCTTGGCGGTGTCAAAACTGCCGAGGTTAAGAGAACTCAGAGAACTGCAGCTCTCAAACATTGAAGCCATGTTTGTAACCTTTGAAGTCTTAATGCCGTTTATGGACAGAGAGGTCAGGGATGTACATCCCGCAAACATCTGCTGCATATCAGTGACCTTGGCGGTATGTAATTTACTGACGTCCAGCGAAGTCAGAGATGAACAGTTTCTGAACATGAATGACATGTCTGTGTTCTTGGCGGTTGTGATCTTGCTGAGATCCAATGAAGTCAATGCTTTGCAGCCTTCAAACATGCCTTTCATGCCAATTACGGATGTTGTAACGAAGTTGTTCAGTGATAAGGAAGTGAGTTTTTCACATCCCTTGAACATTTCGGTCATGTCATATACCGAAGATGTATTAAATGAACTGATGTTCAGTTCTCTTAATGAACTGCAGCCTTCAAACATGCTGCACATTACCTGGACGCGCGCTGTACTCAGCAGGCTCAGATCCAGAGTTTCCAGTTTCCGGCAGTTGTGAAAAAGGTGAGCCATGGAAGAGGCATTCTCCGTATCGAACCCTGTCGCATTGAACGAGACCAGATTACGGCATTCACCGAACCACCATCTGATTATCTGCGGCTTGATTTCTGTTTCCGGCGCTACATATACTCTGATGATACTGTTACGCTTATCAGCCCAGGGAATGTTTTCCGTGTTTTCGATGTCAGCGTAAATGATACCGGTATATTCATTGCCGTAAATATCGGCTAAAGTACCGTTTACACCGTTTTCGTAGGTTTCGGGACTTCTGACAAAGATCAGGTCGCCGTTATCGGCGAAGACGGCATAGGCCGTTCCGCTGGTCGGTACGACATCGATTCTTTCCGAATCACCGACTTCATCTTCCGCAGACACAGTAAAGACCGCGTGATCAGCGATCACAACGGACAGGCATATCATTATTGCCAGTATGATCTTTACCAGTTTATCTGCCATCTTTCCTCCCGTATATATCAACAGACTATCTGGCCAGCTTTTTCAGTTCAGTTTCCAGTCTGTCAACAACTGTTTTCTTGTTAAAGTTCTGTTCATAGTATTTTCTGCCGTTAGATCCCATTTTTTCCAACAGAGCCTTGTCTCTGTGCTTCATGATCTCTTCCGCAAAGCTTCGGTAATCTTCGGAATCGACACAGAAACCGCAGTCTGCTTCTTTAATTACAACCGGAATCTCGCCTTTGGCAGCCGCAAATACCGGTTTACCGGCCGCCATGTATGACTGTACCTTGGCAGGTAAGGTCAGAGATATGAATTCATCATTTACCAGCATTACCATCATGGCATCAGCCTGCGCATAGTATGCCGGCATCTCTTCCTTTGGCTTACGGCCCAGGAAGTTGACGTTGTTTATGCCCATTTCCCGTTTCATTTGCTTAAGGTTCTCCAGTTCGCTGCCGTCACCAACAATGTCAAATACCACGCTGTCGTCCTTATATTCCTTTTCAATGATCTCAGCGGCCTTCAGTACGGTATCAACGCTCTGAGCCGTCCCGATATTGCCCGCAAACATCAGTCTGAACTTACCGTCAGTACTTTCATTAACCTCTGAATTCTCAAAGGAATCATCCGCAAACTGCGGAAGATAACCGATTTCCTCAGCAGGAATGCCGATTACGTCATTGAAGTACTTCTTGAACATCTGGGATGTAACCAGAATACGGTCCGCCTGTTTGTAGTAATTCTGGGAAACCTTCAAATAGTGATTGTATACTGCTCCGGAACTGATTCCGCCCGCTGACAGGCTGGCCGGCCACAGATCCATGCAGTAAAGCAGCACTTTTGTACCGTGAAGTTTTTTGTATTTCATGGCAGCTCGCACCATCATGACCGGAGATGACTGGTTGGTAAATACAACATCATAGTCATCGTCCAGGTTTTTCAGATAACCGGCAGATGAAAGCGAATAACTGTAGTAGTTAATTACCCTGAATAAAGGTCCTTTCTTTCTGGGAACGGTAAAACTGCGGAAGATCTTTACTCCGTTTCTTTCTTCGATTCGGTTCTTTCCGTTTTCATATCCCGGATATACCTCACCTAACGGATAGTTGGGCACGTCCGTAAGAACATGTACTGCATGTCCTCTGGCTGCCAGTTCTTCACAGGTATTGGTCAAAGGGAACGGTTCAGGCCAGTAATGCTGGCATACTACTAATATTTTCATCTTACCTTTCATTGATGATCTCTTTGATCATCTTTATTGCGTTGGAAACCGCGCTGTCATCAGGAATGAAGACACTGTATGTCTGGGCTTCGTGGGTTACGGTCTGTAACTCCGTAACGATCTCTACCAGCTGGTTTCCTTCTTCGTCATAGACCGGATTGCCTTCTTCATCAACAACCGGTACTTCAACTTCTACTTCTTCTTCGGCTTCATAGTCGCCGTTGCCCATGGCATAACTGGTTCTCATATCTGTGTAACCCGTTATCGTTGCGGTTGACAGGTTCCAGCTGGCCATGTCATCAAGCTGCATCTGTACCAGAGCATAGATCTGATTAATGTCCAGATCTGTTATAAAGGTACCTTCTACTGCTTTCAGCAAGTCAGAAACCTTTGTTATGACGGATACCTGAGTAACCTTATCAATAATACCCTGCAGGACTATGGCCTGATGTCTTACTCTGTCGACATCTCCGTTTCTCAGGCTCTTTCTTTCTCTGACATAACCTAAGGCCTGGTCGCCGTTGAGATGGATCCTTCCTTCTTTGAAGGTTGATACTGTTCCGCTCATTCTGCCGGTATCGTGGTCAAACTGCGTGTAGGAGAACGTCATTTCATAAGGGTTATCAATGTCAATTCCGCCCAGAGCGTCAATCACATTTACCAGCGACTGGAAGTTTATCCTGACAAAATAGTTGATTTTAACTCCGAACAAGTTATTCAGAGTCTGTTCCCAGGTATCCATTCCGTACACTGTGGCATGTGTCAGTTTGTCCATGGCACTGTAATCACCCCATAAAGCTACATAGGTATCTCTTGGTATTGATACTATCAGAGCCTTCTTGGTCAGCGGATTTACCACTATCAACATGTTTACATCTGATCTGGTGAGATTACTTGGATTCATTTCACTGTAATCCCAGGTGTCGTTGCCGCTTACCGCAATGATAAACGGTTCAGTGGTAATACTTCCTACCGCATTGGTCCGGTAATTCAGCTGGATCTTATGCTCGATCGTATATACCTTTCTGGTCTGTTCACCAAACTGAGAGAAATCAGAGTTCTCCGATATGAAACCGGCATAGGTTTCATTGATAAGAGCGGCATCGACTTTTCCGGCCAGCAGATCTTCAGCCAATACATAGACATCTTCATAAGGAACTGTTTCGATCCGTTTTCCGTTTAATTCGCGGGAGATGACTTTGCAGGAATAATCGGCATACTCAGTATCCTTGCCTGTCAGTACGGCTACTCTGGCATTCTCCAGATCCAGTACGTTTTCAATGGCTGAATCCGTTCTGGTATAAACGCTCATCAGCAGTGTTCCTTCCTCCGGAACCTTGTTGAACATTCTTTCCAGCTGTCCCATGTAATCAGGTATCTTTGTGTTGACCAGAAACAGACCGGCTGCCAGTGCTCCGCAGATCAGTATCTGCAGAAACTTGTTAAAGGTGTTTACGCCCGGGATGAACGCTATCAGGCCGAAGAATACGTTAACACCAATCAGCGCATACATCATGATGTCAGTGTATTTCTGCGGAATGATCTGTAATCCCGTAACGGTTTTATATGTCACATACGACATCGCTATCAGCCCGATGGCTACTGCCATTGAGAAGATGTACGCTATCGTATGCAGCACGCTTTTCTTTTTGTTTGTTTTTTTCATTTCTTCCTCCGAAAACAAACCCCATATATATTACACAGGATGTATCCTGTTATCTGTTCAGAAGTGATTCATATAATTCCAGATAGTTTCGGCTCATGTTTGAATCAGAGTATCTTGACATTTCCTCTTCAGGAATACTGTCAATATTGAGCTCTCTTATGGCCTTAAGTAGGCTTTCAGGAGTATTCTGTTGTGTTACAAGACCCGTATGCTCGTTGATCACCTCAACGCTGCCTCCGGTATTGTAGGTAATGACAGGTGTACCGCAGCATATGGACTCCAGGTTGACGGTCGGATAATTGTCCTCAAATGTCGGGTTGACCAGTACATAAGCCTGTGTATACAGCCGTGCCAGCTGTTTTACGTTCTCTGTTCTCTTGATTCCCGTTATTTTCGGGTTCAGCTTCTTTAACTGGGCATCATTAAGGCCTACCGTTACCAGCTGATATTCATCATCCAGCATATCTGCCAGAGCCATCAGATCATCAAGGCCTTTTCTTCTTTCCCAGACCGAAGCGATGCTTAAGATGATCTTCTTATTTCCTGGTATGTTGAACAGTTCATACACGTCAATGTCTTCCGTAGGCTTGAAATTACTGACATTTACGCCGTTGTTGATGCAGACGACCTCGTAATTCTTAAGAATTGACTGTCCGATCAGTCCTTTCAGCCACAACGAAGGAGTAACAAGGGTCATGTTTTTAACCCCGTTGAAGATCTCTTTCTTTTTCCGGTATTCTTTCCGGGATGTATCAAAGATAAGTGATCTTGGATAGTCATTTTTACGAGGACAGTGACCGCATCCGGTTTTCCACTTGTCACACTCCGGATAATCGAAATAGGCACAGTGGCCAGTAAAGGCCCAGCAGTCATGCAAGGTCCACACAACCGGACAGTCCTGTTTCTTCAGATACTCAAACAGCATGGTTTTATTGACATAGTAACCATGCACGTTATGGATCTGAATGATATCAGGCTTGATTCTTTCAATCTCGCTGATCAGTCTGTTGGTAGCGGCCATGCTCAGCTCGGCATGCATGCCGAAAACTCTGGTGTTTATACCGCTGATATAAGTCTCCAGAGTGTTGCTGATCTTGGTACAGGTTTCATCAAACGGCTTGCCTCTGCCATAGAAGTTATGTACTTCATAACCTTCTTTTCTGGCAGCGTCGCTGATTGATTTGGCGATTCTTCCCGTACTTCCGTAACATACAGAGTTGATCTGAACCAGTTTCTTCAAATGTCCTTCTCCCCGTTGTCTTCTGACTTCATAATAATATAGATCTGTGTAATATCTTTTAAATGAATCCGTGTCCCAGTTCAACCGGTGAATCCGGTTTTCTGTATTTTTCCAGTCTTTCCTGATAGGTTTCCATCAGTTCATCCCTGAAAGCCACGTTTCCCTTCTGCCCGCAAAGTGTAAGCAGGTGTTCGGTAAATAACGGGTTGTATACCAGCAGAGGTCCCAGACAGTAGGTTCCGTAGAAATTCATGTAATGAATTCCTTCGTATTCATCATTAAAGCTGTCTCCGAGTCCCTTTTCCATTTTCAGGAAATGATTTTCATTAATACCCTTTATTACCGAGAACTGCGATTTAACTGCCACAATCGGAATCTCTTCAAACTGTGCCAGTACAATATAGTTCAGTCTCTTATCAAAACTGCGTTCTGCCTGATAATCAAAGATGCCCAGCATCTCTGTTTTTTTGTTTCCGTCCAGTATATACTGGCCAAACAGCTCCACAGCATTACCGGTTACCAGAAATACCGTTCCCTTTTCGATCAGTTCTCTGATTCTGCCTTTGTACTGTGACAGTTTATCTCTGACCAGAAGCTGTTTTGGTTCGCTCATGGACCCGATGTAGATGAAATCCACGTCTTCACTGACAAACCAAGGCTCTTCTTCAAGCCCGGTTTCCCTGAAAACAGCGTCATTACATGACTGTCTGAATAACATCATGTTGCCGGCATCACCGTAGATAGAGGCAAGTTCAGGATACAGGATCTCCCGTTTCATACTACATACCTCCCTTGTCAATGTTCTGCTTTATAACATCGATGATGTGATCTCTCATGGCGATGGAATACATTACATCATGCAGAATGATGTATTTGTCCACGTCACCGAAACTGATCAGAGGATCTATTTCCTCTGTTTTTTCCGCTGTCTGAATGATTTCCGGCTTAACACCTGCCAACAGAAGTCTGTTTCTGTGTTCCTTATGTCTCTGACCGATCACAATGATATGCTTTATAGAATCATCAGCCAGAAACTGATAGTCGGTACTGTAGATATAAGGAGTAGCCTCGATACGGCTTTCCTCCTTGAGGATTTCATCATATAACATGATCACGGCTTTATTACCTGATTCTTTTCCTGCATATTCCATGGTCGTGCTCATGGCGGTAGGATTCTGCCGCTTGCTGCAGAGGTCTCTTATTTCAATACCCTTATATACTTCTGTTCTGTCCCTGTTTTCCGGCAGTTTAGCCTTTTTCAGCAATTCAGCTGTCTTTTCCGGTGTGTATCCCATGGTTCTGAACAGGGAAACAACAGAAGCCAGATTATATATGTTGAACAGCGCTGACGAAAATACCGGATATTCGTTCTTTCCGTCCTTTTCTGAAATGATCACGCTGTCATCTCTGATTTCTTCAACAAAATAATCTCTTTCAGGAGACTTATAACCGCACTTCGGGCAATAGAATTCTCCGAAATGGCGGTAATTCTTATACTTGTACACCGGTGTGCTTCCGCATTTCGGGCATACTGGGAAATCGTTAGTAAGGTACGTTTCCTTTAACCGTCCCTGATCGGTAACACCAAAGAATACTCTTGGGCTGTTTTCACCGATTCCGCAGCAGATCGGATCATCACCGTTGATGATTAGTACGGTTTCAGTATAGTGACTGCATCCGGTGATGATGCGTTCAGATACATAGTCAGGATTGGCGTTACGGTGTAGTGAATCAGTAGCCAGGTTATTGATGATCAGATACTGTGGTTTTATCATCTCCAGCATGTAGGAAACCGTAATTTCATCCATTTCGACCACTGCTACATCCTTGGTGCTCTTATTGAAAATGTTTACGGCACCAAGAAAAAGCCTGGCATAGCCGGCATTGTCATTCGCACCCCAGCTGTTATAGGCTACACTGTAGCCCTGAGCTTCAAACATATCGGCGATGATCTTGGTTATGGATGTCTTTCCATTTGTTCCGGTAACCGCTACAACGATCTTTGGTTTGGCAACATACTTTACAAACTCAAAGAAAAGCCTCATGGACCGCATACCCGGACGGTCATCATTGACTCTTCCTTTTTTCATGTAATACCAGAGAACCAGCTTACCGGCCCACAGGCTGATGAAAAACCTGATTTTCTTCATTTCTGTTTCCTTACTTGACGTAGTCTACGTCAATAGGTTTGTCCATTTCCTTTTCTCTTCTGGCAGCAGCTTCTTCTTCGTGCTTTTTCTCCAGTTCACCGATCTTCTTCTGCAGATCAGCGATCTTCTTTTCGTTTTCTTCCTTGGCTTTCTTAGCCTTGTCTCTGTTTTTCTTGGCTTCGTGGAATTCAAATGTTACCAAAAGAACAAAGATGATGATCATGATAATAAGAATGGCGGTAATCTTCATCGGCACTCTGACTGTGGCATTTAACTGGATCACAAAGATCAGTTCAACAACAGTAAGGGCAAACAAAGCTATTTCCATCAGAATCTGCAAAAACTTCATGTTTCCGTCCTCCTATTTCTTCTCGTTTTTCTTCTTCAGCATATCAACAAACTGCAGTGCTTCAATCGGAGTCATGTTATCCGGCTGAACCTGTTTCAGCAGTTCTTCTATTTCCTTCAGATGCTTAGGCACCGTTTCAACCATGACCATCTGTGTCTGGTCATTGCGGTGCCGGCGGCTGTCTTCAAATACTCTTAACAGTTCCCTGGCTCTTTCGATTACCGGATCCGGCAGTTTTGCCAGAGAGGCAACGTGTATTCCGTATGACTTGTTGGCTTTTCCGTTTTTAACCTTATACAGGAATGTTATCTTATCGTCTTCTTCATACACATCAACGTGCTTGTTCTTAACGCCGTTCATGCTGTTTTCCAGACTTGTCAGTTCATGATAATGAGTTGAGAACATCGTCTTGGCACCGATTGTGGCTTCAATGAATTCCAGCATCGCCTGAGCCAGTGCCATTCCGTCATAGGTAGATGTTCCTCTGCCGATTTCATCGAATATGATCAGGGAGTCTCTGGTCGCGTTCTTTAACGCATTATTGGCTTCCGTCATTTCCACCATGAAGGTTGACTGACCGGCCAGAATGTCATCGGTTGACCCTATTCTGGTATATATAGCATCAAATATCGGTAAAGACGCCTTCTTCGCCGGTACATAACAGCCCATCTGAGCCATAATGACCAGTAAGGCACACTGCCTCATGTAGGTGCTCTTACCGCCCATGTTAGGTCCGGTAATGATCTGGATCGGATATCTGTCATCCATGTTGATGTCATTAGGCACATACTGTGTCGTTCCGACCTTTTCCAGTATCGGATGTCTGCCGTCCTTGATGTCCAGTATTCTGTCATCGTTGAATGACGGTCTGACATAGCCGTTATTACTGCTGATCTCGCTTAAGGCGTAATTGGCATCAATTACCGCCAAGGCCAAAGCCAGCTTCTGTAAAGCAGCCAGGTACTTTCTGATGTCATCGATCAGTTCATCAAACAGCTCGCTTTCCAGTCTTATGGCTCTTTCTTCGGCGTGAAGAATGATATCTTCCTTTTCCTTGAGCTGTTCAGTAATATATCTTTCACCGGTAGTCAGAGTCTGCTTGCGCTGATAACCCCATTCTTCCTTTACCTGAGATACCATTCCCTTGGATACCTCAATGTAATAGCCGAAGACCTTGTTATAGCCAACCTTGAGAGTCTTGATTCCGGTTCTTTCTCTTTCACTCTGTTCCAGATTCACGATCCAGCGCTGTCCGTCTTTCCGGGCATTACGCAGTTCGTCAAGCTGAGCGTTATATCCGTCGCGGAAAATGCCTCCCATGTGAGTAGAAACCGGAGGTTCTTCGACAATGCAGTTCTGCAGTTTTTCTCTTAAACCGTCACAGATGTCTATTGAATCATATTCCGGATATACTTTTGTCTTTCTGACAAACTCCATGATCTGCGGAACAGCATCAAGAGTCTTCTGCAGTCTTAAAATGTCTCTTCCGTTGGCGTTGCCGTAGGATATGCGGGCAATCAGCCTTTCCAGGTCATATAATTCGCTGAGTTTTTCCTTCAGATCTTCTCTTTCAAGGTAGTGTTTCTTCAGATAAGTGATCATGTCCAGTCTCTGATTGATTCTGTTCACGTCTCTTAACGGTTTCTGTACCCATTTCTTCAGCATTCTGGAGCCGGCAGCACTGCGACACTTATCCAGAAAGCTCCATAAAGTTATGGCCTTACTGTTAGTGCGGCTGGCATCAGTCAGTTCCAGATTCTGCATGGTGGAGTAATCCATCCGCAGATAACTCAGATTATCTTCCAGTTCAAATCTATCGATGTACTGCATGCTTCTCTTCTGGGTTGCTTCCAGATAATTAAGCAGTCTTCCGATGGCCTTTAATAAATGAACATCCTCGATGTGTTCATATAAAGGCTTATAATCAGGCAGTAACCGGCTGTCATCACATACCGATACCGTTACAATGTTCTTCAGGCTTAAAGCCTTAAATTCACTTCCGACTACCACTTCTCTGATGTCGTTGGCCAGAATGGTCTGTTTCAGAAGGTTAATGTCATGGCTGATATTGATAAGTCTGGTTTCACCCGTGGTTATCTCCGCAACTGCCATAGCATAGCCGTAATCGTAATCACAGATGCTTGCCAGATAGTTATTGGCTTTTTCATCCATTATTTCATCAATGGCCGTTCCCGGCGTTACCACTCTTATGACATCTCTTTTGACAATGATGCCTTCCTTGTTAGCCGGATCTTCCAGCTGTTCAACTATTGCCACCTTATAACCCTTGGCAATCAGCCTCTGAATATAGCTCTTAACAGCATGATGAGGAACCCCGCACATCGGAACACGTTCCTCCTGCCCGGCGTTGCGTCCGGTCAGAACCAGATCAAGTTCATGTGATGCTGTTTTGGCATCATCGAAAAACATCTCATAAAAGTCCCCCAGACGATAAAAGACAAGCGTATCAGGATACGCTTTCTTTATTTCCAAATAATGTGTCATCATAGGGGTATATTGAGCTGCCATTTTATTTAGTCTCTATGTATTTACGGATACCGTTAAATTCCTTGATTTCCTTTCGCAGTTTTCTGGCCAGTTTCACACTGCCCGGACCAAAGTAAATGCGATGGTAGAAGAATGATTCAGTTACTTTATAAGCACCCAGATCAAGCAGCGGCTTCGCCTTGATCCTGGTGGTATCGTTGACCGCTACAGACATGCTGACAGGTGAACCGTCGGCTATTCTAAGGTTAGTTATGCCTCCCAGGGCTCTGATCAGTTCCTTGACATTCAAATTTCCGTTGACTTTATCCAGGAAATCCTGAGCCAGGACACCGTAATACAGCCAGACGAAGATGAAGTATACTACAAAATAGCCACCGCCTATCATCAGAACACGCTTAAGGCTCTGATCGCCGAGCAGGCCTGCCATCTTGACAAACTCAACGATGGTTCCCGGTATCGCAAAGGCCAGGGCATCGCTGTAGAAATAGCCCAGATAGATTTCCAGTATCGAGAACAGCATGTACAGTGAACTCGATAACAGAATATGAATGAATAGCAACAGCGGTGATATGAACAATAGCAGTATCTGCAAAGGTACCAGGCTGCTGGAAGTCATGGATATCGCAATCGCGATGATGGATAAACCCAGCAGTCTTCTTCTTTCAATCTTGCTGGAATACTGACAGTATATACCGATGATCAGCGCCGGACAGATAAACATGTTGATGATGTAATAAGGGGTAATGTATTTTCCCACACCAACTTCGACCATGCCCTTGGTCATCTGAGCAGTCCAGACTGCTACGTCTCCGACATACAGTGTGCCCGTATTATCAAGCCAGTTACCGCCGTATCCGCCGATCCAGAATCCGTTATGCAGAATGTCTTCCAGGCCAAACAGTTCCAGTATTCTTTCTGTCAGTCCATAGACATACAGCGCTGCCGGGTTAGCTGAGTTCCGGGAGATGAAATTCATTATGGTTTTCAGCAGGTTGACCGCATATGGGAAAACCAGGGAAATAACTACTCCAACCGCAATGGTAACCAGGCTGCAGATAATCAGAAACCAGCTGTCGTTGTCAATAAAGGTCAGAATTCCGTAGTTGAATCTCTGACGGGAAAGCTTATATGTCAGAATGACGATGAATATGATCACCAGACTGGCGAAAAGACCCATGTTAATTGGCCGTCTGTTATTGCCCTGTATGCCGTTTAAAAGACCCGTTCCCAGTGATGTGTAGTAACAGCTGTCAAAATCCTGTCTGGCCAGAAACATCGTGACCAGATGTAACAGAACATAGCTTGTAACTGCACCGAGTACCGGGACAGAGTCTTCGTGCCTTTTACCGATGATGTTTATGATGACAAAAATAGGGAAAAGAGTCTTGATCAGGCCGCCTGCATACTTAAAAGCCACTAATATCGTCGCAACGATTTCATTAGTGGACGAGAAGATATTAGGTATTGCCAGCAGAATCATGGCAATCAGATACATTACTAACGGCCCTTTAATGCTTTCGTAATTTGAATACCATATTTTCTTCATGCAGTTTCCTTTCTAAAACAGATGAGAGAGACTCTTGATAAATTCGACAGGTTTATAATGGGCAACGCCGAAAGTTACATCAGATAAAGATATTACTACCGACTCTGCTCCTTTAAGATTAATCGCATAACGGTCAAAACACAAGAGCGATGTTTCAACATACTCGCTGTTAAGTACTATCCTGTTGTCTTCGCTCAGAATAAGCGGTGCTCCCAGTGAACGGTAATGAGCATGGTGAATGCCTGATACTTCCACCAGCTGTAACAGTTCCAGCCCCTTGTCTATAACGGCGCCTTTCAGTGCTCTGTTATAGGCTGTTGAGCCCGCCTGAGAACAGACACAAAGACCGGAACCTCTGAAGGTTTCCAGTTTAACGTCATTGATGAAGACATCAATGGTCTGGGTCTTGAGCATATTTTCGACTCTGATCTCGTTGATGCCCAGATAACGCTTGCGACCCTGTTCACTGATCACATCGGCCTGCAGGAGTTTTCTTCTTTCAATTACAGGCTCTTTATTTAATATGTCATCTATGTAATCAGGTAGCTGATCGATGGTATAGTCAATGAAAAATCCCAGTGTTCCGGTATTAATGCCGGCAAAAACAACTGTATCCAGCTTATTGATGTATTTGTGAACAGCTGTCAGGAACGCTCCGTCACCACCAACAACACAGACAATGTCCGGATCTTTTTCCGAATAACTCATTGCCCCGTTGAACAATTTTCTCTGTATATCCTTGGCTATCAGTAAGGACTCTTTATCGTCCTTTGCCACAATCGAAAACTTTTTCATTCTGTTCACATCCTGTATTAATTATTGTACCATAACTGTGTGAGGTTTAACACATGAAACACGAGGTAGAAACAGAACTGAAAATGCTGCTTAAAGCTGATGAAGTACAGAAACTGCTGGCCGGCAGTTTTAAGGAAATTCCCTTTATCCATCAGATGAATACCTATTACCGCAGCAAAAATGCTACTCATTACGCTTTCAGAATAAGACAGAGAAACGGCGAATCTTTATTTACATTAAAGGAACACCGTGAAGACGAACTGGTTGAGCACGAAAAAATCATTACCTGTCCTCTTGAACGGGATAAGGAGCTGCTGCAGTTATTGTCTTCTTTTAATGAGTATCCGCCTTTTGAAGTTTTAGGACAGTTAAACACATTGAGAGCGGATCTGGATACCGGATATGCCGTCATAAGCCTTGACCTTAACTTCTATAACGGTAAAAAGGATTATGAAATCGAGTATGAGGTCAGAAAACCTCATGATCACGAAGCAGTATTCAAACAGTTCCTGAAGGAACACGGTATTGAATTCAGACCTAATCACAAATCAAAGTACAGAAGATTCCTTAAATCCCTAAAGGAGGAACGTTAAATGGTACATAAGTATTCGGACAGAATATATTACAGCGACTTTGATGAAGTATCTGACAGACCGGTTCTGGGTTATGTTGCCGGAAACAGATACGGTATTCTTATTGATGCAGGCAGTTCACCTCGTCATATCAATGCCTTCTTACAGGAAATATACGGTTTTGGTCTGAGAAAGCCTGATTTTGTAATACTCACTCACAGCCATTGGGATCATACTTACGGATTATGTGCTCTTGACATCCCTGCCATATGTAATTCGCTGACATATGAACTTTTGAAAAAGGACAGTGAGAAAATCTGGGATCGTGAACACTTCGAAAAATACAAGAAAAGCGGCTCAATTGAACCTTTCATATATGAACACATGGAAATAGAGTATCCTGACATCAGTGAAGTAAGTATCAGACTCCCTGACATGATCTATACCGGTTCTTTCACCGTTGATCTGGGAGATCTGACGGTTGAAGCATATCAGGTCGCTAACGCCCATTCAAAAGATGGCAGTGTCATTCTTGTTAAAGAAGAAAAAGTTCTCTTTGTGGGAGACTCTTTCTATACCGAACTTGTCGGTGATGACTGGGTAGATCATCCTGATCTTGTCAGAGAATATCATAAAGCACTGGAAAAGCTTGATTTTGACCGTGTATTCCCTGCTCATAGTGAAAACATCAGCAAAGAAGAGATGTTCGCTGAACTGACGGAAAGAGGAAACGCATGACGGAGTATCTTGATGCCGTTGATGAAAACGATGTTCCAACCGGTCTGAGCAAGGAAAAACGGCGGATACACCGTGATGGAGACTATCACCGCACAGCCCATGTATGGCTGATCAACGATAAAAACGAGCTTCTGTTACAGCTTCGCAGTCCTCAGAAGAGTTCTTACCCGAATTACTGGGACATTTCTGCAGCCGGTCATATCAGAACCGGGGAAACCGTCATTGAAGGAGCTTTGCGTGAACTCAAAGAAGAATTGAGTGTTGACGCTACGGCAGAACAGCTTCATTTTATCTGTAAACTCAGGTTTGACAGTCCGTACAATAACGAATTCGGTTATGTTTACCTGCTGAAAAGCACTCTTAAGGAAGACGAATTCATTTTCCGGGATCACGAAGTGACTGAAGTGCGTTATGTTCATTATGAAAAACTTGAGGAAATGGTCAGAAACAAGGCTGACAGACTCATCATTCATAATGACGAAGAAGAAATACTGTTTGATTATATAAGACAGTACATTGATTATTAGTAAGGCAGCTTATTAACCCTTTTAAAGCATAAAAACGGCTAATCCATTAAAGATCAGCCGTTTTTTCTTATTCCTGATTAGCTTTCAGCACTCTTAGGAAGTTTTTATAGAAGATCTTGTCGATATCTTCTTCACTGAATCCTTCCGCAACCAAAGCCTCATATAAATCGTTGGTCTTGGTACAGTCTGACATGCCGTTTGGTGTCGTAATACCATCGAAGTCACTGCCTAAAGCTACTGTATCAATTCCACCAACCTTAACAATGTGCTTAATGTGACGGATTATGTCTGGTATCTGGTTCTGTTCGGTATCCTCAGAAATGAAGTCTGGACAGTAATTGATTCCCATGACACCACCGTTTTCCCGAAGTTTGACGATCATGTCATCACTCAGATTTCTCGGTACGTTATGAACTGCTCTGGCATTGCTGTGAGAAGCGACAATTGGCTTTGTTGCATATTTGAATACATCATAAATGCCGGCATCGTTCAGGTGAGCGACGTCTACGATCATACCCAGTTCCCACATCTTCTTAATGACTTCTATTCCCTTGTCGGTCAGACCTCTTTCTGTATCAATCTTTCCTTCATATACGTAGTTAGGATATGCTAACTGGTTTGCAAAGTTCCATGTTAATGTCATCATACGGACTCCGCGATTATAGAAATGTTCAAGCTTTTCAATTGAGCCTTCTATTGCTTCGCCTTCTTCGATAGTCAGAAGGGCGCTCATGATGCCTTTTTCTCTGTTTTCAAGAATTTCTTCTACGGTTGTAACCTGTCTGATCACATCACCGTTTTCTTTCATCGACTTATCAAAGAAATCAATGTATTCATTACACTTTTCGAAAGGGTTTGGAGTTCCTTCAAGGTAGATGAACATCGCAAAACACTGCATCAGATAGTTACCTTCTTTCATTTTCTGCAGGTTTATGTGTCCGTCATAGTCTCTTAAGTTCCGGCCAAAGCGGCAGACACGTGTTAATGTGTCACAATGCATGTCAATTACGCTAAATTTCTTCATAATAATAACCTCATTTTTAACATTATACCTTTATAACTGTATAGGTATTAATCATATGCCCATCAATTAATACAGCCGTACAAACAGATTTGCCAGTATCACCGTCAGGATACCCGATACGACGATGGACAGTGAGCTCATTGCACCTTCGATTTCGCCGATTTCCATGGCCTTTGAGGTTCCGATGGCGTGTGACGCTGTTCCGATTGCTATACCTTTGGCTATCTTGTTGTGGATCTTGAACAGCTTCAGTACTGATTGACAAATTATATTGCCAAATACACCGGTGAGAATGATGACCGTCACAGTTATGGCTACATTTCCTCCCATTTCCCGGGAAATACTCATTCCTATGGCTGTTGTAATGGATTTTGGCATGAACGTAATGTACTCTTCACGTGAAAAGCCAAAGATCTTTGCCATGATAAGTATTGAGCCAAGAGAAGCAATAACTCCTGACAGGATTCCTGCCATTATTGCCCGGAAGTTTTTCTTCAGTTTATCAAGCTGAGTATATAAAGGCACGGCTAAACACACTGTTGCCGGAGTCAGGAAACCGCTTATATATTTTGCTCCCTGATTATATGTTTCATAATCAATGTTTAACAGCAACAATACAGCTATACATAATACTATCGCTATCAGAAGAGGGTTTACCAGACTGCTGTTGAATCTTTTCTTGATCCGCAGAGCCAGCATATAAGCAGCCAGCGTCAGAAACAATCCGAAAAACATGGAGGAACTTAATGTTTCATTCATTTGTCTTTCCTCCTTTTTCTATTACCAGCTGAGTAATCAGTCCGCTTACGGCCATTACAATTACTGTTGATACCAGAGTAACTGTCAGATAGCTTAACCAGCTGTTTTTCAGCATATCCCAGGAACTGATCAGTCCCACAGCTGCCGGAATGAACATTACCGGCATTATTTCAATCAGAAAAGATGATGTTTCTTTTATCTGGTCGACCTTGACTAATCCCGTATATAAAAGAATAAACATACCGACTATTCCGTAGATACTGGCCGGAACAGGTAAAGGAAGTATTTCGTGCAGTATTTCTCCCATCAGCGAAACGGCCAGTATTATCATCATCTGTTTCAAATATTTCACGTCTATCCCTCCTGTTCTTTTGTTATATTAACTCTTATAAGAAAAGCGTACACTTACGCTCTTCTTATTATAAGCGGTTGCCCAGCTGCTTTTCAGCCTCTTCCCTGGTGATTTCTCCGTTGTTGTATCGAGCCATGGCTTCAACTTCTTTATCACGCATTTTGTAGAATAAGATCAACAGTAAAGCTGACACAATATAACCTGCCGCAGGCATGAGATTATATACTTTCCATATACCGTCAATGACAGGCTGAGCCTGAATAGCTGTTTCAGCTATCGTTGAGTCATATCCAAACATACCAAGAGCCAATAAGGCAACAGATCCTACTATGGCATTTTTCAGTTTTGAGGTAAAAGTCTGTAAGGCAAACGAGATACCAGGCATACGGACACCGCTCTTATAGGTTCCGTATTCTACGCTGTCAGCTATCATCATATAACTGATAACCATGAAGAAGCCTGCTCCAAAAGACTTTATAGCCGAGAAGGCAATATACAGACCATAATTATGATATCCAACAAAATAGCAGGCCAATGCGCCGACAAAACCTGTCACTAAAGCGATTGTCAGCAGAACTACTTTGTCTATTTTCTTGCTGAGAACAGGTACCAGAAGGCTTATAAACAATATCGGCAGTCCTCCAAAAAGTGTCAAGAGCGATGCTTTTGCTTCATCTCCGAAACAGTTACGGGCCATGACAAGTGAAAGTGTTGTTTCAATTGAACATACACCGATTATGAAATACAACAACAGTGTGATAATCAGATATTTATTTGTTTTGACATAACTGAACATCTCGCCAATTGTGTATTCCTTCTCGTTTTCAATCTTTTCGGCGTTTCTTTCCTTGCCTGTAAACAGTAACGGCAGCATGAACGCTGTTCCAAAAGCACAGAAGATTATAGCTCCAAGTAACCATCCGGTCTTAGGTCTGATAATAGGAATCAATATTGTACCAATGGCTCCACCCAGAATTCCTCCGAAACGGTTTGATGAAATGAGATCTGTTCTTTCCTGAATGTTGGTTGTCATTGCGGTTGGTAAGGCATAGACAGGAGCATCCAGCATGGTATAAGCAGCGTCAAACAGGATATAAGCAACCAAAAACCAGGCAATTTTCATTGATGGGTTGCTTAAACTCTTAGGTATGGCAAACATCAGTATCGTAACAACGCCTATTAAAGCTGTTCCAATCTTGATCCAAGGTATGAATTTCTGTTTATTCTTGAAGCGGGTTTTGTCAACGATTAATCCGAACAGCGTATCATTAACAGCGTCCCAGATCTTTGGCCCAAGTAAAATAGCTGATGCAACCTTTGCATCCAACCCAATGTCCAGCAGATATGTTGAAACAAGGCCTGCATATGCCCAAAGGATATTCTGTCCGGCAAAATATATACAGTAAGAAAATCTTTCCGAACGACTGGTATTATAGTTTTCCTTCATATTGTGCCTCCTATAATATATATCATTAATATTATTATACGTTTTGTCTTGTGTTCTCCGCCATATTTATGTAAAAGAAAAAGCCTTTCGGCTTTAACCCTTTATGATTTTGAAATCAATTTTACTGTCAAGCAACGTTTCTTTCTGCAAATCAGAGAACTCTATTCCGCTCAGTACAACTACATCGATCTTTTCTTCAATCGTCTGTCGCAGACAGTTATTGATATATACGACCTGTCCCAGCATCTTAATGAAGTTTTCACGGTTACTTCTCTGAGTGCTGCTGAATATATAGTACAGCTTGTTCTCTTCACCAAAAGTAATGAACGAGTTCTGATCGCTGTTTACCCATACCGGATTATCTTCCTTATAGAGATTGAAACAGTGTTTCCGTAAAGATGCGTTTTTATGAACGGCTGTTATGTTCATGCTTTCATATACTGTAGCGACCTGATATCTTAAAACTTCTCTGTTAAAGCTTTCAATATCAACAATCTTGCCATTTAAGGCCGCTGACCAGTAATCAAGGCCTATTTCCTTGCCTTTCTGCAGCAATTCCAGGGTTACATGACCTTCGTGAGCATCCAGATATGTGAACGATTCAAGGTTTTTAGGAATACTGATGCCTAAATCTGCCAGATAAAGCGGTGCCCGGAAGAAAATGACATCTTTCAGGAACAAACAGGAGATCTTTTCCGGCAAGCTGTCGGACTTATTTGTTCTTTCAATGGCTGAAACAAGCTTTTCTTTAGATGTATAACCTGTCTGAGTACCGTATTTTTTCCAAAGAGTATCTATGGACATCTCTCTGTTTCCAGCATAACAGCCATATCCAACTATGCCTTTTTCGTTATTTTTGATGGTTTCAGCACTTTTTGACAGGAAAAAGAGCAGATCTCCCGGCTGGAATGAGGAAAACTTCTTCGTGGACAGCCTCCAGAACACAATTTCCTGGCTTCCGTTAATACGATGGAAATCCAGCATATTTTCATCTGATACATATGCAATAGATGCCATTAGAACACCTCCTGTTCAGGTTTTTACTGTTTAATTCTCCCCTGTAAAGCTCTGATAAGAGTTACGTCATCCACATAATCAAGGTTTCCGCCAGTTGGAAGGCCGCTAGCCAGCCTTGTTACAAAGACATGAGGATAGTTTTTAAGAATTTTCGACAGATACAAAGCGGTTGTATCTCCTTCGATAGTTGAATTTGTTGCCAAAATGATCTCTTTTGTATCGTCATTAATGCGTTTTAATAAAGATTCTATATTAATATCTTCCGGTAAAATGCCTCTGGTAGTGGAAATTGCCCCATGAAGAACATGGTATACACCCTTATACAGACCAATTCTTTCTATTGCCAGTACATCTTTAGGGTTCTGGACAACACAGATAGTGTTATGATCTCTGTTTTCGTCTTCACAGATAGAACAGAGTTCTTTTTCGGTAAGATGACCGCATATTGAACAGTATTTGATTTTGTCAGTTACCTCTAAAACAGCCTGTGCGAACTCTCTGGCTTCGTCTTTATTCATTTCTACCAGAGCCATAGCATACCTTTCGGCTGTTTTACGGCCTACAGACGGTAGTTTTCTGAAGCATTCAATAAGCTTTTCAATAGAATTTGGATACATACTTACCTCAGTCCCGGAATATTTATTGAACCGGCAAGATCAGACATCACATCTTCCTTGTCTTCGGTTATTTCCCGGGTTATTTCGTTGATTGCCACCGAAATTGAGTCTGCCAGCATCTCAAAATCTTCGTTTGTGAAATTATTAACAAAGTCTTTGCCGAATTCTACGCTCTTTGCCTGATATTCACCGTCCATGGTAACTTTTACGATGCTGCTGACCGTTTTGTTGGTATATTCTTTGTTTTTTAACTCTTTCTGGCTCTTTTCCAGGTCTTCCTGCATTCTCTGAGCCCGCTGCAATATAGAATTAAAGTCCATATTAGTCCTCAACTTTCTTATATCCGTTCTTACCGAACAAGCTAATCAGTCTTTTTTCTGTCTCGCTTACTTCCTCTCTCGGCTCTTCCTTTATAATCGGGATAGGTCCGGTTCTTTCTCTGAAGTAACTTATAAGCAGAATCTTCTGGTCGGTTGTAATAGCTGTAACACTCTTTCTGCTTCCGAGTTTTCTCTCCGTCAGTTCTTCCAGTACCTTTTGCTTATTTTCTTCGTTAATAATATCTGTTTGCTCCCTGGTCGGAACAACTACGATCATGTCGTTTTCACTTGAGGCCATAATCCGGGTGTTTTCAAGACCGGATGTCTCTCTGCACAGCTCAGGCCATCTGGCACTGTCTTTTTCTCTAATATCTTTTTTGCTTCTGGTAAGAATCCGATATAATTCTTCGTTACTCAAGTGCTTTATAACAGGTTCTTTAGGTTTTTCAGGTTCAGGTTGCTTAACAACGACCTGTACCGACTCTGGTTTTGGTTCTGCTTTAGGTGCCTGTTTTACTTCAACAACCTTTACAGGCTTATTGTCATCCGTTAAATTAACCATTTTTAACAGACAGACCTCAAAATATGACAGGCTATCGGTTGCTTCTTTATATTTAACTGACACATCCATCAGATAGTCTATGCTTTCCAGCAGTTCTTTTACAGAGAACATGCCAGCAATTTCATTTGCCTGTTCTTCGGTTATTACCGTAAGCAGACTGCTGTCGTGTGAATAATTGTAAATCACCGTTTCCTTGGCAATGTTGATCAAATCTGTGGTCAGTCTCTGTAAATCTATGCCTCTGTTAGACAGATTTCTTGCTTTTTCCATCAATTCTTTAGTGTTTTTCTGACTTACACACTCAAAAAGCTCCATTTTTTCTCTGGTTGTAGCTATTCCGTATACTGCACTGACATCGCTGGCCTTAATATCGTTCTGTGCATAAGCGATACACTGGTCCATTATGCTCAGGGCGTCTCTCATACCGCCTTCAGCAATTTCAGCTATTAACTGCAGCGCTCCGTCTTCACATTTGATGTTTTCCTGATCAGCAATATATCTTAATCTGTCTTTTATCAGCTGTGTTGGAACCTTATTAAAGTCAAAACGCTGGCACCTTGACACAATTGTAGGCAGAACCTTATGCGGTTCCGTGGTAGCCATAATGAAAATACAGTAGGCAGGTGGCTCTTCCAACGTTTTCAACAGCGCATTGAAAGCGCTAGGAGTCATCATATGTACCTCGTCAATGATATAAACCTTATATTTACCCTGCATTGGAGCATATTTTACCTTGTCAATCAGATCTCTGATCTCATCTACACCGTTATTTGTGGCTGCGTCGAGCTCCACAACGTCTGGATGTGTAGATTCCTGGATATCAATACAGTTAGGGCATTTGCCACATGGTCTGTTATTTTCGGCTGTACAGTTGATAGTTTTAGCCAAAAGTTTGGCTACAGACGTCTTTCCGGTGCCTCTTGGACCGCAAAAAAGGTAGGCGTGAGCCAATTTATTGTTTTTTATAGCATTTTGCAGGGTTGCAACGATGTGCTGCTGGCCTACAACGTCCTCAAATGTTGCTGGACGATATTTTCTATATAACGCTTTATATGCCATAATATTGTCCCCTTATTATATATATTATACAATAAAAAGCCGTCAATTAGACGGCTTGTTACGTAGTTTTCTGAAGAAATCCGACAGTATTTTGGAGCATTCTTCCCGCATTATTCCACCATGTACTTCGGGGTAATGATTGAACCCTTTGACATCATACATGTTGTATAATCCACCCAATGCTCCGGCTTTTTTGTCGGTCGCTCCATAGTATATTTCCTTGATTCTGGCCTGCTGAAGCGCTCCGGCGCACATGGAACACGGCTCCAAAGTCACATAAATGGCGCAGTCTTCCAGTCTCCAGCTTCCTATTTTCTTGTTTGCCTTACGAATTGCTACCATTTCAGCATGATCAAGCGTACTTTCGCGGTTTTTTCTGGTATTATAACCGCGCGCAATCACCTTATCCTGGTATACAATTACACAACCAACAGGAACCTCGTCCTGTTCAGCGGCTTTTTGCGCCAGTTTATAGGCTATTTTCATGTATTTTTCCGGATTATTCATATTTGTTACCTATAAAGAAAGCGGTACACACACAATTTGCTTATGTGGCTGCTATGTTCCCATCCTGACCAAGTTAAAGTTAGTTGTGTTGTACCGTGTATAATATACCATGAATCACCGTTTTTGCCAACTGACTTGACAGGGTTATTTTATAGAGATACAATTGCTCATGGTGTCGAAAGGCACCATGAGGGCTGAAGAGGAAAAAGGGATAAAGATTACAGCAATGTAGTCAAGGAAAAGCGCTGCGCTCACTTATAATAGAGCGAATCCGGCGCTTTTTTCATATGTTTCACGTGAAACATACAAAAACAGCGGGTTTTAGTCCGCTGTCAGTGTTTCACGTGGAACGTTTTTTATTTATTAGGGATTAGTTTCTTCTTTCCGCCCATATATGGCTGTAATACTTCCGGAATATCGACTGTTCCATCCTCGTTCAGGTTGTTTTCCAGGAAAGCAATCAGCATTCTAGGCGGTGCAACTACTGTATTATTCAGTGTATGAGCGAAATATTTGTTTCCTTCCTCGCCTAAAACCCTTATTCCAAGTCTTCTGGCCTGTGCATCTGTCAGGTTGGAGCATGAACAAACCTCGAAATATTTCTGCTGTCTAGGGCTCCAGGCCTCAATATCGCATGAACGATACTTCAAATCGGCTAAATCACCGCTACAGCAAACCAGTTTTCTGACCGGAATGTCCAAAGATCTGAATAGTTTTACTGAATAGTTCCACATCTTGTCATACCAGGCTTCAGATTCTTCTGGTTTACATACTACGATCATTTCCTGCTTTTCGAACTGGTGAATTCTGTAAACGCCTCTTTCTTCGATGCCATGAGCGCCCACTTCCTTTCTGAAGCAAGGAGAATATGAAGTCATGGTGATTGGAAGCTCTTTTTCCTTTAAAATCTGGTCTTTGAATTTAGCAATCATTGAATGTTCTGATGTACCAATCAGATAAAGGTCTTCGCCTTCAATCTTATACATCATGTTTTCCTTTTCTGCGAAGCTCATAACACCGTCAACAGCAGCACTTCTGATCATGAACGGAGGAATACAGTATGTAAATCCCTTGTCAATCATGAAATCTCTGGCGTAAGCCAATACTGCTGAGTGCAATCTGGCAATGTCTCCCATTAAGTAATAGAATCCGTTGCCTGTTACTCTGCCTGCAGAATCCTTGTCTAAGCCGTTAAATGTTGCCATTATGTCTGAATGATAAGGAATTTCGAAAGAAGGGACCTTTGGTTCACCAAATCTCCGTTCTTCAACGTTAAAACTGTCATCTTTTCCGATTGGAACGTCATCTGCGATCATATTTGGGATCCGCATTTGCAGTTTTTTGATTTTCCGGAACAATTCGTCTTCTTTGTTCTCGTTTTCAACCAGCTGTTCTCCGATTCCTCTGACCTGAGCCTTGATTTCCTCGGCTTCTTCTCTCTTTTTCTGGCCCATCAGAATACCAATCTGCTTGGAAAGACTGTTTCTCTGTCCTCTTAAGGTATCGTCTAAGGTTTTTATTGAACGATATTCCTTATCAAGTTCCAGAAGTTCGTCAACCATAGGAAGTTTAGCGTCCTGGAATTTCTTTTTTATGTTTTCTTTTACTAATTCAGGATTAGTACGAATGAAATTCATATCTAACATATATTAATTCTCCTCTTCGTCAGATTCTTCTTCGCTTTCTTCTTCTCTGCTAATCAGAGCAACAGTTGCCACTTTTGCATCTTCATCAACATTTATCAGCTTAACACCCTGAGTATTTCTACCGTAAGTTGAAACAGATTCAAGTGAAATTCTTATCGTAATGCCATTATCAGTCATAATCAACACATCTTCATCACCATGAACAGCTCTTAAGCACATTAGCGGACCGTTTTTATCGGTAATATTTACTGTGCTAACACCCTTTGCACCACGTTTTGTCATTCTGTACTCTTCGAGAGCGGTCTTTTTACCGTAACCTTTCTCTGTAACAGACAGAATGTATGGTCCCATGGTATCTGTAGCCATGCCAACTACTACTGCGCCGTCGGTATTGAAACCCTTAACACCTGCGGCATTTCTTCCCATAGGTCTTACATCATCTTCGTTGAATCTGATGGCCTTGCCATTGCTGCCGCCAATGATTACTTCGTCGTGGCCGTTTGTTAACTGAGCACCAAACAGTTCGTCATCTTCTCTTAATGAGATGGCAATCTTACCCGACTGTCTGATTGACAGGAATTCACTCATAGGAACTCTCTTGACCAAACCAAGTCTGGTAACGAAGAACATGTACTTATCATCCAGTTCAGGACCGGATACAACGTCAACCATGGCTTTAACTTTCTCGTTTGGAGACATGTTAAGCAGGTTAACTACCGGAATACCCTTGGAAATACGGCTCGCAGCCGGTACATTGAAGCCCTTTATCCTGTAAACCTTACCAAAATTGGTAAATAACAGTAAATCATCATGTGAACTCATGGTAATTGCCTGGTCAATGATGTCATCACTGTTCAAAGACATGCCTTTGACACCCTTGCCGCCACGATTCTGAATCTTATAAGTATCAACACTGGTTCTCTTAATGTAACCGTTAGTGGTGATGGCAATCATGCACTCTTCAACAGGAATCAGATCAGCGTCATCAATGTCGCTGGCAGCTTCTACGATCTCTGTTCTTCTTGGATCGTTGTATTTTGCCTTCATTTCAGCCAGTTCTGTCTTAATAATGCTCAGAACTCTCTCGTGTTTGCTGAGAATATCACGATAATCAGCGATCGCAATGACTAATGCATCATATTCTTCTTCAATTTTCTTTCTCTGTAAACCGGTAAGTCTTCTCATCTGCATATCCATGATGGATTTTGCCTGGATTTCACTTAAACCGAAGCTGCTCATCAGTCTGTCCATAGCCATATCATCGTTTTCTGATGAACGAATGATATTAATTATCTCATCAATGTGATCGAGAGCTATCTTCAGACCTTCCAGAATATGGGCTCTGTCGAGAGCTTTGTTAAGGTCATACTGTGTTCTTCTGACTACAATATTGACCTGATGGTCGATATATGCCTGAATAACCTGCTTAATACTTAGTACTCTAGGCGTATTATCAACCAGAGCCAGCATATTTACACCATAAGTGGTCTGTAATGCTGTTTTCTGATAGAGGTGGTTCAGTAATACTTCCGGCTGAACATCTCTTCTTACTTCAATAACGATCTTGATACCGTTCATGTTGGATTCGTCAACCATGTTGGTGATACCATCAATAACCTTATCTCTGGCCAGATCAGCAATATGCTTGAACATGTTTTCCTTATTAACGGCATATGGTATTTCACGGATGATTATCTCGTGTTTTCCGTTTTCATATTCGTTTATTTCTACTTTTGCACGGTTATAGATGATTCCTTTACCTGTTTCATAGGCTTTTCTGATGCCGCCTCTTCCTAAAATCAGGCCTCCGGTAGGGAAATCCGGTCCCGGAAGATAGTTTGTCATCAGTTCTACTACTGAAATGTCAGGATTATCTATTACCGCATCTATTGCATCAATGGCTTCACCCAGATTGTGAGGCGGCATGTTTGTTGCCATACCAACTGCAATACCGGTTGTACCGTTGACCAGCAGGTTAGGAATGTGAGAAGGGAGTACTACAGGCTCCTGTTCTTCTCCGTCATAGTTATCAACGAAATCTACGGTGTCTTTCTGAATGTCTCTCAGCATTTCCATGGAAATCTTGGACATTCTGGCCTCTGTATAACGGGAAGCAGCTGCCGGGTCACCGTCAATTGAACCAAAGTTACCGTGTCCGTCTACCAAAGGATAACGGTAAGAGAAGTTCTGAGCCATTCTTACCATGGCGTCATAGATCGATGAGTCACCGTGAGGGTGATATTTACCCATAACTTCACCAGTAATACGCGCTGACTTCTTGTAAGGAGCGTTTGCGTAGTTACCAAGGGTGTTCATACCATAGAGAATTCTTCTTTGTACAGGCTTTAAACCGTCTTTAACATCAGGTAAGGCTCTTTGTACAATGACACTCATGGCATAATCCAGGAAGGAATCCTTGACTTCACCGGTAATGTTGACAAATTCTATCTTGTCATAACCTTTTTTTCTGTTGTCATCCATAGTAACTCACCTCCTATAAGTCCAGATTCTTTACAAAGTGAGCATTTTCCACAATGTAATTCTTTCTTGGTTCGACTTCGTCGCCCATTAACATTGAGAATATTCTGTCTGCTTCGATTGCGTTATCAACGTTAACCTGTTTCAGAATACGTGCTTCAGGGTCCATTGTGGTCTCCCAGAGCTGTTCAGGGTCCATTTCACCAAGACCTTTATATCTCTGCAGGCTTACTTTTTCACCAAATTCTGCTTTCAGCTTCTCTAATTCATCGTCGCTATAGGCATATTTGATGGTATTTCCTTTCTGCAGTCTGTATAAAGGTGGCTGAGCTACATAAACATAACCGCCTTCAAGTACAGGTTTAAAGAATCTGTAGAAGAATGTAAGTAATAATATCTTAATGTGAGCACCGTCAACATCAGCATCTGTCATGATGACGATCTTATGATATCTCAGCTTGGAAATATCCATTTCCTCACCGATTCCGCAGCCAAAGGCTGTGATCATGGATCTGATTTCGTTATTTTCCAGAATCTGATGTTCTCTGGCTTTTTCAACATTAAGTATCTTACCTCTTAATGGCAATATAGCCTGATATGTTGAGTTTCTGCCCATTTTGGCACTGCCGCCGGCTGAGTCACCCTCAACGATGTATATTTCGCATAATTCAGGGTTTCTGCTGGAGCAGTCCTGAAGTTTACCAGGTAATGAACTAACTTCCAGAGCATTCTTTCTCCTGGTTAATTCTCTGGCTCTCTTAGCGGCCATTCTGGCCTTGCTGGCAGTAAGTGATTTTTCAACGATCAGTCTGGCTTCTGTTGGATTTTCCATCAGGAATCTTTCAAACTGCTCGGAAAAGACTGAAGATACAACTCTTCTTACTTCACTATTACCTAATTTTGTCTTTGTCTGGCCTTCATACTGAGGATCAGGGTGTTTTACGGAAATAATAGCCGTAATACCTTCTCTGACGTCATCGCCCTGCAGAAGTTCATCATCTTTCTTCATCAGATTCTGATCTTTGGCATAGTTATTAATGATTCTGGTCAGAGAGTTTCTGAATCCTTCCTCGTGAGTGCCGCCTTCCTGAGTATTTACGTTATTGCAGAAGGAATAAATACTCGGAGTATATCCGTCGTTATACTGTAAGGCTACTTCAACAACAATGTCCTTGCCGTCGACAGTATCTCCGCCTTTTACATATACAGGATTCTCAAATAATACTTTCTTATCCTTATTTAAGAAAGCAACATATGAAGCGATACCGCCTTCATATTCAAATTCAACCTGTTTTGGTTCATCTCCTCTTTCATCGATGAACTCTATTTTCAGGAATGGATTTAAGAATGCCAGTTCCTGCAGACGATTATAAAGAGTTTCATAATCATATTCGGTAGTTTCAGTAAAGATTTCAGGATCTGCCTTGAATCTTACCTTTGTACCATGCTCGTGAATGCTGCATGTACCAATTTCTTTTAATGGTTCAACAGCGTGTCCACCGTTTTCAAATCTGATGAAATGTACCTGACCGTTTATTTTAACAGTTACTTCCAGCCATTCACTTAAGGCATTAACTACTGATGCACCTACACCGTGCAGACCGCCTGATACCTTATAGGCTCCTCCGCCGAATTTTCCGCCCGCATGAAGGACAGTAAAAATGGTTTCAACAGTTGAAATACCGGTTTTTTCGTGTTTTTCAACAGGCATGCCTCTGCCGTTGTCGGTAATTTCAATAATGTCACCTTTTTCAACTCTGACTACTACTTTATCAGCGTATCCGGCTAATGCCTCATCTATTGCGTTGTCTACAATTTCCCATACAAGATGATGTAAACCACGGGAAGATGTTGTGGCGATGTACATGCCCGGTCTCTTTCTGACAGCTTCCAGACCTTCAAGTACCTGAATATCCTCTGATGTATATGAGTAATCATCTCTGTTATTAGGCATTTTTCATCATTCCTTTCTCTATGTTTATGAAACTTACGTTCTTATCTCTTATTAATTCTGCCTCTCGGGCATCTGTTGTAGTAATGATTGTCTGAATTGATGCAGGAATCATTTTCAGTACATTATATCTGCGGCTGCTGTCGAGTTCAGAGAACATGTCATCAAGCAGTAATACAGGATATTCTTTTTTAATATCATAAATGATCTGCACAACAGCCATTTTCAACGCCAGGATGACAGTTCTCTTCTGTCCCTGGGAACAATACAGACTTACATCTTTATCATCAAGGTAGAACACATAATCTTCTCTGTGTACACCTGTATTTGTCTGTTTTAAATATAAATCTCTTTCTTTAACGTTCTCATACAGTGTTTTCATCTGATCGAGCATGATTTTTTCATCTTCTTTTTCCTGAATAACTGACTTATATTCAATTCTAAGCTGATGATTTTCACCGCTGATCTGATTGTAATAAGTGGAAAGATATTTATTTATTCTGTTAATAAAATGATTTCTTTCTTTTATTATCTCTATCTGAGGATCATACATTATTTCTGTTAATGTTTCCAACATCAAATTGTCGACATTACCCTTAAGATAATTATTTCTTTCTTTAAGATATTTAAGATAGTTATTCAGACTGTACATGTATATTGTGGATAGTTTTCCTATTTCAATATCAAACAGTCTTCTTCTTATCTTAGGTGAATCATCAAACAGACTCATGTCATCAGGGGCAAACAGTACAGCATTCAATTTACCAATGAATTCACTGTTTTTCTTAATCAAGCTGTTATTTATCATCAGAGTTTTACCTTTTTTATAAACAACAACACTTAATTTAAATCTGTTTTCACCGGATATTATGGTACCTTCAACACTTCCAAATTCCTTATCAAACAGAATTAATTCCTTATTATCATCTATTCGATGTGATCTGGTCGTTGAAAGAAGGTAAATGGACTCCAAAAGGTTTGTCTTTCCTTCACCGTTGTTTCCAACGATGATATTCATTCCTTTTTCAAATCCAATGACCTGACTTTCATAATTGCGATAATTTCTCAGTTTTACGGAACTGATGTACATTATTTAGTTACCTCATATTCCTTTCCCTGAATAACTATCTTATCACCTGGATAAAGCTTTTTTCCTCTTCTGCCTTCCTTGATTCCATTGACATAGATATTGAGTTTCTTTACTGCAATCTTTGCTTCACCGCCGGTAGAGATCCAGTCTGTGAGTTTCAATAACTGCTGCAGTTCAATGTAATCGGTATGTATCTTTACATTCATATCACTCAGTCCTTTCAAAAAAAAAGCCACTTTTTATCCACTTTTATTATATCATAAAAATGAAAAAAACTTAAATAAATCACTTCAGAGGCGATTTTTTTTATGTATGTACTTCTCCATTAAAACAATAAAAAACGGCTCATTCAACATTTTAAGGGCTTTATAATGCGTCTGAGCCGTTTTTATCAACTGATTTTAACTTTTTTAATTATAGGTCTTAATGGGTAACACCAACTGCAATACATCTTCATCATCCAATGAACTGATAATGAATGGTTTCATTGTTCCGCCAAACTGAATTCTTACCTTAAAGGCATTGAGAACTCTGATGGCATCATACACATACTGACCTTTGAAAGCGATACTTAAATTATTGCCTTCATAGCTGTCCGGTGTAATTGTTTCCACTGATCCTACATCGCTTGACTTGGAACTGATTACAACTTCACCGCTGGCCAGTTCCATTTTTATAATTGATACACCGTCATTCTTGATAAAGCTTGCTCTGTTGATGGCAGTCAACATTGTTCTGGCATCAACGATCAGTTCATACTCAAAATCATGAGGAATTAGTCTGGCTGTTTCCGGATAGTTTCCTTCAATTAATCTTGTTGAAATGAACATGTTATCAAACATGAACAGAGCTTTCTTATCATTTAATGAAATCTCAATTTCACCTTCACCATCAATTACCTTAACCAGTTCATTCAATGTCTTAGTAGGAATTGTTACATTAAAATCAAAACCGTTATCCAGCTGGACCTTTTTCTGAGCCAGTCTGTAACTGTCGGTAGCTACGCATGTTAATTCATTGTTTTCACACTTGATATTCAAACCTGTAAGAACCGGTCTTGTTTCCTTATCACTGGCAGCGAATACTGTCTGTGAAATGATTTCCTTAAGTACATTAGCCTTAACAAACAAACTGTTACCAGGTTTTTCAAAATCAATTAACGGATAGTTCTCTGCTTTTATGCCATTTAATTCAAAATTAACAAAGCTGTCTCTGATGCTTGTTAAGTTACCGTCAATTATTTCAATTTCTACGAAATCAGAATCTATCTTTCTGATCATTTCAATGAAATATTTTGATTCAAGAACGATTTCTCCTGTTGAATAGATCTCCAGTTTATTTTCTTCACTAGGGAATATATTGCACTGAATGCTTATATTCATATCTGATGAAGTTAACTGAACCTTTTCTTCAGTAACAACGATCTTTATACCCTGAAGTGAAGGTAATGGTGAATTAAATGAAATAGCTTTGGAAACTATATTCAGTTTTGATGCAAGTTCACTTGTCAGAATCTTAAAATACATGCGATGCCTCCGTTATTTATCTAAGTTTAAAAGGTAATATTAGTAGTACGGTGGATAATGTGGATAAAGTGTAAATTACCCTTTAAAACAACATTATTTTACCATTTTTGCAGGTGATTTTGAATAGTTGATAGTGTGGGTTATCTGATAAGAGTGCTTTCAATTTCTCTTACTGCTCTCTTATATTCCTCACTTGTCTTAACCATTTTTTCTATCTTTTCACAGGCAGAAAGTACGGTTGTATGATCTCTTCCGCCAAATTCTTCACCTATCTTTAAATAAGATACATCAAGATGCTTACGGCAGAGATACATGGCTATATGTCTTGGTGTAGCTACTTTCTGAGTTCTGGCTTTTCCAGTAAGAAGATTCTTATCTAATCCATAATATTCAACAACAGCGTTAATAATATCCTTTACTCTTAATTCATTCTTATTAGGTACATTAATAAGATCATTCTTAAATGCTTCCATTGCCAGATCCAGATTTATTGATGTGGAATTGGAAAAGTTAATTGAATAGAATAACAATCTGTTAAGAGATCCTTCCAGTTTTCTGACATCACTGGAGAAATTAGTAGCTAAGAAGGATATTACTTCTGAATCAATGGAGTTTTCTTCCATTCCCAGAGACTTGATTTTCATTTCCAGGATCCTGTAAGCTGTCTCAAATTCCGGTGTGGTAACAGTTACGGATAAACCCTGAGAAAAACGGGAAACAAGTCTGGCTTCAACATCCTTTATCATTACCGGTGGACGGTCTGATGCCAGAATAATCTGTTTTCCGTTATTATAAAGCTCATTGAAAACATCAAAGAAGATTTCCTTTGATTTTTCCTTTCCTGCTAATGTCTGAATATCATCCACAATGAAAATATCCAGTGAATTCAACTGATTCTTGTAATTGTCTATCGTTTTGTTTTTAATGGCCTTACCGACATTATTAACATAGTCCATGCAGGAAATATAAAGAATCTTCCTTTCAGGGAACTTGTTTTTTATATAATTGCCGATGGCACATAATAAGTGTGTTTTTCCTAAACCTGAATCACCGTAGATGAATAAAGGATTATAGGTTTTTCTGCCTGGATTCATGGCTACAGCAAGTGAAGCCATATATGATTCCTTGTTAGATGGACCGACAACAAAGTTTTCAAAAAGATACTGAGGCATTACATTATCGTCAAGAGGCTTTGTAAAAGCATTGTCGACGCTCAGCTTGCGGTAAGAATCTTCAAGAACGATTCTGCACCTGATATCTTTATTTAAGACTTGTTTTAATGCATTGTTTATGATGTTTAGATTTTCATTATCATTAAGAACATGGTAATGAACTTGATATTTTACCAAAACAGTCGCTTCGTTTTCCGTTAGTTCAACTAATTCAGTATCATTATAGAATTCCATGTAGACAACGTCATTTCCTTCACCCGCAGTACTATCCAGGGTAGAACGGATCACTTCTTTGACCTTGTTCCAAATAAAACTATATGAATACATAATTTATCAACCCTCAACGTGCATATATATAATAACGTGAAAAAAAATAGCAGTAAATGGCCAAAAATTTTATCCACAATTATTGGATGATAAAATAATCGCGTATTATATAGGTGTTTTTGAGTTTTCCACCGTTTTCCACAACTTTATTTAGGGGAAAACAATGTGGATAAAAGGGGTGGAAAAAAGTATTGGTGGATAAAGTTGATAACTTTGTATAAAAATCAAGTATTCAACCTGAGAAAGACTATCAAAAAACAAAGGAAATAAAGGCTTTTTTGAAGTTTATCCACATAATTAACACATGTTGATAACCCGGTTATCCACCTGTGGAAATTGTACAGCTGGAAGAAGGTATGCTACAATGATATCCACATATGGATTTTGTTTTTTATATATAAAGTAATATAATTATGGTGGAAAAATACCCGGGAGACCTTAACATTGACAAAACGACTTAAAACGCTGCTGGCAGCGGTGCTGTCAGTATTAATTATAACTCTTAACTGCGTAACGGTTTCAGCAGATACCATAGAAGCTGAAGAGGGTTTTGTTATTGGCGAAGGAATCAGGGTAAGACTTGGTCCGGGAGTAAATTACGAACACCTCAGCATAAACGGTGTGTATCAGTATTATGAGGACGGAGAAGTTCTTACCATATTGGGAAGCAGTGTTAACAGTTCCGGAGAACTGTGGTATAACGTCAAGCTGAACAGGGACAAGGAATACATTACCTGGGTAAGAGATGAATACTTCCAGCTGATAGTAAATAAGGAAAGAGATCCGGAGTTTGAAGCTTATCTTAATGAACAGGGATTTCCTGAGAGTTATAAGCCGGCAATAAGAAGACTGCATAATCTCTATCCGCAGTGGTCCTTCGTAGCATACAGGACCAATCTGGACTGGAATGAAGCTGTTGCCAAGGAATCAAGACTGGGAGTAAGCCTTATTGACGGTAATGACACTTCTCTCAGAAGCAAGCGGGAAGGAGCTTATAATCCAAGTACAGGACAGTATATACCTTGGGATGGCAATAACTGGTACTGTGCCAACAGTGAAACAGTCGCCTACTTCATGGATCCACGTAATTTCCTCAATAAGATGAATATCTTCATGTTCCTCAATCTGGGATACAAGGAAGAGGAAACAGCTGCAGTCATTCAGAAGACATTGGACGGAACCTTTATGCAGGGAAACGCTCCGATCGATAACAGACCGTATGCGGACATTTTCTATGAAGCCGGACAGAACAACAGAATAAGTGGATTATATCTGGCAGTACTGGCCAGGCTTGAACAGGGCACTAACGGATCTGCGGCTACCAGCGGTAATTCTTTCACATATAACGAAAGAACCTATTCAGGATTATATAACTACTTTAATATAGGTGCGGTAAGCGATGCCGAAAACTGGAAACTCGGTCTGATTTACGCCAACGGAGGTGTAAACGGTACGGAGACTACGTATGGCAGACCGTGGAATTCACCTTCCAGAGCCATCAACGGCGGTGCCGAATGGATTGCCGACGGTTACATCTGTGACGGACAGGATACGATGTATCTGATGAGATTTAACGTTACCCCGGTGGGAACATACGGACATCAGTACATGACCAATATCAGAGGAGTATACATCAAAAGCGAGTCAATGTTCTTTACTTACTATGATACCGGCAACCTGGAACAGAACCTGACGTTCTCCATACCGGTATATGAAAACATGCCTGAATATACAGTTCTGCCGGGGCACAATCCTCCGCAGGTCATTCCTGATAATCCGGTAGTGAATCCTGTTCTGGAAGAAATAAACGATCCGGCGGCAGCGACAGTAACAGGTGACATAGTATCAGATCTGGATCTTCTGGAAAAGGAAGGTGTACTGACCGGTTTTGCTCTGGACACATTCTGCGGAAAACTGCAGGAATCAGCTGTTAACGGTGTTACGGTTACTGTTAAAAACAGTTCAGGAGAAGTCTTAGGTAATGATGTCAGACTGGCAACCGGTTATACCGTTGAAGTCTATGACGGAACGGAGATAAAAACATATACCGTTGTCATTAAAGGAGATGTTACCGGTGACGGAAAGATTGACGTATCTGACCTTGTCGCAGTAAAACTGGCATTAACCGGTGAAACTCCTCTTGAAGGACCTTATCTTAAGGCAGCTTTGAGCAGTTATGAAAAAGAAGTAAGCGTAATGTCTTATGTGAGAATAAAGAGACACATTCTGGGAATAAAGGAAATATCCCAGCAGGAGCATTAATATGAAGAAAGTAATGAAGATAATACTGGCAGCAGTAATAATATTCATGAATATATGTTTATCAGCTGAAAGAGTACAGGCTGCCGGCGGAACGATAAGAATGACGTCTTCTGATTCAGAAGTTGAAGTCGGAAGTATTTTTACCGTGACCATAGAAATAGCCTGTGAAGGAGGAAGCGCAGCGGAAATGGCGCTTTCCTACAGCAGTGAATATCTTGAACTGGTTGAATATCCGCAAGAGGATTTCAACAAGCTCAACGGAAGGCTTCTGGTTGATGCCGCGCAAAGTGATAAGACAACAATTAACTTTGTGTTTAAGACCTTGAAGACAGGATATACAACCGTTTCTCTGGCGGTCATCAAGTTTGTCAGCATGTCAGGTTCGGACATCTACGGTTACGGCAACTCTCTGACCACATCAGTAAACATTGTGGAAAAGAAGGAAACCCGTCCGGAAGACATGTCAGCTGATTCAACCATTAAGGAGATGATCCTGACAAACGGTAATTTAGAGCCTTCTTTCTCACCGACAGTCACTGATTATAAGGTATATCTGCCGGCAGGCAGCGAAAAACTTGACATAATTTGTTATGCAAATGACGAAAAGGCTATGATCGACGATTTCGATACAGCACTTTCTCCTGGCTGGAACGAAATAAGGGTTACCTGCATAGCGGAAAACTCAACAAGTACAACATATGTAATTAATGTATATGTTGATGAGGAACCGACGGTATTCTACCAGCTCAACGGAGAGAAGCTTGGCGTTGTCAAGAATCTGGATAAGATCAGTTATGACAGATTCAAGAAGAAGGAAACAAACGTCAACAACGAAACCATAACGGTATTCACGGGCGAGTATTTCAAACTTCTGTATCTGGTAAACGAAAAAGGAGAAAAAGACTTTTATCTCTATGATAAAACCGCCAACAAGGTAATCGAAGTATTCAGGCCTCTGGTATCAGAAGGTAAATATTATCTGCCGGAAGACGCTGATTACAGTAAATATTCCTACATGGACGATGATTTCAACCGTGAAAAGGTCGAAACAGCAGTAAAAACCGTGGATGGCTGGGGTTTTAAGGATGAAAAACAGAAGGATTTCAAGGTCATCTATCTTACTGACGAAAAAGGAGAAGGTCAGCTGTACCGTCTGGATACCACGGAAAACACGATTCAGAGATATGTTTCTCCGAATAAGCCGGGCAATAAGACCGAAATACCTGTAGTTGTATACATAGGCGCAGGTGTTGCAGCCCTGGCCCTTGTGGTACGGGCATTGGCCTTGATCAACCGCAAAAGAGATTAATTCAAAGTAATTTCAACACTTGAACATATAATGTTCACAATTGAGGCATAGATTAAAACTATCAAAAACTGGAAGGAGGTTTTTTACATGACAGAAAAAGAATTTAATAACAGCAGTGAAGAAACTGTACTTGATGAAAAACCGTCTGAAGAAATTAAAGAAGAAACAGCGGCGATCGAAGAACCTGAAACGGTCACAGAGATTAAGGAAGAAATAACAGAAACAGCTGAAGAAGTACAGCAGGTAATCGAGGAAACAGCGCAGGAAATCCCTGCGGCAGCAGAAGAGGCTGTCAATCAGGCTGAAGAAGCAGTACAGGCAGCAGAAGATCAGATCATTGAACATGTTGAAGAAAAGCCTGAAGAAATCATCGTAGACAAAGTTGAAGAGACAGCATCTCAGCGGCCTCAGCCGGAACCAAAACTTGAAAAGGTACCTGAAGAAACAAAGCCTTATGCTCCGACAGTAACGCTGGACAATACCCCTAGGGAAGACATTGCGTTACAGAGAGAACTCAAGAAGATGAGAGACAGTTACCGGCAGCAGCAGGTAGCCGAATCGCAGAAGGTACGGAAGAATAATTCGCTGAATAACTTCTTCCTGGTACTGCTGGCTCTGCTGACAGTCCTGTTAAGTGTAGGAGGCAGTTATCTGGTCACTACTCTGGCAAACAAGAAAAACACAGATGTCGAACCGGTTGTTGTATATGAGGGAGTTCAGACTCAGACAGTTACCCTGACCAGTAATGACCTTTCACCTGTAGTATCCAATATCGAAAACGCAGTCGTGGAAGTCTATACGGAAATGGTCAAGTACGGCGGATTCTATGGCGAATATATTACCGGCGGTGCCGGAAGCGGTGTCATTTATACCACAGACGGTTACATTGTCACTAATAACCACGTCATTGAGGACGCCAGAAGCATCAATGTCAAGCTGCATGACGGAACAGAATACACAGCCGAGCTGATTGCAACCGATGAGGAAAGCGACCTGGCAGTTATAAAGATCAACGCAACAGGTCTGCAGCCGGCAGTAATCGGTGATTCCGAAAAACTGAAAGTCGGTGAAACCGTGATCGCTATCGGTAACCCGTTAGGTACTCTGGGCGGTACGGTTACTACCGGTATCGTAAGTGCCCTGAGCCGTGAAATTACGGTTGAAGGCCAGAAAATGACCTTATTACAGACCGATACAGCCATCAGCCCGGGCAACTCCGGAGGAGGACTGTTCAATACCGCAGGTGAACTGATTGCGATTGTTAACGCTAAGAGCGCTGATGCAGACGCCGAAGGAATAGGATTTGCGATTCCGTCAAACGTCGTTAAAGGTGTTGTGCAGGATCTTGTCACTCACGGATATGTTACCGGCAGACCAAGCATCGGCATCAAGTGCGTCAGCATTGAAAGCCAGAGATATATGATGTATTACAACGTCAGTTCTTATGGTGTCTATGTCAGTGAAGTTATCAGCCAGCAGGCCATTGATGCAGGATTACAGCCTGAGGACCTGATCGTTGAAATAGAAGGACAGGAAGTTACCTCAACCACCAAGATGAAAGACATTCTTTACGGTTATAAAGCCGGAGATGTCGTCAATGTTACGGTATTAAGAAGCAGACAGAAGGTCACCCTGAGCATACCTCTGATTGAGAAAAACGCTATTAGTAACTAAAGACGGTAATAAGCCGTCTTTTTTGACGGACAGAACAAAATACTGTATGTTGATATAGTAAACAGAGCGGAGCTTATCTATGCAGTTATTTAATTACCACACCCATACTTCCAGATGCGGACACGCCTGGGGAACAGATGAAGAATATGTTGAAGCCGCCATCAAGGTCGGCTATAAGGTGCTGGGTTTTTCCGACCACGCACCGTATAAAACGCTCTCTTTAGACTGGGCCAGAATGGACTGGGATAAACTGGAAGACTATCTGGAAAGCGTAAAATCCCTGAAAAAAGCTTATGAAGGCAAGATAGACATTCATCTGGGTTTGGAAACAGAGTATTATCCGCAGTTTCTTGACGAAAAGAAGGAACTGGCAGAAAAGGTTGAATACATGATTCTCGGCCAGCATTTCGCTGATCCGGCAGGAAACGGCAGTTATTTCGGTCATAACAGTGATGATGAGATCCTTGAATATGCCGAAATGGTATGTAAAGGACTGGATACCGGTTTGTTCATGTATCTGGCCCATCCTGACGTTTTCATGAACAGACAGGGATTGTTCACGCCGGCCTGTGAAAGAGCCGCCAGGATGATTGCTGAAAAGGCGGTACAGACCAATACACCGGTGGAAATCAACATCCACGGTGTTACCAGAGGCAAAAAACCGTTCCCGACAGGGGAACAGTACTTTTATCCGCACCGTGACTTCTGGAAGATCATGGCTGAATATCCGGTCAGATGCCTGTATGGTATCGATGCTCATCGTCCGGAACAGATTCTGAGGGTAGAAGACGTAGTAGCCGGCGAAAAAGAAATGGCCGGTCTGGGACTGAATTTCATTAAGGAACCGTTATTATAGAGAAAAAGAAAAAGCCGTTTGTGATATGAACTAGTAAGATAAAAGTAGACATGGAAAAAGTCAAAGGGCTTAATCCAAAGTCTACTTTTTCTTATGATGAAATAAAGGAGGAACAAATATGGCGATAGGAAGACCCAAAGGCGTAAAGAACAGAGAGTACAGTATTG
>JAFQZR010000007.1 GCA_017405785.1 Erysipelotrichaceae bacterium
TACTGTACTCTCTGTTCTTTACGCCTTTGGGTCTTCCTATCGCCATATTTGTTCCTCCTTTATTTCATCATAAGAAAAAGTAGACTTTGGATTAAGCCCTTTGACTTTTTCCATGTCTACTTTTATCTTACTAGTTCATTTCACACAGCAGCTTTTTTTATATTTCTGACTTTTTCCAGCGTATTTCTGACGGTTTCCAGTACCCGGTCAAAGTCATCTTCATCGACCATATGCAGCGCTGTTTCAAACGGTCCTTCTGCCGTTCTGGCTGGATTAAGTATCATTTCCACCAGCTGACCGCAGGTGACATTAACACCCTTTCTGTCCGCTATTTCCTTGGCTGACTGGCTCAGTACTCCGGCATAGATATCCTTTATCCCTATTCTGGCCGCAATGATGATGGCAGCCTTACCGATGATCTTATCAGCCTGATAAACCGGTCTGATGGCTCCCTTTTCATATAATTCCAGTAATTCCAGCATCGGAACAATACCTTTTTCGGCACTTCTGAAGATGATGTCTTCTTCATCAGCCACCACACAGGTCAGATTCTCGCTGTACATTACTTCTTTCAGGATCTCTGTGTTCATAATTACCTCTTACCACGAAAAGTATAGCACACAAATCAGTTATTAATAATCGATATGCTTCCGTCAGCGTTGCGGCGGAACTGTTTCATGAACTCCCAGGCTTTCTGGCAGGTAAACAATCTGATCTCATGGGCGTGACGGGATACGGAACAGAGAGCTGTATAGATATTACCGTCATCACTGCGGTAATAACGGATGGTCGTAACACTTTCAGGATGAGATTCATCTGTCAGCTCTTCAACGATGTCACCCTTATAGCCATAAATTGAATCCTGCCACTGGCTGCGACTGCCGACAGACAGTTCAAACGGCATTTCCACACGGTTAACCTTGAAGAGATACATCACTCTGTTACCGACCGTCTGAGACTGGTAAGGCAGCTCTCCTAACTGTGAGCTTTCCCCGCCGTTATAGAATAACGGAACCATGACATCTTCATTCAATACCGGTGAATCATAGAACTGCGTGTTCTTCCCTGGTTCAGTCGTTGCTCCCATTGGAGCCAAAGCCGCAAAGAATTCAGGATATTCCTGATAGAGATCCCAGGTCTTTACACCGCCCATCGAAAATCCCGTGGCATACATGCGGGTCGTATCTATATTATAAATCTCCTTGAGCTGTTCAACTACCTGCATGACCTCATTTGCGGTAACCTTGGTATGCATCTCAATGGCACAGAGAATGAAGTTTTCCTGACAGGCTATCTGATCCCAGCCGGCAATTGTTGAGGTCAGTATGGCCGTATCACCGCCGCCATGGAAGCACAGCACCAGAGGTCGTGGCTTACTGTCTTCCTTAGCAAAGACAACTGCCCCTACCTTATACCATGAAGTGTGAACACTGTGATTGTCTTCAGAAGTATTAACTTCAAAAACATAAGGCGTCATCTTCAGCCCTTCCTTCTTCCGGCTGAAACTCTCAACGATCATGCCACCGGAGCGCCGATAACCGTCGATATACTGATCAAAGATCTTATCGTATGAGTCATTGCTGACGTGATAGTTATCGCTTTGTCTTGAAGCAGTCTTGTTTATGGAATCGTCATTGTTTACAGAGACAATGATGATGTTTCTGTTCTTTATTACCGGTTTACGGCTGAGATTTTCCAGTACGGCAGCCGTCAAGGTCGTATCATCGATGCCCAGAGAACTTAAAGATGATGTTCCTGAAGTCTCCTTCAGATAATTCTCAGCTATGTAATCAGCTCCCTTGCCGTAACCGTACACCACTGTCTGTCCCGGTGAAGCAAAAATCCAGTATTCTCTCTGTCTGCCGTCATATAACATGCCGTGAGAAAAACCGGTCTGAGCCACTGAAGTCTTAGCCATTATGATCTCATAGATACCGTACGGTTCCTTATCCCAGGTGGTTTCCGGGTTGACATATACGGCAAATCCGCCGTTTTCCTGGGCCGTCTTGTCAATGCCCTTTGAACAGATGAAATCAGCTGCCCGCTGTGGTTCCAGTTTTTCCTCACCGAACACCAGTAATAACGGTGCACTGTAGCCGTAGTTAATGATATCGCCATGCATGATGTCCTCAGGCTGATAGATGTGTATTTCATGATCACTGACTGTAAAGGTCGTTATAAAGCCGCCCTGAACTGCCTCCAGGGTATTAATGGTTGTTATTTTGGTAGGTTCCACGGTTTGAGGTTCCTTATGACATCCTGTCATAAACAGAATCGTCATCCGCAGAAGCAGAAAGAACAATCGGCGCATCTTTTTACCTCTTTATTTAATTGTAATAAACATAACGGAATGATTCTTCTATTTTGAGATTCTCGTCTTTCAAAAATGTAATAATACGATTTATGTATGTGATATAATGATTATCGTATAAATATTAACAGGAGATAATAATATGGATACTGAAACATTGAAAGAGTTCTTAACCACTGCTGGTGTAAATCTGCTTTTTGGAATCATTATTCTGATAGTAGGTCTGTTTCTTTCCAGCTCAGTAATCAGGGTTTTGAAGAAAAAAGCTTTTGCGAAGATTGATCCTGCCCTGCAGGCATTCCTGCTTAATGCGATCAAACTGCTGCTCTACATTGTTGTAGTTCTGTCAGCCGCAAATGTCATTGGAATACCTCTTACTTCGATAATAACCATCTTTGCTTCAGCCGGAGTTGCCATCAGCCTTGGCATGCAGGGCGCCCTGGGTAACCTGGTAGGAGGCTTGACACTCATGATTCTGAAACCTATCAAAATCGGTGAATATGTCCAGATTGGCCAGCATTCGGGCATGGTCAAAAATGTCGGTGCCTTCTATACCGAGATCGTAACAAGAGATAATTCCCTGATCAGTCTGCCAAACAGCAGTCTGACTAATACTGCTATCGTCAACTACTCCCGAGAAGGTATTTCCCGTGTTGAAGTATTCTTCACCGTAAGACATGAATATGACGTCGATACAGTCAGGGAAGTACTTCTTGAAATGGCAAAGAAAGGAGAAAGGGTCCTCGAAGATCCTTCACCTTGGGTGCTGGTCAATAAGTGCTCTGAAACGGGCGTCGAATATGCAGTAAGAGCATGGGCGAAGGCGGAAGACTGGACACATGTCAGATTCTATCTGCTGGAAAATGGCAAACGTGCACTGGATGAAGCAGATATCCGTGTTCCTTATCAGCATCTGGATGTTCACGTAAAACAGGATTAACAAGCAATCATCAATACACAGAAAAAGTGCCACACCGTGGCACTTTCATTTTGTTTCAGATCAGAAGCTACTTGGTAGTTTCCTTCGCCTTGTAAACGTAATTCAGCTTGAATTCCTTGTCCCGCACAATATCACCGCTTAACAGTTTTGTCATTATTCTCATGGCTAAGGCACCTAAGTCATAGCTAGGAACAATGAAAGATGAAATGCGTGGTCTGAACATGTCTGTATATCTGGAATCCTTGATGCAGACAACTTCTGTGTCTTCAGGGATCCTGATATTGTTTTCCGTACAGGTATTGATTACGGCGATTGCCTGGGAATCCCTGTAGGTGATGACCAGCTGATGCCTGTTATGGGCGAAATAGTTAGAGAGGTATTCATAGGAGTTATGTACATCTTCCGGTATGGTTACGAAACCGCCGAACCTCTTGCCATGTTCCTCAAATGCCTCACTGGCTCCCTTCAACAGAAGATCTATACTGGTTGGATTTTTGCGGTCATCAATGACAACGATGTCATCAATGCCCTTATCCAGATATCTGCTCACAAGTTCGTAGACGGCCTTTTCGTAGTCAATGTAGACACAGCAGGCTGTATCGCCTTCGCTCTTGTTTCCCAGATATACCATCGGGATCTGGAAATGGTTCAGCGTCTCAATTTCCTTGGCGGAAAAAGCATCGTTATAAAGAATCAGTCCGTCAGCTCTGCTCTTGATGACATTATCGATGATCTCATTCATCTCATTGATGCCGGCAGTGGCTGTGTGAAGAATGATGTTGTACTTGTAGATCTTGGCAGTATCCAGTAATCCGTTAATTACCTTGTCAATGTAGTTGAAACTGCCATCAGGTACCACCAGCGCTATGGAAGTTGTCTTCTTCAGCGCCAGTCCCTGAGCTACGGCATTAGGCTTGTAACCCAGCTTAACGATAGCTTCCTGTACTCTTTTCTTGGTATTTTCCTTTACGACATCAGACTCATTGATAACACGAGAAACCGTAGCTAAAGATACGCCTGCTTCCTTAGCGACACTGTATATAGTTACTCTTTTTTTCTCAACGTTACCATACTGACCCATGGAATTACTCCTCTACGCTGTTTTCTTCTGGCTGTTCTTCTTCTGCTTCTTCTTCCTCAGGCTTGAACATGTCCTTGAAGGCTTCAACAACCTTGCCTGAGAATTCTTCGATGTTGTTCTTGGCAGTTCTTACTGCTGCTCTGACCTTTTCGTCGTGAATGAATTCCTGATACTTTTCAGAAACGAAGGCGCTGGCTTCGCCGGCCTTTTCAGCAACCTTGTCAACAGTTTCCTTTACCTTAGGGTTCTTTTCTGCATATTCTGCATAGATTTCTTCGCCCTTGGCTGTAACTTTCTTGCCTGCTTCCTTGGTAGCTTCGCTTAACTTTTCAGCAGCGCTGTCCCAGGTCTCTTTTAATTTTTCCTTGTTTGTGACTGTCTCATAAGCTTCCTTGGCAGCCTTTACGACATTGTCAGATACCTTTGTCAGGGTTTCCTTTGTCCGAGCCCATGACTGTTCTGTCTGTTCGTCAAGTTCCTTATGACCAACCTTTTCCTGAGCATGAGCAATTGCGTCAGTGATCTGCTGTGAGAATTTGCCCAGATGCTGTCCTAAGGTAACACCGTCCTTATTCAGGTCAAGATTGACAACAGCTTCCTTTAAGTTTAATAAAGATGCCTTAGCCTGTTCCAGAACCTTCTTGGCAGTTTCCTTGACTTCTTCGTCATTGGCTTCTTCGATGCCCTTTTCGACTTCGCTTAACTCATCCTTGACTTCCTGTTCAAGTTCTTCTAAATTCTTGTTTTCATCCATGTTATTCTACATCCTTTCCTGTTTCCTCAACTGCTTTGGCAGCAGCTTCAATTACTTCCTTGACGGCTTCAGCGGCCTTGTCTTCAATTGAAGGTTCCGGTTCCACTGAAGCTACTCTGACAATATTCTTCGGGTCTTTCGGCTTGGCTTCCTTAGGTTTCTCAGCCTTCGGGGTTTCTTCTTTAGGCTTTTCTTCCTTTGATGCCAGGGTCTTTTCCAGAGCATCGGTTACCGCGGCCTTGACCTGATCATATTGTTTGCTCCACTTCTTGGCTGTCTTCTTGACGGCTCTCTCGGTGGTGGCCCTGACTGCCTCAACACTCATGGCCATATTGTTGACCGACTTGACTGTCGTATCAAGTTCCTTCAGATATCCGTTGGTGGTATCAACTGCACTGTTGACACCGTTGACGGTTATATTGACGTTTTTCAGTAATCCCAACAGCCTTATCAGAAGAACGGCTAACACTGCCAGAACGATGACACCGAATATTGGCAGCAGATACAGGAATACCTTGCTGATTGTTTCTAATGAATCCATTATTTTCACCTCAATATATATAATACAGAAAAATGTAAGGGTTTTCAATACCGCGAAAATAGCTTACATTTTGTCATCCAGATCGAAGAGAGAGATGTTTTCGTACCGTTCTGTTTCCTTCTCTTCCTCCTGCGGCTGACTGCCCCAGGCTTCATGGATGTTTATCCTGTTTTTCTTTTTGGTGACGTTTGTTCCGAATGGAGTGACAGTATTGCTGATGCGGAATTCCTCACGGGTCATGGAAACCGGTTCCATGTCCTCAATGATCGGTTCCTCAACGTATTCTTCAACCGGTTCCGGCTGCTTTACTTCTTTCCGTATGGGTAACACTTCTTTTTCAGCTTTAGGTTTTTCGGCCTTCTTTTCCGGTTCAGCCCGTTTGCCTTCATTCAGGAAATCCTTCACTGACATTGAAGCGACAGACGGATCTACCTCATCGCGAGGAACATTGTCTGCCTCATTCTTATCGCCGTACAGCGGTGAGAATACGGTACCCAGAATGGACTTCTTTTCTCCCAGTTCTGAGTCAGGCATGACGATCTCTCTTCTTTTCTTCTTGACCGGCTTGACTTCCTTTTCCTTCTTACCGAACATCGGGGAGATGATGGCGGAAGTGGTATACGGTTCAGAGCTCTTGTTCTGCTCAGTTCTGACCTTTGGCTTGTTTTCCGGAATCTTAGGCAGTTCAGGTTCAACCTTTCTTTCTTCCTTAGGTTTTGGCTTTTCTTCCTTGACCGGTTCCTTCTTTTCCTCCGGCTTTTCATCGCCTAATACCGGTACCGGAATCTCCTTGGTCAGAGTGATCATCGGAGAAGGTTCATATTCCTCTTCAATGACAGGCTCGTTCCGCTTTTTTACTACCGGCTTTTCAATGGCTTCCATGCGCGGTTTTGGTAACGGTCTTTTTTCAGCAACCGGCTTGTCAACAACGATCGGCTCCGGTTCCGGTTTATCTTCGACAACTTCCTCTACTTCCTCAACGGTAAAGAGAAATTTCTCAAACAGATCCTTAATCTTCTTCATAATTTATCCTCCCGATGCTTCATTCTCAGCATCCGTATTTTCCTCATTCTGATTACCTTCCTGCTGGTTTTCCACCGTAGGAATGGTATCATCCTCATCCTGGATCGGGTTTATCTGTTCCCCGATGTCACCTTCAACGTTTCCGTTCTCATCGAAGATGTTGTCCCGGATATCACTGGCGTTAGGTATTTCCCCTTCTCTTTTCTCACGGTCTATTATCTTATAGCCCGGATCATTCATCCAGTCGCTCATGTAGTCGATGACCCTTCCGCTTTCCGGCAGGATCTCCTTGAACAGCTTGATCGTGGAAATCTCATACTGAGCCGTATCCAGATTGGAATATGTATTGATTACCAGCTTGGTGTCAACGCTGCAGGTCCTTACCGTCTTGAGCATCTCATATACCATTTCATCAGCCTCAAGCAGAGGACATGACGTGGTAAAGATGAACTGGTTTGTCTGCAATATGATGTAGGCTGTCTCCTCAACCACCTTCATCTGTATTCTGTAGGCCATCTCCAGACCTCTGGAGTTACGGCAGGTACCCTCGGCATACAGGCTCTTTCCCTGGAAGGACTCAATGTCCCTCAGCTTTGTTTCGGCATAGACGGACTTTGACAGGATACCTGCGACATCCAGATTCAGCACCGCTTCGTTGTCATAAATGACGAAGATGTTGCTGATATCATCGATCTCTCTGCGACCGATGCCCGGGAACAGATAGTAGTCATAGTATTCCTTGTGCGAGTTATTGGCTGAGAATTCCGGTAAGGCAACTTCAGCCGCCTCCGATACAGCCCGCAATATCTGCTTCTTGAAGTCAACATCCAGGTTGATCACCGGTTTCTGACATCCCGTCAACAGCAGCATTGCTAACAGAAGCATGATCACTTTTCTAATCATGGCACACCTCCTTTTCTACCTGCCACATGGCACGGTATATAGGCTGGCCCAGTTCCATGAAACTGGCTTCATATTCGGTTATGGCATCTTCCTGATGAGGATCACGGCGGTAGTCAACACTGACTTCCTTCAAATGCCAGCCGTTTTCGTCAAATGATACCAGTGAGTATTCAAACAGCGTGACATTATCGGTCTTCATGATGACTCTGCCGCCCTTTTTCAGTATCCTGTTATACTGCTGCAGGAAGGTACCGTAGGTAAGTCTCCTCTTGGTCTGTCTCTTCTTTGGCCAAGGATCGGAGAAATTGAGATGGATGACATCGACTTCGTTTTCATCAAACCACTTGTCAATGTCGGTAGCATCGCCGTTGATGATCTTCATGTTGGAAGTGGTGTTATCCAGACACTTCTTCAGGGCAATGCCTACACAGCTTTCATCCTTTTCGACCGCAATCCATAAACAGTCAGGATAAAGGTGAGCCATACTGATCCAGTAGTCTCCTTTTCCTGACCCGATTTCAACTCTGATCTCCCTGCCGTCTGCCAGTTCACTCCAGTGACCTTTCATCTCTTCAGGGACAGCGATGACGCAGTCGCTGCGCTGAGCTATCATGTCCTTAGCCCAGTGCTTCTTTCTCATTCTCATGTTTTTATTCTAACACAATTAAACATTAATTTATATAATAATGGCACAATCACACAATCCTCTATAATTGTGCGTTTTCTAGCACAGAAAAGCTCCGGATTCATGACTCCGGAGCCTGTTTTTCTTTGGTTAAATGCTTATTTTGTCTTCTTTTTGTTATTGCTGTTGGACTTCTTGTTGCTGTTGGAATTTCCGAACAGGGACTTACGGCTGTAGTCCTTTACTTCTTCAAAACCTTCAGGCTTTTCCAGCAATACCTTGGCAGAAACGTTGACTCTGCCCTTTTCGTCGATTTCAGTTACCTGAACCTTGGCAACATCACCCATTCTGTAAATGTCGGTAGGCTTGTTGACTCTTTCCCATCTCATGTCAGAGACATGCAGTAAGGCATCTGTGCCTGGGAACAGTTCAACGAAGGCACCGTAGCTCTCCAGTCTGACGACCTTGGCATCATAGATCTCACCGATCTTGGCAGTTCTGGTGATGTCTTCGATCATCTTTCTGGCGATGTCGATGGCTTCCTGATCCTGATGGTAGATCAGAACACGGCCTTCATCGGAAATATCGATCTGACAGCCGTGAGCTGCTTCGATAATGGCGTTGATGTTCTTACCACCGGTACCGATGACGTCTCTGATCTTGTCGACAGGAATCTGCATCTTGCAGATCTTCGGAGCATACTGTGATACATGATCTCTCGGCTTGGCGATTGCGGCTTCCAGAACATCCAGAATTTCCATTCTGGCCTTCTTGGCCTGCTGCATGGCTTCGCCCAGAATCTTTCTGTCCAGACCCTGAACCTTGATGTCCATCTGTAAGGCTGTGATACCGTTTCTGGTACCGGCAACCTTGAAGTCCATATCGCCGAAGTGGTCTTCCATACCCTGAATGTCTGTCAGGATCGTGTAATCCTTGCCGTTTTCAATCAGGCCCATGGCAATACCGGCTACAGGAGCCTTGATAGGAACACCGGCAGCCATCAGTGACAAAGTACCGGCACAGATAGAAGCCTGTGAGCTGGAACCGTTGGATTCCAGAACTTCCGCAACCGTTCTGATGGCATATGGGAATTCATCTTCACTAGGCAGAACCTGCTTTAAGGCTCTTTCACCTAAGGCACCGTGACCGATCTCTCTTCTGCCCGGAGAACCCATACGTCCGGTTTCACCGACACAGTAAGGCGGGAAGTTGTAGTGATGCATGAATCTCTTCTCTTCAACTTCGGTCAGGTCATCGATGATCTGGTTATCACCTAAGGCACCTAAAGTCGTAGCTGACAGTACCTGTGTCTGGCCTCTGGTAAATAAGCCGGAACCGTGTACTCTCGGCAGTAAGTCGATCTGAGCATCCAGAGCTCTGAGTTCATCAGTGGCTCTGCCGTCAGGTCTGATCTTTTCTTCGATGATGAGTCTTCTGACTTCATCAGCGACGATCTGGGTACATACTTCATTAACCATCTTCAGAGTCTTGTTCTTGTCAGCTTCGCTGGCATATTCCATCTCTGAGAAATGTTCAACTGTTTCATTGGTCAGTGCATCAATCGTATTGTTGCACTCGAGCTTGTCCTTGATGGAGACTGCTGCTTTCAGGCGGTCATAGACATAATCGTAGATAGCTGTCTTCAGTTCAGCCGGAACTTCGTACAGAACTACTTCCATCTTTTCATGACCGACCTTGGAAATGATCTCTTCTTCCCATTCGCACAGAGTCTTGATGTACTGCTGTCCGAACATCAGAGCATCGAGCATGTCGTCTTCAGAAAGCTCCTTGGCGCCGGCTTCAACCATCATGATGGCATCCTTCTTACCGGCAATTGTGAGTGACAGATCACTCTTTTCGCTTTCAGCTACGGTCGGGTTGATGATGAACTTGCCATCAATGCGTCCGACGATAACACCGGCGATAGGTCCCTCAAACGGGATCTTACTGATGCTTAATGCCAGTGAGGCACCAAACATGGCAGCCATTTCGGCTGAATAATCCTGGTCAACTGATAATACCGTGTTGACTACCTGTACTTCGTTTCTGAAGCCTTCCGCGAATAACGGACGGATCGGTCTGTCGATCATACGGGCGGTCAGTGTAGCATGTTCACTTGGCCTTCCTTCTCTTCTTAAAAATCCTCCGGGAATCTTACCCACTGAATATAATTTCTCCTCGAAACTTACTGTTAACGGGAAGAAATCTGAGTCTTTCGCAACATTACTTGCGCAGGCTGTTGAGATAACCACTGTGTCACCGTATCTTACTAATACGGCACCGTCAGCCTGTTTGGCTAATTCCCCGATCTCGACGGATAAAGGACGTCCGTCGAAATTCATACTAAATACTTCTTTAGCCATTCTTTTCTTTTCCTCTCATATTATTTAACCTTGACTATCATAACATATTAAAAATAAAAAAGAAATGCTAAATGTGCATTTCTTCAATATGATAGACATAGTCAAGCGTTGAAAGCGCTTGTATTATCTCACTGTGGGTCTTGTACTTCTTCAGTTCGGCACTGGAGATGGATATTGAGATCGTATAGACACTTAATCCCGAGTTGGCATAAGCCGGATTAAGCTCGATGTCATCGATGATCAGACCCAGTCTTCTGATGGTCGTTACGAAGTTCTGCAGGTAACGGCTGTCAGTCAGTTCCAGATGAATTTCAAAGTGATTTGATCTGTTCTTTAAGAACGCTTCCAGTGTCGGGAATACTGACAGAGAGATCATAAACAGCACGAAGGCTGTTACGGTGACACTGTACAGACCGCATCCCAGCGATAATCCGATGACTCCGCAGGTCAAAAGACCGACTGAAGTCGTCAGACCCTTGATCTGGTTACGGGAGCTGTAGACCATCGTATTTACCGATAAGATCGCCAGACAGATCAGGGAAGCACCGGAAAGAATGAACATGCTGGCACCGTACTTCTCGCTTAAGTACTGATCCAGCATCATGACAACCGTGGTGGTCATGGATACCAGAATGAAGGTTCTCAAACCGGCAGAGTGTCTCTTATTGGTTCTTTCCCAGCCTACGATGGTACCAAGTACCAGGGCTACGAATATTCTGAAGATGATGGAACCGGTATTCAGTCCCCGGGACCATGGTCCTAATAATTCAACAAACGCATCAGTCATGTTACATTCTCCTTCTTCCTCTTGTTCGGCTGTAGTAATACCGCTCACTGGCAGCTTCCGTAAAAGCCTGTTCATCTGCGCCTTCTTCAAAACGCGGCAGATCCTGCTGGATCTTTTCGATTCTCTCGATCAGTAATTCCAGCTGACCTTTCTGTTCACCTGTTTCGTCTGTCTCTTCAACTTCAACGATATCCTCGATCTTGTTGGAGTAGGACTTGGACAAATACAGTGACAGCTTGGCACTGGCCGGTCCGACCAGTTCATATAAGATACTGCTGGACAGAATGATCGTGTTTAAGGCATCACCCATTTCCCCGCCTAAGGTTCTGGCACCTAAAGCCGCCAGACCGATGGCGACACCGGCCTGCGGTATCAAAGCCAGACCCAGATAGTTACGGGTTGTTGCCGGCTTGCCGACCACATAGCAGCCAAGGAAAGCACCCACATACTTGCCGACGATTCTGACCCGGAAGTACAGAATGCCAATCGTCAGTAACGGTGTTGAGCCAATGGCTCCGGAAGCATTCAATAATGCTCCCAGGTCAAATGACACACCGCTTCTGACAAAGAACAGCAGCAGTAACGGCGGACTGAAATAGTTCAGCTGCATGAACAGCTTCTCATCACCGCTGGTATTGATGTAGGTCGTACCCATGGACATGCAGCCCAGCAGCGGCGATACATCGATCAGGGCACAGATGCCGCAGAATGCCAGCATGAAGGCCAGAGCGATGATCAGTCTGTTGTCATCGGAATGCGAAGCGCTGAAGACCCAGGACATTAACAGTCCGAAGACACAGCCCAGTAACAGCACTCCGATGTTCAAAGCCAGCGGCTTGATGACACTCATTACGCTGAAGGCGTTGCCTGACAGTGATGATACCGCAATGGATATGGCCATGGAATACATGATCAGACCCACAACGTCATCCAGGGCTACGACCTGCAGCAGTGTATCGACGAAATCCCCCTTCGCCTTGAGCTGTCTGATGGTCATCACCGTCGAAGCCGGAGCCGTAGCGGCAGCCAGGGCGGAGATGACTATTGAGAAAGGCAGACTTAATTTCAACACAATGAAAGTAAGTATGAAGACCAGGATGCTGGCAGTCAGTGCTTCCATTAAAGTGATGAAAGCCACCTTGATGCCGTTTCTCTTCAATGCTTCCAGACGGAAGAACTCACCGGTACTGAAAGCTATGAAAGCCAGGGCAATGTCACCCAGAAAAGCGGAATTCTTAATGAAATACTGTGGTATCAGATTCAGTCCGAACGGGCCCATTAATATGCCAACGACAATGTAAGCCGTGACATTGGGAAGTCGCAGTTTCTTGGTTATGCGGGTCATCAGAAACCCTAATGACAGCATCAGCGCCAGTGACACGATTATCGGTGCCACACTGTTAGCGCCCAGCCTTGCATAGAAATCATCCAGCATGTCTTCTCTCCTTTCTACTCATTAGCACAAAAATAACCTGCCAAGGCAGGTTATCTTTCTCGACGTGATTACTTACGCAGACCTAAACGTTCGATTAAAGAACGGTAACGGTTGATATCAGTATTGCGTAAATATGCCAGCATATTACGTCTTCTGCCAACCATTTTCATTAAGCCGCGATATGAATGATGGTCATGCTTATGAACCTTTAAATGGTCATTAAGACGGTTGATCGTTGCGGTTAAAACAGCGATCTGAACCTCTGGAGAACCTGTATCTCCTTCATGAACAGCATAAGCCTTAATGATGTTCTGCTTTTCTTCATTACTTAACATTTTCAATTTCCTCCTGTGTATGAAGTGTCCTGCAAAACCAAGATGCCGCCGAGGAACGAACATCGTAGTAATACAGCTTTGATATATTATCATACCGGTTACATAAAGTCAACCAGTATATCGTTCATTACATATATTCCCTTATCGCTTAAACACAGTTTTCCATCATTCACAATAAGGTTTCCGTTTGCCAGGTGCTTATTAACTGCATCACTGTAATGCTCAAGAAGATAACACCCGTATTTTTCCTGATATCTCTTCAGGTCAATGCCTTCGATCAGGCGCAGTCCCATCATCACCGCTTCGAATCTTTCATCTTCTTCAGACAGCGGCAGATGATCTTCGCAGTATACTCCTGACAGATACTTTTTCAGCTCCCTGACATTCTCGTAACGGACATGGTTTTCCTTGCCTGCTGCCGCGATTCCGATGCCGGTATAGTCATCGTAATGCCAGTAGGTCCTGTTATGCTCTGACTGATAACCTTCTTTGGCAAAGTTGGATATTTCATACTGAACAAAACCGTATTCAGGCAGCTTTTCCCTGATCAGCTTATACATCAGATAAGATGTCTCTTCATCGCAGTTGCGATATCCCCTTTTACCCAGAACGGTGTTTTCATGAACTTCCAGTTCATAAATGGAAATATGGGTGACATCCATCCGTACTGCCTTTTCAATGTCCTTTTCCAGTTCTTCCAGCGTCTCACTTTCAAAGCCGTACATCAGATCAATCGATCTGTTGGTTATGCCGCACTTATCAAGACATTCAAACGTGCGTTCAATGTCCTTATCATCATGTACTCTGCCCGCTTCCTTAAGTATTCTCTCATTGAAACTCTGCAGACCGATGCTGACGCGGCTGACACCGTGTTTCTTCAGTATCTCTGCCTTTTCCCGATCAAATGATTCCGGATTGATCTCAAAGGTAAATTCACCTTTTACTTCAAAACGTTCGATTATCTCAAAGAGTCTTTCCAGCTGTCTGCAGGATAAAGAAGACGGGGTACCCCCGCCGATATAGACCGTATCAAAACTCTTCTGTTCGATGCGGTCAGCTTCTTTATTCAGGGCTTCCAGATACCTGTCAGCCAGTGTCTCCTCATATCTTCTTTTCGCAAAATCACAGTAATAGCACATGTGGCTGCAGAAAGGAATGTGAACGTACAGACTCTTACTCATCTTTGGCCGGATATCTCGTATACACGTTTCTGATCTTGTCTTCAATAAGCTGCTGAACGTCAATATCGTAGTCGATGCAGATGCTTAAGGCATACATCAGCACATCAGCCAGTTCACCCTTGACGGCTTCCATGTCAATATTCTGTTCATCCCACTGAATGGTCTCCAGCAGTTCAGCTGCCTCGACGGAAACACTTTTAATCAGGATAGGAAGCGTATCGCTGTTATCCCATCCTCTGGTTCTTCTCATTTCCTGTATCGTCTCAAGCAGTTTATCCATATTAATCCTCATCCATGGAAAGAACAGCCATGAAGGCTTCCTGCGGTATGTCTACGGAACCGACAGCCTTCATCCTCTTCTTGCCTTCCTTCTGTTTTTCCAGCAGTTTCTTCTTACGGCTGACGTCACCGCCATAGCACTTGGCCAGTACGTTCTTGCGGTAGGCCTTGATGTTGGTACGGGCAATTACCTTGCCTGATACCGCAGCCTGTACCGGTATCTCAAACTGCTGCTTTGGTATGATCTCCTTCAGCTTTCTGGTGATGGCGCTTCCTCTCTGGTAAGCGAACTTGGTATGCACAATGCAGGCCAAAGCGTCAATTGTCTCACCGTTGATCAGAATGTCCATTCTGGCCAGATCACCTTTCTTATAGCCGATCAGATCATAGTCCAGAGAGGCATAGCCTCTGGTGCATGATTTCAGCTTGTCGAAGAAGTCATAAACAATTTCTGCCAATGGCAGCTCATAGACGACAAACACACGGCTGTCATCCATGTACTGAATGTCCTGATAGATGCCGCGCTTGTTCTGGCATAATTCCATGATCGGCCCGATGTAATCCTTCGGAGCCATGATTGATGCCTTGACATATGGCTCGGCAATATATTCGATCATCTGGTTAGGAGGCAGTACAGCCGGATTATCGATAAGCTGAACATCTCCGTTCCGCAAGTGAACTTCGTAAACAACGCTCGGTGCCGTGGCGATCAGATCGAGATTGTATTCTCTTTCCAGTCTTTCCTGGACGACATCCATGTGCAGTAACCCAAGGAAGCCGCAGCGGAAGCCAAAACCCAGTGCCTGAGAGGTTTCCGCCTCAAACTGGAGCGATGCATCGTTGAGTTGGAGTTTCTCTAAGGCATCTCTCAGGTCGTTGTAACGGGCATTATCCGTCGGGTATAAACCGCAGTAAACCATCGGCTGCAGGCGGCGGTAACCCGGTAAAGGCTCGTTGCACGGTCTGTCTCTTAATGTCACGGTATCGCCGACTCTGACATCCTGAACACTCTTGATGGAAGCGGCGATCCAGCCTACTTCCCCGCATTCCAGCTTATCCTTGGCGATTTCCTTAGGGCTTCTGATGCCCAGTTCGGTTACCTGATAGCTCTGATTGTTGGACATTAAGGTGATGTAGTCACCGACCCTGATCTCACCGTTTTTGATTCTTACGGCCACGATGACACCGCGGTAGGAATCATAGTAGGAGTCAAATATCAGAGCCTGTAACGGCGCATTCGGATCACCCTGCGGTGCCGGTATGTACTTTACAATATCTTCCAGAACCTGATGAACACCGGTTCCCAGCTTGGCGGAGATCAGCGGTGCCTCGGAAGCATCCAGTCCGATGTCATTTTCAATTTCGTGACGGGCTCTTTCCGGATCGGCACTTGGAAGATCGATCTTGTTGATGACCGGAATTACCGTGAGGTTATTGTCAATGGCCAGATAGACGTTGGCCAGGGTCTGAGCTTCAACACCCTGAGTGGCATCGACGACCAGCACGGCCCCTTCACAGGCGGCCAGGGAACGTGATACTTCATAGGTGAAGTCGACATGCCCCGGGGTATCAATCAGATGGAACAGGTAGGTATGACCGTCATCGGCATCGTAGTTCAAAGAGACGGCATTTAACTTGATAGTAATGCCTCTTTCTCTTTCAAGATCCATGTCATCCAGCAGCTGTGAGACCATGTCTCTGGAAGCTACCGTATTGGTCTGTTCCAGGATGCGGTCCGCCAGGGTGCTCTTGCCATGGTCGATATGCGCGATGATTGAAAAGTTTCTGATGTATTTCTGTTCCATATTTATTCCTGTTGGTCAGATTCGAAAATCTGTTCTTTTAATTTTTCTGCGGATGGGGCACATACAGCTGTCAGTACAGCTGACAGTGCTGTCTGGATCATGTTCTGCAGGATGCCGGCACACATTACCTGCAGTGAGCCGTACATAACCATATACGTGATTCCATACCCCAATAACATTATCACTTCCGCGATGATGATAATGTATGTTCTTCTGACCTTACGCTTGGCCAGATACCCGATGAACCATCCCTGCAGGCCTCTGATCACAAAGGTATACGGGGCAAAATAACCGTAGCCCAGCATGATATCGGCCAAAGCCGTAGCTGTCGAAGCATAAAACATGCCCGCTCCCGGTTCCATGTACATACATACTGTCATTATAACGAAGTCGCAGACATTGAGATAGCCCAGATTGCCGATAGGCACCTTGAATATCAGAGTAACTGCCAGTAATATCAGCCATGCCACGGCTGAAACTGTAACCTTCTTACGGTTCATTCGGCTCTCTTTCCTTCCCAGTTTCGCCCGGCACCGTTCCTAAACTCCCTGACACCCATTTTCTGTCTGCCTTCCAGCTGCAGACTGTTAATAAGCATGACTCTGTTGTCCACAACCAATGCCAGTTTATTTTCATGATAGAACAGTGAGCCTGTTTCCCGTTCACTGGTCATCTCTGATAATTCCACACCCCAGATCTTGACCTTCTTTCCCTCAACAAGGAAATAGGCACAAGGAGCCGGTATCAGACCTCTGATCTGATTATAGACACCCATGTATCCTCTGGTGAAATCGATCTTCTCCTCTTCCTTGGAGATGTTCCAGGCGTATGTCACCTTTTCTTCAGCCTGAGGGATCGGAGTATAACTCTGATCTATAACTGAATCAATGGTATCTCTGAACAGCTCTCTGGCAATGACGATAAGCTTGTCATGCAGGGAACCGTAGGTATCATTAATGTCGATCGGACATTCTCTCTGGGCAATGATGGCACCGGCGTCCATCTTAGGACTCATCTCCATCACCGTAACACCGGTAACATCGTAACCGTCAATGATGGCATGCTGGATAGGTGCTCCCCCTCTTAAGGCAGGTAATAATGATGTGTGTACGTTTATGCATCCCAGTTTCGGATAATCAAGCAAGGCCATAGGTATTATCTGCCCGTAGGCACAGGTGACGATCAGATCAGGTTCAAGATCCAGCACGGCCTGATAATCCGTTCTGATCTTTATCGGCTGAATGACTTCAATGCCGGCATTTACGGCCGTATTCTTGGCTGGCGGGAACGTCAAAACCTGACGGCGTCCGACCAGCTTGTCAGGCTGGCATACCACGCCGACCACGTTTCTTCCTTCTTCAAGGAGTTCCTGCAGAATGGCACAGCCGAATTCCGGCGTGCCCATGAATACGATTCTCGGGTTTTCCATAAATATCACCTACGCTTAATATGATACAACAAAAACAACTTTCTTCATAATATAAAAGAAATATTAAGGTTGCATTTTGATATTTTGTCTGCTAAAATAATCTAGCATTTACAAGGGAGGTAAGCTATGCCTAATATTAAATCTCAGAAGAAACGTGCAATTACCAACTTAAAGGAAAACGCAGCACACAAGGCTGAAAAGAGCGCATTAAAGACCGCTATGAAGAAGGTCAGAGTTGCCGTTGAAGCCAAGGATAAGGAAGCTGCCAGCAAGGCTTTAGTTGTAGCTGTTTCTCATATTGACAAGGCCGTCACCAATGGTATCCACCATAAGAACTGGGCAGCCCGTCAGAAATCAAACTTAACAAAAGCTGTTAACAGTCTGTAAGAGAAATTAACGGAGCGTTATTCACGCTCCTTTTTCTTTGTCTTTCAGATACAGCTCCAGCAGTTCTTCAATGTCCCTTACTCTTAACGCATCATCAGGTAATACCGCATTGCCTTTTGACGACTGTATGGTCTTTATGTAAACACTGGCCAGCCCGTATTTGTGGGCGGCTTTTATGTCTGAATACAGATCATTGCCGATCATGATGCTTTCATCCTTGTTAAGTCCGTACTGTTCAAACAGCCGGTCAAAGAATCTTTCGGAAGGCTTGCGGTACCCGGCATCGCTGGAATAGCAGATGCCGTCGAAATATTGCTTCAGACTCATTCTCTCCATCTCATATTCCGTAAACACGGACTGAGCATTTGACAGAAGATATACTCTGCACCCGTCATTCCTTAACTGTGTCAAAAGTTCTCTTACTCCTTTGAACACATTCATGTATTCCAGCGATAGCAGACGGAAAATGACCATGGTTTCCTTCAGAGTTTCTTCACTGACCGTAATTCCCTTTTCAAGATACAGACTTTCAAACACTTTAAGCAGATCTATTTCAATCAGATCATACTGTTTTTCATCCTGCATCCTTTCGGTTTCCTGACGGCACAATGAAAGATACTTCTTCTGCAGCTGTCCGGCATGATAGTCAGCTTTCTGACTGCGGAATACCTCAGAAAGGTTTTCCCACAGGTAACGCTTTTTTTCATTGGTCCAGATGTTACATAAGGTTCCGTAGAAATCAAAGATGTAGTTCTTATATCCGCTTATCTTCATATCCATACATAAAAGTCCGCAGCTGCGGACTTCCTTGTTAGCTTAATACGATCTCCAGGGTATAGCCCGGAGCGACATTTGAGGTAACCGGCTGATACAGCTCCCAGATCACCTGCTTGGCGAAACGGTCAGCTTCGTTCTGAATGTTATCATCCAGAAGCTTGATCTTCATTTTCTCCAGAGCGCCCCGCTCCAGCCGTTTCCGCTGTTCAGGAGTCAGTTTCAGATCACCGATTGCCAGGATGCCCTTTTCAACATTGCCGATCTCCATCTCTTCCGGATTGAGAGCGATCGTATCAAGTCTGGCATGAGGTATTACCAGCATGACTCTCTTGTTATCGTTGTCGACAACGATGCTCTTGGCGGAAAAATCCGACATGTCAACGGTATAGACAGCCGTGGCATGATAGGTGATTACCTGAGTCTTGGAGAAGATTTCCAGATTGAACAGGCCGGTATTTGTATAGGTAATGGCGTCAGACACCTTGTATGACAGTACTTCGATCTTCTTCAGTCTGGTTCTGTCAGAAAGGATCCGGTCAGCGAAATCAGCAGCCTTGTAACCCAGAATACCGTGGTTCTCCATGGTCATGTCATGATCCTCAACAGGTTCATCCACATTGAAAAGACCGGAGAATCCCGTAAAGGAAGCCTTCGGGAGAATAAACATCATAACTGCCAGGATAGCCAGAGCCGGAATTACGACCTTGGTAAAGATCCGCTTGAAAAGCTCAGAGCCGAAAGAAGCACGGCTGCCTTTTCTGGCGCCTTCTTCAGCTGCCTTTTCAATTCTTTCCAGGAATTCCTTCTCGTCAAAATCTTCTCTGATTTCACTCATGGGCCTTTACCTCCTTTTTACCATATGTATTGTAACATGCCTGTGAAAGTTTACACTATTTCAGCGTTCATTCACATTATTTACTATAATTGAACGTCAATCCTCAGTCTTTTTTCCTTATCGGATGCCTTATGACTGTTTTCAGCTTGGCAGGATCGGTCCTTCTGGCATCACTGAGATATATTTCATGATGCAGTCTGACATCATTTATGTCGAGCATGTATCCTTCCTGATCCATGTACCGGTGCATCTGCTGTACTGTTGCGGGTTCATCATCGTAAGGTCCGATATGCATGCACTGCACGCATAAGCCCTCATTTAGCGTCAAATACTCAACTTTGGAAAAATCCTGTTTCTTCTTTCTGGTTGCTTCCTCAACTGCCTGCCGGAAGATCTCTTCCGTAACGAAATCCGGCAGACGGATAACGGAGATCCAGTTGAATTCATCCTTATGAGCATAATCAATACCTACGACACCGTCCTGCCACCAGAAACCCTCCAACGGCGGTACGACATAGCTGAAGTGAGAACCCATTTTGCTCATCTTGATGGTATAGGCAATTCCGTACAGTAAACTGATGGCCTTCTTGTAGTCACCGTCCTCCTCATTGGGGTCACCCTTGCCTCTGACAGCTATGTAATTCATGGTCGGTACATCAACGATGGTCGGTGTTTTCGGCGGCATGTAAAACTCCTTGAATTCTTTCTTATAGTCAAATGGCATTGTGCGCACATCTCCTTTATCTATATCATATCACACATACCCCTATCTCAGCATAATCAGCAGTGCTATAATCAAATTAAGATCAACCTCGGAGGAACAATAATATGTTTACTGTCAGACACTTCATCTGGATCGCCATCTGCTGCGTTTTCATTGCCTATCTGTTATGGATGTACTTCCGCAAGCGTCCGACTCTTCAGCAGGTACTGACTTCAGCCTGCTGGGTATGCGTCGCTTCAGAACTGATAAAGGTTTTCAGCGTCATAAAAATGGTTCCATCCACAAACGGTGCTATCCTGTACCCTTACATTGAAATGAACCACATGCCGCTGCATTTATGTTCGATACAGATACTGCTCATCTTCTTTGTCCGCTTCACATCCAATCAGAAGTTAAGAGAAAACGTACTGGCCTTCATGTATCCTTCCTGTCTGTTAGGAGCCATCGCCGCAATACTGATGCCTTCGATCTTCAGGACCAGCGTTCCGGTGGAAAAGGCCTTCATTCATCCCCTGGCCTATCAGACCTTCCTGTATCATGCCATGTTAATAGTGCTGGCCATCTGCATCGCCCGATCAGGTGAGATCCACTGGGAAAAGAAGCATCTGCGCAATACTCTGATTATCACATATACGGCAGCCTTCATATCCCTGTATGTCAACTCCATGCTGGCATCACCGACTTATGTTGACGGTAAGCTGGTATCCGTTGACTTCTGGCCTAACTTCATGTTCACTTACGACAATCCGTTAGGCATAAAGATGACCGAGATATGGCACTGGTATCTCTACCTTGTCATATTGGCCATAGTGGCCACGGCACTGGTAGTGTTGCTGTATGTTCCTCTGCTGAAAAAGAAAAAAGCTTAACAACCCATAACAAAGCCCGCCGAAGCGGGCTTGTTTTAATAACAGAGATTTCTTTACTTTCTGAAGAATATCTGACCGCTGAGATAGAGATCCAGCTGCCAGGCATCCATGTCGTGCTTGCCGCCCGGAATGACGAAGAAATCATAGTTGACACCCTTTTTCAGGATATCGCATCTGGCTGTGACCTTGCTCATGATCTCATTGTGCTCCGTGAAGGCGATGTCCTTGTCGCCATTGCAGCAGAACATGTAGTCAAGCCTGTAGCCTTCTTTTAAGCCCTTCTCCAGGGTCTCACAGATCTTTGTGACTTCTTCATCACGCTTGCCAAACGGGCCTGTACAGCCTGAATACGGGCCGTACCAGCTGAAGATGTCAAAGTTGCTGTATAGACCTGAACGGTAAGTGGTCATGGAACCCAGTGACAGACCGGCAATGGCGCGGTGATCACGGGTCTTCTGCATGTTCTCGACTGACAGATCCCTGCCCAGATAAGTAGAATACTTTCTGCCTACTGCCGGGATCAGATCATTGCGCAGTTCATGCCGGAAGTTGATCGTACGGCTCTCATTGGCACTGTTCATGTCGCTTCTGCCGTGATAGTAAGTCGGAGTGACAACAATGAAAGGTTCACACAGTCCCTTTTCAATCATGTTGTCCAGGATGTTAACCGTCTCCGGGAATTCAAAGAACCAGTAGTCCTCAACACGGAAACCGCCGTGAAGCAGATACAGCACATTGTACTGCTTCTTTTCGTCATAGCCGTAAGGAAGGTAAACATAGGCTTTCTTGTGCAGTCTGCGGGAAGCATCACCTTCATAGGTGCTGCTGAAATACCACATCAGCTCAACCTTTCCCTGCTGCTTAGCCGGCTTCAGCATCTTTACCGGAAGTTTTGTTACATATTCCATAATACTAATACTCCTGTTACTTTCATTCTAGCACAGCGCACTAATCAGTAAAATGTCCGAATCTGGCTTTCTTTTCGTAACAGATCTTCTTCATCTGCAGCTCGTCAATGATGTTCTTCGGCTCACCTCTGACATACATCTGTTCTTCAGGAACCAGATTTCCCTTGTCAGAGTCAATGTAGATGGCCAATGGTCTTCTCATGCCGATGGCATAGCTTAACTGGACCTCACACCATTTAAGATCATGCTTTCTTAACAGTTCCTTCGCAAACTCTCTGGCAATGTAAGCTCCGGAAAGGTCAACCTTGCTTGGGTCCTTGCCGTTCATGCAGCCTCCGCCCACATTGGCGAAGGACTGATAGGAGTCAACCACGATCTTGCGGCCGGTCAGACCGGCATCGCCTTCAAAACCGCCGATCAGGAAACGTCCTGTCGGGTTGATCAGGAAACGGTCGATCTCAAAGCCGTAGCTTTCACACAGTTCAGTGATGTAGTTCCTCAGTATTCCGTCCGTCTCTTCTCTGTTTTCCTCAGAGTTGTTATAGGAAACGGTAAAGTCCTTGATCCTGACCAGATTGAAGTCATCATCATAGATGCCTGTAATCTGGGCCTTGCCGTCAGGATAGAAGTCCTTGTGAGTGTGTACCAGCTCATCATACTTCTCGGCCAGTTTCTGCAGAATGACCATGGCTACCGGCAACAATTCCTCGGTGTCGTTGCAGGCGTAACCGAACATCATGCCCTGGTCACCGGCTCCCGCCACTTCGTTATTTGTTCCCAAGGCAATGTCGGCGGACTGCTTGCCGATATTGTCGATGATCTCATAGTCGTCTCTGTATCCGATGTCTCTTAATACCCTGCGGCAGATCTGTTCCGCTGAAAAGACTGCCTTGGTGGTAATTTCACCGGTGATGAAGATCTTGCCCTTGCCGCCGACTGTCTCAATGCCGCAGCGGCTGTCTTCATCCTGTCTCAGACATTCATCCAGAATGGCTGCACTGATCTGGTCACATACCTTGTCAGGGTGTCCCCTGAATACGATTTCATTGCTGAATAATTTCATAAATCCTCTTTCCAGCCTAGAAAAAATCCCGTCATACCTATGACGAGATCTGTTTAACAACGATAACCCATCGTTCAAGCTTTAGCACCTTGTATACTACACAGGTTGCTGCACAGTCATCGAGCTTGTCTCTCATGTGCTCTTCATAGGCCTTATAATATTATCACCTTTAAGAGCCCATGTAAATAATAAAACTATTTTTCGATATACAGTAAGGCCGGTAACAGATATCCTGTCCCGAAAACGCGTCCCAAACTGTCGTAAGTGGTGTCGGTATTCTTATTATATGATCCTACCACATGCCCCATGGCATCAAAAAGGACAAGGTCTGTTCCTCTGTCGTCAACTCTGCCAAGGTATCTGCCGTTTCTGTCTCTTAATACCTCATCATCCATATTATTGTCCTCCGTCTGTATTTATATTATAACATGCTGCCATGTGACCTTCATATATTTCCTTCAGCATCCGTCTGTTTTTCAGGCAGACATCCTTTCGGTAAGGGCATCTTGGCGCAAACGGACAGCCTTCGGAAACAACCTCATCATCCCTGATGTCAAACTGTTTCTTTTCGCCAAAAGGTGCAGGAACAGCTGATAACAGGAAGCGGGTATATGGATGAGCCGGCTTGTTGACTACCTGGGAAGTCTCACCGATCTCCATGATTTGTCCCTTGTACATGATCATGATCCTATCTGCAATGTGTCTGACTACTGCCAGATCATGCGAGATGAACAGATATGTCAGATCGTTTTCCTGCTGCAGATCCTCCAGAAGAGAGATGATCTTGCTCTGATAGGAAACATCCAGAGCTGAGACAGGTTCGTCGCAGACGATGAAGTCAGGATCCCCACCCAAGGCCCTGGCAATGCCTACTCTCTGCAGCTGACCGCCGGATAATTCATGAGGGAAACTGTCCTTTTCGTCTTCGGTAAGACCTACTTCCTTCAGCAGTTTTACGGCCTTTTTTCTGTCGTTACAGGTCTCACAGACGATCTTTTCAACCGTCCAATAAGGGTCAACGGAATTATACGGATCCTGGAAAATAATCTGCTTGTGCTTGCTGGCATCAGAAAAGACTATGGTACCATGATCAGGCTTCAGAAGGCCCACAACACATCTTCCCAGCGTTGTTTTGCCGCAGCCTGATTCACCGACCACACCCAGAGTTTCGCCCTTACAGACGTCAAAACTGACGTCATCGAGCGCCTTGAGTATTCCCTTATCTGATCTGAATGTCTTGCTCAGATTTCTGACTTTCAACAGTACTTCCTTCATTACAGCACCTCTTCCAGCATGCAGGCAAAGCCATGTCCGTGGCTTTCCCTGTACTTCGGTGATTCCTTAAAGCATCTTTCGGAAGCATAAGGACACCTCGGAGCAAAGCAGCAGCCTTCCTCTTCATTCAGGAAGCTGAACAGTTCTCCTTCAATAGGCATCAGCTTTCTTTCGTTCTTGCCGTATTCAATTGACGGAATCGTCTTTAACAGAGCCTGGGTATACGGATGTAACGGGAAAGAGAAGATCTCTTCGACTCGGCCCTCTTCCACCACTCTTCCGCCATAGAAGACCGCAATCCTGTCAGCTATTTCAGCGGCAACATCCAGGGAATGCGTGACAAACAATACTGCCAGATCATTCTTCTTTGCCAGTGATTTCAGTAACCGCAGTATCTCCTTCTGAACGGTAACATCCAGAGCCGTAGTCGGCTCATCTGCTATAAGCAGTGACGGTTTATTCAGCAGAGCCATCGCAATCATGATGCGCTGCTGCTGACCGCCGGATAACTCATGAGGATATTTCTTCAGTATTTCTTCCGGATTGCGCAGTCCGCAGGATCTTAACAGTTCCCTGATCTCCATTTCAACATCTTTCATGGAGACCTTACGGCTGATTCTTATCGATTCAAGTATCTGTTTTTCAATGGTATATGACGGATCCAAGGCACTGAAAGGATCCTGGAAGACCACTCCCAGCTTCTCCAGTCGCATCTTTCTCAACCGCTCCCCTGTCAGTCCGACGGTTTCCCGACCGTCGATCATTATTGATCCGCTTTCAATTTCCGCATTGTCCGGCAGTAAGGAGATGATGGTATTTACCAGCGTGCTCTTGCCGCAGCCTGATTCTCCGACAATAGCCCTGATCTGTCCGGAAGCTAGCGAAAGACTGACGTCCTGTAAGACATGACGTCTGCCTGCCAGTGTTCTGTAGGTGACATTAAGGTTCTCAATTGTCAGGATGTTACTCATGCTGATACTCCTTAGGATCCAGGGCGTCTCTTAAGCCATGGGAGATCATGGTTACACACAGCACGCTCCGGGAAATAAACAGACAAGGAATGAATACCAGGAAACCTCTGGTCTGGATCAGATGGAAATAGTCAGCCACCATTCTGCCCCATTCCGGAGCCGGTGATGAGATGCCTACTTCCAGATAGCCCAGTACGCTGCAGGCCACAATTGATGCGGCATAAGTCGAGCAGAACCGGACTATGACGGTTGAATATATATTACGTAAAACGTGTTTTGTAATAATGAACAGGTCGCTTTTGCCGGCGACTCTGGCAGCGGAGATGAACTCCTGCTGACGGACTTTCAGAACTGCTGCACGGACACTCTGTATAACCGCCGGCATGTTGGCCAGTGCTATGGCCAGTGAGAACCAGCCCTGACCCCAGCCTAAGGAAACTTCCAGAATAATGGCAGTCAGAACATACGGTATGGCTGATACGGCCTGAGTCAGTCCTGAAGTGAAGTTATCAAGCCAGCCACCCTTATATGCCGCCAAGGTACCTATTGCCACACCAAAGACAACAGCTATTATCGTTGCGATAAATGACAGACCCAGGGTATACCTGCCCCCTATTACGATGCGGGTGAACAGGTCTCTTCCCAGATTATCCGTGCTGAAAGGATGCCGCAGGGAAACCGGAGCATACTGGCTTTCCAGATGCAGTGACTCAAAGTCGTTATAGCCCAGTAACGGGAAGATGAAACAGCTTAAGACCATCATCACGAAGATGATCAGGGCGATCATGGCTGTTCTGTTGCGTACAAAACGCCTTACTGCACGCTTAAACATCAGTCTCACCTCTTAACTGGGTACTTCTTAACTGCGGATCAAAGACACAGTAAAGAACCTCGGAAATAATATTGAATAACAGAAGTATGATGGCTATCACCATGGTTGAGGCCATGATGACACCGTAGTCACGGCTGTTAATTCCCTGAATCAGATAGTATCCGATACCCGGAATGGCATAGAACCATTCGGCAATGAAGGTCGACACAAAGATCGATGCAGTCTTTTCCCTGATAACCGATATTGTCGGCAAGACGGCATTTCTCAGGGCATGTCTGAATAAGATGACGCCTTCCTTCTGACCGCGGGAACGCAGGTTCTTTATGTACGGCTTATTGAGTTCCTCAATTACCGCAAAGCGGCAGGTCTGAATGGTCGTTGCCAGGGAAGCCGAAGCTATAGTTATGGTAGGTAAAATGAAGTTCTTAATGCTGTCATAGCCGAATACCGGCAGTAAATGCAGCCCCAGACAGAAGATCATGGCCAGATAGATAGCCAGACAGAATGGCGGCAAGGAAGCCACAAACATTGAAAGCAGTGATACTGCCTTATCGAATAATGATCCCTTCTTATAGGCTGCATAGGCACCCGCTGATATTCCGAATATGACAATGAAGATAAACCCACTGAAGGTCAAAAGCAGCGTAAAGCGTGTACGCTGCAGTACGGTGGCGGAAAGATCGTGATGACGGGCCATGGAGGCAAAATGGAATGTTGTAAAGACATTGTAGATATAGCGCAGATAACGGGTAAACAGCGACGGTTTGACACTTAACGCCGTAAAGAGATGATCAAGCAGATCACCCTGTCCCCAGATATTCAGATAGCCCAGCCTGGATCCCGGTATGTAGGTCAGTATCGCAAATACCGCAAACATCGCCACCAGCAGTACCACGAAAGCTGTCAGGATCCTCTTTACGATGAATTTAAACATATGTCAATTATAGTCTTTTTCGTTTTCTTTTGAAAGAAAACAGCACATCCGTGCTGTTCTATTCTTTTGTTTTTTCTTCCGCTTCCAGATACAACCGGGCCAGCTTTTTTCGCAGTATTTCGTTTTCCTGATCCAGATCAGCATCAGCAGCGATCTTATAAGGTTCCCCGATGCAGGTCCTGACATTGGATTTGAAGGCTCCGTTGATTCCGGCAATGGACAGCGGTACTATCCAGGCACCTGTTTTCTGAGCCAGTCTGACTGCTCCGTATTTTAACGGCTGGATCGGATCTTCGGTCTTGTTACGGGTTCCTTCCGGATAGATGCCGATAACATACCCCTGTTCAAGCATGGCTTCAGCTACTTCCATGACTCCGGTGTGATGTACTCCCCTGTTTACCGGGATGGTACCGGCAGCTTCGAAGAACCACTTGAACTTGCTTTCATGGAGTTCCTTCTTGGCCAGCCAGTGTATCACACGCTTAGTCGCCATAACCGCAAAGGCCGGGTCTTCGGCCTTACGGTGATTGGAAGCGATGATGACTCCGCCTTCTGCAGGTATGTTTTCCTTACCGTAGATCTTCGGTTTATAGGTAATGGCCACAGGATAAAGAAGACACTTAAGAATCTTGTAGCCTGCTTCGTTTTTGACATATTTCTCTGTATCGACTTCTTCCATGGCATTTACCTCTTTGCTAAAAAACATTATATACCTGTCTTAACAAAAATAAAACCCGGCAAGGGGAAATGGCCGGGTCCTGTTTTTTTACTCTGTACTAATTTCTGATGATGGCGTATACACCCAGGTTTTCATATCTGCTGATCAGCTGATAGTCCTTATCAAGGCCAAGGATGTGCATCAGTTTCTCAACTGTTTCCACAGTTTCAGCGAAATCTTCTTCCTTAACAGCGGCGCAGAAGCCTGCTCCGATGTTTCTGCCTAATAACTGGGTTTCAATACCGAAGTTATTGTAGATTCTGGCTTTTCTCTGTAACTTCTCAACCAGAGCGTTATAGAAGCCTGTTACGTAAGTATCGCTGTCTCTGTAATCGATATCAAGGATGTAGTTGACAGCTGTTTCATCGTGACGGTGTGAGACCGTTTCAACAAAGCGGTTGACCGCTGTTGCATTGTTATATTTTTCATTGATTCTGACGGTTCTGCCATCAAGATTCACTGTGTCGTAATTCATGTGTAAGGTTAAATTCATAAATACCTCCTCGCGCCTTTTCAGGCGACACATCATAATATACCTGTCAAAAAACAATTTCAAGAGAAAAATGTAAAATTTTTCATGAAAGTGTTTTCATTTGTTACATTTTTGGAAAAACACTGTTTTATGCGCTATAATCTTATATAGTACGAAGAAAGGAGCCCGTCATGAAAGATTACCGCAGCATCACCTTTCTGCCCTGCAGTGACATAAAAGAAACAGCGCATTTCTACAGAGACCTTCTTAAACTGCCTGTGGCAGCCATTCAGGGAGAAAATCTGTACATCTTTGACACCGGTTACGGATACTGGGGCTTCTGTCAGTACACTGATAAAAGAGAACCGCTTTCCGGTAATCACGGTGTGTGTCTGTCGCTTAATCTGGAAACTGACGAAGAAGTTCTGGCTGTTTACCGGCAGCTAAAGGATATCTGCACCGTTGCAAAACAGCCGGCTCATCATCCGGATTTCCCGGTCTTCTCATTCTTCCTTGCGGATCCTGACGGCTACATGGTCGAGATCCAGCATACCGTACTTATATAGGAGGATCTATCATGCACGCAATTCAGCAGCTTGACAGCGATTATACAGTCATAAAGGAAGTAGATCTGCAGAAAGACAAGAAAACAGCCCTGAAGGTAAACGGACTGGCTATTATTCTGTCTATTGTGATGTGGCTTATAGGATTGGCCATCAGGCCTCTTGACCTGGAGATCGGCATTGAAATGGATCTTAGGATTCTGGTCATCAAGTGTGTTGTTCTGGTGATCGGATATATAGCTTATATCATCCTTCACGAGATCACCCACGGACTGGCCATGAAGCATTTCGGAGGTCAGAAAGTAAACTACGGTTTCACCGGTCTGTATGCCTTTGCGGGCAGCAAGGAAGACTACTTTGACAAATACGCCTACCTGCGCATTACTCTGGCACCGGTGGTGGTCTGGGGAATTGTATTCCTTGTCCTCAACATTCTGATACCTTCATGGTTCTGGGTGATCTGGTTCTGGCAGCTGGGAAACATTTCCGGAGCTGCCGGAGACTTCTATGTCGCTTACCTCACCAGTAAGCTTCCTGATACCATCCGTGTCAAAGACACCGGCGTATCCATGACCATATATGATAAAACGCAGGAGAACTGATCTCCCGCGTTTTTATTTTCTGTTAAGTTTTTCGGCCCGTTTCTTTTCCTCGTTGAGCTTGACCTCAATGGCCAGTCCTCCCAGGGAGGTTTCCTTGAATTCCACCGGGATGTGCTTGCCGGTATGCTTCATGACTGATACCACCATGTCAAAGCTGACACGGTTAGGCTTGAATGAGCCGATGTATCTGGCGTATTCCATGGCATCCAGACTTCTGAGTACACCTACCCCATTTCTTTCGATGCATGGGATCTGCACATAGCCGCCTACCGGGTCACAGGTCAGCCCCAGATTATGCTCCATGCCAACTTCGGCTGCATATTCGATCTGGGCATTGCTGAGACCTTCAATATGGCTGGCTAAGGCTGCCCCCATCGCACAGGCCGTACCTATTTCCGCCTGACAGCCGCCTACCCGTCCGGATATGGAGGCATTGGTCTTGACGACATTGCCAATGATGCCGGCTACCGCCAGTCCTTCCAGAAGCTTATCCTCACTGACACCTCTGTCGTTATAGTACATGATCAGGGCAGCGACGATGCCGCTTGATCCCAGGGTCGGTGCCGTTACTACGGTTTTTCCGGAAGAGCTCTGTTCCATGGCTGCATAGGCATAGGAACTGATAAGCAGTCTGTTTCTGATGCTTTCTTCAGCCGTAAATGAGCGTTCATATATCTGTCTGGCAACCTTTTCCAGATGCAGATCACCCGGCAGGACGCCTTCATCTTCCAGTCCCTGCTTAACTACCGTGATCATCTGATCCTTAACCTGTTTCAGATGATCCTTTATGTCAGGTTCACGGTCATAGACATACTGAGCATAGTTCCAGCCTTTCACTGAACACACTTCATTGATTTCCGTCAGGCTGTTCTCCGGATAGACGTCAGGATCGGCGGTCGGAGGCATGTCCTTGACTGCTATCGCTCCTCCCCCTACGGAATAGATCTCCATCATGTTTTCGTGATCACCGGTATAAAAACGCATGGTGTTAGGTACCGGAGTGATCTCATCCATGAAGATGACATCGGTTCTTTCCTTTCCGAAGAAATCATAGATGACCTTGTCACTCATGTGTCCCCTTCCGGTCAGGGAAAGAGAACCGTAGAGTTCTACGGTATAATGATCAGCTTCAGGATATAAGCTGTAATAGTATTCACAGGCTTTTCTGACGCCCAGGGAATGCGATGAACTTGGCCCCGGGCCTATGCGGTATAACTCTCTTAATGATTCCATCTCATTCTCCCGTCACTTCGATGATGAATAATTCCAGACCCATGGCAGCATCCTTACGGCCGTTTTTTATGTCCTGGTCCAGTTCACTCAGTTTTGCCAGTATCTTTAACAGAGCCCGGGAACTGCGTCCCTGAGCCGCTCTTAAGGTCATGGTAATACGGTATTCCTTGGCATTGTATCTTTCCGCAATCTCCCTGATGAGGTAACCCTGTTCGTTCAGGGCCTTGACCTGGCACATGAAGCGGAACTGACTGGCCAGTAAGCCCAGAATGCCTGTCGTATCGTTTTTATTGAAGACCATCAGGTCACGGAAACTCTGCAGAGCCTTTGGCAGATTACGGGCACTCACCGCATTGGAAAGCCGGAAGACATCATCTTCCAGCGTACGGCTGACCAGAGATCTGACAGCCTTGCGGTCCAGGGTACCTGGATATAAAGTCAGCTTGGCAAGTTCATTCTTCCAGTTGAGCACATCAACCGGCAGTCTTTCCATCAGGACATCAAAGGCTTCATTGGACATCTTCAGTCCCCGGTTACGGATATCGTTTCTGACGATGATGCGGAAATCATCATCCGTCAAGGTATCGTATGATTCAGGTCTGAGGTATTTCTTTAACACCGTATAAGCCTTCTTGCGCTTATCAAAAGGCTTGCTGACATAAACGATCAGAGTGGTGGTATCCAGAGGTTCTTCCAGATACTCCGCCAGTCTGGCGACAGTCTTCTCATCTGAGGCCTTAGGCGAAACCAGAAAATTAGGATTTTCCAGAATAACCGCCTTGTTTTCGGTAAAGAACGGTGCCGTCAGGCAGGCGTTGATTACCTCTTCAATGTCGATGTCACCGTAAAAAACATCCGGTTCTTCGTTTTCCAGACCCAGATCCTTAAGGATATTATCTCTGCGCATCTGCAGATTGTAGATTTCCGTTCCGGTCAGCAGATAGTTCATACAAGTAGATTATATCACCCTTATTCAGTCATGTGAATTGAAGAAGAACCCGTATGTTCCCCTGGCACTGCGGTAATAAGTGAAATGACGGTAAACACGGAATTCCACGGCATGGTCTTCCTTGGTACAGAAGGTTCTTACATCATACTGCTGAAGTAAACTGACTGTTTCAGGATCCGGATGATTGAAGCGGTTGTTTCTGCCGGCTGAGATGACCGCAAATTCCGGTTTATAAGCACCTATCATTTTACCGGAAGTGGCTGTTCTGGAACCGTGATGGGCAATCTTTACCACATCGCAATCCAGTTCACCATACTCATTCACCAGTCGTTCTTCTGCTTCTTTATCAATGTCCCCCAGAAACAGAAAACCGTTGCCTTCCAGGCGGAAATACGTTATCCGGGAATTCACGTTGACATCTTCATATGTCCAGTTGTAACTAAGACAGATGAAATCCACTCCCTTTACCGTCAGCTTTTCCGTTTTATCATAAAATACCCTGTTTACCCTGAATTCCCTTGCCAGAGAATGCAGGCCCCCGGAATGATCAGAATCCAGATGAGAGAGAATGACATCCACGCTGGCCAGTCCCCTGCTTCTCAGATAAGGAACCAGGATATCATGACCGACATCCTTATAGTAACTGCCTCCCGTATCTATCAGCACACCGTGACTGGACAACGGGAAAGTGATCAGGGCGCAGTCTCCCTGCCCGATATCCAGATAGGTCACTCGGTAACATAATGACAGCACTGACTGACAGCTGTTGATCAGCAGCAATCCCGTAACATGCAGGATGTATCGTTTTTCCCTGGCGATCTGATACTCCATCAGCAGGATAACCATAATGACAAAGAGAATGATGTCACATCGGCCGTTCAGGTAAACTGACGGCACTTTTTCAACTGTCTGAATTATCAGTGTCCGCAGATTGTCAAGACGGACGCTTACAGGCATAAACGACAGAATGACCGCCGAAAGATACAGCACGGAAGTTATTGAAGTTACCAGGGAAAACAACAGCATCCTGATCATTTCACAGTAACCGTAAAAACGCAGCTGACATATGATCAGAAAGACGGTACGTACGAAGAAACTGCCTTCGCCGTAATTAAACAGGCTGATAAAGCTCAGTCCCATGGGAATGATGAAAGCCACGCTTTTTATGTAATACGGTCTGTACAGCATTAACACGCAGGCCTGAAAACCGGTTCTGTCCCTGTCGGTTTCCAACATCCCTTCCGCCAGCAGTCCGGCACATACCCTTACCCATCCGTAAGGAAAGCCGAATACAGCCGCCAGCAGTAAGGATGTACCGAAGGTCAGCCTTCCGGCCTGTTCACGGTAAAACCACCTCTCATAGATGCGGCGGATCATTCTGACCAGAAAGCTGACGTGAAATCCGGCATGAGTTATGAAATAACGGAAATCACTGTCCAGATCCATGCCGTTATTAAACAGCAGCTGATTAGCCCAGGCTTGTTGATTACTGCGGTAATGATCCTGAATGATGCGTCTGACGCTGCAGCCTTTTTCAATTATCTTATATTGAGAAACATTGCCCTGGTAGAAAATACCCTGTCCCTTGGCCCAGTTGGGAAAAGTTGAGACTTCAAAGTTATCATAACCGTTGATTCTTTCAAAGGAGGTTTCAAATTCAACCAGATCATCCAGTCCGATATTGCCATCCGAGCTGTAAATAAGCACTTTGTGAAAGCCGTCAGAGATGATCTGATAGCTGTTTCTGATCTCCGTCACTCTTCCTCTGTATATTTCTGAAGGAAATCTGGCACTGGCGATCAGAAACAGGATCATCAGAATATACAGCATCTTCCTGACTGTTTTATTAACTATGCCCTTAAGGAAAACTGCCCATAGCAGGGCAGCCAGAAGACGGTGAAAAAGGCTGTCAAGACAGCCCAGGGAGAACAGAATAACGGCTCCGTAAAGCCAGTGTTTCTCTAAAGAGAGATGTATTCCCTGATCTTTTCTAATGTCTTTTCTCCTATGCCTTTGACCTTTGTCAGTTCCTCAACACTCTGAAAAAAGCCGTTGGCTTCACGGAAATCAATGATGTTCTGAGCTGTAACCGGTCCGATGCCGGGAATCCTGTCGAGTTCTTCCAGAGTTCCGCTGTTTATCGAGATCCTGACGTTTTTCCGTACCTTATCGGGAATGATGATGACATCGTTGTTTTTAAGAACCATCAGACCGTTAAGTTTGGAAACATCAGCGTTTTCACTCAGCACCGTCAATTCCAGCAGATCGGAGAGATTACTGTAGGCAGGCAGAATAAAAACACCCGGGTTTTCAACCTCTCCCTTCACTTCAACCCTTATTTCACTGGTACTGAACTGTTCACTGTCAATACCTTCTGCCACCGGTACCGCTAACACGGCCAGCACTAAAAAAAGAAACAAACCTCTGGTAATATTGTTCATACTACTTATTTGTTTCTTTTTTCGTTTTTTCCTGAATTACTTGACGTTCTGTAAAGGCTTGATGTCCAGGATCTTTACCTTGTAGGAAGGTGTAACGTTAACGGTAACCGTATCGTTGACCTTGTGATCCAGTAAGGCGATGGCTAACGGAGTTTCGTTAGACAGCTTGCCATTGAGAGGATCTGCCTCAGCGGTACCAATGATGTCATATGATTCGATTTCCTTGGTGTCCTGATACTCAAAGGTTACGTTGGTACCGATACCTACGGTCTTGAGAGCATTGGCGCTCTTCTTGATGATCTTGACATTAGGAAGCATCTCATCAAGTTCACGGATTCTGGCTTCGACTCTGGCCTGATGGTCTCTGGCAGCGTCGTAATCAGCGTTTTCGGATAAGTCGCCCTGAGCTCTGGCAGCCTTCAGTTCTTCAGCTACCTGGTCTCTTTCGACGTGTAATAAGTGATTGTATTCTTCCAGTAACCTGGCATGTCCTTCTTCAGTGACTAATATTTCTTTCTTGTCCATATATCTTCACTCCTTTGTTTTATAACTTGTGTTCAATGATGCTGGCGATCTTGGTGATCAGTAAGTCCATGGCGACCTTATTGTGAGAGCCTTCAGGGATGATGATGTCAGCCTTTCTCTTGGAAGGCTCAACGAAGGCATCATGCATGACTCTGACAGTCTGCATGTACTGGTCACATACTGACTCGATGGTACGGCCTCTTTCCCTGACGTCTCTTTTCAGACGGCGGATGAATCTGATGTCGGCATCGGTATCAATGAACAGCTTCATGTCGAGACGCTCGTAAATCTGCGGATCTTCCAGAACGAACAGTCCTTCCAGTACCAGGACATCGCTTGGATCAACAATTTCCGTGATAGTACTTCTGGTGTGGTTGACAAAGTCATATGTCGGCTTCTCAATTGACTGTCCCGCTGTCAGCATGTCTATGTGCTTTATCAGCAGGTCAATGTCAAAGGCATTTGGATGGTCATAGTTGGTCTTCAGACGTTCAGCGAAGATCAGGTGTGACTGATCCTTGTAATAGTCATCCATGCGGATGATGGTTACAGTCTTCCCTTCAGCGAAGGCATTGGCCAGAAGCCTGGCAACTGATGTCTTGCCACTGGCGCTTCCGCCGGCAACACCGATAATTACAGGTCTCTTCATGTTATTAATTCCCTTCTTTAATAATTCAGATACTTCTCTATGTTCTGCTGATGTTCAGCTAAAGTCTTGGCAAAGTACATCTTGCCGGTGTTAGGATCACTGATGAAATACATGTAATCAGTCTTGGTCGGATTAAGTACTGCATTGAGGGAAATCTCGTTGCCGTTGCAGATAGGACCTACAGGCAAGCCGAGATTACGGTATGTATTGTAATCTGACACGATGTCAATGTTGGTTTCGCAGTCTTCCCATGTGTGATAATCATCGTACAGGGCGTAGCATACGGTAACTGAGGAACCCAGATACATGCCGTCATCCAGTCTGTTGTAGAATACTCCGGCAACCAGACCCATGTCTTCCGGTGTCTTGCCTTCAAACAGTGTCATTGATGACAGTGTGTAAATCTCATAGATGCTCAGTGAACTGTTCTTGAACCGGTTAGCGTACTTTTCATATACTTCCAGCTGTCTGTCCAGCAGCTTTTCCGTTACCTGTTCAACCGTCGTATTGACGAAGAACTGATAGGTATCCGGATACAGGAAGCCTTCCAGATAGCAGTGTTCTGACTTGTAGATGTCCTCTGTCAAAAACGGATACTTCTGAATCAGGGAATCGACATACTCGACATCGTTCCACTTGTTCATGATCTGCGTGGCTGTCAGCTCGGTCTGACCCGCAATGGCTTCAGCCATGTCCTTGGCCCAGTAGCCGTCAACCAGGGTAACCGTACAGGTCTCCACAAAGGCGTTCTCCTCGTCGGTCAGCACGTTGATGATCTCCTGAGTCGACATGTTGGCATCCAGATTGAAGTTACCGACATACATGTTGGTCTTCTTATGAAGTCTCATGTAGATCTTGGTGGCCAGTTCATTGGAGATCAGTTTCTCCCTGAACAGCTTGGCAACGACATCGTCAGCGGTCATGTCTTCTTCAACCGCAAAGGAAACCGGATGGCTGTAAGGCGTACTCGGCTTTAATGCGGTGTCATAAATATAGTATCCATATCCGGCAGCTACAATAAAAAGGGCAAGCAGTAACTTGAATAAGAATCCCACTATTCTCCACTTACTCTTTTTCGCAGCCATCCTGATAACCCTCAAAAACTTCTTCGATCATATCCCATTCCTCTGATGATTCAACCTGAAACAGGTTTCCCTTTTCGTCATAGGACATGGCATATACCGTTCCTTCAGCATCTTCCGGATCCAGGAACAGGACATAAGACTTGCCGTACTCATCACTGTCGAAGGTGAACAGTATTTCCATCTTCTTTTCCTGGCCGTCATCTGTTGTTACAAACAGTGTATTTGTATCCATTTCAATCTCCTTAGTAGGCAGAGTCCAGATAGCTCTGCAGTATGATCACTGCGGCCATTGTATCTACCATCTGGTGTCTTTTCTTGCGGTTCATGTTGGAAGCTATCATGCTCTTCTGAGCAGAAACCGTGGTCAGTCTTTCATCCCACAGTATGACTTCCACATCTGCCTTTTCCAGCAGCATCTCCTTGAACTGAATGGAGATCTCCCCTCTGACACCGACATCGCCGTTCATGTGCTTAGGCAGCCCCAGAACGACTTTCTTTACGTTGTTGGCTTTAATAATATCAACGATCCTGTCACGGGCTGTTTCATAATCATCCTCTTCAAAACGGATCGTTTCCAGGGGCGAAGCGATCATGCCCATGATATCGCTCAAGGCGACACCACAGGTCCTTGCCCCCAGGTCAAGTCCCATTACCTTATTCATCTTTACCCAGGTAGGAAGCAACAAGCTCCTTAAGAATCTCATCTCTGTCCACGGTCTGGATCAGAGTTCTGGCTCCCTTGTAGTTGGAGATGTAGGCAGGGTCATTGGTGATCAGATAACCAACGATCTGGATCTGGGCGTTATACCCGCGTTCTGTCAAGGCGTTATAAACCGTGCGCATAATCAGTCTGATATTCTCTCTCTGAAATTCATCAGTGTCGAACACTCTGGTACTGGTGTTGTTATCTGGCATAGTAAAACCTCCTTTTTTTATATTTTACTGTATAAAACCCTAAAGTTAAAGTGGTTAAGGTTTAACTTTCAATTAACTTCCTGACGGCTGTCAGAGCTTCCGGCAGCTTGCTGATGTCTCTGCCTCCGGCACTGGCAATGTCCGGACGTCCGCCGCCGTTACCGCCGCAGGCGACAGCTGCCGTCTTGACCAGATTGCTGGCAGTGATGCCTCTGGCAATGGCACTCTTGGAAGCACCGGCCACAAAGACAGCCTTGTCATTTGCTGTGGTATAAAGCAGTACGACACCGTCAGCCAGCTTGTCTCTGACTGATTCAGCCAGTTTTCTGACCTCTTCACCGCTGCCTTCAACCTGCTTGATCAGAACCTTGAGTCCGTTGATATCTTCAGCCTGAGCCAGCATTTCACTGCTCTGAGCGGTTGCCAGCTGGTTCTTGAGCTGTCCGATGGTTCTGTTGAGTTCAGCATTATCAGCGATCAGCTGTACTACCTTCTCATTGACACCGCCGATAGAAGTGATCTTTAAGGCCTTGGCCATGTCTTCCAGCATTTCTTCCTGCTTCTTGTATTCGTTATAGGCACCTAATGATGTCTTGGAAGTGATACGTCTGATGCCGGAACCGATTGATTCCTCGGAAACGATCTTGAAGACGCCGATCTCAGCGGTATTGGCTACATGAGTACCGCCGCAGAATTCCTTGGAAGCAGAACCCATGGTGACAACTCTGACCAGATCATCGTACTTTTCATCAAACAGAGCCATGGCACCGGTATTCTTGGCAGCTTCCAGATCCATGATCTCGGTAACTACCGGATAGGCAGCAGCGATATATTCATTGACGATTCTCTCGATCTTCTTTAACTGTTCGTCAGTGACTTTCTCATAGTGAGTGAAGTCAAAACGTCCGTAATCAGGTCCGACAAAGGAGCCGGCCTGGTGAACGTGATCACCGATGACTTCTCTTAAGGCTGACTGTAACAGGTGCAGACTGGAGTGGTTGGCTCTGATCTTTCTGCGGTCTTCCTTATTGATGGCCAGATCAAATTCATCACCGATGATAACACTGCCCTTTTCCACGATCACATGGTGCAGAGGCTGCTTTAACGGTGCCTTGATGACCTTGGTGACCTTCAATTCAGTGTCAGCGTTTTTAATAATGCCTGTATCCCAGATCTGTCCGCCGCTTTCAGCATAGAAGCAGGTCCTGTCAAAGATGACATCGCCTTCATCATCGATGGTATCGACAGCGACACCGTTCTTGAATAAACCGATGACTTTACCGGTATTTTCGGTGACAGTGTAACCTAAGAATTCACTTGGTTCGGTGAAGTTCATCAGGTCTTCAGCCTGAGCGGACATGGACTGTTCATCGCTTCTGGCATCTCTGGCTCTCTGCCTCTGAGCGGCCATTTCCTTATCGAATCCGGCCTGATCGATCTCAAAGCCCTTTTCAGCTGCGATTTCCTTAGTCAGTTCCAGAGGGAATCCGAAAGTATCGTATAATTTGAAGACGACTTCACCCGGAAGTACCTTGTCTTCGGCATTGGCCAGAACTTCGTTGAGGATCTTCTCACCCTCGTTAAGAGTGGTCTGGAATCTTTCTTCTTCGGCCTTGACCAGCTTTTCAATATATTCAACCTTGCCCTGCAGATACGGATAGTAATCCTTCATGTTATCGGCAACGATCTTTACCAGCTTGTGCATGTAAGCACCCTTGATGTTGAGGCTCTTGCCGTATCTGACTGCTCTTCTTAAAACTCTTCTTAAGATGTAGCCGCGTCCTTCATTGGAGAAAACGGCACCGTCAGCCAGGGCAAAGGTAACGGTTCTGATATGGTCGGCGATGACTCTGTAAGCCATTCTGTTATCGCCTTCGTACTTCTTGTCAGTCATCTTTTCAACTTCTCTGATGACAGGCAGGAACAAGTCGGTATCAAAGTTGGTCTCGCCGCCCTGAACGATGCAGACAAGTCTTTCCAGACCCATACCGGTATCGATGTTCTTCTGCGGCAGTTCCTTGTAGTCCTTGCGGTCTACCCCTTCCTCGGAGTTGTACTGGGAGAAGACAACGTTCCATACTTCGATGTAGCGGTCGTTTTCCAGTTCTTCAAAGAACAGTTTTTCTCCTAAGTGCTGAGGGTCAAAGGCCTCACCGCGGTCATAGAAGATCTCGGTATCAGGTCCGCACGGGCCGGAACCGATCTCCCAGAAGTTGTTAGGAGTCTTCAGAATATGGGCAGGTGAAACACCGCAGACCTTGGTCCAGATGTCATAGGCTTCAGTATCGTCAATGTAAACGGTGATATAAAGTCTGTCCTTATCAAAACCCATCCACTCAGGGTCGGTAAGGAAATGCCAGGCAAATGGAATGGCTTCCTTCTTGAAGTAATCCCCGATGGAGAAGTTTCCGAGCATCTCAAAGAATGTATGGTGACGGGCTGTCTTGCCGACATTCTCAATGTCATTGGTTCTGATGGACTTCTGAGCATTGGTAATGCGCTTGTTTTTAGGCTTTTCCGTACCGTCAAAGTACTTCTTCAAGGCCGCAACACCGGCATTGATCCATAACAGAGTCGGGTCATTGTGCGGAACCAGGGAAGCTCCCGGTTCGATCATGTGGCCTCTCTCTTCAAAATACTGTAAGAACATTCTTCTGATCTGATCACTAGTCAGCTGTTTCATAAATCTATTCCTCCCATAAAAAAATCCTGCATAAACACAGGAACGAAAAACCGCGGTACCATCCTGATTCACACCTAAATGTGCACCTCAATTGTCCTTAACGCAGAGATACGTCAGTGTTTACACTGCACTGATCAGATAGCTTCAATGAGTTCCTCAGACAGTTCTCACCAGCCACTGCCTCTCTGGATGATTTCCCCATTTACTGGTTCTGATGTACGCTTTACCGCATTATTCTAACACAACAAAAAATAAAAATATAGTAAAAACTATCCCAAAAGCGCCAAAAGTCTTTCTTTCAGCGTGGTATTCTGCTTCTCGTGTTCCTTCCTGGTCAGTGAACGCAGGAATGTGTTCTTGTTTCCGACAATGACCAGATACTGGGAAGCTCTGGTAACAGCCGTATATACCAGCCTCTTTCTCATTAACAGATGGCTGTACTCTTCCGAAGATACAAAGATAACGATCGGATATTCACAGCCCTGGGACTTGTGCACAGACATGCAGTAGGCATGAGTAAAGGTATCCCCGTCATCCCTGCCGTATTCCAGCTCGGTTCCTTCATAGTCAACAATAATGATATCCTTGTCAGTCGGTGATTCCCGGGCCGGTATGATCTCTCTTAATATGCCGATGTCGCCGTTATAGACTTCCCGCTGGGAGTTATTGCGCAGATGCATGATCTTATCGCCTTCACGGTAGATGTTTCTGCCGATCTTGATCTCGCGCTTGTTTTTGCTTGGCGGATTAAAGGCCTTCTGCAGTACCGCATTTAACTCGTCAATGCCGTTAACGGTTCGATACTGCGGTACAATGATCTGAACGTTCTGGTAGCCCTCTTCAATGGTGTGATACTTCTGCAGGGCTTTCTCGGTAACCTTGATCAGGGCATCCTTGATCTGCGGTATGGAGCACTCTACCAGACCGATGTCTCTCCCGGAAGAAAGATCCTCGCACTGCTGATGCTGGATGTCATAGGCCAGCTGGATGATCTCACTGCCCTCTTTCTGACGGTAGATTTTCTCCAGTCTGACGACCTTGAACAGATTTGTATCAATGAGGTTCTGTAAGACATTGCCGATGGAGACCGGAGGCAGCTGAGCAGCATCTCCGATGATGACGATCTTGCGCACATAACGGCAGGCCTTCAGCAGATTGGCAAACAGCAGCTGGTCAACCATTGAGAACTCATCAATTATCAGTAAATCAGCACCTAAAGGTTCATCTTCATTGACCTTGAACTCGTTTATTTCCAGATCCCAGCCTAAAAGAGAATGAATGGTCTTGGCATCCTTATCGCTTAACTGACGCAGACGCTTGGAAGCACGGCCTGTCGGTGCACATAAGGCGATCGTATACTGCGGGAAAAGCTTGGTACATAACTGCACCATGCCTTTAACTATGGTTGTCTTACCTGTACCCGGTCCGCCGGTCAGAATTAACAGATCCTCACTGAAGAAGCTTTCTACCGCTTCCCTCTGGCGGTCCTGATACCTGATGCCCAGTCTCTCTTCAACCAGCCGCAGCATCTCATCGACATCTTCCTTTTCAACTCTGTCAAAGCCTTCCAGCGGGAACTGAGCCAGATATCCGGCAATGTATTCCTCAGCTTCATACTGTTCGTAAGGATAAATCCTGTCTTCTTCCAGAACGATCCTGCCCTCTTCCACCAACGCCTTGATGACCATGTCATAAGTAAACTCATCGATGCCTATTTCTTCATACAGAGCCTTGCGGTAATAACCGTCAGTCAGATAGCTGTCCTTCAGCTTGAAAGTTCTGTCTCTGATCACTCTGTCCGCAAAGGCCGTTATTCTTCTCATGTCATCCTTCTCCACGCCTAAGGAAAGGGCCAGCTTGTCCACGGCTGTAATTGTGGCACCGTTGATGTCATAGTAGATGCGGTATGGATTCTCTTCAAAGATCTCGCTGAGAGTTCTCTTTACCGGTGTCCTTTTTTCATAGTAGGACTTGCTTTTGATGGCGATGCGCGGAGAAACGATCGATGCCAGCATGAAATAGGCTTCATCAGTTTCCACATTCTGAAGTCCTTCAATGATGGCCGTTTTTATCTTTTCTCTGATTCCCGGTACATTATCCAGGGAATCAGGATCTTCCTTTATTCTTCTGATGGCATCCATGCCATAGTAGTTAACGATCTTCTGAGCTGTCTTTTCCCCTACGCCTTTGAAGAAAGGTCCTGAAAACAGTCTGATCAGACTCTTCTCATCTTCCACCTTCTGAGCTGTTTCCACTTCAAACTGGAAACCGTAGTTGGCATTATCAACATACTTGCCGGTCAGCTTGTAGGTAAATTCCTCCTGGATCTCCGGCATGTAACCGACAGCTACTATTTCATCTCGCTCTTCGGGAATGTAAAAATAGGCAACGGTATAACCGCTGTCTGAACGGAACTTTATCTGTGTAAATGTACCGGTAATCTCCATTTATACTCCCAATAAGCTGATGGCGTTATTAAGCATATGTAAAAGAATGCTGCAGAAAAGCGAATCGGTCTTCTCATACATGATGCACATCACCATACCTAAGAAACCGTAAACAAATATGTAAAGTCCCTGGACCCAGTTACCCTGCAGTAACGGGGAAATGACATGGACCAGACCGAATATGAAAGATGACACTATATAACCCAGATACTTATGGCCTGTTGCCTCAATTCTGCGGTAGATGCAGCCTCTGAATACGATCTCTTCCACAAACGGGGCAAATACCACAGCCATTAAAGTGTACAGAACCGGGTTTATACGGACCAGACCACCGATCTGTTCCTGGTTATAACTGCTGCCAATACCTAACTGCATCAGCACCAGGGTAATGGCTGCCATCCGGACAATGATGCACACCTGACTTCTGAATATGCGTTTCATATTTACTTTATAGTTGTCTGTGTATCTCTCCCAACCGTATCTCAGCATCTTACGGGCCGGGAAAACGGTAGTTATAAAGACAAACACATAAATCAGCACTTCCAGTATTCTTAATACCGTATAAGATAAATTAAAAGTGCTTCTTAAGATACTTATCATCTGCGGATAGATAAACGTGTATCCCAGAAGATAATTGAAAGTAATGAGGATCGCCGTTAAAAGAGGCAGTACTCTGTCCTGCTTCTTCATCTTACCAGCTCCTCTATTACTTCTTCATGATCTCTTCCCTCTAAGAAGGTTTTCTCAATGGTTCCCCCACCCAGACAGACATCACCGTCATAGAAGACAGCCTGCTGTCCCGGAGTGACCGAAGCGACACGCTGAGGGTATTTTACCAGATATAAATCATCGTCATACGGTTCAATGGTGACCGGATTGTCCTGCTGACGGTATCTGAATTTGGCACAGCCTGTTACCGGGAATTCAACATCCTTCAGCCAGTTGACACCTGATACCAGACAGCTGTCAGAATCAAGCCAGTTTTTGGCCCCGGTGTTGGCGACATACAGTTCGTTTCTTTCAACATTCTTGCCAACCACAAACCATCTGCCCTGATCACCGCCGATACCCAGCCCCTTGCGCTGGCCGATGGTATAGTAAAGAACGCCGATGTGTCTGCCCATCACCTTGCCGGTGCTGACATCAATCATGTCACCGTCTTTGGCCGGCAGATAGTTCTGCAGAAACTGCTTGAAGTCTCTTTCACCGATGAAGCAGATTCCCGTTGAATCCTTCTTCTCCGCTATCGGCAGATCAAGCTCTCTGGCTATTCTTCTGACTTCCGGCTTATCGATCTCCCCTAACGGGAAATAGCTGTGGTCAAACATTTTTCTGTTGACCTGAGCCAGGAAATAGGACTGGTCCTTGTTGCGGTCATCAGCCTTTAATAACAGTGAACCTTCATCACCGTGAATGACCTTGGCATAGTGCCCGGTTGCCACATCTTCAAATCCGTTCTCATTGGCGAACTTGAAGAAGGCGTCAAACTTGATGTATTTGTTGCAGAGAATGTCAGGATTAGGAGTTCTGCCCTTTTTGTACTCACTTAAGAACTGCATGAATACGTCATCCCAGTATTCCCTGATGAAATCAACTCTTAACAGAGGTATGTCCAGTGCTTCAGCTACCTTCTTGGCATCGTTGTAGTCCTTCTCCTGTGGACAGATGTCATCTTCCAGAGTTGGATTGCCCAGATAGTCATTATTAGCAGCAGAGTCCCAGTTGCGCATGAAAGCGGCAGAAACGTCATGTCCCTGCTGTTTGAGAAGATAAGCTGCTACGGCACTGTCTACACCGCCTGATAAACCAACCAGTATTTTCATACTGACAGTATAACACACTTCAAAGAAAAAAGAGGTCTAAGCCTCTCTGATCTTGGCACAGGTCCGGTAATCCGGGCAATCTGCGCAAACTCGCTGAGTTATTCCGCGCAACCGCGTCGGAACAAATACACCGATCTCCTCATCGTCATATCCTATCATCAGACTTTTCTCGTTTATAACGATCGGTCTTTTGAGAATGGACGGATTGTCCTGTATGAAACGGACAAGCTGGTTGACGCTCATGGAGTCAATGTCCACGCCTGATTCTTTAATGATTTTGGATCTTTTGGATATGATATCATCAGTACCGTTTTCGCTTCTTTCCAAAAGAAACTTTATTTCTTTTTCGTTGAGTATCGTTGAGAAGATGTTCTTCTCAATGAACTTGATGCAGTGATCTTTCAGCCACTGTTTGGCTTTACGGCATGATGCACATCCTGGGGAAGTATATACAACTAACACAAACACATCACTCCTACGTATATAATTATATCATAGTAAAAGTCAATAAAAAACCTCCCGCGGAGGTTTAATTTTCAAATGGCGCGCCATGCAGAAATCGAATCCACAACCTTCTGATCCGTAGTCAGACGCTCTATCCAATTGAGCTAATGGCGCAATGCTTAATTATAATAGCAGACTCGCGGTTATAATTCAAGACTTTATTTTAAGTTTAACGTAATCCCTGCTCTTTAAGCAGATCCAGAGCTCTGTCAGGATAATTGGTGATGATCGTATCGACACCTAACATCAGACACATCTTCATGTGTTCGATCTCATTAACTGTCCAGGTGTTGATTTCCAGTCCCAGTTCCTTAGCCTTTCTGGCGTGTACTGGATCCTGTAACAGATAGAAGGCCGGATGAATGGCATCTCCGCCATGATCCTTTACATACTGTTCCACATCAATGAAGACATCCCCATACAGGAAACCGACATAGGCATCTGGATCCTGTTTCTTTATTTCCATGCAGGTGTAGTGGTTAAAGGATGAATAGAATACCCTGTCCTTCATTCCCGTTTCTTCAGCCAGCTTCAAAGCCTTTTCCACGAGATTTGGATAGTTTATGATGCCTGTCTTAAGTTCAACATCGACTACCATATCGGTATCTTTTATCAGTTCATAGACTTCTCTTAAAGTCGGTATCTGCTGAAGTCCGTATTCAGGGAATGTCTTATTGAAGTTAAGCTGTCTTAACTCTTCAAAGGTATAATCCTTAACAAAACCTCTGCCGTCGGATACCCTTTCCAGCCATTCATCATGAATGACCACTATTTCTCCGTCTTTAGTTAACTGAATATCTAACTCAAAGCCATCGGCACCCAGTTCCATGCCCTTTCTGAAGGAAGCCAGAGTGTTCTCAGGTGCATAGCCGCTGGCTCCCCTGTGAGCCAATACCATTGGATGATTTTTCTTTATCATACGCATGTTCTCCTAAATCCCATTATATACTTATTTCCTTGCAAAAAATCACAATGATGATAGAATTAAGTAAAGACTAAGACGATGATTAAGTAGCTGCCGGAAAACGCTGCACAGTGAGTCAGGGATAGTGAAAACCTGACAGTGTGCCGACAGACGAAATGGGACATTATCAGTTGCGCAAAGCCGGTAGCACCGTTATCGCAGAGTGATTCTTTTACCAAGGATAATTTGGGTGGTACCACGTTGACAGCGTCCCAGAACAGGCGCTTTTTTTATTTCAGGAGGAATGTTTATGAAGAGAATGGTCAGCGGCATCAAGCCTACAGGTGAGCTCACCTTAGGAAACTACATCGGAGCATTAAGAAACTTTGTCAAGTATCAGGACGACTATGAACTGTTTGTTTTCATTGCGAATCTGCACTGCATCACGGTTCCGATCGATCCAAAGGAATTAAGAAAGAACCTCAAGGACGCCATCGCCCTGTATCTGGCTTGCGGACTGGATCCTGAGAAGTGCACGATCTTCTTACAGTCAGATGTCTTTGAACATGCCCAGCTCGGCTGGATCATGACCTGCATGAGCTACATGGGTGAGTTAGGCAGAATGACACAGTTCAAGGAAAAGACCTCCAACGCTACCAACGAAAGCATTTCAACCGGTTTATTTGTCTACCCTCCTTTAATGGCAGCTGACATCCTGTTATATGACGCCAACTACGTTCCGGTCGGTGAAGATCAGAAACAGCACGTAGAACTGACCAGAGATTTGGCTCAGCGCTTCAATAACCGTTATTCCGAAACCTTCGTCGTTCCGGAACCGCTGATCGCCCAGGTCGGTGCCCGTATCATGTCCCTCTCTGACCCTTCCAAAAAGATGAGCAAGTCTGAGGAATCAAACAAGGGCTGCATCTACCTGCTGGATGACCTCAAGGCTGCCCGCAAGAAGATCATGTCGGCCGTTACCGACATGGTCGGCAAGGTCAACTATGACAAGGAAAATCAGCCTGGTGTCTCCAACCTGCTGGAGATCATGTCATCGTTAAGCGGTGAACCGATTGATTCCATCGTTGCCAGATATGAAGGCAAGGGCTATGGCGAATTCAAGAAGGAAGTTGCCGATGTGGTCTGCCGTGAACTGGAGAAGATCCAGAACCGCTACAATGAGATCCTCCAGGGCAATCTGATTGAGGAAACACTGAGAAAAGGCGCCGAAAACGCCCACCGCATAGCCTTCAGAAAACTGAAGAAAGTACAGAAGAAAATGGGTATAGACATTGTCTAAACCCATTCTTTTTTTCACTAAAAGATATTCAGCTTACCACTTGAATATCAGAATAAGGATAATGCATATCACTGTCATTACGACAGGAACCAACAGTTTCAGATTTACTTTCATGACACCATTATAGTATCATTCGCTTCATTTTCCTAGATGGAAAGTGTTTCTTTCGGTGTATACTGTATATAATGTAAAAGCATATGAAGAAAAAAAGACTTATTATCCTGGCAGCGGTACTGCTGGTACTGTCGATCACTTATAGCATAATGGCCGGACAATCCGACACTGTTTCCTTTAACTTAAGGGATCCCATACTGCCTGCTGATCAGTATCATATAGTCACCGATCACGGTAATGACCTTATTGAAATAACAGAGAGAACCGTAAACGACAACAAGCTGATCCTGAAACTCAGGAGTGTTTCCCGGGGCGAAGAATGTCTGCTGTTACAGGAACAGGAAAGCATAATCATCGTTTACATCCATCCAACCGGAGTTATAGCCGAAAACACCTATTTCGGCTACAGTAACGGCTGTGTCGTCTTCCCGATCGCCATTACCATTTTCCTGGCATACCTTTGCTTCAACATAAAAAGAGAATATGACAGCGACATGGCCAGAAGCCTGTATCAGTACGAAAACATTCTGGATCTGGCTTTTCTGATCTTCTTTGTCTATTTTCTTATCGTCCATGCCTTCAGCATCTTTGATTACCGCGGTCTTTCCTCAACTGCCATGAAGGTTCTTGGCTCTGCCAGTACTTTCTCCTTTCTGGCTTTGCCTGTGGCTTTTGTCATATCCATATATGTTTCAATATCAAATGTCATCCTGATGAAAAAAGAAGGCCGCAGCCGGAAAAACATGCTGGGATTCTTCATGGGCTTACTGTGCTGTTTTCTGACGCTGTTACCGGAAATAATATCCAATTACCTGCAGAGTTCAGGACAGTTCATCGGCGTTCATGATTCCGGTTCAGTCTGGCCTTATCTGGAGATGTTTCTGGAAAGTACCATTTCCCTGTTTGCCACTTATCTGGAATGCGTGCTGGCTGCCACGATCATCATCGGTTTCAGGGCTGCCCGAAACGTTCCGCCATATGACATGGACTATGTTCTGATCTTAGGATGTCAGATCAGAGATGATGGATCCCTTACACCGCTGTTACGCAGCCGTGCTGACCGGGCACTGAACTTCGCGAAAGCCCAGAAAGAAGCCACCGGTAAAGATGTAACATTCGTTCCTTCCGGCGGTCAGGGTGACGATGAGATCATGCCGGAAGCCAGAGCCATCGCTAACTACCTGCTCTCTCAGGGCATACCTGAGGAAAGGATCCTGGTTGAAGACAGATCAGTCAACACTCAGGAAAACATGACCAATTCACTGGAAATCATCAGAAAACACAGCAATAGCGAAGATGTAAAGATCGCCATTGCGACAACCAATTACCATGTCTTCCGTGCCGGTCTGATCGCCAATTCATTAGGTATCCACGCTGAAGGAATAGGCGGAGCCACCAAGAGCTATTTCTGGATCAACGCTTTCTTAAGAGAATTCATAGCCATCATCTATACCCGCCGCAAAGTCCATATAAAGATACTGCTTATTCTCATCGCTGTCACAGCCTTAATGGCTACCATTGTGGGAATCTCATATATCCTGTAGTCAGGAAACAGCTCTGATTGAGCCTATGACCGTACAGCGTGAGGCCTTGAAAGCCGGATAAAGCGAGCAGACAAAACCGGCAATCATTACTCTAAGAATTACCCTAATACACGATGAAGTATTTACCGTAACGGTTACCGCACTTCTCAGTAACATTATTACCAAAGCGATAACCGTAACTGAGATAAATACTGACACAACAAGTATCATCAGAGTTTCAGATACAAACTGCAGATAAATATCCCTGTCACTGGCTCCCAGTGACTTTTTTATGCCTATTTCAAAACTTCTTTTCCCAATACTGCTTAAGGTACTGTTTATAAGTCCTACAAATGCCACGACCACTGAAACATCCGCAATGACAGTCAGAATGATCCTGATTATTGAAGAAATGTCATTAAACACTGAAGACATTCCTGACTGATTGATCAGCACATAGTTATCCCTACCTAAGGTATCCTCGATGAAATCATCAACGAAATGCCCTTCATTACGAAAATAGTAACATACTGAACACGGAATATCTGTCAGATCATAGTCAGAGGGAATGAAGATGCTGTTATCAAGGTCGATGAACAGATTATCACTGTACTGTTCCAGTATCCCGCAGACCGTAAAGTTCACCCCTTCCAGGGAAACTGTCTCTCCCAAGTCAGGACATCCCAGTTCCAGATAACTCTGATAGCCAAGAACTGCCCTATTGGCATTATACATAGTATCCAAACCATTAATAAAACATCCCTTCTTCATTCTGAAGTCAAAAAGATCATAAAGATTACTGTCACAGTTCACTAACTGTAAAGAACCATAGTTTACAGACCTGAATTCACTGAAATCAGCTATGTCAAACTTTTCCCTGAATTCTTTTATCCATGATTCATCGACTGCATCAGTTACCTGCAGCATGGTCACATCCAGTCCCAAATCGCTGATTCTTGAAGTTATGGCTTTATTGGCACTGTCGCACATGATGCTGACAGTTAACAGTAAAAAGACCGCCACGGATGTAGCCAGAATGTTCAGATAGTGTTCCCTACGATGACAGTAAATCTCTTTGAACAACCACATGTCCCTTCTCCATTACCGCGATCCTGCGGCACCTTTTTGCGATGGCTAAATCATGAGTAACCAGTATGATGGTCATTCCCTGACTGTTCAGTGTTCCGAATATCTTCATGATCCCTGCCGCATTCTCACCATCCAGAGCACCTGTAGGTTCATCAGCCAGGATAACCCTGACATCTCTTACCAGCACACGGGCAATGGCCACACGCTGTTTCTGACCGCCGGAAAGCTGATGAGGATATTTATTGCGGCATTCCCTCAGATCAAGGTTATCCAGCAGTCTTTCAATGTTTTCCTTACCGCAGTCACTTCTCTGGTATCTGGTAGCCAGAGCAATGTTATCATAGACACTCAGATACGGCAGAAGATGATACTCCTGAAAAATCATTCCGATCTGATGGCGCAGAAATGACGGTGCCTGACCGCTGGAAGGCATCCTTACCGGCATGCCATCATACAGGTACGTGCCTCTGTCAAAACCATCATATCCGGCCATAATGTTCAGCATGGTGGTCTTGCCGCAGCCGCTGTGTCCTATTACTGCCAGAAAGTCTCCGTCCCGTATCTGCAGATTCAGATTATCCAGGGCTTTTACTTCCTGCCCGGATGTCTGATAAGTCTTACTTATGTTTTTCAGCTCAATCATTAAGCAGTCCCTTCAAAGTATCGTCAACGATGCATACCTTCATGTTTTCAATATCCATCCCCGTAATCACAGCTGTTTCATCATCAGCCATCATGACCCTGACCTTTACAAGATAACGGTCAATGTCATTCTTACTATTTACCCATTCTGCCTTCAGCAGATAATACCCGTCATTTCTTTCCCATAATGCTTCTCTTTTGACAGTCAGCACATCATTAACTGTGTTAAGCGGAATGATCAGAGAAGCCTGCTGGTAAAGAAGCAGACCATCAGTATTTTCAAGAGAAAGTGTTATGCCTCCATATGTTCGTCCGTTCTCACTGATCCGATAGGATTCCTTACCGGTTACTGTAGCTCGTATACCCTGAGAAAACATACAGACCATTCCTTCCGTAACCAGGCTGTACTTATCCAGAGGAAGCCTGGCCGTAAGATAGTAGTTTCTGTCAGTAACAGTTACTCTGTTTCCGTTTATTTCCGCAATGAACCCGGCAACATCACTTTTCAGTTCCGTTTTCTCTCCTTCCTGGCTGAGATATTCCAGAATGACACTGTCAGCTTCAATGAAATCACCTTCACAGCGGCTGCAGTTATCAATGATTCCGTTGAAATAGAAAAAGTGCTGATGTCCATTTACAGTTGCGTATGTACGGTATTCCTGACGGAAACTGCCTTTCTCGACATATGTAAAGGAAACACTGTCCAGTAACAGGGTGTTTCCCATGTTTCGCAGTATTATCGCACAGCAGATAATGATTACGGGTATTATGATCAGTAACAGATACTTCTTCTTCATAATAAAAAGCCTCTCAGTACTTTATAGTTACCGAAAGGCTTTTTTCCTAAATTATTAATATGGTTTCTGGCGGAAGTTTCCTACCACCCTGTGAGTATCCATGATGTTCACAAAGGCCTTAGGATCGATCTTCATTATCAGTTCGGTAAGCTGATTCTCTTCATACTTACCGCAGACAGTATACAAGACTTCTCTTGTTTCATGAGTATAGGTTCCTTCACCAGTAAATTTGGTTACGGAGTGACCCAGTGCGGCAAATACCGCCTTGGTTATCTCATCAGGCTTATCCGTAATGATGATGAAGGTGGTTCTTCTGAAACGGTTATCGTAATGGTCAATTACCTGTGTGGCAACATACTGGAAGATGATTGAATACAATGCGGCCTCCCAGTTAAATAACAGACCAGACAATACCAGCAGCAGAGTATTGATCACCATTATCACGTTCCACATTGATTTCTGATACTTACGAGACAGATAGATGGCCCAGAAATGGGTTCCGCCGCCGCATCCTCCTGACTCAAGTACCAGACAGTCTGATAAGCCGTTGAGCAGACCGCCGAATACGGCTATCAGTAACAGATCATCCGTAATTTCAAATGACGGTATAAAATTGACCAGAGTTGATGTCAGAAAGATATCGATCCGGGATAACAGAGTAAATCTTTTTCCCAGGGTCTTATATATGACGATGGTTCCCGGTATGTTAAACAGAATATACAAAACGGTATATGACAGCTTAAACGGCAGATACTGCCCGGACAGTCTTTCCAACAGTACTGCAGCACCGGAAAAACCGGCTGGTGTCAGACCGCCGGCACGGACAAAGACTCGCAGATTGAAGGCGGCTACCAGACCTGACAATACAGCCAGCAGCAGGCTTCGCAAAGTAATCTTATCGTTATTCTCCATTTTTAATCACAGCCGGAGCAGCCGTCACAGCTTCCGGAACAGTTATTCTCATATCTTAAGGTATCAATTACCAGACATTCGATCTCGACCTGAGCACCCTTAGGCAGGGCTGCAACCTGAATGCAGCTTCTGGCCGGATAAGGTTCTTCAAAGTATTCGGCATATACTTCATTCATGGCAGCGAAATCAGCCATGTCAGTCAGGAAAACCGTTGTCTTGACGACATGGTCAAATCTCAGATGAGCTTCTTCCAGGATGGTCAGAATGTTCTGGAATACCTGATGAGTCTGCTGGCGGATATCGCCTTCTACCAGATTGCCGGTTTCAGGATCCACAGGGATCTGTCCTGAAAGATACACGAAATCACCGAGCTTTACTCCCGGTGAATACGGGCCGATGGCCTTAGGTCCCTTTTCGGGCTTGATTGCTTTATTAAACATACTTTATACCTTGTTCTTTCTGTCTTTTTTCAGACTGTAGTAGTCTGCTTCCTGGTGCAGATGATGTGCCGTGGTACGCAATGACAGCAGATGAAGACCTGCCCATACAATGGCCACCAGTATCAGTAATATCGTAAATATTGACATGTAGTCATTGGTGTTTTCCAGCATATCCCTGCCCCTTTCTTTTTCAGTATTATATCATAATTGTTCCGGTCATTCTCATTATTCAACCGGTTTCCACTCGTTTCTTTCCAGAAAATCCGATCCCTTGATAACTTCGTCAGTTGACAGACCCGGATATCCCAGCTGTCTTAAGACCTCATAGGTCATTATTGCCACGCAGTTTGACAGATTCAGAGAACGGGCATCAGCCTTCATCGGCAGACGGATACAGGTATCCAGATGATCTTTCAGAATTGATTTGTCTATTCCCGTTGATTCCCTGCCGAATACCAGATAGATGTCCCCTTCACATTTGGTGAAATCAAACTCACCCGGAGTCTTATGCCCATAACGGGTAAGGAAGAAGATATTTACCGGATGCTCCGTTTCCATGAAGTCAGTCCAGTTAAGATGTTCCCTGATATCCGTCAGGTCAACATAGTCCATGCCGGCTCTTTTGAGGTGTTTCTCACTTAACACAAAACCATAAGGCTTGATCAGATGAACCACACTGCCGGTGGCCATGGCCGTTCTTATTACATTACCGGTGTTAGGCGGTATTTCCGGCTGATAAAGTACCAGATGGATCATGCTTCCAGCCTCCTTAATCTTTTCTTCTCGGTAACGATCATCGTTACGGTAAGAGCAACCAGTAAGACAACGATCGCAATGGCACAGTTGCGGAAGTATTCCTCAGGAAGAACGTTGATGATCTCATCTTCACTCGGATAGAAGATCCAGTTGGTCTTGCCCGGGAAGAACACCTTATGGAACAGCACGAAGAATCTGCTGAAGTTAATGGAACCTAATACTGCCAGCATCACAAACAATGTCAGTGTGCATACCGCTGCCCAGTAAACGGAGGTATGTCCCTTTACCGTGAAAGGTTTCTTTCCCCTGTCTATCAGTGAGGTGACAATTATGCCAACGGCACCTATTGCCAGCACAATGAAATCAATATGGAACAGCTTGCCGACATCTTCAAAATGCCGCTTGCCGCTTTCGGACCATTTCATCTCACCGGTCTTGAACTCACCGCCGAAAAGACAGAAATCCAGCATGTCATCATAGGCTTCCTTTACCTGTTCTTCAGTATAGCCGCTGTAATTGGCCAGATCATATGCCTTGATATGAGCATAATAGAAAGGCCTGAACACTATCGGCAAGGCAATGGATATCGCCATGACAAAAGCCATCCAGCTGATGCATGACAGATAGAACACTGACTTATTCCTGTTCATCTCCGTACTCCTTCTTTAAGAATTCAACCAGCTTTCTGGTAGCCTGGCCTCTGTGAGATATGGCATTCTTTTCATCCGGTGTCAGCTGGGCACTGGTCATGCCGTATTCAGGAAGCCAGAAGATCGGGTCATAACCAAAACCGTTATGGCCGGCAGGTTCAAAGGCGATCTGCCCTTCCATGATGCCTTCAAAGACATGAGGCTCACCGTTATGGTCAATTAACGCAATGTCACAGGTAAACCAGGCAAAGCGGTCTTCACTGCCTTTCAGTCTTTCAATGAGGTTGCGGTTTTTTTCCGGATAGCCGTATCCTTCCATGTAACGGGCGGAATGAATGCCCGGTTCATTGTTGAGGGCTCTGATGGATAAGCCTGAATCATCCGCAATGGAGATCATTGATACATGATCAAAGACACCTCTGGCTTTGATTAAGGCGTTTTCCGCAAAGGTCGTTCCGTCTTCAACCGGTTCAACATAATCAGTGAGTTCACTGGTATCATGAACAATGAAACCCAAAGGTTCCAGCATTTCCTTATATTCTCTGACCTTGTTCTTGTTTCCGGTCGCAATCATTATATCCATGTGATCACCCTCCTGACTAAAGCATTATACACCTCAATACAGTTATTTTACATTAAAAAAGAGACTTCCATGTACTTAGTACATTTCCGTCTCATTTTTATTTTCTTACTAGGCGTTCTTTTCCAGAGCTTTCTTAGCCTTATCGCAGACTGTAGCGAAAGCCTTTGGATCATGAATGGCCAGTTCTGATAACATCTTTCTGTTGATGTCGATGTTAGCCAGCTTCAGACCGTGAGTCAGCTGTGAATAGTTGATGTCATTGGTATGGGCTGCAGCGTTGATACGGGCAATCCATAACTTTCTCATTTCACGCTTTAACTGTCTTCTGTCTCTGTAAGCATACTTTAATGAATGCATTACCTGTTCATGAGCAGTGCGGTATAAGGCATGCTTTGAACCGAAATAGCCCTTGGCTAACTTTAATGTTCTTCTGTGGCGGTTACGCTTTACTGTTCCGTTTACTGATCTTGGCATACTTTACTCCCTCCTACACATGAAGCAGCTTCTTGACGCGCTTGTAATCGCTTGGATGTACAAGGGCCTGCTTTCTTAAATGGACCTTCTGCTTGTGGGTCTTTCTTGGAGCTAAGTGAGAAGTATAAGCATGGCTTCTCTTCAGTTTTCCTGTGCCTGTGATTTTTACGCGCTTAGCTAATGCACGCTTTGTCTTCATTTTTGGCATAAATTCAATCTCCTCCGTTTTACTTTCTTATCGGCGATAATACACATGATAAAGTATTGCCTTCGAGATTAGGCTGTTTATCAACTGTAGCAACTTCACTTAATGCGTTAATAAAGTTGTCCATGACTTTCTTGCCAACATCCTGTCTGGTCATCATTCTGCCTCTGAAACGCATGTCGATCTTTACCTTGTTACCTTCAGCGATCCACTTTGTGACCTGTTTTACCTTGGTCTCAAAGTCACCGATGTCGATGACAGGTGAAAGACGCAGTGCCTTTACTTCTGTAACTTTCTGGTTGCGTTTGGCCTCCTTGGCCTTCTTCTGCTGCTCGAAACGGTACTTGCCGTAGTCGAGGATCTTGCAGACAGGCGGCTGAGCCTGCGGTGCAACACAGACCAGATCCAGATCGTAGCTGTAAGCTTTTTCCTGGGCATCTCTGCTGGACATCTTTCCTAATGACTCACCTGTAGGTGAAATAACCAGAACTTCTTTGAAGCGAATGCTTTCGTTGACTAAATCGTCAGGTTGATTTTTCTTTGCTATGTTACATTACCTCCTACAAAAGAAAAGTGGGTTTGCACCCACTAAACAATCATCACAATTGATCGTAGCGTTTACCTATGTCCGTGAGGTCATCAGGTGAGAAGGGGTGCTTCTTCTTTCCACAATTTCTTTTTGCTAGATTATATTATCATATAGTTTCAAACCGTGCAACAGTTTTTCGCCATATAATATAAGACTTTTTTAATTGGCTACGATGTTCAGCAGCTTGTTTTTGACGAAGATGATCTTTCTGATCGTCTTGCCTTCCAGCTGAGCCTTAACGGTATCTAATGCCATGGCTTCATCCTGGATATCTTCCTGACTGCAGTCCTTGGCAGCACCGATACGTCCTCTGATCTTGCCGTTGACCTGGATGACGATCTCAACGTCATTCTTGACCAGCTTGGCCGGATCATATTCTGGCCACTTGGCATAGGCGATGGTATCTTCACCTGTATACCGGTGATAGATCTCCTCGCACATGTGCGGAGCATATGGGCTTAACAGCTTGATGAAGTTGATCATCATGTCTCTGTTGACCTTTTCAACTCTGTAGCACTCGTTGATGAAGATCATCATCTGAGAGATGGCGGTATTGAAGTTCAGAGTATCAATGTCTTCCGTAACCTTCTTGACTGTATAGTTATAGACATAGTCCAGTTCAGGGGTCGGATCATCGGTGATCTTCCCTTCACTCTCCATGGCCAGTCTCCAGACTCTTTCGATCCATCTTCTGGCACCTTCAACGCCCTGCTCGCTCCAAGGCTTGCTGGCTTCTAATGGACCCATGAACATTTCATAGATTCTTAATGTATCGGCACCGTAATTCTTGACGATGACGTTAGGATCAACGATGTATTCAGGATATCTCTTGCCCATCTTGATGCCGTTACCGCCCAGGATCATCCCCTGGTGAACCAGTTTATGGAACGGTTCCTTGATTGGAACAATTCCCTTGTCATACAGATAGTTATTCCACATTCTGCTGTATAACAGATGTCCTACCGCATGCTCAGGTCCGCCAACATACAGGTCGACCGGCAGCCAGTGTTCCATCAGCTTTCTGTCAGCGATCTCATTGTCATTATGCGGATCGATGTATCTTAAGAAGTACCAGCTGCTTCCGGCTGAACCAGGCATCGTACTGGTTTCCCTCTTACCCTTTCTGCCATCAATTTCAACATTGACCCAGTCAGTGGCCTTATCCAGCGGTGAAGCACCGCCTACAGGCTTGTAGTCATCCAGTTCAGGCAGTACTAACGGCAACTGTTCCAATGGTAAGGAGATCATGTCTCCGTCTTCCATGTGAACTACCGGAATAGGCTCACCCCAGTATCTCTGTCTGGCAAAAATCCATTCACGGATACGGTAGTTGACCTTCTTTTCACCAATGCCTCTTTCCGTCAGCCATTCTATCATCTTATTGATGGCATCTTCCTTGTTTAATCCGTTCAGGAAATCACTGTTAATGTGTAAGCCATCCTCAACGTGGGCTGCCTGGGAAATGTCTCCCCCTTCCAGTACCGGAATGATCTCCAGTCCGAACTTTTTGGCGAATTCATAGTCTCTTTCATCATGAGCCGGAACAGCCATGATGGCACCGGTTCCGTAGGAAGCCAGTACATAGTCAGAGATCCAGATAGGGATCTTCTTATTGTTAACAGGATTTATGGCATAGGCTCCGGTAAAGACACCGGTCTTATCCTTGTTCAGTTCCGTACGTTCCAGATCGCTCTTGGTCGATACAGCCTTCTTATATGCCTCAACTGCTTCTTTCTGTTCAGGTGTTGTGATCTTATCTACTAAAACATGCTCAGGAGCGAAGACACAGTAGGTTGCACCGAATAAGGTATCGGCACGGGTGGTGAAGACCGTAAAGGTCTCAACATGACCGTCGATCGCAAACTTTACATGAGCGCCATATGATCTGCCGATCCAGTTACGCTGCATTTCCTTGGTGCTTTCCGGCCAGTCGATCTCTTCCAGACCTTCCAGCAGTCTGTCAGCGTACTTGACGATGTCGATGACCCACTGCTTCATGTTCTTTCTGACGACCGGATAGCCGCCTCTTTCACTCTTGCCGTCGATTACTTCGTCATTGGCCAGAACGGTTCCCAGTTCCTCACACCAGTTAACAGGCATTTCAACGCATTTAGCTAAACCATCTTCGAATAACAGTTTGAAGATGTACTGGGTCCACTTATAGTAGGAAGGATCGCATGTTGATAATTCCCTGTCCCAGTCATAGGAGAAACCCAGGTTAAAGAGCTGATTCTTGAAGAATTCAATATTGGCCTTGGTGAAAGTTTCCGGGTGGTTGCCGGTACTGATCGCATACTGTTCTGCCGGTAAGCCAAAGGAGTCAAATCCCATCGGATGTAGGACATTGAAGCCCTCCATTCTCTTCTTACGGGATACTACGTCAGTTGCCGTATAGCCTTCCGGATGTCCGACATGCAGGCCGGCACCGCTTGGATACGGGAACATGTCCAGTGCATAGAATTTAGGCTTGGAAAAATCCCAGGCATCAGTCTTGAATGTTTTGTTTTCTGCCCAGTATTTCTGCCATTTCTTTTCTGTAACTTCATGATTGTAACTCATATACCTTCCTCCTGCGCCAAAAATAAAAGGCGCTACTCTAAGGACGCCTCAGCGCGGTACCACCTTAGTTCATGCGATTGCATGCCCTCATTTCAGCCTTAACGCGGCCATTACGTTCTGCTCCCGGGTGAGTTCAGATGACAGTGTACCGGTTTCCATCAGCCACCGGCTTTCTATGGAGCACTGCTTCACTTACTATTCCGTTCTCCGCATACATAAATATTACAATCTATGCCCTTTCAAGTCAATTGCATCCCCATCTTTCTATGATAAAATACAGTTATGAATAACCCTTATCCGTACACAGAAGACAACAAGCGCTATCAGACCTGGAATTACTATACCAAGTCTCATTACGGCTCCAGACTTTATAAAGTACCGCTGGACGGGGGTTTTACCTGCCCTAACCGTGACGGCAAGGTCAGTACCGGCGGGTGTGTTTTCTGCAGCGGCGGATCTAACAGCTTTCCGGACATTTCCAGTTCCGACATTTATCAGCAATACAAAGAGAGAAGAAAGGTCTTTACCAGAAAGTGGCCTGAAGGAAAACCTTTAGCCTATTTCCAGTCCTATACCAACACCTATGGACCGCTGGAAAGACTGAAAGAACTCTATCAGCCATTCATCGATGATCCGGAAATCGCCGGTCTGGTCATTGCGACCCGCAGTGACTGTCTGAGTGATGAGGTAATTGAATACCTGCAGTCTCTGACAAAGATCAAGGATATCTGGCTGGAACTGGGCTTGCAGAGCATCCATGATGTGACTTTACGGGAAATGAACCGCGGTCATGATTACAGAAACTTCCTGGATGCCATCGACAGATTAAAAAACACTGATATCAAGATCAGTGTTCACATAATCGACGGCTGGCCAAATGAAACCGAGGAAATGATGATGGAGACAGCCAAGGCAGTAGGCAGACTTCCTGTTCATGCCGTAAAGATTCACATGCTGCATGTGCTTAAAAACACTGCCTTGGGTACAATGTATGAAATACGGCCTTTCCCTTTACTGAGTAAACGGGAATATACCGAACTGGTGGCCAGACAGCTGACATATCTCAATCCGGAAATGGTCATTGAAAGAATTACCGGTGACGGTCTGCCTGATCAGCTGATTGCTCCGTTATGGACCGTCAAGAAGATAAGCGTCATCAATGACATTGACAAAGCCATGGTCAGATTTGATTTATGGCAGGGCAAAAACTATGAACCTCCTGAGGACTGACCCAGGAGGTTTTTTAGTTTATTATTCGTATTCCTTCATCATTTCTCTGAACTTCAGAGTAACTGCTCTAGGATCCTCAGCTTTCCAGATGGCTGCACCAACTACGATGACATCAGGACGGCATTCCAGAACCGGTCTGACATTTTCCAGAGTGAATCCGCCATAAGCGCTTACTTCAATGTTCTTTACTGCAGCCTGGATGAATTTCAGTTTCAGGACATCTCCTACCGGATAGGCATCATGGTCGATGTTCGGATAGAATGAAATCTGGTCACAGCCGATTTTTTCAGCGTGCATGGCCTTGGCTGCTCCTTCGAATTCGCCCATCATGTCGCAGCAGATTTTTGAACCGTATTTCTCACGCATCTTGAAGTGCTGCTGGAATACCTCATCAGAGCTTCTGGAGTCAACTGAAACATAATCAGCACCGAATTCAAAGGCCGGTACATCAGTGTAAAGCATGCTCTGTTTCTGGTCCCACATGATCTCGCATTCCGGATATCTTTCCTTTACCATCGGGATGATACGGGCACCTTCATACTGGCCGATGTTTCCTAATTCAATGATATCGATCAGGTCATGAGTAGCATCAAGAACCTTCCACATTAAATCGAGAGTCGTCATGTCACAAGCAATCTGTAACTTCATATTATATTATTCCTCCTGTTATCCATTTATATTATATAGAATACGTATATACTCTAAAATATAGCCTCCAAAAGAAAAGACCACTTATGTTAAGTGATCATTTTTACATTGTTTGAAGTCAATCTACGTTGTTGAATACCCAGTCCGCAAACCCGTCATCTTCACAGGTCTTTCTGGTTATCTCCTTGGCCAGGGCCTTGGTATCATCTGTACCGTTAAGCAGGCATACCCCGTGGCAGCATTCCACCATTTCATTGTCATTGGTGGTATCGCCGAAGGCCACTACTTCATCCATCGGTATGTCATACATCTGACAGTAATTAGTAAGACCTTTGGCTTTGTCAACCAGCGGATGAACAAACTCAGTAACCATTGTCTGCGTTCTTACCGCCTTATACAGGTCGCATGTCAGGGTCTGGGCAAACCGCCATAACGCATCTCCTTTATCCGGAGTCGTGCGGTACATGATCTTGCCCTGCTCCTGCTGCCACAGCTCACTGTCATCCTTGGCAATATAGATATGGAAATCATTGCGCTTGGCTGATGCCAGTGAACCGGCATCCTCCTGAGTCATCAACATTCCATCCTTATAGAGAATAAACGGAGTGATACCTGTAGGCTTCATTTTCAGAATAATGTCTTTTACAGCTTCCGGTGACAGCTTGTATGAATCAACTCTGATGCCGGTAGCGGTATCCAGAACTTCGGAACCGTTCATGCCGATGTACATGTCAAAGTCAAAATCCATATTCCATCTGTGAGGCAGACGGGTAATGTCAAAGAGGTTTCGCCCGCTGGCGATACCGAACTTTATTCCCTTTTCATGCAGATATTCTATTGCCTTCTTATTCTGATCTGACAACGGCTTGCCGGTTTCCACCAGTGAGCCATCGAGGTCGGCTACTACTAACTGTACTTTCATATAAAAAACTAAAAATCCCCTTCTCCCGCATCCTCATTAAAAGTCAGTGCTGGGTCATCAAACAATAACAGTATTAATGCATTTATTACAGTCGGAGCTTAACAGTGAAATGAGGATTCGAACCCCTTGCCTGCTCTAAGACATACCGATCCTGTATGTATATTCATTCTCAATATACGGAGATCACACTCGCCCTTTTAACTACTGTCCTTTTTCTTAACTAGATTAAATCGCAGGTCCAGTTGGTTGACTGAATCAGATTGTCAGTTTCCCTTAATTCCCTGCTCATCTTGTCAATAACCTTCTGGAAAGACTTGACGTTGATGGTTGGAAGAATCTTGATTTCCGTATTTCTGGCTCTTGAAGTATTCAGTGATGCCTGATATACAGCGCTCTTGTAGACAGAGATCTTCTTGCTCAGAGTATCTCTTTTGGCGATAAGTTCGGTGATGGTCTTATCCCCGACCTTGACAACGGCATTGGTCAGATTGATGTGAGTCATCAGATCTTCCAGCTCCGCCAGCTTGTCATCGAGGTCGTTGAAAAGATCCTTTGGGCTCTCATTAGGGTTCTCTCCATCCTGTACCAGCATGTTGCTGGTAATTCTGCTTTCCAGCTGATCGATCTCGCGGTTCAGATCAGCTCTTCTCTGTAATGCTTCTGCCAGTTTCATTATCCTACTGCTCCTTCCATATCTATTTTCAGTAACTGATTAAGTTCAACGGCATATTCTACCGGTAATTCCTTGGTAAACGGCTCTAAGAAGCCCATGATGATCATCTGGGTAGCCTGAGCCTGCGTAAGTCCTCTGGACATCAGATAGAACAGTTCCTCATCGGAGATCTTGGAAACTGTTGCCTCGTGTTCCAGCGTGCAGTTGTCGTTCTGGACGGTATTAGCCGGAATGGTATCGGTCTTGGAAATACCGTCAAGAATCAGCGTGTCGCATTCGATCTTGGTTCTGGCCTTGTCAGCCTTCGGTCCGATGTAGACCCAGTCACGGAAGTTGGCATAACCGCCGTTACGGGCAATGGACTTGGAAATGATCGAACTTGAAGTATTCGGAGCCAAATGGATCATCTTGGCACCGGTATCCTGGATCTGAGTGCGGTTGGCTACGGCGATGGTTATTGTCATGCCCTTGGCCCCTTCCTCAGCCAGAATACAGGCTGGATACTTCATGGTGATGTGAGAACCGATGTTGCCGTCGACCCACTCCATCAGTCCGTTCTTCATGACCTTTGAACGCTTGGTCGTCAGATTGAGAACGTTGGTTGACCAGTTCTGCACCGTGCTGTAACGGCACTTGGCGTCTTCATGGACATAGATCTCAACCACGGCAGCGTGCAGGGAGTCTTTCTTATAGATTGGTGCCGTGCATCCTTCCACATAATGGAGATTGGCACCCTTGTCAACGATGATTATCGTTCTTTCAAACTGTCCCATCTGTTCCGAATTGATGCGGAAATAGGACTGCAGCGGCTTGTCTAAAGTAACTCCAGGAGGCACATAGATGAATGAACCGCCGGAGAATACGGCGCTGTTTAAAGCCGCAAACTTGTTGTCAGTATAAGGTACGATCTTGCCCAGATATTCCTTTACCAGATCAGGATATAACCTGATGGCGGTATCAGTATCCAGGAAGATGACACCTTTCTGCTGTACTTCATCCAGCATGTTGTGATAAACAGCTTCGGATTCATACTGTGTGGTAACACCGGCCAGAAACTGCTTTTCACTTTCCGGAATACCCAGCTTGTCAAAAGTGTTCTTGATGGTTTCCGGTACATCGTCCCAGGAAGATGACTTTCTGTCTGCCGGTCTGATGTAATATGTATAATCGTCAAAATTGAGATCGCTGAGATCAGGTCCCCACTGCTGCATCTCCATCTTTTCAAAGGCTTCAAAGGCCTTCAGACGGTACTGCAATACCCAGTCAGGTTCACCCTTTATCTTTGATATGGTTTCCACAACTTCACGGCTGATGCCCTTACCGGTATTGAAGATACTGGTATCTTCATCCGCAAAGCCCGCGGTATATTCGTCCTGACTCCGGAAGATCTCCCGGTTCTTATTTTCCATCATTGTCTTCCTCACTTTCCGCAATCAGCTTCTCCAGGCCATGCCAGCCGATGGTGGCGCATTTGATTCTGTTGGCCTGCTTGCTGACACCCTGCAGAGCGATGGCTTCGTCAAGAATGGTCTCATCGAACTCTCTGCCGTCGATCATCGCAAAGTAGTTGTCCATGATCTCTTTAGCCTGTTCAATGGTCTTGCCCTTGACCAGGTCGGTCATCATGGAAGTTGATGCTGTGGAAATGGTGCAGGCACGGCCGTCAAAGCGGATGTCCTCAATGACACCGTCTTCAATCTTGGCCTGAACTCTGATATCGTCAATGCATGACTCGGAAGCCATGTGGGCTTCGCGGAAATCAGGGCTGTCAGTCAGCTTGTGGTTATGCGGATATTCATAATGATCCAGCAGGATCTCTCTTAAGATCATCGGATCCTTTAATAAACTTGACACAGTGAACACCCCTTTCTAGAAGAAGATTCCTATACAGTTTTCAATTGTACAGTTCTTCAGTGCTTCCACCAGCCTGTCAGCGTCTTCATATGTGTTATAGAAGTAGAATGAAGCACGGATCGTCTCGGTAACACCGATGACATTGTGCAGCATCTTGGCGCAGTGATTGCCGCTTCTTACCGCAATGCCCTGGGAGCCGATATAGCTGGCGGCATCCTGAGCAAATATGTCTTTCACATTAAGTGCGATGATACCCGTATCACCGTGTTCATTATAGATCTCCACGTTGCCCAGTTCTTTGATCTTTCTGACAACGTAGTCTCTTAACTGTTTTTCATGTTCGTAGATGTTATCAAGGCCTACGGAAGAGATATACTTCACGGCAGCGCCTAAGCCGATGACACCTTCCATATCCGGTGTACCGGATTCAAACTTTTCCGGAGCATCCTTCAGAATGACTGTTCCGTCTGCTTCAAAACGGGCATTGGAACCGCCGCCGTAGGTAAACGGAACCATAGCATCCAGGATCTCTTTCTTGCCGTAAAGAACGCCTACTCCTGACGGACCGCACATCTTGTGCGCGGAGAAAGCCAGAAAATCACAGTCCCAATCCTTGACATCTGTCTTTATATGAGCAGTAGACTGCGCTCCGTCAACGACCGCAATGGCCCCGTACTGATGGGCAATGCGGCATAATTCCTTAACATCTGCAATAAAACCAAGAACATTGGTAACAGAAGCGAATGCGACGATTTTGGTCTTTTCGCTTATGACTGATTTCAGTCCTTCAGGTGTCAGTCGGCCTTCCTCATCGAGAGGAATGTAATTGATGACGGCACCGGTTCTCTTGGCAACGTCAAACCACGGCAGAACATTGGATGCATGTTCAGCCAGTGTCAGTAAGATTTCATCGCCTTCCTTAAGGTTCTGCAGGCCGTAGCTATAAGCCACGATGTTAAGGCTGTTGGTCGCACCGGAAGTAAAGATCACTTCCTTTTCACTGCAGTTGATCAGCCTGCCGACGATGCCTCTGACTGAGTCATAGGCATTATCAGCCTTTTGTGAGAGTTCATACTCACCGCGGTGAATGTTTGAAGTGTAGTTATGGTAAAAATCATTTATGGCATCGATGACCCGGTTTGGCTTGAAGGTGGTGGCAGAATTGTCGAGGTAGACAAGAGGCTTGCCGGCCATCTTCTTATTGTCCAGCATCGGGAAATCTTTTCTGATGATCTCGGTATTAATCATTCTGCTGCACCTTCGTTTCTATCTCCTGCTCCAAAGCAGAGGCGATCTCCCGGTCAGAGACTATCCTGGTTACCGGCATCAGATATCCCTTGACTATCAGAGAAATGGCTTCCTTCTGCGTCAGACCTCTGGTTTCCAGATAGTAGATCTGATCTTCATCCGGCTGACCTAAGGAGGCGGCGTGGGAAGCTTCAACTTCGTTGTCATAGATATACAGCACTGGCAGGATCTTGCCGATGGAGGTCTTGTCATAAGTAAGTAATCGGGATGCCTGATGTGTTGATGAATGATGGGCACCCTGAACTATCGTATTGCGGACAACCATGTCGGTATAGCCGTTGGACATGACTACACCGTAGTTGTTTACATGAGCTGTGGTATTGCCTGCCTGATGGAAGGTATCCTGATTGAAGACCTTTCTGCTTCTGGATAAGGAAGCTGTCTGTACGGCTAACTGAGCCCCCTGCCCTGAAAGCTGATAATCAGCCTTGTACAGTGAACGGTACTCAGTAAAGTCCGCGTGTGCAACTGCCACACTGCTGTCAGAATTAATATCAAATTTCTCGTTTAATTCCACATCATTGTCAACATGGTTGATGGTCAGAAAGGAAATGTTACTGTCAGAGGCGACCTTTACGTTAAGATCGATCTTCAATTCCTTTTCTCCCACCAGGGTAATGACTACCTTGCCGGAAGTTCTTTCCCTGACCTCAATGTCCAGATGACATGCCGACCCGGTGTTGGAATTAACGGTTATCTTCTTGGATCTGTCAACTGTAATCAAACTCATCAGAATCCTCCAAGCTTATTGACGGCGCAGGTTCCCAGGGAAACAGCTCTCTTAACTTCTTCCTCTTCTTCAAGAGTGATGTTGTTCTTCTTTAACAGCCATTCATAGCCTTCGGCATCGATCTTCTGAGCCAGTAAGTAGTCACCGCTTTCAACAATTCTGCCGTTGATCAGGACATGGGTATGACTCGGAGTGATCCGATCATAGAATCTGGCATAATGGGAAACAATGATGAGTCCCATTTCGTTCTCTTCTCTTAATCTGTTGATGTTATCAGCCACGATCTTGATGGCATCGACGTCCAGACCGGAGTCCAGCTCGTCCAGCATCGCAAACTGCGGCTTTAACAGCTTCATCTGGATGATCTCATTACGCTTTTTTTCGCCGCCGGAGAATCCTTCATTAAGGAAACGGTGAGCAATGGCAGCGTCCATCTGCACATCTTCAATGGTCTTATCCAGTAATCTGATGAATTCAAACAGCTTGATAGGCTGTTCTCTGTGCGCATTGACAGCGGCCTTCAGGAAATCGGAGTTGGTGACACCCGGTACTTCCTGAGGATACTGCATGGCAATGAACAGACCGGCCTTGCTTCTTTCATCAACGCTCATTGAAAGAACATCCTGACCGTCAAGCAGAATGCTGCCTTCTGTTACCTTATATTTCGGATGACCCATGATGGTCATTAAAAGTGTACTTTTTCCGTTGCCGTTAGGGCCCATCAAGGCATGAACTTCACCGGTATTAACCGTCAGATCAACGCCCTTCAGTATTTCTTTATCTTCAACATTGACATGTAAGTTTCTTATTTCCAGTGTTGACATAAAACCACCTCTTCTAACTAACAATACATTATATCATAACAAATAATCAAGCAGTGCAATTAAACACAGGTTTTCTTGTTGTTGCATATTAAAATCAAATTTATTATAATTATAAAAGTTCGCGCCAGGAGGTTTATTTAATTATGGTTGAAAAATTAAAGGAATACTGGTTCCCTCTGTTGATTGGCATCTTCTTCGTATGCATCACTGTTTACTTTGCATACGATCAGAACAAGGGAAAGTTACCAGGTAAAACAGTTGGCGGCAAGCAGATCGTTTTCTCAGTAGATGATGAAAACTTCTCCGCCGATGAGATATATGACGAACTGTCAAAGACATACTACGAAGACAGAGTCTACACAATGTTCCACACTGCCCTGTTAGACAGTGCCGTTGAATCAACTGATGACATGATTAAGGACGTTCGGGACAGATATCAATACCTCGTCTCTGTATACAGTCAGAATTATGGCTATGATGAGGCTTATCTCAACACCATCGCCCAGACATATTACGGATACGATACATTCTATGACTATCTGTTATACAGCGTCAAAACGGAAAAGCTTTATGCCAATTATATTTCCAAACACATTGACGAACTGTTAACTGATCATTTCAAGGAAGAACACAAGCCACGCATCGTCAGCTATGTTGTTCTGACCATGGACGATCCGGAAAATCCGACAGCTGAAGAATCAGAAAAGCTGAAAGCTGCACAGGATGCCTGGGCTTCATCAGAATACAGTGCTGAAAACTTCGCAGAATTCGCTGAAAAGTTCTCTGAAGACAGCAATGCTGCCAAAGGCGGCAGATACGGTTACATCGACAGTTCTGCCAGCAATATTGATGAGAAATTCAAGGAAACTGCCCTGTCATTAAATGAAGGCGAAGTATGCGAATGGTTCAAGTCCGATGACTTTGGCTGGTTCTTAATCAAGTGTGATTCCGTCAAGGCTGATGACTATAAGGAAGAAACTGATTTCATCAGTGCCATCCTGTCAGAAAACGAACATCTCGGAACAGACATTGTCTGGCAGACAGCCCAGGACCTCGGTGTCAAGTTCGCCAGCGAAGAAATCGAAGCAATCATCAAGAAGAACCTGAGCATTCAAGAAAGCGAGGGCGAGTAATATGAAGAAATTAATTAAGATCATTGTTATCGCGTTAAGCTTATGCTGCATTCTTGCCGGATGCGAGGATGCAACCGCAACCGTTTCAAATCCTAAGGAAGTACTCATCCAGATCGGAAAGCAGAAGATCACCAAGCAGGATCTCTATGACAGAATGATGAAGGATGATGCTGCCAATACGATCCTGACTAAGGCCATGGAGATTGTAGCCAATGCTGAAATCCCTGATTCAGAGGAGATCACAAAGGCTGCACAGGAAAAGTTTGATACCTACAAGGAACAGATGGCTTCACAGGGTGACTTTGAAGAAGTTCTGAAGAACCTGGGTTACGAATCTACTGAAGCATTCATGAAATACTGTGTAACCATCGCCAAGTCAGAAGCTCTGCAAGACAAGTACATTGAAGAAAACCGGGATGCCCTCTATCAGGAGTACATGCCGTTAAAGGCCAGAATGATCTTCGTTGACGGCAGTTCAATCGGAAACGATGCCGCCAGAGAGAAAGCTCTGGAAGCCATCACCAAGCTCAAGACCGGTGAAGACTTCGGTACAGTAGCCGAGCAATACAGTGACAAGGCTACTCTGGCTGATGAAACCTTCTACACCAGAAACTCTTCTTCACTTGACTACAATGTTCTGTCTTACCTGATGACTGTTCAGAATCCAACCTTATCTGATCCAATCGTCAACAGTTCTGCCAATGGCTACTATGTCATTCAGACAACCGTAACCAACCAGCGGCAGTTAAAGGAAGACTTCACTGCTTACCTGAAGAACCTGTCAACATTCCTCGATGAATGCAACGGTTACTACTTCACCAAGCACAACTTTACAATTTATGACATTGATGTGTATAACACCATCAAGGCCAACTACCCTTCATATCTGGGAAAATAGGGATGTCACTGACATCCTTTTTTTGCCCTGGATGGCGTTTTATGATTAAATGATTATATGAAGTATGTCTTTATCATTATCGTAATTGCCTTATTCCTGTATCGGGAAAACTCGATACTGTCAGTAAGCCGCTATACAATAAAAAGCCCGAAACTCAAAAAGAAAACCGTAATTGCCCAGATTTCGGATGTTCATAACACCCGCAAAAGCGGATTGCGACGGAAACTGTGGAAACAGATCCGGGAAGAGAATCCTGATCTCATCTGCATTACCGGTGATCTGATCGATTCCCGCCGTACCAACATCCCCATTGCGACAGAATTTGCCAGCCAGCTGGCGAAAATTGCCCCTGTGTATTACGTTACGGGCAATCATGAAATCAGATCAAAACGTCACAGAGAAATAATGGATGCCTTTTACAGGACTCCTATGAACATCCTGGAAGATGAATCATATGTCATTGACGACATCAATCTGATAGGTCTGAATGATTTCTTCAATGTACCGTCAGCTCAGAGAGAAGAACTCTTTACTTCCATTTATCAGTCACTGAAGAAAGAAGACATGTTCAACATGGTCATGTTCCACCGTCCGGAGCTGTTTAATGCCTATTGTGACAATGAAGCCGATCTGGTCATCTGCGGACACTGTCACGGCGGTCAGTTCCGCATTCCGTTTATCGGGCCAAGCTATGCCCCTAATCAGGGATGGCTGCCGAAACTGGCTGAAGGCCTGCATCAGAAGAAAAACACCACGCTGATAGTTTCGCGAGGCATCGGCAATTCCCTGTTCCCTTTCCGTTTCAACAATCATCCGGAACTGGTGATCATAACATTACAGCCGGAAAATGATGTTGAACTGTAAGGTCAGGAAAAACTATAATTGAAATATCAGGGAGGATAATTATTATGTGTATATTCTGCAGTATCATTGAAGGAACCATCCCTTCAGCCCGTGTTTATGAAGATGAAACCTGTCTGGCTATTCTGGATATTTCCCAGGTGACCAGAGGACATACTCTGGTGCTCCCGAAGAAGCACTTTGACAACATCCTGGAATGCGATGATGAAACCCTGGCTCACCTGATCAGCGTGACCAGAATGCTGGCTGACAGGATCGTAAAGAACCTCAATGCCAAAGGCTGCAATATCCTGGTCAACACCAACGAAGCAGCCGGGCAGTCAGTCATGCATCTGCACTTCCACATCATACCTCGTTATGGCGAAGAGGACGGACTTACCATTGAGTTCAATCCACAGCATGAACCGTATGACCTGGGTGAGGTATTGAAAGAGATCAACGGATAAAAAAAAGAAGCGTTCAGTCAGATTCCTGAACGCTTTCATTTTCATTCTCACTTAGAGCTTCCTCGTTTGAAGTAACGTTGATGTTGCTTCTTAAGGAAGTGATTCGGATGGTACGGTCTGTTTCTTCCCTGGTTTCATCAATATAGTTGACTACTGTCTCCACATCATCGATCATAACCTTTACCTTGTCATTATTGACTGTCAAAAAACCGTTAACCGATTTGATTGCCAGATTGTACCGTTTAAGTGAGTCATTGATATTCAGTGTTACCTTGCCGGTAACTTCGTCAATACCCAGGTAATCAAACTGCGTATTGGTAACCATGACATCACCGGAGTTGGTATTCAGATTCATGACCTTGATCATCGAATTCTTTACGGTAATGGAACCGGTTATTGTATTAACTACCAGAGAGTTGAGCGAAACCCCATCCAGTTCCATTGATCCGTCAAAGTTCTTATTGTTAACCGTGATGACGGAATTCTGAGGTATGTATATCGTTATGGTATCGATCTGTCTGGTCTGGGAGATGAACTTATTGGACGGTGTTTCCGTTCTTTCAATGATTTTCAGCGATACTGTCTTATTGTCAACAACAAAGCTGTTGGCACTGTCGATTCTTTCATAGTAGCTGATCTTGACCTTTTCACCTTCGGTAGCGACAACTTTGACCTTGTTATTGATGGTGTCAATGTTTATGGTTCTTATCTCACTGGCATCCAGATTCTGATAAACCTCCATGTAAGTTGAGGACATCTCGGCATTCGGCACTAAATAAGTATTGTAAAACCACAGGATACCGAAGATCCCAGCGGCCAGAAGTACAATGAGTATTACCAGAAAGTTGTTTCTTTTCAACATGTTTTTTTTACCTTTTTTATTATACCACGTACCCGTTTTAAATGCTTGACATTATTCTTCGGTATACTATAATAATATATGGTTAGCACTTAAGATATTAGAGTGCTAAAGGAGGAATACTAATGATCAGACCATTAAATGATAATGTATTGATTAAAAAGGAAACAATCGAAAACAAGACAGCCAGCGGCATCATCCTGTCTGCCAAGGAAAACACTGAAGATAATATCGGTGTGGTAATCGCAGTCGGTGAAGGCAGTCTGGTTGACGGTAAAAGAGTACCGATGACTGTAAAGGTTAACGACAAAGTGATCTTCGACAAGTATGCCGGAAAAGAAGTTGAATATCAGGGTGAAAAGTACCTGCTGGTATCTGAGTCAAAGATCTACGCGGTAATAGATTAGGAGGCTTTTCATGAGCAAGGAAGTTAAGTATTCAAAAGAAGTAAGAGATCTGATGCTGGCAGGCGTTGATACCCTGGCCAACACCGTAAAGATCACCTTAGGTCCTAAGGGACGTAATGTGGTTCTGGAAAAGAGCTATGGTTCACCGCTGATCACCAATGACGGTGTCACCATCGCCAAGGAGATCGATCCGGAAGATAAATTTGAAAACATGGGTGCCAAGCTGGTTTATGAAGTTGCCAGCAAGACCAATGATGTTGCCGGTGACGGTACTACTACTGCTACCCTTCTGGCTCAGGCCATCATGCATAACGGTGTTGCCTGCGTTGAAAAAGGCAGCAACCCTGTTCTGTTAAAGGCAGGCATGGAAAAAGCCGCTCAGCTTATCGCATCTGAATTACTGAAACAGACCAAGCAGGTATCAACCTCCAAGGACATTGCCCAGGTCGCAGCCGTATCTTCAGGCGATGAAGAGATTGGACGCTATATCGCTGAAGCAATGGATAAGGTCGGCAAGGACGGTGTCATCACCGTTGATGAATCCCAGGGCTTTGAAACCACACTCGAGACTGTTGAAGGCCTGGAATATGACAAGGGATACATGTCACCTTACATGGCAAGCGACAGAGAAAAGATGCAGTCAGAACTGGAAAACCCGATGATCCTGGTTACCGACCAGAAGATCAACTCCATTCAGGAGATCCTGCCTGTTCTGGAAAAGATCGTTCAGGCCAACAAGCCAATGCTGATCATCTGCGATGACATTGACAACGAAGTACTGACTACACTGATCGTCAACAAGTTACGCGGTGCCTTCAATGTCGTAGCCACCAAGGCTCCTGGCTTCGGTGATTCCCAGAAGGCCATGTTACAGGATATCGCCATCCTGACCGGTGCCCAGTTTGTTACCAAGGAATTAAGCATGGATCTCAAGGATATTGACTTAAGCGCCTTAGGTACTGCCAGCAAGGTCGTTGTCAAGAAGGACAACACCACCATCGTTCACGGTGCCGGTGATCCTGAAGAACTGAAGAACAGAGTTGACGAGATCAAGGCTCAGATTGAAAAGACAACTTCTGACTATGATAAGAAGAAGTTAAATGAAAGACTGGCCAAGCTGACTTCCGGTGTCGCCATCATCAAGGTCGGTGCCGCTACCGAAAGCGAAATGAAGGAAAAGAAACTGAGAATTGAGGACGCTCTCAATGCCACCAAGGCAGCCATTGCCGAAGGTATCATCATCGGAGGCGGTGCAGCCTTAGCCAGAATCTACAAAGAGCAGAAAGATACCCTCAAGGGTGCTACCGTAGACGAACAGAAAGGCATTAACGCCGTGTTTGAAGCCATCCTGCAGCCTTTATACCAGATCGCGGAAAACGCCGGCTATGACGGCAATGACATCGTCAAGGAACAGCTGACCAAGAAGAAGAACATCGGCTTCGATGCCAGAAACGGTGAATGGGTCGACATGTTCAAGGAAGGCATCGTTGACCCGACCAAGGTCACCAGAAGTGCCGTACTGAATGCTACCAGCATTGCTGCCCTGTTCATCACTACTGAAGCAGGTGTCGTTGAGAAACCGAAACCTGAATCAGCCGCTGTTCCAGCTGCTCCTGCCGGAATGTACTAAAACAAAATAAAAGGACTTCAGTTACAAACTGAGGTCCTTTTTTTATAAGTAATTCTCTATTTCATCCAGAGTGTCAATGAAATCGTCGGCTTCACTCTGATTCATGCCGAACTTGTAGTCCTTACGGGCTATGGTCTTTATTCCGGCATTCTTACCGGCCTTTATGCCATAAGGTGAATCTTCAATGATTATTGCCTCATCCTTCTGCAGTTCCAGCTTTTCCAATGTCAGCAGATAGATTTCCGGATTTGGTTTACCGTGAGATAGATCTCTTCCGGATATGACTACATCGAAGCAGTCCTTGATGTCCAGCTGAGTCAGGGCACGTTCAATATACCAAGGTTCACTGGCGGAACAGCAGGCCAGTTTATATCCTCTGTCTTTCAGGTTTCTGATGACCGATACTGATTCCGGAAAGACCAGAGGCGGAAAGTATATCCGTTCCCTTCTGACCTTATGATATTCATGCATCCTGTCCTTGAAAGTATCAATGTCATCATCAGGATGTACCTGAGACATGATGATGCTCCAGGCATCGATCTCCGGTGAACCTCCGATCCAGATACGGAAAACCCGCGGATCCGTCTTATAACCGTTTTCCCTGATGAAGTCAGCGGTAATCTGCTGGTCATAGGTTTCAGAATCCACTATTACGCCGTCAAGATCGAAAAACACACCTTTGATCATACCATTTACTCCTGGCTATATTTAAACAGACAACCACGGAAAAATAAAGTCATTTCTGTCATTTAACTGTCAGGGTTTCTTTTTCATCATCTGGAAATGTTCTTTTATGGCTAATTGCGGATAATAGGATATAATATAAAACAGATGGAGGTTAACCCATATGAATATTAACGATGTCATCCATGGTTTCCGTGTTCTTAACATCAGACACATCGAGGAGATCAACGGTGACCTGTATGAAATGGTCCATGAGAAAACAACCGCCAGGACCATCTGGCTGAAGAGAGACGACGAAAACAAGACTTTCGCCATCGGCTTCAGAACTACTCCGGTAGACGATACCGGTGTCTTCCACATTCTGGAACACTCTGTATTAAACGGATCCCAGCGCTATCCGCTCAGAGAACCATTTGTTGATCTGTTAAAGAGTTCACTGCAGACTTTCCTGAATGCCATTACTTTCCCTGATAAGACAGTTTATCCGGTTTCCAGCCGTAACGATAAGGACTTCATCAACCTGATGCGCGTCTACCTTGATGCCGTATTCAGACCTCTGGCCGTCAGCAATCCTAACATCTTCCGTCAGGAAGGCTGGCACTATGAGATTCTTGATCCGGAAGCTGATCCGATCTATAAGGGTGTTGTCTTCAATGAGATGAAAGGTGCATTCTCTTCACCTGACGGTGTCAGAAGCCGTTATCTGCTGCATGCCCTGTTCCCTGATACCTGCTATGGCAATGAATCAGGCGGCGACCCTGACCACATTACTGACCTGACTTACCAGCAGTTCTGTGACAGTCATAAGAAGTATTACAGCCCGAGCAACTCCTTCATCATCTTAGACGGTGATGTAAACATTGAAGAGACTTTGGCCATCATCGATGATGAATATCTGTCACAGTTCACTTCCGAAGGTGCTAAGATCAATTTTGATGCTCAGAAGCCGGTCACTCCGGAAGATCTCATTGTTGAATATGAGATCGGTGCCGAAGAAAAGCCAGCCGGCAAGGCTCAGATAGCTTACGGCTATGTTGTCGGTGATTATACTACACGTGTTTCCAATGCTGCCTTAGCCCTGATCGCTCAGGTATTATGCGGATCAAATGAAGCACCGCTGAAGAAAGCCATCATCTCTGCGGGTTTAGGTGAAGATGTCTACTTCTCCATGGAAGACGGCTTATTACAGTCCTGCGTTGAGATCGATGTCATCAACACTGATCTGGAAAAGGAACCTCAGATCACTGAGACTATCAGAAACGAATTACAGCGCGTTATAAAGGAAGGCATCGACAGAAATGAAATGACCGCCATCCTCAGTAAGGCTGAATTCAAGGCCAAGGAAAGAGACTTCGGCAACGCTCCTAAGGGACTGGTATTTGCCCTCACCTCTCTGGATACCTGGCTGTATGGCGGTGATCCTTTACAGGGTATCATCAAGGACGACATCTATGCTCAGTTAAGAGAAAAACTCGATACTGATTACTATGAACAGCTGTTACAGGATCTGATTCTCGACAGTAAGCACCATGCGAAAGTTCTCTTAAAGCCTTCAACGACCTTAGGTCAGATCAAGGCTGAAAAGGAAAAGCGGAAACTCGCTGCCGTCAAGGCCAGCTGGAGCAAGGAAGAAATAGATGAACTGATTGAAATGAACAAGAAGCTGGCTGTATGGCAGGCTACTGAAGATACACCTGAACAGCAGGCAACCTTACCTGTTCTCCATATTTCCGACCTTAAGAAGACCGCTACTACCCTTCCTTTGGAAGTCTGCAAGCACAACGGATGCAATACGGTTCTGAAACATGAACTGGATACCAACGGTATCAGCTATGTTTCTTTATACAGTGACATCGCTGATTACAGTCTGTATCAGATCTCTGTTCTGTCACTGCTGACTACCTTACTGGGACAGATCGCAACTGAAAAGTATGACACGATTCATCTGAATCAGGCCATCAACGCCATCTTAGGCGAGTTTAGTACCGGTGTCTCATTCGCCACAGACAAAAATGACGAACTGAAGTCATTTGTCAATGTCACCTGGAGCTCTCTGGAAAGAAACGATCTGGCCGGTGTTGAACTGGTAAAGGAAATCATCTACCGTACATCTCTCGATGACAAGAAAGCCATCAGAGACATCGTCAGACAGACCAAGATGTCTCAGGAACAGGCCTTCAGCCGGTATGGCAGCAATCTCGCTTCCTTACGTGTAAGTGCCTGTGACAGCGAAGCAGGTGTTTCTGCAGAATACGCCAACGGCTATGAGTTCTACAAGTTCATCAGAAACCTGGAAGATAACTGGGACAGCGAGTCAGATAAGGTTCTCGCTGAAATGAAGGAACTCTACAAGGATCTGTTTACAGCTGACAGACTGACATTAGGTATCGCTTCACCTGACAGTGAAAATGTAGTCAGGGCAGTACTGGATAACACTCCGGAAGGAACAGTCGGTCCTAAGGCAGAAAGAAAACCTTTAGGTCACAGACGTGAAGGTATCGTTGTTCCGGCCAATATCTCCTATGCCAGCATGGGTGCCTTTACCGGAAGACTTCCTGACAAGGATCTGGGTACAATGTATGTTGTCTCCAACATTCTGAGTCTGGATTATCTCTGGAACAATGTCAGAGTAAAGAACGGTGCTTACGGCTGTGGATTCTCCGCCAGAGGCAGCAACTCCTGGTACAGATCATTCCGTGACCCTAACCCTGCCAATTCACTGCACATCTTCAAGAATGCACCGTTATATCTGAAGGAATTCTGCGACAGTGATCCAAATGTTGAGAAATACATCATCGGTACCATGGGAGACTTTGATCCATTGATGACAGCCAAGACCATGGCCAGAAGAAGCGACATGGATTACTTCACCGACATCACTGATGAGGTAAAGCAGAACATTCTCGATTCGATTCTGGCAACAGATGAAAAAGCCATCAGAGATTCCATCGAGTTACTGGCTGATATCCGTGACAAGGACAATGTCTGTGTCATCGGTAACAAGGACGCCATTGAAAAATGCCGTGATCAGTTAGACGAGATATTCCCTTTATAAACAATGATTCATAGAAAAACTCAGCGGTTTCAATGACTGCTGAGTTTTTTCATTCCAGAGATGGCTTTCCGAATTGCAGGTTTCAGTTTTTCTGATGAGAGATTGTAACCACAGAATACTATCCATGCTGAATAGATGAAGAAGCACAATCCGATAAACAATTTGACTTTGACTAAGCCAAGATGACGCAAACCGTATAAAGCTCCGTTTACTATCATTAATTCAAGATTATCAATTCTTATCATACCTGGTTTGCCAGAAATAAGCTCACGTTCTTGTAATATGTTAATTTCAAGAACGATATTGATGAACATGTTCAATCCAAGAATAACAGAATAGGCAAATAGCATTTTAAGATTCTTATGGTTATTTCTGTTTCTGTACATCAGAAAACTGATTGCGATGATATAAAGAATTGTTGAAACAAATGAAGTTATGTAGTTTCTATTTCCTTTTGCATAGCATATAAAACCTATTATTGTCACAATTACATGGATGAGTAATAACCAAAACCATGTCAGATCATCATGTTTCCGATAATGTTCTTCGTTGTTCATCAGTTTGATCTGTTCCTTCAACTCATTTACTCCTTCGCTGAGGACATTCACTGTCTTGTCTGTGGAGTTCACCATATCGCTGAGTTGATCAATACCCGTACTGACTTCTGTCATTTTTCTGTCAACTTCATGATCAATGCTTCTTTCTCCTTCAAACATCTCTTCCAGTGAAATGTTGAATTCATTACAGATATTGATTATATCTTCCATAGTAGGTGTTATCTCTCCGTTTTCCCAGCGTCTGACCGTTCTTCCTGAGACATACAGAAGATCACCCATGTCATCTAACGACAAATCTCTTGATTTTCTAAGTTTGGTAATAAACTCCCCGATCTTATTCTTATTCAAAGGTTTCATAAAGCATAACCTCCTCTCTTCAATAACATTATAGGATCTTTTTCTTTTAAAAAAGCTGACAGCTTTGTCAAAAATCAGGACATTTCTGTCACTGCAGCATTTTCCAGACAGAAAAAGACCGGCTTTTCAGCCAGTCAGTTATGCATTAAATACTATTTCTTTTACCAGATAATAATACGCTTTTCCGGAGCGATGTACATCTGATCTTTTTCAGTTACACCGAATGCTTCATACCACTCAGGGAAGTTTCTGACCTGAATGTTGGCTCTTAACTTGCATGGTGAATGTACGTCATTCTTCAGTAACAGCTGGATGTATTCAGGATTAGCCTTCATGCACCAGATCCTGGCAAAGTTAATGAAGAACTTCTGGAAATCAGCGCCTTCTGTTTCATGCATTATCTGCAGAGCTACGGCTACACCGCCGTTATCAGCGATATTTTCACTGACTACCAGTTCGCCATTGACCTTGTCGCCGCCAAACGGGATACCGTCCCACTGTTCGATCATCTTCTGGGTCAGTTTCTGGAAAGCTGCAAAGTCTTCTTCCTTCCACCAGTTTGCCAGGTTGCCGTTTTCATCAAAATGAGATCCGTTATTATCGAAAGCATGAGAGATCTCATGAGCGATTACCGTACCGATACCGCCGAGATTCTCGCTGGCAGACTGATTGATTGAATAGAAAGGCTTCTGGAGAATAGCTGCCGGGAATGTGATGTCATTTCTGCTAGGGTCATAGCAGGCATTGACCATGTGACCAGGCATCAGCCATTCACCGCGGTCAACTGTCTTGTGAAGCTTTCCGATACTGTCTTCCAGCAGTATGGCTATGACCTTTTCAACGGCATCATAATAACTGTCTTCTTCATTGACATGCATTCTGCTGAAGATCTCTCTGATTGAATCAGGATATCCCATCTTGATCTTGATGGTTGAGAGTTTGAGAATAGCTTTGTCCTTGGTTTCCTGCCGCAGGAAATCATTATTTCTGACTCTGTCCATGTAGGTCGCAATGATCTTCTTGACCATGTTGACTACATCTTTCTTGGCTTCTTCACCAAAGTATGTTCTTCCATAATAGACACCGATTGGTTCAGCATACAGTGCACCAACAATCTGATATGCCTGTTTTTCCATTTCAGGATCATTTGGTACACCTATCAGAGTTCTTCTGTAAATGGTGCTGTTGGAAGCGAGCTCTTCAGAAAGGAACTGTGACTTTGACAGTAAGGTCTTGACATATGCCCAGTGAGCATACATTGAGATATTCTCTTCATTGAAGTAGAAGTTCATTTCCTTAATGGCCTTAGGGTCAGCTACGATGATTTTGTCCGGAATATCATCTTTCCAGACAGCATGTAACATACCCTTGAAATCCATTGGCTTCAGATATTCTGCAGTTTCCTCTACCGTGAAAGGATTATACATACTTACATAATCAGCCCATTCTACCTGACTTTTAACCTTCTGAGCAACCAGCCCGTCGAAAGCCAGAGTATCTTCGAGATACTTTTTCTGTTCTTCTTCACCTAAATCAGTGAACTTAAGAGCGTTGGCAGCCATTGTGCTGTAGACACCCAGTAACTGATTACCCGGTTCTGTTCCGTAATATGTTGTATCCGGCAGAATGGTGCTTGGTCCCTTGATCATGAAGCAGTACTTTGTGGTATCGCTCATGTCTACTTCAACATCGCACTCAAATGGCAGCATTACTTGCTTCATAACAAATTCAACAGCCTTTTCATTCAGTTTTTCAGCTGAATCGATGGCAGCGATCTCATGCAGCAGCGGTAATATCGGCTGAATGCCTTCTCTGTTACGTCTTTCAACATCCATTACCTTGCGGTAAAGCTTGATGGCATCTTCAAACTCTCTGATATCAGTTGTCTTTTCACCTGAAGCGAAAGCTCTGAATTCTGACATCATGAGTTCTTCCAGTTCCTTATCCAGAGTTGAGAAACCGCCGATTGTCGGTCTGTCATCAGGAATGACGGCATTGGCTATCCATTCGCCGTTGACATATTCGTATAAATCGTCCTGAATTCTTACTTTGTTTTCCATAATAAGATTTACTCCTTTTATCATCCAGTTCATTATAACAGAACAGCCCATACTGGTACATATACCGCAAGTAATACTTGCGGTAGAAAAACAAATACAAAAAAACTTCCTTTCGGAAGCATTGCTGTCTTTCTGGAGCGGGTGACGGGAATCGAACCCGCGTGGTTAGCTTGGAAGGCTAAAGTTCTACCATTGAACTACACCCGCATGTTAAGTGGTGACCCGTGGGCGACTCGAACGCCCGACCCTTTGATTAAAAGTCAAATGCTCTACCGCCTGAGCTAACGGGTCAGATGGCTGGAACGGATGGACTCGAACCATCGAGTGCCAGAGTCAAAGTCTGGTGCCTTACCACTTGGCTACGTCCCAAACTTTTTCAATTTCTTAAAAAAATGGTGGGAGGGGGCAGATTCGAACTGCCGAACCCGAAGGAACAGATTTACAGTCTGCCGCGTTTAGCCACTTCGCTACCCTCCCAAGATTTCAGATAAGATGGTGCCGGATAAGGGACTCGAACCCCCAACCCACTGATTACAAATCAGTTGCGCTGCCAATTACGCCAATCCGGCATTTAAAATGGTGGAGGTTAACGGGCTCGAACCGCTGACCCTCTGCTTGTAAGGCAGATGCTCTCCCAACTGAGCTAAACCTCCACTTACCGTGCTTTAATACTTTAGCACACTTTCACCTAAACAGTCAATAAATATAGGTACTTTTATGACTTTCAGGCCTAATTATTTTTACATTTTTTATGATATAATGTCAATAGTATTTTTTCGGAGGCCATATGTTTAAAATATATAATAAAAACGCGATTACCAGAAAGCAGAGATTACAGAACGCCATACTATTCGGAACATTAGCCGCAGTATTATGCACAGTGGTTCTGATACTTGTTTTCGGTGTGATCGGTGTATATGTTCCCCTGCTCTATGTAGCCCGGGGATATGTGATCTCCTGGGCCATCCGAAAGTTCGGCCATGGTGTTCAGATCCAGTTCTCCATACTGGCTGTAATACTGACAGCCCTTGTGATCATCATCACTGACTTTATCATCTTCGGCAACATTCAGAATGTTCTTACCCTTTATTCCGGAGGCATTAATGCCTTATGGAATATCGGCTATCGCGCAGCAGCTCTGATCGTGGCATTCCAGAATGCCCGCATCTTCTAGGAGGAACCATGAAAAAATACGGAAATCCACTGATTATTCTTATCTGCGGCAATGTGCTGCTTCATCTGATGAAGACCTATCTGCATCTCACTCTGATCGATGAGATCCTGGCTGTAGGAACAGCTGTTCTGCTTTTTGCCTTCGGCTATAACCTCAACACCAAATCAAAAGCAGTAAAAAAGACCGCCTGGTTCGGGAAGCTGCTGGTTTTCTGCATCTTCGTTGGCCTGATGGTCTATTCACTTGGTTTCTTTGACATTCCTGTCGTTTCAGCAGTACTGGATATGATCGGATTTACCCGAGTATTCCTGTACATGATGTATATTTATCTGGGCTTCGTCTTCGGCGGTTAAGCTATCGAACGGTAGTAGATCTGCGCCAGAGAGTTGTCATCACCGCTGCCGTTATCGGCGGCTTTTTTTAACTCGTTCAGCAGTTCTCTGACTTCTTTAGCTGATTCATCTGAGAAATCCAGTCTGTAATGAGGCAATGATACTGATGTTACCAAGGAGAACCGCTTAAGTGGTTTATCTGTCATTATCGAACATACACAGTCATTGCAGTCTCTGTCCAGTAAGAAGCGGTTGCCGTTGTTTTCCAGATAATACTTTTCCTTACTGCCCTTTTTAATGCAGAACAGTTTCTTCTTATTACCGACAAAGTTACCTACCGGGCACTGTTCAGTGATCATTAACGGAAGTCTTCCGTAAACAAGCAGTTCACATCGGCTGTTATCAGATAACCCTTCTATCTCCTCTACGCTTATCTCCGGCGATAAAGTTACTCTTTCCAGGTCATTCCAGAACCGTAAGGAGTGACTGTTTATGACATTGCCGGTATAGTCCAGATACAACGGCTGTCCGGTCCTTATGAAGCGGTGGAGCTGACCGATGTTATGGATAAGATAGCCGTCAACAGGAAGATTGCCAATCTCAGAAAGTACTTCATCATAAGTTTTCTGAGTATGTGCTCTCCACAGTCTTGGTACCTTGATTACCCGTTGGCATCCTCTTTCATGGATCATGTCTACTGCCTCAGTAATTCCATCAAACTGGGTCACAGGAAGATATACAGTATCAACGGATCCGTCCTTCAGCACTTCTTTAAGCTGTGACATGTTACTGACAAGTACACTGAGCTTATATCCGTTATCAACGTATTTCTTTTCAAACTCAGGCAGTTGTTCTGCTGCTTTATCTCTCTTACTTAATGAAACTATCTTCTGATTCAGAGCACTGATTGCTTCATTTTTAAGAGCATTGAGCTGAGATTTATTAAGATACAGTCCTTCATCAAGCTCAATTTCAAGTCCACTTATCGCTACATTTGTATTGCCTGTACGGCTGATCTGCTTACTGACAAGTTCTTCTGTCAATGGCTGATTCTGGGATGGCTGAGGAATATCGCCTGTACAGCTGACAGAGATGTTTCCGTACTTAAGAGCCAGAGATGCTTCTCTGTTCTCCAAGATAATGGCTTTTCCCGTAACCTCGATCTGCCTGTTGGCATTGCGGTAATCACGGTCTACGGTATCATTCAGCAGTTTACTGAAAGTCTGATAAACCGGCTGGTTTTTACGGATCTTTCCCTTGACCTTGAAAGAGACTGTTTCTGACCGCTGCACAGCCTTATTGACATAGAATCCCGTTCCGTTAGGATCATTACTCCAGATCTCTACCCCATCACCCGGAATCAGATCTCTGGTAAAGCTGATCTGTACAAGTTCTCTTTTGGCGTCATAACTGATGACTTTACCGGCATAGACACCCCAGTTGCGAGGATGGATCGGACACATCATGTCCGGACCGGATCTGCTGTTAAGATAGCCTTCAGAGAATCCTCCGCGGTTAAAACTGAACTGCAGTTTCAGCAGATCATCCCGGCTCAGTTTCATCCTGTTGCCTTTATAGTATTCATCTATGTATTTGCGGTAAACTCCTGTAACTGTCGCAACATATTCCGGAGATTTCATTCTTCCTTCGATTTTCAGAGAAGCCACACCGGCATCCAGTAACCGTGCCAGATCATTAACCGTACAGATATCCTTGGTTGACAGCAGATGTCCGTCAGCCACTTTCCTGTCATCCTGGTACAGATCATATTCCATGCGGCAGTTCTGAGCGCACTTGCCTCTGTTTCCGCTTCTGTTGCCTAATACAGAGGAAATGTAACACTGACCTGAATAGCTTACGCATAGAGCGCCGTGAATGAATACTTCAACTCTCAAGGAAGTATTCCGGCAGATGTTTCTTATCTCCTCAAGTGACAATTCACGGCTTAAAACTACGGTGGTAATGCCTAACTGTTCAAAAGCTCTGACTTCATCCAGGGAATTGGCTGTCAGCTGGGTTGAGGCATGCACCGGCAGATCAGGATAACAGGTCCCGACCAGTCTGATGGCTCCTAAGTCCTGCATGATCAGTCCATCCACACCCATTCTGTATAATTCGCCGATGAAGACCTTTAACTGTTCAAACTCACTGTCCTTATACAGAGTGTTAACTGTTACATAGACCTTTACACCGCGACAGTGACAGTAGTCACAGACTTCATTCAGTTCTTCAACGGAGAAGTTTCCGGCATAGGCACGCGCTGAAAACAGCTGACCTCCCAGATAGACCGCGTTGGCCCCGCTGGCAACAGCTGCCCTGACACATTCAAAGTTTCCGCTTGGCGCTAACAGTTCAACCTTATTCATTTAAGAACTCCTCACAGCTCTTTCCTATATCGTTAATAATCTTATCAGTCAGTTCCATTGAAGGATCATCAAGGCTTTCCGGTACGCATAATGACATTTTTACGGACTTGCCGTCTTTTATTATGACAAAGTTAGGTGCTCCTACTCTCTTGGCACCTTCAAACGGTGTTCCGTCTAAGGTTTCAACATCACTCCTGCTGTAATCATCCAGAACATCAGAAGCCATCTTTATGAACTGATGATATGCTTCAGGACCTTCGTGTGACAGATATACTTCATTGTTTTCATTCAGACTGTAGGCATCTCTGATGTCCTTATCCATATCATTGCCGATTCTGACATCGACATAATAGACTGTATCAACTTTCAGTTTCTTACATGTTTCCACAAAATAAGGAAGCACGCTGCGGCACCATGGACACCAGTTTGACCCGAAGTACACGATGAAAGATTTACCGCTGTTCATCATGGCAACCACATCTTCAATCGTCACATAGACAAACGGATTGTCTTCATTTATTTCTATTACTCTGTAAGTGCCGCCATAACCGTCAGAAAGACCGTTCAGGGATTCATAATCTTCCTTAAACTTCAATGCATCTTCACTGTTTTTATTTCCTGGAGTGCAGCCGGTAACGGCCAATAACACTAAAAGTACAGCTAACAATTTCTTCATAACAGTATTATATCACAACCTCATATATGTTATAATTATTAAGATGCAGGCGTAGTTCAGTGGCAGAACATTAGCTTCCCAAGCTAAGTATGCGGGTTCGATTCCCGTCGCCTGCTCCACTGATTTAGATGTTTGGCAAATTCCAAACTGCTGTATAGATCACTGACAAGGTGGTTTTTTTGTAAGAAAGTGTATTTGATAATTATGAAGATAATGAAATTTCTGAATGATATCAGAAAGCCGGACAATGATCTGAAACTGAAAAACAGAATAATCAATACTCTGTTGATATTTCTGTTTGGGATAGCCCTTGGGATATTTTCCAAGTGGCTGGATATTCTGGAAATCGACAGTTCCGTATGGTGGATGAACATTGTAGAAGTCTTGGATCTGAACAATTTCTTTTCTGAAATGGCTGTCTGGTTATTCATAGCCCTGGCTGTTGCCGTGTTCAGTAAGACTGCTCTGAGAGCGGGTTTGAATGTTTTCCTGTTTTTTACGGGAATGTGCATCAGTTATCATTTATATACAGTTGTTTTCGGTGGATTCAATCCTGAAGACTACATGATGATATGGTACGGTCTTACCATTATTTCACCAGTATTCGCAATTATATGCTGGTATGGCAGAAGTGAAAGCAGAGTATCAACAGTGATCAACAGCTTAGTACTGTTCTTCATGTCTGCCAGCTGTTTCAGCCTCGGAATGTTCTACTTCGATTTCAGAGGCATTCTGTATACAGCCGTATTCATAGCTTGTTGTGCAGTTATCTATGTAAAGCCTGTCAGTTTTATGATCAGTTTAGTAACAGGCCTGGTTCTGGCATTTATGATTAGAATACCGTTTATAAGCGGTTAACTGATCCATTCCCCCATAATATATCAAGGGACCCTTGCAGGTCCCTTTTCATTTAGTTGTTTTCTCTGATAACCGCTGTCTTGTCCAGTGTGAATACATCACGGAAACTCTTATCCGATATGACCGCAGTGCCGCCGGCTGCTATACCGCGCTTGAGACCTCTGCCTTCAGCGTACCGGTGAGCATATTCAATCTTGCCATCCTTGATCAGGATCAATGGTGCTCCAAACCTTGATCCGACAGGACCCGCACACAGGCCGTCAGGGAACTTATCGCCATTGGCGAGTATTACCATGCCCGGTTTATAGAAGAACTCATCAGCTATCTTAAGTGATGTCTGATATCTGTTTTCACCGCTGACTCTCTTAACCTTTCCAAAGGCGCTGATCTCATTTTCAATTGATTCGCTTACCGCACCTGTACCGCCGAGAATGAAGATATCAGCCCAGGTAACGGCATTAAGGAAATCCTTCTGATCCTGAGTGAGGGAATTACCGACCAGCAGGATCGGGAAACCTACTGCTGAAGCTGACAGGCTGTCAGCGAAGTTGGTTCCGGTGGCGACCATTAATATGTTAACCAGAATGCCGGCTCTTTTAAGTATCTCAATGTTAGTGCCATAACGGTTACTGCCGGCCAGTCTTTCAACCGGAATACCCATGCCAGTCAGATCATTTTCAATCTTCTTGGAAACAGCCTTTTCACCGCCCAGGATGATTACTCCTCCTGTAGGTGCCAGTTTGGCTTTGATGTAGTCTTCAACTTCCTTGGCCTTGGAATCGTTGATTATCAGAATCGGAGCATTTAACGCATTTGCCAGGTAGCTTCCGGCTAAGGCATCAGCGAAGTTATCACTGCAGGCCAGGATGATACAGTTATGCTGGGAGATGCCCTGCCCTTTCCGATAATAATCAGCTATGGCCATTGATGTACCGAAACGGTTGGATCCGGATAATCTTAACAGATCATAACCAGGTAACGGATTAAAGGTAATTGTAATATACATAGACGAACTGTAGTTACGAACTTCACCTGTCACCGTATATACTGATTTATCTATGCCCTTCAGTGTTATTTCAGGGAATTCTTCAAAATAGTATGTACCCATGGCATCGAACATCATATCGATGCTGTACTGTTTTGCAGCCATGAAGTTATCTTCCTTATCCAAATAAAGGTGATCGGTAACATTTGTCCAGAAGGCCATTCCCGTGAATTCATACTTGTCCGGTTCGCCAGATCCCCATCCTGTGATTTCATTTTTATCACCGACTGCCGGAAGTTTGCCAGGAACTATTTCAATGTAATCGATACCGGTATAACCTTCCCTGACTTTCCACTCAGCTTTGATGACGGTATCGGATTTGATCCTTATGTACCGGTTGACATCGCCCTGCTGCCATCCGTCAAATTCCAGATGTGCACCTGGTGCCATGAATTCACATACCGGTAATCTGTAGTAGTCATCATGATATGCGGTAAAGCTTTCCATCTCTCCTATTCCGCCGTTGCCGTCAAAACTGACATTATACTTGTCTCGGTTGGTATTGAACGTTACATACGCAACGCGGTTTAACTGCTGGGATCCGTAAGAGGTAACGCTTGCCCTGTATTTATCAGAACTGATTTCAGGATAAAAATGGAATTCCATGTATGGAACCGCAGCAAAACTGTACCCTGAATCAGGCACAAAATATGCACGGAGTGTATACATCTTGTTATATTCAAATACATCGCCTTCCCGCATTACAACAAGATCTGATTCGTTGTACCAGTTGGACTTTCCTTCATCAAGATGATAATTGCTGCCGCTGGCTACATAAATCCCTGACACGGTCGCTTTCTCTCCGGCTTTTACTTCCTTAACACCATAGAGATTAATCACATTGATTTCCGTTCCGGCTTCTACACGCCAGCTGTTTCGAGGCAACACCGTAATCATTGTTAACATTGACAAGATAAGAATGAAAAGCTTTCTGTACTTCATCTTCATACCTCCAAATCTCTCATTTTTGCAGCTGTCTATTCAAACTGGCTGCTTTTCTCCTTAAAGAATTCATAGTATGTCCTGACATTCTCCAGATCTTGCCACCTGGTGATCTTGCCGCCCTGATCAAGGTCATAGATCCTGGCTTCGTTCAATGCCAGCAAAAACGGAGAATGTGTAGAGATGATAAACTGGCAGTCATAGAATCTTACTGATTCCTCAATGAACTGTTTCAGTTTGATCTGACTGGCCGGTGACAGAGAGTTTTCCGGTTCATCCAGCAGATACAGACTGCTTTCCCCTATCTCCCTCTGCCAGAATTCCAGGGCAGATTCACCGTTTGAATGCTGGACGATGTTGTTATTGTGCAGACGGGAACGGATGTACTTTGACTGAGTCATTCTGTATGAATCAACACGTTTTACCAGCTCTTCGTAACTGCCTTCAACACTGCTGTCAAAACGGAAATTCTTGTCAGAATCATATCTTCTGGACAGGTATTCATCTTCAAGCTGTTCCTTACGGCGGTTTACACCGGAGTTTATGGCCCTGACATCCAGCAGATAGTCAAAGATATCATCGCTTGACAATGCCTTGATTTCCTGTAAAACCGACTGATTTGTCATTTCGTAACTGCAGCCATCCGCAAACTTTTCAAACAGATCGCTCTGCTTGACGATATTGCGTTTGGAAGCGTTCAGTTTCATCGCTATTATATTCAGTAATGTGGTCTTGCCCACACCGTTACTACCATAAAAGACTGTGAGCGGTGCAAACTCCAGTGAAGACAGACCCATTTCAGAGAAAATACCCAGCGGATAATAGCTGGTATAGATATTTCTCATATTTTTGATAATCTCTGTCTCCCCGGACAGATAAAACTCCTTCAAAAATACCATTATATAATCCTCTATTACTTTTATTCTATCATATATTATTTACCGCTAACGGAAAAAAGGTGCGGTTGCCCGCATCACTTTTTTCTCTTTTTTCTGTTTCTGGAGGCATGATATGTCATCAGTGCACTGCTGCTGCAAAGCGACAGCCCCAGTAAACCCACATATACCATCAGCCTGGTTTCATCACCTGTTTCCGGAATGTCCGGCTCAGGCGCTTTTTCAACAAATACTTTCTGCTTTTCATTGTTCCAGTCTTTATGAACAACCGTTACTTCAGCGCTGTCTGTCAGTCTGCCCTCTTCAAAGAAGATGACTTCTCGGTTTTCAATCAGTTGAGCTGGAACTTCAAATCCAATCTCAATATTGTGCTGTAAAGCTGAAACAGTGACAGTCTTCTCCAGAACCACTCCTTCTTCGGTTTCCAGTGGTTCACCTGATTCAACATCCATCAACATGGCCTTTATGTTCAGCTGTTCACCGCTGAATCCAATGATCTGAATGTTATCAGTCAGCAGATAGTTTTCTTCATTCAGAACACTGCTGGCAGCTTCGGTTTCCAGATCAGGAATGCTGACGGTCTGATCCTCATCACCTGGATCACAGTGTTCAGCTATCTTTTCGCCATTAAGCAGTATTTCTTCATATATCACTATTCTGTTGCCTTTCAGATAACCGCCATCAATACTCATCAGTACTTCTACACTGCCATCTGCTTTTTCGTTAGTGAAACTGGTATTGAAGACATATGGGTTTCCTTCTTCATCGGTAACTGCTTCACCAGTTTCCGCATAATGCAATGTTGTAACTATGACATACTTCTCACCAATCAAAAGATTCTTATATACGATGGTGTCCTTTATGGTCTGAATACCATCATTAAGCAGATACTTATCACCATCACCGGCATCGACCGCAGTTGTTCCTATAACCGGCACATACAGTTTCTGATTATCATCATCCGGATCATCATGACTGCAGACAAGTTCAAACTTACCTTCAGCATTTATCCTGTAAAGATCATCAGCTATGTAGGTATTGCCCTTTATCTCAACACCTTCAAACTCAAGAGGGATTTCTTCTGTTTCCTTCCGGGCTATAAAACTGATCTCTTTCTCAGAAAGTATATTACCTGTTTCAGAATCTGCGACTCGTCCTTTGATCAGGTATTCACTGTTAACGGTCAGATTATTCAAAGTCACCAGATCAGTTAAACTCACGTCGTCTGCTGAAATATGGATCTTAGTGCCGCTACTGTAAAGAGCTTTGGTCTTAATGGACGGCTTCTTTTCATTTACCAAAGATACCGTAATGGTTTTCCCATCTTCAGGAACCGTGAACTCAACAGAAACAGCTGAATCGAAATACCCATCAGGTGCTTCATCCTCAACCAGATAATAGGTTACCCCCATCAGTAAGCCGCTTATGCAGTACGGTGTTTCCTCACTTACCCAGGATTTACCAATGATATTGCCTTCTTCATCTTCAATATGAAGTACTGCACCTGTTACGGTATTTCCGTTCCCGTCAACCTTGATGACATTCACCTTTACGGGATCTTCAGCTATGATCACTTCATAATCAATGACCTCCGGCGAATTACCATTCACCTTAGCCTCAACTTTTATTGGTTCAGTTATCGGCAGATATCCTTCCGGAGCCTTTTCTTCAATGATCGTATAGGTGTCAGGATACAGCTCTTCTGATTCCCCTCTGCCAGATTCATCAGTAACGATCTCTCCCATCTTAATAAGACCGTCTATGCTGTCACAGTAAATACCGAAGATTGCTCCTTCAAAACTTCCCTGACCCTGAGGTTCATTCAGCCCGGTTTCACTGTCTTTTTTCTGAATGACTATCCTTACTTTCTGGATCTTGTCGGAAACATATACCGTGTTTTCTTCCTGTTCCATCTTTACCTGATAAACATTATCATCAAGCAGTAATCCGTCAGGACAGCTGATCTCTTTGAAATAATAAGTATTACCTAAGTAAAGCTCTACGGTATTGCTGAGGCCGTCTTCACCGATGGTCAGTAAGGCATTATTGCCGTAGATATCCTGAGCTTTACTCTGACATTTGGAATCGGTATACAGCTGATAAACTGTACCTTCTACCGAAATGCCTTCATTCCGTGATTTGAGCATCTCACCCCGGTATTTGACGATATTGAAGCGGCAGGTCCTACGGGTCACCGTAAACACAACCGAAGCACTGTCATATTCCGATGACAGAAAACTGCGGCTGAAGAACATGTCCTGCGTTGATCTCTTATTTCCCGGCTGCCAGTGCTCTTCATAGTTTTCCCAGCTGTAGACCACAAATTCATCAGGCGGAGATGGCTGAGTGTCCAGAAAATCAATGAAATCACTGTAGCCGTCCTGTCTTTCAGCGGCTGTAGGCGAACTGTTGCCCCACCAGTCACGTCCGTCATTATGATAATGATTAATTGCCACATGGGTAATGAACTGCCCCAGACCTCTGACTTCGCGAGTACCGCTGACCCGGATCTGTTCACGGGTAATATCGATTGCCTCACTGCTGCAATACGGTAACTGATATCTTCCGGAGGTAAAGCCTTTCCATTGAGCTGGTCCGTTCCAGCCATAGTACATGACCTTGCGTATGGCTTCCCGGTCATCGCCCTCATATACTGTCATCTCTTCTGTAGTGACAGTATTCTGCTTACCTATATTGGCTATGCCCCCTACTGCCGAAGGTGATTTGGCATCAGAGTTACCGCAGTAAAACTGTGTTGTTCCAAAGGTGGTATCCCAGATGATCGTTGAAGTATCACCGTCATCATTGCCTACCCAGTTACCGCTGCTGTCAACTCCGAAGACATGGCCTATCATCCCTACTTCAATAGTCTCAGGTAATACGGTTTTATCTTCCAGTGTTACTTCCCGGCTGAGCTTATCATATTCATACAGATCATTGGGATCATTAAGCGTTATGATATATCTTCCCGGTTTCAGACCGTCAATAAATGGCTGATTATTGCAGTAGCCTATGCCGTCTGATCTTACTTCCAGTAAGCCAACCGGTGTGTCAGTGTCCCGGTTTATTACGGTAAAGACAGTATTCTCCGGTAAACCGCCTCTACCGTTTACTGCCACTTTCAATGTCAGATAATTGCCATGGGTATCCAGGGCACTGACCATGCTGAAACCCATTGACAGACAGAATACTGCTGAAAGAATGATTAGTGTGGTTTTTCTGAACAATTGCATATGTTCCTCCTGTTCAGGGAAATAAAAAGTATCAGGTTTCCCTGATACTTCATTGACACAAACTGTTCAGATTCCTTAATCTTTTACGATGAAAATGAAATTCTTGTCTTCAGCCGCATTATTGAAGGCTTCCAGAATTCTTTCGCCGTATTCATTAAGACTCTTTTTCATTTTCCGGGCATTCATGAGGATGACGATGGTATCGTCATTGACATACATGTCCGTTAACAGATCAAACAGAGCATCCAGATTCTTTCCGAAATAACCCGGAAAGTGCAGCTCTTTGGCTATGTGTTTATAGGCTTTTTCTCTTGAGGTCATTGCTGAGCCGTCCAGAATGATAATGTTCATCTTCATTCTCCTCCGTAAATCTTGATAAACGACTCGTAATGATCATCCGTATAGTAGATCAGACCGTCGTTGGAATAGATAAGTCTTTCATCTCCCCTGCTGTTTTTCCCCAGGGTGTTGAGGTCGCATTCTCGCCAGGATCGTCCGTCTTTCTTCGGCAACAATCCTTCCCTGTTAGCGAAGGTATCGCCTCCGATGCAGCAGCCCGGAAAATACGGTTCCACCGAACCTCCTTCCCAGCCGGCCTTGCGGGCCTGGTTCTTGGTGACATAGTTGCTTGGCAGCTTGTTGAAGGTAATCAAATACAAAGCTACTTCCTCCAGACTGTCGTATACGCCGTCTTCCTCAACTGTTATCTGAACAGTCGGATCAGGATCTGGATTAACTATCGGTTCAGGAGTCTGAGGATTGAATACACCCAGCAGATAACCGCCCAGAAAGGCAGCTACAACGATGACTGAACTGATCAGAGTCCATAGTTTCTTAATATTCATCGGATCACTCTCCTTACTGTTATTTTAGATTAACAAAGTGATATACCGCAATGGAGACTGCATTATCCAGATTCAGGGAATCAACGGTGTTCAGCTGTTCAATGAACACTGACTTACCGTAGTTATGAAATTCCGGTGCCAAACCTGTGGCCTCGTTGCCGAAAACCAGGGAATAGCTTTTCTGCGGTCTGACTACATCCTGCAGATTGGTCGAACCGTCAAGCATGAAACAGTAGATCTCTCGCTCTGATGCCTTCTGCAGATATTCTTCAAAGGAACTGAAATAGCTGAATCTGACCCTGAAGAAGGCTCTCATGGTTGCCCTGATGGTCTTAGGGTCATAGATATCAGCTGCCGGGGATATGATGGCGATGTTGTCTATGCCGAATCCCGTACAGGTCCTGATTATCGTGCCCAGATTGCCCATGTTACCCGGATTTACCAGCACGACATGGCTGGCTGAGAGATCAATGTCATTGGTGAACTTGCGGAAAACACCCATGATGTAACAGTTTTCCTTAGCATTGACGATATTGAAGGCCTTATCGCTGCGGATGACTTCGATCTTATTCTTCTGACAGAGAGCTATGATCTTCTGATAGATTTCATTGTCTTTCTGCTTTGAATGTACATAGACACTTATAACCTGCTGCGGATGACTCTGCAGCAGTTCCAGTGTCAGTTCAGTACCTAAAGCATAGGAGAAGTCTCCGTCTTTCTTGTATTTCTGCATCTTTACACCTCTGTGTAAAAAAATAACCCTGACGGGTTATTTTCTTAACGATCCTTGAAGAATGAAGGTGTATCGAATGAAGGCAGGCTTACATCCGGGAATGTTTCTTCCTGGCTTGTATTCTTCACATCTTCTTCCTTAGTGCTGACTTTCAGCGGTTCTTCCCGGTCGGTCTGTTCAAACCCAGTCGCAATTACCGTAACGATGATCGTGCTGTTGAGGTTTTCATTGAACGCAACACCGAAGATGGCGTCAATGTCACCGCCGGCAGCGGTACGGATGTAATCAACTGCGGCATTGGCATCATTGATCGTCAGGTCATTACCGCCGGTAATGTTGATGATCGCATTTCTGGCACCGGCAATATCGGCTTCCAGTAATGGTGAGTTAACAGCCTTGGTTGCAGCTTCGACAGCTCTGTTTGGTCCGTCGTCCATGCCGATACCGATGAGGGCATCGCCCTGGTTGCTCATGACAGCCTTGATATCGTTGAAGTCGAGGTTGATGATTGCCTGGAAGCTTACCAGGTCAGTGATTGTCTGGACAGCCTGACGTAAAATGTTGTCAGCTTCCTTGAAGGATTCCTTGAATGGAATGTCGCCCAGGATCTTTTCAACCTTGCTGTTAGGAATAATGATGATTGAGTCAACATGCTTGCGCAGTTCATCAAGTCCGTCCAGAGCCTGCATCATTCTTCTTCTTCCTTCGAATGGGAATGGCTTGGTGACGACAGCGATCGTCAGAGCTCCGGCTTCCTGAGCAAATCTGGCAATGATTGGTGCAGCGCCTGTTCCGGTTCCGCCGCCCATGCCTGCGGTAATGAAGACCATGTCAGCTTCCTTGACGGCTTCTCTTAATTCAGCCTCAGCTTCCAGACATGCCCGCTTGCCTACTTCAGGATTACCGCCGCAGCCTAAGCCGTGAGTGGTATTGACACCAAGGAGGATCTTGTTTTCAACCTTGGATGTTCTGATGACCTGTAAGTCAGTATTGGCAACGTAGAATTCTACACCTGCAACACCGTCCTCAACCATTCTGTTGACTGCGTTACAGCCGGCACCGCCGACACCGAATACCTTAATTCTGGTTACATTGTTTAAAGTTAATTCGCTCATATTTCACCTCAATTATTCCTCTGATTTGTAAATAGCATTTTCTTCAGTCGGGCTGTGAATCCCTCTTCCTTCTCCGCATTGTGTACTCTTCTCTGCAGATTCTGCTGATACTTGACAATGTCGAGAGAGCTCTTGGAATCCTGATGGATTACCTGCTGATCGATATAGGCATAGAACATGCCCAGATCGACAGCCCATTTTGCTGCTCTGGCACCCAGTGTTTCCGGATAATAGCACTTAACCGGACGGTTGAACTTTTCGGCCAGAACTTCATCAATTCCTGTAATCTCAGCACCATCGCCGGCGATGATCACCGAGGTATTTTCCCTGGCGATGATCGGTCCGCACAGCTTGCCGAAATCGTTAGCCAGATATTCGACCTTTTCCTGAACTGAATCATACAGTTCACGGTCAGAGATCGTATTGGTAACCTGGCTGGCTGTCCAGGAATAGATCGGTCTGTAATTAAATGACTTTCTGTTTATAATGTCATGCTTCAGAAGCAGCGCTGTACTGTGCTTCTCCGGAAGCTTGAATCGGTCAGCGATGGCCTTGGCCAGTACGCTGTATCCGACGTTTTCGTTTTCACTGATGGCGATCTTTCCGTCATATACCAGTGAGAATAATGTATGATCCTTTTCCAGCTGAATAAGCAGCAGGTAGTTCTTGAAATTCTGTTCGAACAGTGCAGCTTCCTTGCATACGGCATAGTTGTCCAGACATACATCTGTGATCTTCAGTCCGGCAAGCTCGACAACCGTGGCATAGTCATAAGTTGTCATCTTGTCGCAGCACAGCAGATCGACATCAGCTTCCAGCACATCACACTGCTCACCGATAGGCATCTTGCGATAGACGATGCCGTTGGTCTTGAACATGTTGCTGGTAACATTGACGATCTCATAGTCCTTGCCGACGTTAACTGCCAGTGCCTTCTGATAGATGTCTCTGATATCATCAGCGGTGATTCTTCTGTCACCGGAATCAATGACTTTGGAAAAGCTTCTGGTTTCCTTTTTGAAACGGTAAGCCGGGATAGCCAGCAGTACACTTTCGATGGCAACACCGAAATGGGATTCCACATTACTGACAGCTTCCTTTACGGATTTGGCAACGGCTTTAGGGTCGACAATACGGATTCCATCCATGCCTTTACAAGGGACGCACTCCTTCTTCAGGGTATTTAAACGCGTGTTGAAAATCTCTCCAACGACCAAACGAACCTCATTGCTTTCAATCTGTAAGGCTGCAAGTATCTGTTTATTTGCCATCACAAAAGGCCTCCCATAAATTACTTTTATTTTATCATAAAACACATGCTAATTGTTATATATTTATTATATTTTTAGACTAATTTTGTTTGACTTTTTTTATCGTTACATGATAATATATCTAAGCGTATGATTGAAAGGAGGTCATGAAATGTCAAAAGTATGTGTAGTAACCGGTAAGGGCCCAGTCACAGGTAACAAGCGTTCTGATTCTCTGAGAGCTACCCGTCGTACATGGAATGTTAACCTGCAGAAAGTCAAGGTTATGGTCGATGGAAAACCACAGACAGTTAAGATGTCTGCCAGAGCTCTAAAAACTTTGAAAGCACAGCAGGGTAAATAATAAAGTTAGGCAACTAACTTTTTATTTTCGATGAAAAACGTCTCTTTTAACGAGGCTCTCACCTACCTCAAGGACGGTGAAGTGATCCTGACTGCCAACCATACGTCATTCTATCTTAAGGACAACACCGTAACGGTGCACACTCCTAATTCCCGCTATAAGCTGACTCTTAACGAGTTCGCCGAACTGTTCGCCAAGCAGGAACTGTACCTGTACATTCCTGACGGCAGTTCCATTGACCTGGAAAAAGACGAAGCCTATTACAGCTGGAAAAGCCGCAACGCAAATTAAAACCTTCAGATCAAAATCTGAAGGTTTTTTCTTTTATTAACATCCTCCTGAACAGGCCGGTTTTTCACCGCTGGTCATCAGGGTAAGCACTTCATTAAAGTCAAGTACAGCTTCCTTGCCGCACTGCCAGTCAACAACTTCACCGTTTCTGATGAAATAGATAACAGGTCCCATGGAGAACGGATAATTGGAGATCCACGGTGTTGTCATTTCAATGATATCCCCGCCCAGCTTGTTCTGGACCTTGTCCAGATCATAGTAATAGATCCTGACACCGGCATATTGCTTTACCGCCTCAGCCAGTACTTCTATAACCTTTTTCTGATCTTCGTCAGGATGAGCGAACAGGACAACGTGAGTACCGTTGGTCATTTTCTCCATGACATCGTCACTGTCCTTCAGCTCAACCGCATCGATACCGGACACACCGTATTCCTGTTCAAAAGTGTCAGTTTTCTTACTGACGCAGCCTGTTAACATGAAAATGCACAGCAGTATTATCCGGTACTTTCTGATTTTCACAGTAAAGACTTAACTCCTTCAACAATTCCTTCAGGATACTTGAAGACATAGCTTCCGGCTACCAGAACATCGCAATGATGCTCAACAGCCAGCCTGCCTGTTTCGGCATTGATGCCGCCGTCGATTTCCAGAAGGTAATCAAGATTATTCTTAACTCTGTATTCATGCAGCCAGTCCAGCTTGTCCAGGGCATTAGGCATGAAACTCTGTCCGCCGAATCCCGGTTCCACGCTCATGACCAGAACCATGTCGACCTTATCGAGAATGCCGATAAGGGTTTCCGGAGCGGTTTTTGGTTTGATGGAAATGCCGACCTTCCAGCCCTGCAGACGGCACTTTTCAATGGTCGGAATCAGCTTGTTGTCATCAACGGCTTCCTTATGGAAAGTCATGTAATCGACCGGACAGCCCTTGAAATAGTCAACGACCTTCAGGGGATTGGACACCATGATATGGACATCCAGCACCTTGTCGGTATGCTTTCCGATCTGCTTGAGAATGTCAGGTCCGAATGAAAGATTCGGAACGAAATGGCCGTCCATGACATCGTAGTGGATCCAGGCGGCTTCACTATTATTTAACTGTTCGATCTGAGTCTTCAGATCATAGAAATCGGCAGATAATACGGATGGTGCAATTATGGTCATTATTCCCAGTCCTCCTTCTGATTACATAATTTAACTGTATCCAGGTAATTGAGGTAGCGGATGCGGGAGATCTCTCCGCTCTCTACCTTTTTCTTTACCCGGCAATCCGGTTCATTAATATGCTTGCAGTCCTTGAAGCGGCATTCACCGGCATTTTGGAAATCATGGATCCTACCGGCCAGGGTCAGAGCGTCAATGCGGGAGAAATCCAGAGATGAGAATCCCGGGGTATCCGCAATGAGGCCTTCACCCACTTCATAGAGCTGTGTATGCCTTGTTGTGTGCTTTCCTCTGCCTCTGGCCCTGGAAATCTCCTGTGTGGCCGTCGCAAAGGCCTCGTCCAGCCTGTTTAGCAGTGTACTCTTACCAACACCCGACTGACCCGTAAGGACCGTTATACGGCCCCTGAGAGCTTCTCTAACATATTCTACATCGCTGTCCGCACCTACTGTTATGACGGTATAACCGCTGTTTCGGTAGTCTTCAATGTACTCGTAGATCCTGCTGTCTTCCTTAACCAGGTCCATCTTGGTTATTACCAGAACCGGCTCAATGAACCGGTAACTGATCAGAAAGATCAGCTTGTCGACCAGCCGCGGCGAGAAGTCAGGCTCAACAGCTGACATTACTATCATGGCCTGATCGACATTCGCAATAGCCGGTCTGACCAGATAATTGGTGCGCGGCAGTATCTTCTGAATGGCATATCTGTCATCAATCAGTTCGTATTCAACGCGGTCACCGACCAGAGGCTTACTGCCAAGACGCAGCTTGCCCATGGCTACCGCTACCACGTCCTTACCGTCTTCGGTATGGACCGTATACTGATTGGAAACGATCTTTATAATCAGCCCTGTCATATTAATAGTATCTTAACTCGATGTAGGCGCCTTCCTTCTGAGTGAAGAAAGTACCGACATTTGGTGACACTTCAACGACCACACCGGTCTTATAGGTGTAGGTTTCAGTATCAGGGTTTATCGGATTCTGTTCGATCGGAAGCTGCGTCAGCTTGACCGTGATGCCCTTGTCCTTAAGGTACTTCTCGGCCTCTTCCACTTTCATGTTTATCAGGCTTTCCGGTATCTGAATGGTTACGGCACTGGAGACCGTAAAGGTTATGCTTCTCTTCTGGGTCGGATCCAGAACCGTACCCGGTTCCACATCCTGAGAAATTATGATGCCCGGCTTTCTGGTTGAGTCCTCAACAATGTTTACGGTAACGGTGAATCCGTCTCCTTCCAGTTTCGGCCTGACATCGTCAATGCTCTTGCCGGTATAGTCATCCACGTTATAGAACTTGCCGCTGGAAACATACAGAGTAATGAATTCACCTTCATTGACTTCCGTACCTTCCTTAGGACTGATCCTGATGACTCTGCCCTTTTCCACGTTCTCCGTGGCTTCATAAACGATCTTGTCAACGACAAGGTTATAGCTTTCCATTACCTGAGTGGCATCTTCACTTTCGTAGTTGATGACATCAGGAATGATAACGGTCTTATGCGGAGGTGTGATCTTGCCACCCAGTAACAGTAACATGAACAGTGCCGTCAGACTCGCTACTACAGCGAAGGCGATCTTGGCAATGTCTTTCCATCTGTCCTTTCTGACCTTTCTGACAACCGGCTTGACTTCACTGATCTTTTCAGCCGGTTTCCGGTTGTTGGCTATGACGACCTTGGCCTCATGGCTGCGGGAGAAATCCAGGCATGTGATCAGATCATCGTACATCGCATCAGCTGAGCTGTAGCGCTGTTCAGGTTCCTTGGCGGTAGCCCTGATGATGATGTTCTCCACGGACTGCGGAATGTTAGGGTTAAAGGCACGTACTGACGGAATGTCATCATGCATGTGTTTCAAAGCGATCTGTACAGCCGTATCCGCATGGAATGGCACATCCCCTGTCAGCATCTCAAAGAAGACGATGCCCAGGGAATAGATGTCGCTCTGTACGGCTGCCGGCTTGCCTCTGGCCAGTTCCGGTGCCAGATAGTGGACTGAGCCCATGACGGTATCAGTCTGAGTCAGCTGCTGGGAAGAATCACCGGTTGAGGCGATGCCAAAGTCAGAGAGCTTGACGGTACCGTCATCCTTTATCAGTACGTTCTGTGACTTGATGTCACGGTGAATGATGTCGTTATGATGAGCATGGGCCGTAGCGGAGACCAGCTGCTTCATGATGTTGACGGCTTCCGTGGTATTGATGGCCCCTCTCCGCTTGATCAGCTGTTTCAAAGTCTTGCCCGGAACATATTCCATGACAATGTAGTTACGGCCGTTGGTTTCACCCACGTCATAAACTTCCACAATGTTAGGATGTGAAAGATTGGTTATGGCATTGGCTTCACGCTGGAAGCGCTGCAGGTTGACAGGGTCCTCGTTGAGTTCCCCTCTTAAGACCTTAATGGCCACTTCTCTTTTGAGTATGACATCATAGGCCAGATATACATCGGCCATGCCGCCCTCACCTATGGATTTACGGACGACATATCTGTTTCCTATTCTTCCGTCCATAGGCTATTTCTCCACCAGGACAGCCGTAATGTTGTCATAGCCGCCGGCTTCATTGGCCAGGGCGACCAGTTTCTCGCATTTTTCGCGTCCTGTCATTTCCTTGTCATTTAATACTTCGATGATCTTTTCAGCCGGAACATAGTTATGCAGACCGTCGCTGCACAGCATCAGATAGCTGAACTGCTCATCTACCGTATAGATGTCACCTTCGATGATCGGCCAGATGCCGATGGCTCTGGTGATCACGTGAGCTCCGACTTCCCGGGCTTTTTCCGGTGTCATTCCGTCCTTCTTGATCAGTTCATTGATCAGAGAATGGTCTTCTGTCAGCTGGACAAGCTGATTGTCCTTATCCAGAATGTAGGCGCGGGAATCGCCCACGTTGAGTATGTTTACCTGACCCTTGGATGAGACAACAGCTGCCACCATGGTGGTGCCCATGCCCTTATACTTGACCTCCTTGCCGGCCAGTTCATAAACGATCCTGTTGACCTTGTCCAGAGAAGTCACAAACCAGATGTCAGGGTTGTTGTTATAGTTATTGCGGAAGCATTTTACAAGAGTATCGCAGGCCAGTCGGCTTGCCACATCGCCAGCCTGATGTCCGCCGATGCCGTCAGCGACGACTGCCAGAACGGAATCATCCCGCTGGACGATCCTGAAACAGTCCTGGTTCTGAGCACGTGATATTCCCTTGTCAGTTATGCCGAAATATCTCATATCAGGCATTCCCCCTTTCATACTTGCTTCTTAGCTGTCCACAGGCTGCATCGATGTCTTCGCCATGCTTCTGGCGCAGGGTGCAGCGGACGTTGTTTTTCATTAATCGGTTATACAGCTCCATGGCTGTCTTGTAGTCAGTGCTTACATATCCGTGTTCGTCAACCGTATTATACGGTATCAGATTGACATAAACGTCAAACGGTTTAGTTAATTCTATCAGCTGAGAGACACATTCGTCAGTATCATTTACATCCTTAAGCAAAATATATTCATAACTTAATCTTCTGTTATTCTTTGAGGCGTAATACTTTAATGCTTCCATCAGCATTTCCAGCGGATACCGCCTGTTGACCGGCATGATTTTGCTTCTGAGCTCATTGTTAGGAGCGTGCAGCGAGATGGCCAGATTGTACTGGACATGTTCGTCCGCAAATCTCATGATGCCCGGTACCAGACCGCATGTTGAAATAGTGATGTGTCTGGCGCCGATCCCCAGTCCCAGATCATGGTTGACCGTGCGGCAGAAGGTCATGACATTGTCGTAGTTGTCAAAGGGTTCACCGGTTCCCATTACCACAATATGGGATACCCTGACCCCGTCTTTCTCCACGTCTTTCTGAACTTCCAGAACCTGCTGACTCATTTCCCCGGAAGTCAGATCTCTCTGCTTCTTCAACAAACCGGAAGCGCAGAAGGTACAGCCCATGTTGCAGCCGACCTGAGAAGTGACGCATATGGTGTCACCGTAGTCATAGTGCATCAGTACGGACTCAATGCTGCTGCCGTCGGATAGTTCAAACAGATACTTGCGGGTCCCGTCACGGGAGACCTGCAGTCTTAAAACTTTCAGCGGTTCAATGCTGAAGTTCTCATTCAGCCATTCTCTTAACTTTTTGGAAAGATTGGTCATTTCATCAAAGGATGTTACTTTCTGACGGTAAAGCCACTGAAAAACCTGGGTTGCGTTAAACTTCTTGAACCCATTGTCTTCCATTAATGCTGTCAGCTTATCCAGATCAAAATCATAGATTGATTTCATAAACATCCCGTTGTTAATTCTAGCACTTTTTCCTTAACTTTGATATATAGAACCCGTCATAATGTTCCCTGTCAGGCATGATGGTTTCCTCACTGACAAGTTCGAATTCCCGATGCTGCCGTAAGAACATTCTGATCTGTCTTTCGTTTTCCTTGGTGTTCAGCGTACAGGTTGAATAGACCAGTATGCCGTTAGTCTTGACCATCAAAGCCGCGGAATCCAGTAACTGTGACTGCAGACGCACGATGTCGTCAATGTCTTCCGGCTTGATGTTCAGCTTGATTTCAGGCTTATGCTTAACAGTGCCTAAGCCGCTGCAAGGAGCATCAAGCAGTACCTTGTCAAAATAGTACAGTGGCATCTTGGTATGCAGGGTACGGCTGTCTTCACAGACCGTTCTGACACAGGTAATACCGTATTTGGCCAGGGCCTGTTCAATTAAGTCGACACGCTGCTGATAGATGTCCACGCTGTAAATGGCGGCGTCGTTATTGGCTGCCATGGCGATCTGTACGGTCTTGGTTCCCGGAGCCCGGCACATGTCCAGGATCCTTTCCTTAGGTTTTGGATCCAGAGCCTTCACTGCCATCTGGGAGCTTCCTGACTGAATGATCACCAGATCGTTCTTAAAATAATCCGTAGCCAGAATGTTGCCGTCATAAACCAGCACATCAGAGTCACCGCAGCGGGAAAAAGCCGGATCCTGCAGAAGTTCCTCAGTAGTGGTCTTGAAGGTATTGGCGCGCATTTCCACACGGCCATCCTTCAGGTTTTCCCAGCACAGAGTTTCCGTAGTTTCCAGTCCGTACTGGGCGATCCACATCTTCACCAGCCAACCCGGATGGGATGTTTCGATGGCGAACTTCTCATAGTCATCATCCCGTTTGATGCTCTGGGCACCCTTGTCAGCCAGTTTTCTCAGAACCGCATTTACCAGGCCGGCATAGCTTGGATACTGCCGCTTGGCGATGGCTACGGTTTCATTGACTACCGCATATGCCGGTAATCTGTCCAGTAAGATCAGCTGATAGGTTGCCTCATCAAGCAGTACGGCCACTTCATCAGGAACCTTGCGATCAACATAGAGTTCCCACTGGTAGCGGATGTAGCGGTAGTTACGGATCGTTCCGTAAACGATCTGGGTAAGTAACCCCTGATCCTTGTCATTGAGGTCATAATTACCGTAGCGCATGTTCAAAGAGGCATATTCTCCATGCAGCATTACGTTTTTCAGGATTTCAAAAGCTGTTTGACGTACATTGCTCATCAGTCTAACACATAAGGGTCAACGTCGATCCGGACCTTGATCTGCTGCCTGCTGATCTGCAGGCCTTCATACCATTTCCAGACGGTCTCGATCATCTGATCCCTGTTTGCTCCTTTCAGTACAACACGGTATCGGTATTCATCCAGGATCCTGCCCAGCTGTGAAGGGCCCAGGGTCCTGATGTTTTCATCTTTTCTGAACTGCTCGCCCGCATCCCAGGCCAGCTGCTGCGCCCTGTTCTGATCTCTGGAAGAGAAACAGATGGCGATCATGTATTTATACGGCGGATAATCGCCGATGTGGCGGTATTCCATTTCATTTTTGAAGAAACTGACATAATCCTGTCTTACTGCCAGTCTGATGCCGTAGTGATGGCAGTCATAGGCCTGCACAAAGACTTCACCGGCACTGTGGCCTCGGCCGCTTCTGCCGGAAGCCTGAACGATCAGGTCAAAGGTCACTTCCACGCTGCGGTAATCCGTTCTGCCCAGTAAGGCGTCGGCGTTGAATATTCCCACCAGGGTGACATTAGGATAGTCCAGTCCCTTGGCGATCATCTGAGTACCTAACAGAATATCAGCTTCACCTCTTTCAAAGGCTTCCAGGATCTCCTGATGGCCGTTTTTCTTTCTGGTGGTATCAGCGTCCATCCTTAATATACGCGCTTCAGGGAACTTGTCCTGTATGGTCTCATAGAGTCTCTGAGTACCCAGTCCCTGATGGATCCAGTTACGGCTGCCGCATTCCGGGCAGTCCATTTCCGCACTCATCTCGGTACCGCAGGTATGGCACATCAGCTTGTTTTCATCCTTGTGATAGCTCATGGCGATGTCACAGTGCGGACACTGAATGACCTTGCCGCACTTGCGGCATTTCATGATGGTCGTATACCCTCTTCTGTTAAGCAGCAGGATGCACTGCTGGTGGTTATTCAGACGGTTTCTGATGGCTTTTTCCAGCGGTTCAGAGAGAATGTAGTTACCTCTTCTGATCTGAGCCTGCATGTCGATCAGATGGCTGGTCGGCAGGTTCTGATGGATCCTGTTCTTCAGTTCCACCAGTTCATAGACGTTTCTGATGGCACGGGCATAGCTCTCCAAGGTCGGAGTAGCCGAGCCCAGAATGACCTTGCAGTGATGATGGGCTGCGCGGTGAATGGCCACATCGCGGCAGTGATAACGCGGTGAGGAATCCTGCTTATAGGAATGGTCATGTTCTTCATCCAGAACGATCAGTCCCAGATCGTCAAACGGCATGAACACCGCACTTCTGGTTCCCACCACGATGGAAACCTGATGGTTTCTGACCAGCTGATACTGTTCGTAACGCTGCTGGTCATTCAGCTTGGAATGATATATCGCAATATTGGCACCGAAACGGCTCACCATGCGCGAAACCATCTGAGGGGTCAGCGATATTTCAGGAACTAATATAAGCACTTGCTTGCCCCGGCGGCATTTCCGGGCTGCCAGCTGCATGTATACTTCGGTCTTGCCGGAACCGGTAAGCCCGTGCAGCAGTATGACATCCTTTTCACTGTTGTTGATCTTATCTATGGCCGAGATCTGTTCCCAGGTAAGCGGATAGTCAGCTTCCTTTATGTCAAGTTCGCTGTATCCGGCTTCCCTTTCCTTAGCGTATATTTCAACGGTCCCTTTTTTCTCAAGTACGGCTGAGATGCCGGTAAAGGCTTTGTTCAGTTCGCTTCTTAAGATATCTCCCTGTTTTAACAGTTCCACAGCCCCTTTCTGCTTCTCACTGGTAGCCTTTGTTTCATCAATCAGATGAACATAGTATTCCACAACGGAGGCTTTACGATTGCTGCGTGGCTTCATCTTGGAAGGAAGCATGCACTGGAAACAGGCGATGTTAGGCGAAACGGTCTGATGAGCCATCCATAAGCCCAGCTCATACAGTTCTTCGTTGAGGATCGGTTCATCATCGATTACTCTGATGACCTCCTTTATCTCATAACCGGCCTTCTCACTGTATTCTTCCAGTGAAAGATCGGTTTCTTCCCCACCATCAACGAAGCCAGTAACACTCTGGCTTAGTAACGGTACCTCTACTCTTACTCCTCTCTGGGCCTTCATGCCATCTTTCAGAGCATAGGTAAAGGTTCGGTTGAGATCCATCACTGGATGTTCGATCCACACGTTCACAAGATGCATATATCTTATTCTAACATATTAATGAGAGATGTATTTGCACATATTCAGAAGAAAAACGCTATTCAGCGTTCTGTTTCTTCATGTGATTTCTGATTATGACACTGATCAGTTCCGCTGCCAGGTCAACTTCCTCGTTGCAGATGACATATTTGTACTGTCCGACATATGTCATTTCCCTTTCAGCCTTGGCCAGTCTCTGCTGGACGATCTCTTCAGCTTCCGTACGGCGGCCTCTGATCCTTCTCTCCAGCTCTTCCATGCTAGGAGGAGTAATGAATATCATCAGAACATCAGGACATTTGGCCTTGATCTGAGCAGCACCTTCAACTTCGATTTCCAGGATGACGTTCTTGCCTTCGTCACGCAGTCTTTCCACATATTCCAGCGGTGTGCCGTAGTAATTGCCGACAAACTCTGTCCATTCCAGCAGCTTTCCTTCTTCAATGGCCTTTTCGAATTCTTCTCTGGTCACAAAGAAATAGTCAATGCCTTCCCTTTCACCGGCTCTTGGCGCTCTTGACGTCATGGAAACCGAATAGCACCGGTTAAGATCTTCGTTCTTCATGAACTCCCGTCTGACGGTTCCCTTACCGACTCCGGAAGGTCCTGAGATAACAACTAACAAGCCCCTTTTACTCATGATAAATACCCTCTTGACTCTATTTAACAACACTTTAAGTTACAGGTCAATTATATTATATGTTAAAATAACAGCGAGGTTATTTATGGCATTTGACGGCATTTTTCTGAAGCAGATCGTCAGGCAGCTGCAGGTTCTTGACGGTTCTCACATCAACAAGATCTATCAGATTTCCGATACGGAGATCCTCTTTAGTCTGTATGCTCAGAAGAAGTACCAGCTGATGGTTTCCTGCCATTCCAGCTATAACCGCATCCACATCACCGAAAGAGACTATCCGACCAGAAATACCCCTTCCAATTTCATCATGCTGATGAGAAAGTATCTGGAGGGAGGAACGATAACCTCAATAGAACAGGCCGGTCTGGACCGCTATCTGGTCATCAACGTGCTTAACCGCAATGAGATCGGTGACCGCATCAATCTGGAGGTATACGTGGAACTAATGGGCAAGTATGCCAATCTGATCCTGGTTTACCAGAATAAGATCATCGATGCCTTAAAACGTATTCCGCCGTTTGAAAACACCAGAAGAACCATTCATCCGGGTGCCCGGTTCAAGGTAACGGAAAGCCAGCCGGACAAGATCGATCCTTTCAGCATCGACTCCGTATCCGACAGTGACAATCTGTTTGAGAAGCTTATCGGCTTCTCCCCTCTTTTATCCGATGAAGTACGCTACCGTCTGACTCACGGACAGACTTATAAACAGATTCTTGATGAGATCGATACCAGTGACAAGGTCTACATTTCCAGCAATGATCAGTTCCACTGCATACCTTTGCTGCACCTGAATAATCCATATGTCAGCTATCCGATCTGCGAAGGTCTGGATGAGATCTACTTTGCCCGAGAGGAAAAGGAAAGAATCCGCCAGCAGACCGGTGACCTCTTCAAGTTCACCAGACGTGAGATCAAGAAGTGTGAAACCAAGATCAGCCGTCTTAACGAATCCCTGGAAGAAGCCCTGAACTGCGATATCTGGCGCCGGTACGGCGATGTCTTATATGCCAACATGAATAAGGTCACCAAGGGAATGACTTCCGTGACACTGCAGGACTATGAAGGCAATGAGATAACCGTTCCTCTTGATCCGAAACTGGATGTCAGAGGCAATGCCCGCAAATGCTTTCAGAAATACCGCAAGGGTTCTACCGGACAGAAATACATCGAAGAACAGCTGCAGCAGGCTGAAGAAAACCTCAGTTATTTCCGACTGATCGATCAGCAGCTCAGACAGGCTGACTTTAATACCGCCCGGGAGATACGTCAGGAACTGGAGAAAAACGGCTACATGAAGCCTAAGAGATCCCGTGCTCCGAAAAAGAAACCGGAAGAACCTAAGTATCTGAAGATACCTTTCAATGACAAGATTATCTACCTCGGCAAAAACAACATTCAGAATGACTATGTCACCTTCAAAAAAGCTCAGAGAAATGACATGTGGTTTCATGTCAAGGATGCTCACGGTTCCCACGTGGTAATAACGGACAGTGAACCAGATGAAGAAGAGATCCGTCTGTGTGCCCAGTTAGCGGCATATTTCTCGGAGATGAGGGAATCCGGTTCCATTCCAGTCAATTACACTCAGGTCAGACACATAAAAAAGATACCTGGTTCCAAGCTGGGACTGGTATCGATGAGTGAGTATAATACCATCTACATTGACATAGATGAATCATATCTTAAGCAGTTTGTTTCGCTTTAGTACGGTATAAGCTAAAAGCCAGTACGGCATGAATGGCCATGAAACTTGTGGCGATGCTTATCGGCAGAGTATAGGAGCCGCTGAAGTCATACATGAACCCGACAACGCTTATGCACATGGCATAAACGGAAGTTGACACAAAGGATACCACCGGATAGGCTTCGCGGTATCTTTCTCCACCGTAGAGATCCATGCACATCATGGATATCAGTAAGGCACTGATCGAATACACCGCACCGTACAGGAAGGCTCCTACCAGTAGGACAGCAATATCTGTTCCAAACAGTAACCGGAAATCACCGATGATGTTAACGCTCGCCATTATGGCGATCGTTTTCTTTGTGCCGATGCGGTCAGCCAGAGTTCCTGCCAGTAACTTGAATGACAGATTGGCCAGCATGCAGGCTGAAGTCATATAGGCAGCGCTGGAAGAATGCAGACCCTTGCCGGTACCAATACCGATCATGTGCTGACCCAAAGCCGGAACCAGCTGCAGGAAGATGACCGCAATAAATACTTTAACCATGAAACCGTCAACCAAGGATCTTCTTTTCTGTTTATCAGTCTTACGGGAAGAAATATACCTTATCGGATAGATCATTGACGGCATACACAATAATAACATGATGGCTGCCATAACGCGGTAACCGATTCGCCAGCCATGGTTTTCAATGACGGAAGCCAGGATCGGATTGAACACCGCTCCCCCTACTCCCGAGAAGCTTAAGACCAGGCCGGTCTTGGTGCCCAGATTTTCATGAATCAGACTGTTGATGATGATAGTGATGATCACAGTTGAAAAACAGCTGTTACCCGCACCCATTAACACTGCCAGCCCATAGAAATGCCAGACTCTGGCAGAGAATGACATCATGAAGATGGCCAGAATGTTGCACATCATTCCCGTAATAAGAACCTTCTTGAAATTCTTTTCGGTCAGAATGCGCGGCAGAACCATGGTGGCCACACCGGTGGTGATGCTTCCTATTGTACTGTATAAAGACAGTGTACCCTTTCCCACTCCCAGTGCCTGTGATACCGGAGTGTAGAACACTCCCGGACAGTTCATCGAAAGACCGACGGAACTGGCCGCCATCAGACACATTATCAGGATCAGGACAAAGTCGCTGTCTTTTTTCATTTTCTAATATTCCTTATCAATGTCGCGGTGAACAACTACGGTTCTGTAACCTGCTTCCTTGAGATGTTCGTCAATGTAACGGACAAAGCTTACGGAGCGGTGATGACCGGAAGTACAGCCGATGGAGACAACCAGTTCGTTCTTTCCTTCCCTCTGGTAGTACGGAATGAACTCATACAGGAAGTCCATGATCTTGCCGGACATGGATGCCGACTGCGGAAAGCTGAAGACATAGTTGAAGACACTGTCATCCATGCCACTGTCGTGTTTCAGTTCATCAATATAGAACGGATTCGGCAGACATCTGACATCGTATACCAGGTCAGATTCATTAGGAATGCTGTGACGGTAACCGAAGGAAATAAGCTTGATGGTCAGCCCGTCATAATCGGCATCTTTGAACATGTCGATGATGTTCTGTCTTAACTGCTGCGGACGCAGATGGGTGGTATCAATAACCACATCGGCTCTCTCCATTACCGGCCGGCAGATCTCGATTTCCTTATTGATGGCATCCTCCAGAGAAGGTATCTCTTTGGAAACCAGAGGATGCTTTCTTCTGGTCTGCTTGTAGCGGCCTAAAAGGATCTCCCGCTCGCAGGTGATGAAGATCAGCTGGTAATCGATATTCCGCTGCTTCAGTTCATCCAGCTCACTTAAAAAGTCCTCAAACATGGCCTGGGAACGGCTGTCTACGACGATAACCAGATTCTTTGTTGTCGGATTATCCAGCTGCAGACGGCAGACTGGGGCCAGAAGCTTCGGCGGCAGATTATCGATGCAGAAATAGCCGATGTCTTCCAGATTGTTACATACAACTGACTTACCGGCTCCGGAGAGACCGGAAATGATCAACAGACTCATGATATCACTTCTTTTCTTTCTTCTTTTCCTTCAGTTTTTCTTCTGCCTTAGCCAGACGGCTTTTGAGCTTGAACATGTGTTCCAGTTCAGCCATGCTCTCTTCATTAAGAGCTCTTTTAGGCAGGACGATCTGATTCTTCTTCAGATCGATCAGATAGCAGTCCTTGGTTTCATAGACATCCATTTCCTCAGTAAGCTTATGACTTTCCTTCAGATTACCGGATGTGCAGGTAAGGTTCTTACTGTCAATGGTAATGACTGTTTCCGGATATTCGGCAACATTCCTGTTGTATTTACGGTTAACTGAAAGCTTCGTGAAGAACCTCTTGGCAGCCGGAGCAGCTACGGCAAACAGATACATGACCAGTCCCATAAACGGGAACGTAAAGGCACGGTACATCTTTTCAACATCGTTTCTGTCACCGGTATAATACATGACTATCTGTATGAGTCCCCATCCTATCAGTAAGATCGCAAAGATGCGGTACAGTCTGACCAGATGGCCGGTCTCATAGTCGTATTCCGGGGAATTGACCGTATTGAAATACGCCTTCTGCTTCATGTCTTCATTGTTGTTGGTGTACTTTATTACCATATCTAATCACTCCTTATACCGTGCTGCTGCCTGCAGGCAGGTTTCACGGAATTCTTCTATGACACTGTCAGGTGACAGGATCTTAATATCATCGCCGTATCTTAACAGCCAGGAGAAGAAAAGCCTTGAGACCACTACCCTGATGCTGCAGTCAAAATACGAATCATTGCTGGAAAGAATGATGACGCTGCTGCCGAACTGATCCATCACATCTGACCGGTAGCGGGCTGCACATCTTAATCTGACCGTCATCGTCTCTCCACTGTACATCATTATATGCTTTTCCACATAACTCTGTACATCAAACTGACGGTAAATGTGATCAGTTTCCACCGGTTCGATGTCTTCCATGCGGTCAATGCGGTAATGAACATAGTCCTGATGCTTTTCGGAATAGCCAACCAGATAGTATCTTTCATCCTGCCAGATAATGGCATAAGGCACGGTTTCATATCTGGCTTTGCGTCTTCTTTTCTTCTCTTTGGTCACTGTATAGTCGAAATAATCAAACAGGATCTTCTTCTTTTCATAGAGCGCTTCACCGATGGCATCGATGTTATAGAATATCTGCTCGTTGGTGCTTTTGTTACTGCGGTAAGACAGAGTCTTTCTGATCTTCTCCCGGTTATATTCGTTGGTCAGACTTAACAGCTTTTCCATCAGGGCTTCACTTTTAGCTTCCGTAACAAAGCTGCAGGCTGATACGGCATCAGCCAGGATGCGCAGCTCACTGTTTTCAAACAGTTCGTCATCATAGTAATAGCCGTTTTTCTCACCCTTGACGGATTCAACGTAAATGCCCATGTCATTAAGGGCCTTTACATCGCTGTAGATCGTCTTTCTTTCGACTTCCTCTCCCTGCTGCTGCAGCAAGGGAATCAGCTCTTCACTGTTGAGCGGATGGTTTATGTCGGTCTTCTGCCTGAGGATATCCAGCAGTTTGATGATTCGGGTCTTGCTCATAGGGTATCTCCTTAGGATTATTATAGCATCACTATATTCAGGAATACAGTTCAAAGTCCAAAAAAACGTACATTGCATAATATGCATAAAAGCTATCATATCATTGCAAGGAGGTATTCAACATGTCTCAGAAAACAAGATTATCAATAGCTTACGGCCTTTCCTTAATGGCCACTGCTCTTTCCATAAACAACTCACTTATCTTAAGCATTACTGCCTTATTTGCGGCAACCTATCTGATCAGGGATCTGCTGATGAAGAAAAGAAATGTCTATTGTCTGCCTTTTGTGGCACTCGCCGGAATCATCAACACTCTGATCTATGTCCTTGGTTTTCCTCATTTTCTCTTTGCCGGTCAGTCATTTACCTTCAGCTGCGGTTTTCTCATCATCTTCTCCATGGTTTATACCTACGCCTTATTACAGGCCAATAACCGTCAGCTGAAGAAGACTGTCCGCATTGATGCCATCTGCTGTCTGGCAGTCATGGGTCTGATGATCATCTCCGATCTGTTCATCAGAATCACCCTTCCCCAGTCAGGGATGGGTGTATTAACCGGATTCTGGCTGTTACTGGCCATGATGGCCGTGACTTTACTGTCAGTGTTCCCGGTAATTGTGTTAAGAAATACTTACGCACATCAGCGTCAGCTGGCGAGAAAGATGTCTTAATGATAATTATTTGTGTATAATATAGGTTGAAAGACAGGTATTATACATGAAAATCAGAATTGACAACTACAAGAATATTCATAATCTTACCATTCCCGTCCACGATAACAAGCTTATCCTTTTAGGTAACAACGGTGTCGGCAAAACCAATACTCTTGAAGCTGTTTATTTTGAGAAATGCGTTATTGAAGATGCTCCTTATGAGTATAAAAAGAGATACATGATGTCTCTGGAAACCATTTCCATGGATGACTACTTCCCTAATGCCAACATCCTGCGCAAGATCTTCCCGGACATCACCATTGACAATCTTCAGTACAAGCTGATGCAGTTCCTTGAAGAAGCTTACACACAGCTGAACAGACACCTGTTAAAGAAACTGGTACAGGATGCTCTGGATACCCTGACTTACTGCATTGCCAACAAGCAGTTTGATACCAGCCCTATTGCCATTACCAGACTTATTATCCTGAAGTGGCTGTACCGTGAATCAGTCAGAACCGGTGACAAATACATCATCCTGGCTGACTCACCGGAAATGTTTGCCCACCCGATGCTGATGAATGAGATCACCAATGCCCTGCTGGACCTTTCCAAACGGGGCTGTCTGGTTATCATCACTACTCATAACGAATATGTCATCAGCCGTTTCTTCTCGCGTTTTGAAGAAATCGTCAAGATTGAAAAGGATGCCAACGGAAATGCCAGGATCACCACGATCGACATGGATGAAGTCAAAAAGAGAATCCGTGAATTCTACCGGAGAGATGAGTACCTGACTCACAGCTTCTCCCGCATGACACATCCGGATGACGGACTGATCAACCTGCTGGATGATGATATTGAAAACTTCCTGATTACGGCCTTCCGTGACCGTATCATTACCATATTCTTTGCGGAAACCGTTGTCTTAGGTGAAGGTGCCTCCGAAGACGTGCTGTTTGACTACATCAACAATGTCCTTCAGCCGCAGTGGGTCTCTGATAACCGGACCGGTTTCATGAACTGCATGGGTAAATCAACCATGCCTTTATACTTTGTCTTCCTTAACTATCTGAATGTCAGAACACTGGTAATCTATGACCTTGACAACACCAATAACCTGGTTCATGCTGCTTACCGCAAGTGTTTCGATGACTATCACTTTGAACACCCTTCTCTGTTCGCCAGTTACTATCTGAGTCCTGATCTGGAAAGATATCTGGACATTGACAACGGGCAGAGAATACGGTCACTGGTCAAGCCGCTCAATGTCTTCAACTATACCTACATGCAGGAAGAAGTAAACCCGAGAGTTAACGAACTGGTTGACATCATGGAGCTTAACATTCAGAGAATGAAGGAAGCGGCTGCCAGATGAATATCTACGATTACATAAAGTGGCGCGGCGACATTCCCATGTCCCAGTCGCCTTTCAATGAGCTGGACAGTCTGATCATAGCCCAGCTTCCGTATATAAACTGGGAAAACATAATTACCGGCAAACCCGTTACTCTGGGCGACGCTTTTAAGTTGCTCAATACTGACGATTTTGTCAGGGAAATCGAAAGAGAAAGATACGTCCTGGCCGGTCAGGCCAGTCAGAGTATCCGCTTCAAGGATATCAGGATCATCGACTACACCAAGATCCTTTCCCGGGAACAGGAACTGCAGTTCTGTGCCATGTTCTTCCAGCTGCCGGACCGTACTTACTACATCGCCTATGAGGGCACGGAAAACTCACTGATCGGCTGGAAGGAAAACTTCAACATGACCTACATGTGCCCTACTGCCGGTCAGAAGGCGGCTCTGGACTATCTCAATGCCCGCATGAATGCCTTAAGATCCTTCCGTCTGGGCGGACATTCCAAAGGCGGTAACCTGGCTTTCTACGCCGCAGTAAAATCATCATGGCCCAGCAAGATCATCGAAGCACACAGCTTTGACGGACCGGGTTTCAGCAAGGAATTCATCAGCACCCTGGAATACATGGAAATGCACGAAAGACTGAAAACATGGATACCGGAGTCTTCCGTCATAGGACGTCTGCTTAACAACATTACCGATACGACCATCGTCAAATGCAGCACTGAAACCATGCTCTACCAGCATGATGTCATCAACTGGGAAGTTGATTTCAACAAACTGTATGCCATCAGCGAGAACACCCGCCGATCTGGATTCATGGAAGACGTATTTGACGACTGGAACGAAAGACTGTCCACCGAGGAAAAGGTCGTCTTTATAAACACCACATATGAAACACTTATCGAACTTGGTTATACGACACCAAAGGACATCCTCACTCATCCGACCCGTGTCATGATGGAGATGACTTCCCGCTTCATGCAGTTTTCTCCAAATGCCCGTTCAATTGTGCTTAACGTACTGGGACTGCTGCTCAAGAGCAATGTCAAGTCCTTCTATAACAACTATCTGGACTCTCTGCTGAAGAGAAGAAATGAGGTAAAAGATGAAAATACTGGTATCAAATGATGACGGCATCAACGCCTCCGGAATACATGCATTAGCCAAGGCCTTACAAAGCATAGGTGAGGTCAGTGTGGTTGCTCCGGCAACCCAGCAAACCGCCAAAGGCCACAGTTTGACCATCGGCGGTGAGATCAGAGTACAGAAACGATTCTTTGAGGAAGGCATCCCGGGCTTTGCGGTATGGGGAACACCAAAGGACTGCATTGACCTGGCGGTAGATGCCCTTCTGGACTTTACTCCCGATCTGATCGTTACCGGCATCAACGAAGGCCCAAACATCTGTAATGACTGCGTCTCCAGCGGTACCATCGGCGGAGCCATTGCCGGTTTCAACAACGGCATTCCTTCCATCGCCACTTCCCTGGATTTCGGTGATACCTATGATTACGAAAAGTGTACGCCGATCATCACCGACATTGTCAGATGGTTCATCGATCTGCCTTACAATAAGGAATTCGCCCTGAGCGTCAACTTCCCTAATGTTGAAGAGTTCAAGGGCATTACCATCGCTGAATCAGGAGGATATCATACCTTTGATGTCCATTACGAAATAGTCAGAGAGGACGAAGACTCTCAGTATTATGTGATACCAGGCGGTCACGTCGTCATCAATGACGTCATCGAAGACCTGGAACATGACATCTATGCCATGAGCCAGGGATATGTAGTAATCACTCCGGTGCATTATGACATGGTCCATGATCAGGCACTGGAAGCACTCAGAAAGGACTGGAACGAACATGTTAAATGAACTGAAGCAGAAAACCGCTGATTACGTTGAACGGCATAAGGAAGAAACCATAGCGCTGGGTGATGAACTGTTCAATAACCCGGAACTGGGCTTCCACGAATTCAAGACCGGCAGGATCATCGAGAAATACCTGGAAGAACATGGCTTAAAGATCGATAAACGATTCGCCTATACCGGTTTTTCCGTTACAATAGGCTCCGGCAGTCCGCACATCGGCATCATGGCCGAACTGGATGCCATTCCGACCCGGGGACATCCTTGCGCTGACCCTGAATCAACTGCCGCTCATGCCTGCGGCCATTCAACCCAGTGCACAGCCATGCTGGCAGCTCTGGATGCTATTAGCCAGCACATCGATGAGCTTAAGGGTACGGTTACCTTATACTTCACCCCTGCCGAGGAATTCACTGATCTGCCATACCGTCAGAAGCTGGTAAAAGAAGGCAAGATCAGGTACTTATCCGGCAAGGAAAACATGATCGTTGACCACGTGTTCGACGATGTCGACTGCATCATTCACATTCATGCCATGGGCGATCCTTTCTACCACTTCTCCGTCGGTTCAACATTGGCCGGTTTTGTCTATAAGAAAATCACCTTCATCGGCAAGGCCGCTCACGCTGCCATGATGCCGCACCTGGGTGTTAATGCCCTTAACGAATGTGCGCTGTTCCTTAATGCGGTGGCTTACTTAAGAGAGACCTTCAGAGATGAGGACATGGTCAGAATTCACGGAATCATTGATGAAGGCGGCAATACCGTTAACTCCATACCTGACAAGGTAGTCTATGAGTGTTATGTCAGGACTGCCAACTACAGCATTCTGCAGACTCTTAACCGACAGGTAACTGAAGCTGCCAGACACTGTGCCGCTGCCATTGGAGGATCATGCATCGTTGAAGACATCCCGGGTTATTTCCCTCTCATTCAGGATGAGACTCTGAATAAGACAATAGAAGAAAACATCCTGGACTACGCCGATCCTTCCATCATCAAGCATAATGAAACATCCGTAGCCGCTGGTGATGTCGGAGACATCTGCCTGTTCAAGCCGATCGTACAGTACGGCTACAACGGCATATCCGGCAGAATACACGGCGCTGACATGAGAATTGCCGATCCGTATGAGGTCTACATCACTCAGGCCAAGATCATTACCGGATGCGTGCTGGATCTGCTGCAGGAACCTGAAAGAGTCGCAGAAATAAAGAAAAACTTCCAGGTCAAGATGACTCTGGAAGATTACATCAAATACTTAAACAGCGAAGAATAATGATATGTACCCCCTAAACTGGACAAACACCAGTAAAGGGGATTTTCATATGAAGTATAGCTGGGAGTTTAAATTAGAATGTGTCGAGAAGTATCTTAAGGGAGAGCGGGTAAAAAAACCAAACCATATAGAAACAACAGAGGAAGCGTTTCACGATAGAATACGAGGATGGGTAAGGCGCTA
>JAFQZR010000008.1 GCA_017405785.1 Erysipelotrichaceae bacterium
TTTATCGTTGAAGATTTGTGCCCACCTTTGTGCCATGAACTATGGAACAGGATATATCCGTTCGTTTATGCATTACAGAATGGAGCTTCGCTTGACTATGGAGATTGCCGTGCAAAAATGTTTGATGCAGCATGTCCGGATAAGGGAAGACTTCAGATCAATTCCTACCATATGGCTCCATACAGAGAAACCATTTATAAAGTCGTTGACCGTCTTCTTGAATCAAGAGACTGCAGGGATGCATGGAGAAGTTATAAGGCCGCACTTGAAAGATATGATGATGTTGTCAATTATAAAAACCATTACAGCAGTTCCGATCGGTCTATGACCGAGATCAGAAAAACAAAACAGCAGATCGCCAATCTGATCCTTCAGGGAAAGAAAGACTTCATCAGAGACAACAGTTATGACAGGCTTCTTTCCAATGACAATTACAGATCTGACGATGGCGACAAGGGAAAGATCTATAAGAATCCTTCTATCGTCAGGGATCGGCTTGCATCCAGGAATCCGGATAAAGCCATAACCAAAGGAATAGGCAGTCTTCTTTCAAAACGGCAAAGGGAGATAGAAAAGGAAATCAGCGAATACCTTGACTCACATAAAAGCTATGACAAGGGATATGAGATGAGCATGTGATTCATTTTCAGAATTTGTAGCAAGTTGCTACAAAAAATAAGCAATCATCTCGACAAACCGGAAGTTATCGTTTTAAGGTCATCCTTATTTCTGTAGCTGATATATTGGGGCTTGTCATCTCTGAGCCATCTGGCTGAAATCCACACTTTTCATAGAAGCGAATAGCTCTTCTGTTCTCTTTCAAAACCCATAGACGCACTTGCGAGAAGTGCTTAATTTGTTCCAACCCTACATCCATCAGTTTACGGCCGACACCTTTTCCATAGTAATCAGCCAAAACATATAGGGCGAATATCTCACCAACATCAGGTGCCTCTTCGCCTCTGTCGCCATAGCACACAAAGCCAATTACATTACCGTTTTCTTTTGCAACGATAGTATTATCAGGCCAGCTAAATGCCATTTTTTCACACTTCTCTAATGTGAGTTTGTCAAGATATTCCTGACTTACGATTCCCACGTAGGCTTCGTGCCACGACTTCCAATGGACATAGGCTTTTCCCTTTATTTCTTCGTCTGTCTCCATCTTTTTCAGAATGATACCCATGTTGCCGTTCCTCCGCAAATCCCGATTGTCTTTCTATTTCCATTTTAATAAAAAAGACTTCGGATTATATAACAGAAGTCTTTGTTTGAATGAATTATGTTCGTAAATCTACACCTTTATAAACATCTCGACAAATTAGAATTACTCAAATACGCATCCTATAAATCAGTGTTTATAGAAAGATATCACTACTGTAATTTCTTTACAGGTACAAGTTCGATGTATCCCCGTTCTCCAATAGGTTCAAGCTGGATCCTGGGATTCGACTCATCCCATTCATATCCGATAAACTCCGGATTATACTTTTTCTCGGCATTCCAGATCTCGCCTATCGCATCTTCGTAATCATCCTCCTCAAAAGGTTCTCCCCTGAAAAGAAGATATGTGGAAGCAGGCAATTCGATGATTTCGAAACCTTCAGGAATGATGCCTGAATAATCAAGATCCACTTCCACTCCCTGAACGTATTCGTTCTCTATCGGCTTTCTTAAATACTTCGGGAGCCACAGGCATACCGGTTCTCCACTGATGGATTTTATGCTTGATAAGAGTCCCCAGACATCACACCCGACTTCTTGGCAATATGTCCAGTATTCAGTGGCCTTTATGCCTCGTTTGATGATCACTTTCCTGGCAGGCTTTTCGATTACCTGGATAAAGATGTTCCTTGTTTCCTTCATAGTAGTTGCTTTCCTTTCCTTGTTCTCTAGAAGATAAGGAGTGAAAAGCCAGATGGGTACAGGACTGTTGGAATACTCCTTGGGATTGCAGCCGAATTCCCGTCTGAAAGCCCTCTGATATCCATCTGCACTTCCAAAACCCATTTTCATCGCTAAATCCAGGATCTGGCAGTTCTCATCACGCAGTTTAAGTGCTGACTTTGACAGTTTAAGGCGCCTGATATAAACTGCCGGTGTCATACCTAAATGCTTAATAAAGATCTTCCTGGCATAAGATTCTGAATAAGATATCTCCTTCGCGATAGTATCGATTGAAATATCTTCATTGATATGGGATCTAATATAGTCCTGCATCAAACGTACAGCTTGTATCTGATGATCCATCGGCTTTACTCCTTGTAAATCAATAATAAACGGGATACTTGAGACAATTCTCGACTATTTTGACCCTTTTCATGAACGGAAAAAAACCAGAATTTATCAAGCTCTTTTTTGCTCATATACCTTTTATGTGGCCGTCTGTATTTGCCTTTACTATATAACTCCCACGCTCCGTGATTTTCCAGATATGAATTCCGGTGTCAGATGTGCAAAAGAAACAGTTTTCGCCAATAGGCATGTGAAGCAAGGCACCATATAGCTGGTTCACCATACCTCCATGTGTCACTATAGCCACAACGGATTCAGGTCCATTTTCTGAAAGCGCTTTTTGTAGTACGTTTACGGCTCTGTTGCGGAATTCAACCTTGGATTCCTGGCCATACACCGCCTGATCAATGGGGAGGTTCTCCACGTAAGGATAAAGCCGGTCCGCATCTTCATGCGAGAGACCTGCCAACAGTCCGTTGTTAAATTCCATCAAATCTTGATCAAACTCAATCGCAATTCCCGTCTCATCGGACAGGTGCCTCGCAGTTTGGGCCGCCCTCTTGAGCGTACTCGAATAAATACGGGTAAGCCGATAATTCTCAGCCACATATTTTGCCATGGCAATTGCCTGCTCATGTCCTCTTTCAGTTAATTCAAAATCTGCTCTGCCCTCGTGGACATCCAGAAGGTCTGCTTCGGATTCACCATGTCTGATTACCAAAAGAATCATTTTAATATCTCCTACAAATTCCGATAGATTTTTACCATCTATCCTTTCCAAGTTGTATCACCAAGATGCTTTATCATTTTTCAGGTTCTTTGCCATTAGGTATTCCGTGATTCCGGGGCGGTACAGGTTTGGAATTTCTCCAACCTGCTGATATCCATTTCTTTGGTAGAACCGCTTTGCTTCCGCATTATAATCCGCTACCACAAGGAAAAGCTTGTCTGCCATTTCAGATGCGATCCGTTCTGAATAATCCAGTAGTACCTTACCGATACCTCTGTCTCTGTATTCTTCCTTAACAGCGATGATGTGCAGGTAGGGAAAACTGTGAAATGCTCCCTTCGGGATGATGTATGTAAATCCAACGCATTCTTCTCCGATGAATGCAACATATAAATTTCCCTGGCGAATCCCTTCAAGGATTGCGTTTTCCACACTCCCCGGGGAAGAAAAATATTTTTCGCCAAGTTTTGACTGACAGAGTGCGTCCTTGCAATCCTTCAGATGCTCCTCGTTTCCTTTTGCAAATGTTATTGCCTGCATATTGTTCCTCTTCGCATCAGCGGTTCATTGAACCATTATGCTGTCGGCCACAGCCGCTGCAAACACCTGTATGGACACAGATGATGTCTCCACAGTCAGGACAGGTCCACTGTCTCCGTTCGCGTTCCAGAAAAGCAGCCATCCCGGCTTCCCGGATGACACGCAGATTCTCCAGCGGGGATTCGCAGAGCGGGTACTTCGACCCGTACCGGGTTTCCTTTTCCATGACGTCAGCGCAAGGGAAATCCGGACACTCATCACAGAACGAATACCCGTTTGCCATTCTCTTTTCGCACAGGATGATGCCACATCCCGTTGAACAGAACTCCGGTTTGTTTTCATTCGGACCGCGGCACCCGGAACAGGGGCTGGTCTCAGCTAGAGCACGTTTGCAGATGCTGCAGTCCAGCCCGCATGGGGCGATCATATCTGCAGTGAACATTTCTTTCGGTCCTCCTAACTTCTCACGGTCGGTTCATCGATAATACATGATCTCGCAGTCACCGCAGTCGGTGAAGCGCTCAATCTCATATTTCAGTCTGCCTTCCTGATAAATCTTTTCATATATCTCTCCAAGGTTCGCTGTCTTTCCCCGAACCGTAATCCAACCCGTATCCGGCAGCTTCACAGCTTGGTCCGCTCCGTCGATCTCCCCGTCGATCAAACCAATGACATATTCAATGGATCGTTCCGTCCAGGCATAACCGAGTCCCTGCAGGTTCATTCGGCCATACTTTGCCGCAAGCTCATCCCAGAACGCACCGATCGTTTCAAATTGGTGATCGTTTTCTGTGGAAAAAGTCCTGCCAATCCCCTTAAACAGCATCGTTATTTCCTTTCTGCGATTCTATTGTTCATTATTTTCTAGAATTTCTTCTTCCTCCACAGGAAAAAACAGTTTATTCTGCCCGGTTGCGGGTTCCGCAAAATCGCATACGGCACCTGCAAGTTTCATTCCCAGTTCCGGAATAAGATCGTCGATCACACTTCTGAATGTTTCTGCATAGCTGTTTGGATCGACCTCTGTAACAAGATATTTTCTGGCCGGCAAGATCCATTTTACCCACCCTGCTGGAACTTCTGTATCCTCATACACCTCGATTCCCGCCAGATACAGGCCTCTTGAAAAACCGTCTGTCCAGGGCATGAAAGACATCGTCTCATCGCTCATTGCTCCCCAGAATCCGACAAAAGAACCGTCAGCGTTTTTCATTCCAAGATCCGCAATTTCACAGAAATTGGAATTGGCCTGTTTCCACAGATCCTGAACCACATTCTTTTCTTTCGTGCATAAGCCTTCTTTACCAATGATTGCGATTTTGGGCAGATCAATCATCTTGTATTTCACCATTTCTTTTCCCCTCCGGCATAATTCAGTTCTAGTTCCCGCAACTGAAATCTGTTAATCTGCCACTTCTCCATGAATACAAACTCTTCCTTCATCCGGACATGCTGCATCAAACATTTTTGCACGGCAATCTCCATAGTCAAGCGAAGCTCCATTCTGTAATGCATAAACGAACGGATATATCCTGTTCCATAGTTCATGGCACAAAGGTGGGCACAAATCTTCAACGATAAA
>JAFQZR010000009.1 GCA_017405785.1 Erysipelotrichaceae bacterium
AAGGAAATAAGGTATCTATCTCCTGCGATAACGGCATCTTTACCGGTGTGGATACAGGTCTTGTGAAATACCACTTTGAACTTGGAGCGGGTAAGGATTGTTTTGAATGGGTGTGATCCCTATTGGTGAGCATTACAAAAGCATTTTTCTGTCTGTAATAATATTTGCTGACAAATTCCCAATTTGTCGGTGAGTTAACGTAAGGGCAACATGCCTTTTTTTCTATAATCTATCAAAGGAACGGTAGATTATGAAAAATCTTGATGCGTTTAAACTTAAGAAGATAGCGATCGTGGCTATGACGATTGACCACATTGCCTGGTTGCTGCCCTTAAACAATATGGCTCTCCCTTATTTTATGCATGTTTTTGGGAGGGTAACTGCTCCGATAATGTGGTTTATGGTTGCTGAAGGGTGCTATTACACTAAAGACTGGAAAAGATACTTTGGAAGAATGCTGGTGTTTGCTTTGATATCTCATTTTGCTTACTGCTTCTATGAAGGTTATCCATATCACATGTTATATACAAGTGTGATGTGGCCATTGGCATTATCGGTTCTGCTTATCAAGCTGATAGAAACAGATATAATACCTGGATGGGGGAAATTACTGCCTATTATTCTGCTGATTATATGTAGTATTTGTGCAGACTGGGGAGTATTGGCTTTAACAATGCCGGCAGTTTTGTATTTCTGCAGACATTCCTTTAAAATCCAGGCAGTTGCGATCGCCATAAGTGGGATCGTTGCTGCAATAATGACTGACACGTTTCTACCGTATAGGATCTTGCAACTGTTTGTATGCTTATCGATACCGCTGTTGGCTAACTATAATAAACAGCGAGGGAAAGGGGACAAGTGGTTTTTCTACCTTTACTACCCTCTGCATCTGACAGTACTCGGAGTGATAAATCGCATTTTTACGGTATTATTCCTGTAAAAACGATGGGAAATTATACTACAGGTATAATGACAAATGAAAAATCGAGTGTTATAGTATTTCCGTGAACGAAAGGAGTTAGGTCACATGGCAGAATTATTACGTAGATGGTCACATATGACACAGAACGATAAAGTACAGCCAGCTACCAAGGATATTTGTGATGGTAGTCTGTTTAATGATGCTTACGCTGCAGGATGTGTGACCAGTCTCAGGTAATATAGTTTAACTATAGCCATAAATCTATTTTTGGGAAGTGACCACTCATCTCTGCATACGTGCAAACAGTTGAGTGGTTTTTTAATGCAAAGGAGAGAAAAAGTATGTGCGTTATACCAAGAATAGATATGGTCAATACCGGTCTGAACATAACCAGATTAAGAAGGGCTAATAACCTTTCTGTTAAGGAAGTACAGGAAGTGCTTGGTTTTAATACGCCTCAGGCCCTCTACAAGTGGGAGAGAGGACTGACTCTTCCTACTTTGGACAACCTGATCATACTGGCCGAGTTGTTCAATGTATCCTTAGTAGAAATATTAGTGATAACCAAGGATGATGGATAGCCATCTGTCCATCTCCTTACCTTTCGGGTTCGTCTAGCAGCAGGATTTCTGACTCTGACTCAGAAGACAGTGGTGCAAATCCATTACCCGAAGCCAATATGTTGGGGCAACGCTAACGGCCAGCGGCCTGATTGTGGCTCAGGTGTTAATGGGTCCGACTCCCATGCCTCAACCCAATGGATCTTAAGCTAATCTAGTGAAAGCGTCTGCCTGAAGAGTAGAAGAGCTGTGAGCGTAACACAGAAGATCCACCATAGAAGGGGACATAGCTCAATGGCAGAGCGGCTGCCTGTTAAACAGATGATCAAAGTTCAATTCCTTGTGTCCCCGCCATGACGATTCCGTAGCCAAGAGGCAAGGCAAGGGACCGCAACTCCCTGACCGTGAGTTCAAATCTCACCGGAACCTCCAATATGCCTGTTTAACTGCGACGGCTCGCAGACCTGTCTTGAAAACAGTGGGTACTTTAACCGGTATGGGGATCGACACCTCAGACAGGCGCCAATAACGGCAAGTGAAGGAAACTGGCAAACCTGTCTGTCTTAGAAACAGACGCCTGTGGGTCCGACTCCCACCTTGCCGACCAATACCTGGGTGGTGTAACAGCAGCACAGCGGTCTCCAAAACCGTAAGGACAGGGTGCAAATCCTTGCCTGGGTGCCATTGTCCTATAGCTTAATAGCAGAGCGCATGCCTTATAAGCGTGTGATCCCGGAGCATAACCGGGTAGGACGACCGTTTCTCCTATTAGCGTAACTTGGCAGCGTACTGGATTTGGGATCCAGGGGAAAAAGTTCAAATCTTTTATAGGAGACCATATGCGGGATTAACATAGTGGTTAATGTGCCGCCTTGCCAAGGCGGATAGACGGGTTCAATTCCCGTATCCCGCTCCAGATGTTCCATTGGTATAGTGGCTAATACCTCAGCCTTCCAAGCTGAAGAGATCGGTTCGATTCCGATATGGGACTCCAATATTTCTTCCTGGTGTAATGGGGAGCACGTCACATTTTGACTGTGAAGGCCGCCGTTCAAGTCGGTGGGAAGAAGCCAAATGGCCCGGTGGAGTAGCGGTCTATCTCACTACACTGTCAATGTAGAGAACACGGGTTCAAATCCCGTCCGGGCCGCCAATGCCGTATTCGTATAATGGCTATTATTGCTGCCTTGTAAGCAGAAGATGAGGGTCCGATTCCTTCATACGGCACCATTAATGCTGATTTGGGTGAGCGGGTTAAACCAGCGGTTTGCTAAACCGCCGTACAGAAATGTACCGCAGGTTCGAATCCTGCAGTCAGCGCCAGATACGTTCTTAGTTCAACGGATAGAATATGAGTCTACGAAACTCAGGATATAGGTTCGACTCCTATAGAGCGTGCCAGATTCTCCCTATAGTACAACGGATAGTGCACGGGTCTTCTAAACCTGCGATCAGGGTTCGATTCCCTGTGGGGAGTCCATATGCGTTGGTAACTCAGTCGGCAGAGTACGAAACTTTTAATTTCGGAGTCCCGGGTCCGAATCCCGGCCAATGCACCAAACGCACGATTAGCTCAACCGGCAGAGCATCTGACTCTTAATCAGGGGGTTACAGGTTCGATTCCTGTATCGTGCACCATATTGCAGAATGGCTGGAGCGGTTCCACAGCAGCCTCATAAGCTGTATCAGGAGGGTTCGACTCCCTCTTCTGCAACCAACAGGAGCATAGCTCAGAGGTAGAGCACTCGATCGATAATCGAGAGGTCGCTGGTTCAAATCCAGCTGTTCCTACCAGAAAAAAATAATGTCTGAGCGGGGACAGACAACTATAATAAGGCAGTTCACCAATGTCCGTTTTCTTACCCTGCGAAAAGAAGGAAAACGGATATGATTGTCTTGTAAACAAGGGAAGGAGGTAAAGACAATGCAGTATAAGAGTTATCAGCACATCGAAAAACTCGGAAGAGATGAAGTCGAAGGAATACTGAAAGGAAAGTGCTATATCCAACCGAAGATCGACGGTACCAACAGTGTTCTGTATCTTGGCGATGACGGTATCGTTCATGCCGGAAGCCGAAAGAGAGATCTGACACTGACCAGTGATAATGCCGGTTTCTATAACGCTGCCATCAGAGATGAAAGAGTCAGAGAATATCTGACCAGGCATCCAGATCACTATGTCTATTGCGAATGGTTAATACCTCACAGCATCAAGTATTACAACGATACTGCCTGGCAGCGTTTCTATATCTTCGATGTCTTCGAATCAAATGATGAAGGCGGAAGATATCTGTCATTTGATGAATATGTTCCCTTACTTGAGGAATTCGATCTGCCTTATATCCCGAATCTGGCAGTCATTGAAGATCCGACTGAGGAACAGCTGATCGAAGTGATGAAGAACAACCACTATCTGGTCCCTGAGGATAAGATCGGTGAAGGCATCGTCATCAAGAACTATGACTATAAGAACAAATACGGAAGAACTACCTGGGCCAAGATCGTAGCCGAAGAGTTCTTCAATACCAAGTCAAAGCTGAGAATGAAGAATCATGACTTAAAGGAAGCCAACTGGGAAAAGAAGATAGCCAATATCTACATTACTGAACCGGTGGTCAGAAAGGAATTTTCAAAGATCCTTAATGAGTATCCGGAAGCTTCAAGACAGGAGATCATCGGAAGGGTGCTGAATGCGGTCTATAACAACTTCATTGATGAAGACCTGATCACAGCCGTTAAGGTGAATAAGAATCTGGTCCTGAACTTCAACGGTCTTAAAGCCGAAAGCAACAACATCGTTAAAGAGACCATTCCGGAACTGTTTGAAAGAAACTGGGCAAGAGCACAGTAAAGACTTCTATAATCTTATGAATTCAGAAAATGGAGGATTAAGATTATGAGTAACAGTGTCAATACAAAAACCGTTCTTTTACCGATCATCCTGATCATGGCATTTATTGCCGGCTTCCTGTTGGGAATCAATGATTCCAGGCAGCAGGAGGAGCCAAAGATACTTCCCAGCTACGATGATACAGTCAACTGGGAGGTAATAAGTTTTGATGAAGCCATGAATCACTGGGATGATGATCAGGTGATCCTGTTCTATGGATTCAATGACTGTCCATACTGTACGGCAGCCAAACCGGTTCTCGGGGCTGTCAGTTACAACAATAATGATGCGGTCTCTATCTACTACGTGGATGTAGCCCGTGAAGAGAGAGTCGAAGGGAACAGTACCTATGATCTGACCCTGGAACACTTCAGAGACTTTCTGAAGACTGATAAGATGTATGTTCCTTATGTGGTCTTCATTAAAGAAGGAAGAGTTTTGGGTGGATGGACAGGAACGGTAGATGGTCATGATCTGAAGACAGGACTGACCAGTATTCAGATCTGTCAGCTTTATGGGATCTATACTGGTTTATATAACCAGATCGCATAAGAAAAACATTGGGGTGGAGCCGGCAATGGGCTGACTCCACCTGAACAGGTGGAAGGAGAAAATATGCTGGAAAGTTTATCAGAAAACAGAGGAATACCGGGAAGACCGAGATTCAGTGTAGGTCAGAAGGTTAGATTCTCAGTTTATAATGAGGAAACGGATGAAAGAGAATACATGTATGGCGAAGTTTACATCATAGATGCCTATGGAACGTTCTTCAATCCGGGACCGCCAAGTTATGACATCTATGTCGTTAATTCCAAGTATCCGGATGGTTGTCTATATAAACACATTCCGGAATCCAGAATTGATACAGGGATCCTTGGATAAGAAACGGCTATAATAGATCACAATGTTTGATACAGCAACTCAGTGCAGACACAACACCATGTGGCTGAGACTGTTTCCGTAAGGGAAGAAACAGAACTGCAGAGGATACCCTGCGGGAAGGAAGCATATGCCAGTGATGGCATGTGCTGCTGACAGAACTGTCAGTCTTCGGGAAGCAGGTGCTGGTCATCTCGCTTGTAAACGCACCGTTCTCTGCGCTGCCGCAATAGACGCTCATGTTGAGAATAAGCCAGGTAAGGGATATGTTTTGCCAGCATGTTCAGACCCTGGTAAGGCAATAAGGCAGTAGTGTCGTTGTTGATGCTGGTAACACAGCTATAAGCAGAGGTTAGGGTTCGAGTAGTCCAAAGCAACGAAAACAGAAACAGCTCCAGTTTTATACCATGCACTGCTAATGCATAGAAATTGTGGATGGTGGATGAAAGTTGGGGGTAGACAATCCCCTGCAGGGATCGCGGGTCAACCGTCATGGGGTCGCAACCCATGGCTCACATTGATCTTCCTGGTGGCGGAACATAAGAGAAGAGATGTACTTAAGTAAGGCGAAGGCCTGCTGTAGCTAATACACGAACAGCTGAACGTTTGAACGATTGGCTGTTTTTTTATTGTTTTGTAAGACTTCTATAATACTTCTGGTTTGGAGAAGATGCCTATGAAAAAGAAAAGCATGGATATAACAGTAACGAATACATGGAAAGACAGAGTATGTCCTTCCATGATCGAATTTAATAAAACAGATTTTCAGCTGGAGAATGCTGTCTGCACAGTCTACAGCATCTTTTCCTATCCTTCTTCAGGCGATCTGAAGTGGCTGAAAAGAGCAGTGTCATCCATTGAAAACACCATGGTCGTCATCTATAACGAAACCGGTGACAAAAAAGAGCTGCTTGATTCCGTCGACTATTCGGTCAGAGAAAAGAGAGTACATATTTCTGAGACCATAGACACCAAGGAAAGAGAAGCGTTAGGTGCACAGGCGGAGATCGACAGAATGATGGAGTTCTCCCAGAGAATCATGTCTGACAACGTCAACATTGTCAAAGTGACGGTCTATATTGTCGTTTTTGCGGCATCAGGTGATGAACTGATCCAGAAATGCAGAGAAGTTGAAGGGAGACTTTCAGGCTATGGATTTGTCTTAAGAAGGATCCCTTACAAGATGGAGGAAGGATTTGATGCCTGCACTCCCATCTGTGATAACAGGTATTCCGAATTCACTTCATTAACGATGCCATCAGATGTCTTCTATGCCGGATTAGGCATCATTCCAAGTTTCGGCATAAATGACCCAACAGGGATATATCTGGGATTTGATGAGACCGGCAATCCTGTATTCATCGATAACTGGAGCAAATCCAATTCGAAAACAAACTATAATTATACGATCCTTGGAAAGCCGGGATCCGGTAAGTCAGCGACAGTTAAGACCATGATGGTCCATGAACTATCTCAGGGAACCAGGATGTATGTCCTTGACCCTGAAGAGGAATATCTGGTGCTGGCAGAATACTTTAAGGGAAACATCATCGATGCTTCCGGTGGAGTGGATGCCAACGGCAACCGCAGCATCATCAACCCGCTTCAATTAACTGATTATCCTGAAGAACTGGATGACCTGACTGTTGAGGAGATAAAAGACCTTATGCAGAAAAGCAGGGAGTTCAAGGGTTCTGTTTCCAGTAAGATCTCCTGGTTGAAAGGATGGTTCAAGACTTATATTCCTGAACTGAGCATGTCTCAGCTGGCATTATTAGAAGACAGCCTTTATGAGACATACAGAAGAAAAGGGCTGGATGAATCAAGCGATCCCAGAACCATGAGAAATGAAGAGCATCCAACGATGAGTGACCTTGGTGAAGTGCTTAAGGAAAGAAAAGAAAAAGCTCAGACAGGACAGAAAGAGATATATGATCAGTTACTGATCTTTCTGAACAGTGCGCTTGTCGGAACAGACAGATATCTGTTCAACGGTCATACAAACGTTAATCTGAATAATCGATTCAACGTTATCAATGTTCATAAACTGCTGAACATGCCTGACAATGTAAAAAACGCCCAGTTTTCCAATATCACCCAGTATATCTGGCTGGCATTGACGAAAAACAGGGCAGAGAGAAGCCTTCTGGCGGTTGATGAAGCACATCTGTTCATCAATAAAGGCTCTCAGGCAACCTTCGAATTCCTGGGGCAGTTATGTAAAAGAGCCAGAAAGTATCTGAGCGGTCTGTGGATCATGACTCAGAACATCAGTGACTTCCTGCATCCGGAAGTCGCCAGATATGGCGAAGCCATACTGAACAATGCAGCAACCAAGCTGATTATGAAAAGTGATGCAACAGACCTGCAGAAGATATGCAGTCTGTTTCAGTTAAATGATGGAGAGCAGACTCTGATCAAAAACTCTGGAGTAGGACAGGGCTTACTTATCGCCGGGGATATGAGAGTTTATGCGAATATTGAGATCGAGCCTGAAATATTACGATTATGTCAGGCCGGAGGCGGTAAGTAGCCGCAAAGAGAAACAAAGGAGATGTGATTAGCAAATGAAGGAAATGTTAATGGGCGTTAAGGACAAGCTGATGGACAACAGCGGTCTTGAAGGTATCGAATATACTGTTGTTCTGGTAGTTGTCTTAGGCGTCATCGTAACAGCTATCGTATTATTTGCCGGTAAGATGAACAGTTCTCTGCAGTCAGCCGGTGACAGCTTAGATCAGCAGATCGACTGTGCTTTACAGGGCAAGACCTACGATGCTGCAACCAATGCCTGTGTCTAGTATCAGGTAAATAATCGGGATCCGTTTCCCTGTAAGCGGGTCTTTTTATTTTGTTTGTGAATACATACTCAAAAATATGAGTAGGAGTATTGACAATGAAAAAGACGAGATTTATAATTTAACCATATCAAATATTTGAGTATGTAAAGACTCTATAATGATGTATGTTGACCGGAAGGGAGAGAATAAACATGAAGAAGAAAAAAAGATTTGGCGATTATGTAGTAATTGTGTTACTGCTGTCATTACTTGGTGGAACATTCTGGTTGTATGTTCATAATAACAGCAAGGAGATCCCATACTTTTATCTGGAGAATAATACCAACAGAAATGCAGTCGTAAAGGTTACATTCTACAGATACGAAAACGAAAGCTCGAAGAAACCGTACAGAGAAGACACCTTTACTTATACAGTCATGCCGATGCAGGATGTCAAGTGCAATGCGCCAGCTTCAGACGGGGAGAAGTGTGTTTTCCGGTGGAAGGCGGAGGTCGTTACGAAAGGATTTCTGATCGGAGAAACTTCCGGAAAACTGTATGGTGATGATGGAATAGGGTATTACATCGTCCTGACAGAATCATAAAAAGAGAAAATCTATAATAAGCCACCGAAGGCAGGTGGTTTTATTATGAGAAAAAGAATGAAAAAAGCCTTTATGGCAATGATATTAATGATCGGGATGTTCATAGGATGTGTAACTCCCGTTTTTGCCGGTCAGGTTGGTCAGAGTTTCAGGTTTACCTTGAAAAACAGAACAAATATCAGTGTTACTGTGGAAGTCACTTTTGAAATATTCCAGGATTATGTGACAACAACTCCATACAGTACAACAAAGAAAACATATACAGTTGCTGCTAATGGTCAGACAGACTGCTGGAGCATGGGAAGCCTTTCAGGAGGGAAGACTGCAGCCAAGGTCAATGTAAAAACAAGTGGGGTCAAGGCATCAAAGTATTCCAATATCGGCTGGTATGATACGGTCTATCTGGACATGTCAGGCATAGATATCACATTCAGAAACGTTGGAAGTGTTCCGGTAAACTTTACCGTTAAGACAGGGAAAGTCCCCAACGGAAAGAACACTACATTGTCTCCAGGTGGATCTACTGTCATGAGCATTGATTATAATTCCTACTACAACATAACAAGCATGTCAGCAAACTCCGGTTATACTGCGTATATATCAAAAGGCAGTCAGTCGCTATCCAATATCACATCAAATAAGGAAGTGCAGTTTTCAACCAAGGCCGCTGAAAAGAAATATACAGTCGTATTCAATGGAAACGGAAATACCGGCGGCAGTATGAGCAATCAGACCTTTACCGTGGGTGTTTCTCAGAAGCTGACAAAGAACGCCTTTACCAAAACCGGATATTCGTTTGCCGGCTGGGCAACCAGCGCATCCGGTAGCGCTGTATACAGTGATCAGCAATCGGTAAAAGACCTTTCGACCACAAACGGAGCAACGGTCAATCTGTATGCAAAGTGGAATGTTAATACATATACGATCAAATATGATGCTAACGGCGGATCAGGTGCTCCCGGCAATCAGACAAAGACATACGGTGTCAATCTGACACTCAGCTCGACAAAGCCGACCAGGGGCAACTCTACCGCAAATAAGAATGTAACATTTGACGGAAATGGAGGATCAACTGGAGCCACAAATGATAAAGTCGGTTTTACAGTTACGACCAAGTATACTTTCAGCAAGTGGAATACTTCAGCGAACGGTTCAGGTACTAACTACAATTCAGGAGGTACCTACAGCGCCAATTCAGGCGCGACTTTATATGCTCAGTATTCGACAGAAAAGACTATTGGAACTGTAAAACTGCCAACACCATCACGAAGTGGGTATTCCTTTGACGGATGGTTTACCGCCAAAACCGGAGGTACAAAAAGAGGAGGCGCTGGAGATACCTACACACCTCCGGAAAACGGAGAGACACTGTATGCCCACTGGACTCAGACAGAATTCACCGTATCGTATGATGCCAATGGAGGCACAAGTGCTCCAAATAGTCAGAAAAAAACAAAGGGAGTTGATCTGACATTAAGCAGCACAAAACCAACAAAGAGCGATTCAGTAAATCCATCAGTCGTTTATTTCGACGCTAATGGAGGATCATCAACTGGAGCCCAGAATGACAGAATCAGCTTCAGGATCACTCATAAATATACCTTCAGCAAGTGGAACACAAAAGCGGATGGATCAGGAACAAATTACAGTTCAGGTGGTACTTATAAAAAAGATGCCGATGTTGTAATGTATGCTCAGTATACAGATACAACATCTTCATCTACGATCACACTTCCAAGACCAACACGCACAGGTTATACTTTCGATGGCTGGTATACCGCAAAAACAGGTGGTACAAAAGTCGGCACGGCTAACTCTCCGTATGCACCAAAACAGGCTGGAGAGACATTATATGCACATTGGACACCGATCCAGTATCGAATTACATATATCCTGGATGGCGGAACCAATCATCCGGACAACCCGGCCACATATACCATTGAGGATGCCGTAACTCTTAAGGCACCGACCAGAACAGGATACGAATTTGTATCCTGGACACCTGCCGGATCGATCGCAAAGGGCAGTACTGGCAGTAAGGTATTTACAGCTAATTGGAGAGTCATTACCAGAAACATCATTGTTAAGAAAGATAATAAGTCATACAACGATACCGTTAAGATTCTTGTTGATGGAACGGCATATACAGTTAACGTGCCATCAGGATCCGAAAGCAAGTCTGTTGCGGTACCGATCGGACATGAAGTCAAAGTTACTGACGCCACAACAACATCTGACAAGGAACTCAGAGTAGACCCTATGGTCATTCCGGCGGGGAATGATGATGCAACTATTCTTGTTACTCACATTGATAAGGATACCGAAGCACCAAAGGTTACCAATTATAAACTGAACCCGGACGCTTTCGGCAATACGACTTATTATCCTACTTCTTCAGCGGTAACATATTCGCCGGCTAATACCGACAGTAATATCGAACTTGATGCCAAATTCTTTACTAACGGAACAGTAACAGTTACTGCTCATATTACTGACAATCAGTCAGGAATAAAGGAGGTCAATCTTCTCAACCGCAGTAATTCCAAGATTAGAACCATCAAGACCTTCACCAGCAATTTCCTTGAGCAGACATTATCTGCTGATGTTACCTTCAGCATCTCGTCAAGATTGCTGATTACAGATGGCTATAAGATCCAGGTGATCGATGGGGCAGGGAATAAGGCTAATTACATGCTGATAGTTCCGCAGATCGATAAGGTCAAACCGTCAATCCAGTCTGTCACAACTGACAGCAGTTCAATAACCATTAAAGTCAGCGATGATTACTCCGGTGTTGCCTCATGGCAGTACAGAGTAAAGCTTGCCTCTACCGGTTATGATACTGGATGGCTAGCAGGCGATACTGATCCAAGAATTACTCGAATCCCTATTGTTAACGAGGCAACGGTTAATGCATCAGGCACATACAGCGCACTGTTATCAGTAAAGATAACTGACAGAGCGGGTAACGTATATGAAACAGAAAGTGACCTTGTTATCGAGTTAGGCAAGCACTATCTGTCAAACGGAGATCTGATTGATTATGATTATATCTTTGCCAAGTATGACAGCATGTTTGGCAAGGGAGCAGTACTGAATACAACGAGAGCCAACCGGTTCTATAACTTCCTGGTCAGCGATACAGCAAATGCTTCAAAGGCAGTTAAGAGATTCGTTGATCAGAAGATGGATTCAGGCATGAGCAAAGTAGAGGCACTGCAGTACTTCTTCGATATCTTTAACTATAATCAGCACTAGGCAGCAGAAAACTGCTGCTTTTGCTTTGGAAAAGGGGGCAAAATCTTATAGAATAATATTGGAAAACGGGACAGAATAATGCCAAAAAAGTTTGAAAAAGGAGAAACTGTATATTTTGTACAATCGGCTATTTATGTCAAAGAAGCTCAGGTAATTAATGATTCTGGGGGATTTGTTACGGTTAAGCTTCCAGAAACAGGTGGCGGATTTAGAGCAAGAGAGAATAGATTTTTTAAGACAAAAGAAGAAGCAGAAAGAAAGGTAAGAAGATGACAGAAGAGCAGTTCAGGATATTACATAGCGAAATCATAGAATACTTTCAGTGTATTGAATTTGATCTTAAACGAATTTATTCAGGGATGTCTACTGAGGATTTTGATGATGAAATGGATATGCTAGAAACATCAAATTTAGGGAATACACTTAACAAATTGAAAAGACTTGATGAGAGTGATGGAGATCCGTGGTTATCACAGGCAGATTATGAAGAGCTCGATAGAATAAGGGAACTGAGAAACTATTGGGCACATCAATGTTATATAGATTATCTATATATAGAAAACGATTGGCAAAGACAGATGAAATTCCAACGAATTGCCAATCGCCTGTCTAACGAACATAACAGGATTTACAAACTACACCAAAAGTTACAAAACCTATATTTTGACTGGTTTGTAAATTAAACGACATATAAGTAAAAACCATAGAATATGATTTTAGCCTTCTATAATAACACGAATTAATCAGTGTTTAATCAGGAGGTATTTTTTATATGCAGAATAAGATCATGAAACTGTTGCTGGCAATGATCGCAGTCGTCTGTACATGCATAGCAGTATTCTTTACATTAACTGAGGAAGTGCCGGTACTGAAGAATTCCGTTACCGCAGGAACAGTTATCACACCAGAAAACATAACAAACAGAAGAATAGTAAAAACAGCGCATAAGAACGCTATAAGAGAGGATAAGTATGCAGTAGGAAAGGTCGCTGCCATAGATATTCCGGCAAATACACCATTTCCTTTAACTGCACTTGATGCTTACAGTGAGGAACCTGCTGATAACAAGGGCCATATCGTTGTGTCGGTTCCTGTAGATTACCTGCACTGTGTAAATGGGATCAAATCAGGAGATCTGGTAAATCTGATCGTTTTCTTTTCCGATAACGCAGTTGAAGGAGAGAATGCTTTTACTATTGGCATCAATACAATAGGAACCATTGTACATGTAACATATGAAAACGGATATCTTGCCAAGGTTGATGTTGAACTGCCAAAAGAGGACGCCATCAGAACAGTGACGGCCATTTCAGTTGGCGAAACATATATCGTGAAGAACTTTGATATGAATGAGATCAAACTGTCAGGCATAACTGCCAGAGATCTGTTCCTTGAGAATTTTCTGGCAACTGCCGAGAAAGACCCGGTAGTTGAGGATAACAATGGTAATCCGTTGGTAAATCTGGTCGATGAATTCAACGAAGAGAACGGCATCGGAGGTGGCAACTAGTATGAATAACATTGCCATTATCTGTAACAAATATGCTGGTTCTTTAAGAAGGATCATCAACAATCCAATTGCGACTGTTGAAGGGGAAATGTCATTAAGAACATTCCAGGACAAAGTAACTCCTGTTTTCCGAATGGAGTATCTTGATATAGTAGTTCTGGATCACACAGCCTTAAAAGAAGAATTTCTTGAAGCTGTGAAGTATCTGAAGGTGCAGCTGCCGCAGAGAGTCAGACTCATCGTTCTTTATCCAAATCTGCCGGTAGATGAACTGTATCAGCAGATGCTTGTATACGGTGTCTATGACATCGTTAATCCTGATTGTAACCCTGATAAGATGAACGACATGGCGATCGATAAGAAGATAACCAGTGATCTGTTATGGGCACTGCAGGAACCGACTACATTTGCTAATATTGTCGATAAGCTGGATGTTCATACCGCAAAACCAAACGAAGAGGCCCCGGTTGAAAAGAAACCGCTTATCAAACTTGAAAGCAAGCAGAAGCCAAAGAAGGAAACAGTTAAGCCAAGGCTGCTTGGTTTCTACGGTATTACCGACAGAAGTTTCAATAATATTATTTCTGATGGGAAGTACAACGTAGTTGGAATCTATCCTTCTGCAGGTGAACAGGATATCGGCAATGCAGATATCATTGCCATAGACAGATGTTCGGAAGCTGATGTGGCGTATATTGCCTCTTTAGTAGCAGTCAACCAACATAAAGCAGTCATTACTGCGGGATATGAAAGAAAGATCGATTTCCCGGGTGTATCAGGCGTTAATTATTTTACATATGACATGTCTCCGGCGGACTTTGCCCGACAGGTAAGTATCAGTTCGATCAAGACTCTGGAACAGCAGCAGAATTCTTCAGCCGGCAATCAGACCTTTGCCTTGTACGGTGTAAAGGGAGGGGTAGGTACTACCGTTCTTTCTGCCATTATGGCTCAGAACTATGCAAAGAAGAATCCTGACAAAAGAGTGTGTGCTGTGGACTTCAGCTCCAGAGCAGGGGATCTGGGTGAAAAATTTGGGATCGATAAGCCAAATCTTAGTATTCATGAGTGTGTTCTTAAGTTTCTGGAAAAGAAAAATGAACACCTTGATATAAACAATTACAAGAATAAAATCATTGACTACTGTTTTCCGGTAAACGGCGTTTATGTCATGCCGACAAGCCAGGTGGATATCTATGAATTTACCGACCGCAGATATTCGACCAGCGAGATCGCACAGATGTACAGATTTGTATTGAACGGATTAAAAGAGCAGTTCGATGCCGTTTTCATCGATGTTACCAAGTTTGGCGGATATTGTTATGATATTGCGCTGCAGGAGGCAACCAAGATCATCCTGGTATCAGATGGAAAGATCGCGTCAACAAATCATCTGCTGCATAAGATCGGTCAGCTGAAAGATGACAGCAGGGTGTCAGTAATCATTAACCGTATCGATACCAGACACAATGAGACGGAGTTTGATGATGTTAACATTATCAGATCCAAATTTGATAAAGACAGAATCATTGAGCTTCCGGTCGACAAGCATCTTTTGAATGAAACAAAGGAGATGGCGGTTAAACATAATAAGAAGATCGACAGGGAACTCAACAGGTACTTTGTTAATGCAGTGCCTGACATCAAGAAGAAAAGAAAATAGAGGTGGTGGAAGATGATGAGAAATACCAATTATGAAGAAATGGATCTGATCGCTCTTCCATCTTCTACTTTGATAACGGAAGACAATGTTTCTGAACTGAATGAAAAACTTAAGAGTGTTATTGCCGAGAAATATGACAGAGAGTTGAAGATGGTAGAGATCACCAGAGGTTCAGATCTCGAAAGAAACATCAAAAACAGCATCATTGACTATATAAATGAAAACAACATTATTTTCAGGACCAATAATCTAAAACTGAAAGTAATAGAAGATTTCATGATCGCACTAAGCGGCTATGGAATCCTACAGCCTTTAATGGACGACGACGAAATAGAGGAAATATATGTCTATGCCCCAGATAAGATCTGGTATCTGAAAGATGGTAAGAATGTCTTATCTGATATCAGATTTGATTCATCCGAAAAGTTGAAATCATATATTGATAATGCTTTAGGGAGAATAGGCAGAACACTTAATAATGCCAATCCTATTGAAGACGGACGATTACCGGATGGTTCCAGAATAGCAGTCAGTGCATCCACTCTGTCTCCAAACGGATACACCATGAACATCAGAAAGTTCAGAAAAGAGAGGATCACTCTGGATAAGATGATAGAATTCGGATCCATGGATGAAGAGATAAAGAAACTGCTGGTTGCCATCATAAATGCAAGACTGAATTTCCTGGTTTCCGGTGGAACAGCTTCTGGGAAGACTACGCTTTTAAATGCAATGAGTCAGTATATTCCGGAAAACGAAAACGTAGAGAGTGTTGAAGATAATATTGAACTACAGCTCAACAGAGAATTCTGGCTGCAGCTGGAAACAAGAAAAGCCAATCTGGAAGGAGAAGGCGAGATCACCATGGCAGACCTGCTGGTCCATATCTTAAGAAGATCTCCAGAGAGGATCATCGTTGGTGAGATAAGAACACCTCAGGTCGCTGATACCTTCATGAATGCCATACAGACTGGCCATGACGGGGTCTGTGCTACCATACACGCTAACGACCCGAAGAGATGTCGTGCCCGTATGAGTAAACTGGCATCAACAGCCAATAACACCCCATACAATTCCAACCTGGATGACTTTGACCATTCCATTCACATCATCATTCAGATGAAGAGGGATGAGATCGCTAAGAAAAGGGTTATCACATCAATCGACTTTGTATCTGAAAACAGTCAGATGATCAATCTTGTTGAATACGACAGAAAAGATGATCAGTTCATTCACAAGAAACTGCCCCAGGAGCTGAAGGAACTCTTCTATGAAAGGGGAGTTGCGTATGAGGAATAAAAGAGTATATCTCGGAGCAGTAAAAAGGAAGAAAGACTTCTCCTTCAAAGGTGACTTCTTTTCTTCCATGAGAAATGGTAAACTGCCGATAAATACAACGGTATTTCTGATACTGTCAGCATTCAGCGGGGTATTCATATATATCTTATATATGTTAACGATAAGATCGCAGATGGTGGCAATCTTTACCGGAGCATTATCGTGTTTTCTGCCATATCTGTTCATGAAGACACCAATGCTGCTGAAGAAAACAGTTGATGATGCCATGAGTTACAAGGAGTTTGTTGCGATATTACAGTCAAGCCTGAACGCAACCAACTCAACAAGGGAAGCTCTTATCATGACATCCCAACAGGATGACCTGGATCCTCAGATCCGCAAGATGATGAATAAGATCATCAGCGATATCAGACTTGGCGACGGTGTTGAAGAATCCTTAGATAAAGCAATCAGGTTATCAGATAATATCTATTTCAAAATGACCCTTACCATTCTGAGAATAAATCATAATATCGGTACGGATAAAACTATAACAGCGTTGAACAATATCCAAAGAAGCATGCTGGCAATCATTGATAATGTTCAGCTGTTGAGAGACAAGATAAACTCCGTTATCGGTGCAAAAGCGATCTTCATCCTGATTCTGCTCGCTGCACCGGTCATACATTCCTTATGGACAGATGAGATAACCGGCACATTCTACAGTGATACCATGAGTCAGATCCTGATGTGCGGTATCATGGCATTCGGTTTCTTTGGCCAATGGGTACTGGACAGACAGGCGAGCAGTGCTGTGAAGGAGGTATAAACGATGATAAAAGACGTTATTATCTCAATAATGTATGTAATGGCTTTGGCATGCGTATTGGCGCTGATCATTCAGTATGAGCCAACCAGACGCAAGTTAAGTTATTTCTCTAACGTTCCAAATATCAATGCCTCCATCTTTGACAGAATGATGGCAAATGAATGGATCAAGGATAAACTCCATTACATGACTACAGGCAATGGTATAAAGAATGATTCTCCTGAGAAACTGATGAAGGATGTATTAAGAAGCTGCATATATGCCGCAATAGGGTATGGTATCTTTTTTGCGATAGGTTTACCGGTTGTGGGATTTGCTGTAGCGATATTGTTCATATGTTGGGAATTCATCCACAGAATTGTAAACAAAGGAGAGTATAAGAAGAAGTATATTTCAAGCTTTTATACATTCCTGAACTATATTATTCTGTACCTTTCAGGGGGAGTGGATATGAGAACTTCCATCATAGAAGTTAATAAACTGATTGATGATAACAGTCCAATAAAAGCAAGACTGAACGAGGTAGTCGCAAAGAATGCGATCACCGGTCTGGC
>JAFQZR010000010.1 GCA_017405785.1 Erysipelotrichaceae bacterium
ATACTGTACTCTCTGTTCTTTACGCCTTTGGGTCTTCCTATCGCCATATTTGTTCCTCCTTTATTTCATCATAAGAAAAAGTAGACTTTGGATTAAGCCCTTTGACTTTTTCCATGTCTACTTTTATCTTACTAGTTCAGTGAAAACGATGGCTTTTTTCTGTCTGCAGCACAGGCGTTTTGTTTGCACGGTCCTGTTAAATGTGAAAGAATGAAAACGGAGGTCTGTATCATGAACATAGCGATAATAGGATGCGGTTACATCGCCACCAGAGTTGCCGGAGGAATCATGTTTTCTCAGGGAAACCTTTATGCCGTGGCTGCCAGGGATAAGGAGAGGGCCAGACAGTTTTCTCTTAAGTTTCCTGACTGTAAATACATGGATTATGATGAAGTCTTTTCTGATGAAAATGTCGACATGGTTTACATTGCGACCATCAATGAAACTCATTACGGGCTGATAAAGAGAGCTTTGGAAAGCGGTAAGCATGTAATATGCGAAAAGCCTATTCTGGCCAATGAAGAACAGATAAAAGAGATGTTTGCCTTAGCCCGCAGACAGGGAAGATTGCTGATGGAAGCGCATAAGACCTGTTTCACGGTACTGAACCGCCTGCTTAAGCCGATCGTTAATGAAAAGATCGGGAAGATAACCCACATCTACGGTCAGTACTGCAGTGTGTCTGATTACCATCAGATGAAAGATGACAGAAAGAATGAACCGACGATGGGTGGGGCCCGGTATGACATCGGCTGTTATCCGCTGGCCTTTGCGAACTATTACGCTGACAGCGAGATCAAAGATTTCACGATTACCTCTGTTGAAAAAGCAGGTCTGCCGTGTGACATCGAAATGACGGCCTATCTGGTATATGAAAACGGCATCACAGCCAACGTAAAGTGCAGCTGGATCGACCCTAATACCAATAGGGGCATATTATATGGTGAAAAGGGCAGAATTGAGATAATAAACTTCTGGAAGGGTACGGAGGCAACTGTCTTTTATAATGACGGAACAAAGGAAGAGATAAAAGTGGAACAGGACAGCGACTTTACCGGCGAGGTCAATGAAGCTGTAAAATGTGCTGAACTCGGTCTGTGTGAAAGTCCGGTGATGTCTGAGAAAGCATCGCTGGAAATAGTGAAGGTACTGGAAAAGGTCAAGGGGTTTTAATCACCGTAAAGGAACAAATATTATTAAGGAATACGCTGCAGGTTAGTATATAATTAATGTGTAACGGATTTCTTTAAAAAGAATAGAAGGGAACTGTATGAGCATACTCAAGCTTAAACCGTCATTAAAATACAATCTCTGGGGCGGACGCCGTCTGATGGACGAATTCCATTATGAATATGACGGAGACATCTGCGCCGAAGCCTGGGTGCTCTCTGCCCATCCTGACGGACCGTCGGTAATAGCCAACGGAAGTTATGCGGGTAAGACTCTTAATGAATATATTGCGAAGGAAGGCTTTGAAGTTCTGGGAACCAACTGCCGCCGTTTCCGTGAATTCCCGATACTGATAAAGTTCATTGATGCCAGGGATGATCTGTCCATTCAGGTCCATCCGTCCAATGGCTATGCTTTACGGAATGAAGGACAGTACGGTAAAACGGAAATGTGGTATGTGTTGGATGCGGAACCGGGAGCTTTCCTTTATTACGGCTTTAAAGAGAGCATATCCAAGGAAGAATTCCGTGAAAGAATCGAAAACAACACCTTAGTGGAAGTTCTCAATAAGGTTGAGGTCCATAAGGGTGATACCTTATTCATTGAATCAGGCACGCTGCATGCTATCGGAAAAGGCATACTGATCGCTGAGATCCAGCAGAACTCCAATGTCACTTACCGTATCTATGACTACGGACGCATTGATAAAAACGGCAAGCCTCGTGACCTGCACGTTGAGAAAGCTCTGGCGGTAACCAACAGAGTTCATCCGGCCCGGGATAATCCGGGTTTCCCGCATATCGCTGACTGTGACTACTTTACCGTTGACAGAGTCAATCTGGACGGCATCAGCCGCTACAGATTGCAGGGAACCGTTACGGACAGTTCATTTCTGTCCATCATGATCACGGACGGTGAAGGAACTCTGACATCAAGAGGTGAAAAGATGCCGTTTGTCAAGGGTGACTCCTTCATGATAACAGCGGGCAGCGGTGACTATCAGATCGAAGGCAGATGTGATGCCCTGTTAACGACCATCAGAGAGAAAACGAATCCGATGAGAGTCGGAGTAATAATAGGTTCATATGAGACTGAAATAGGTCTGATTGATGAAAACAATAAACTGATATCCCAGGAAAAGTTTATGACCAGACCGGAAAGAGGGGCCAAGGCCATTCTTGAGGAAGTCAGCGAAGAGGTACTGTCCATTCTGGAGAATAACGGTGTTCCTCTGGAACAGTGCGTTGGAGTAGGTGTGGGTGTTCCGGGAACGATCGACCGCAGAAAGGGTACGGTCATATATTCAAATAACATCCGCTGGAATAATGTCAATCTGGTCGAACAGCTGGGAAGTGTCATCCCGTGTCCGGTCAGGATCGCCAATGACGCTGACTGTGCAGCCTTAGGTGAGCAGATCGCCGGGGCAGGTAAAGATCACAGTGAAGTCGTCATGTTTACCCTGGGTAACGGGGTAGGCGGAGGCATCATCCTCAACGGACACATATTTGAAGGCGGCATCATGGGCGGCAGTGAACTGGGCCACATGACAGTCAGAAGTGACGGCAGAGAATGCACCTGCGGCAGAAAGGGCTGTCTGGAAGCCTATGCTTCCATACCGGCCTTACTGGCAGCTGCCTGTCAGGAAGCAGGACATGAAGTGTCCCTGAAACAGGTATTTGAAGGCTACCGCAATAATGATGAAGCCATGGTCAAAGTGGTAAAGGAATACATCCACATGCTGGGAACCGGTGTTGTCAATATCGTCAACATCTTCAGGCCGCAGCTGGTATTGCTGGGAGGCAATCTGTCTCCTTACGCCGAGCTGTTGCTGGATGATATCAGAACAATGATGCAGAATGAATGTTTCGGCGGATCCCACAGCGACATTCCGGTACTGGAAGTTGCCAAGCTGGGTTCCAGGGCAGGCATAATCGGTGCCGCCAACTTATAGATAAGGAGGAAGTCATGTACAGAATTACCAAGGTTGAACATCTGTCAGAAAAGAACTGGCTGATGAATGTAGAAGCTCCTTATATCACCCGCAGCTGTCTGCCGGGTCAGTTTCTGATCGTCAGGACCGGAGAGCTGGGAGAAAGGATACCGTTAACGATATGTGATTATGACAGAGAAAAAGGCATAGTTACCATCGTTTTCCAGGTTGTCGGTGAATCGACAGCCAAAATGAGTCAGTTAAAAGAGGGAGACTGCTTTACCGATGTTGTGGGTCCTTTAGGTCAGCCTTCCGAGTTTGTGAAAGAGGACATCGAAGTTCTGAAGCAGAGAAACTATCTGTTTGTCTGCGGCGGTGTCGGCATTGCGCCGGTCTATCCGCAGGTCAAGTGGCTGGCTGAGCATGGCGTAAAGGCCGATGTCATCATGGCAGCCCGTTCCAAGGACCTGATCTTCTATGAACAGCAGATGAGAAGCGTAGCCGCTAATGTCTATATCACAACAGATGACGGTTCCTACGGCATGAAAGGTGTCGGTACTGACATGGTCAGAAAACTGGTGGCTGAGGGTCATCATTATGATGTCTGTGTGGCCATCGGGCCGATCATCATGATGAAATTCACATCCCTGACTACGAAAGAACTCGGCATTCCTACGATAGTATCCATGAACCCGATCATGATCGACGGCACCGGAATGTGCGGTGCCTGCCGTGTGGTAGTTGACGGTCAGGTTAAATTTGCCTGTGTTGACGGGCCGGAATTTGACGGACACAAAGTTGACTACGATCTGGCCATGAAGCGTGCGGCTTTATACCGTAAGGAAGAAGCTGAGAAGTTTGAACGCTATAAGGCGTCATTACAGTAGGGAGGCACGGTTATGGATAAGACATTTGATGTATGGAAGAAAGTCCCTGTCAGAGAGCAAAAACCGCTTGTAAGAGCGCATAATTTCGATGAGGTATGTCTGGGTTATAACGATGAAGAAGCCGCTCTGGAGGCTTCCAGATGCCTCAGCTGCAGGATTCCGATGTGTGTGGAAGGATGTCCGGTATCAATCAATATTCCTGGATTTATTGCCAAGATCAAGGAAGGGTATATTGAAGGTGCTGCTGAAGTAATAGCCCAGTCCAGTGCCTTACCGGCAGTATGCGGACGTGTCTGCCCACAGGAAAGCCAGTGTGAAGGCAAGTGTGTCAGAGGCAAAAGAGGGGAAGCCGTATCCATCGGCAAGCTGGAACGTTATGTCGCTGACTGGACAAGAGAAAAAGGCATTCAGGCGGGTAAAGCCGGAGAGCCTAACGGTCATAAAGTTGCGATAGTGGGATCAGGACCTTCAGGACTGACCTGTGCCGGTGATCTGGCTAAGTTAGGCTACGATGTGACCATCTTTGAGGCATTCCATCAGCCTGGCGGTGTCCTGGTCTATGGCATTCCGGAATTCCGTCTGCCTAAAGATACCGTAGTAAAGCACGAAATCGAAAACGTCAGAAAACTGGGCGTTAAAATTGAAACCAACGTCATCATCGGACGTTCAATAACCATTGATGAACTGATGGAGCAGGGCTTTGAAGCTGTTTACATCGGTTCAGGAGCAGGATTACCGAGATTCATGGGCATTCCGGGAGAAACCGCAAACGGCGTCTTCAGTGCCAATGAATATCTGACCAGAAATAACCTGATGAAGGCTTATCTGCGTGAAGCGGATACACCGATCAGACCAGGCAATAAGGTAATAGTTGTCGGCGGCGGCAACGTGGCAATGGATGCTGCCAGAACAGCCCTGAGATTAGGAGCCGAAGTACACATCGTCTACAGAAGAGGCGAGGAAGAACTGCCGGCCCGTAAGGAAGAAGTACACCACGCCAAAGAGGAAGGCGTCATCTTCAATCTGCTGGAAAACCCGATAGAGATCCTGGCTGATGAAAAGGACTGGGTCAAGGGCGTTGTCATCAGAAAGATGGCACTGGGCGAACCGGATGAATCCGGCAGAAGAAGACCGGTTGAGGTTGAAGGTTCTGACTATGTCATGGATTGCGATACCGTGATCATGGCTCTGGGTACTTCACCTAATCCGCTGATCTCTTCGACAACTGAAGGTCTGGAAATCAACAGAAGAGGCTGTATCGTAGCCAAGGAGGAAACAGGCGAGACTTCCCGCTTCGCGGTATTTGCGGGCGGCGATGCCGTTACCGGTGCTGCGACGGTCATCCTGGCCATGGGTGCCGGCAAGAAAGCAGCCGCGGGCATTGACGACTTCCTCAGAAACAGGTAAAGACAATGACATCCCGACACGGGATGTTTTTGTATGCCATATTGTGCTATGATAATGGTAGAGAACAAGGGTTCATGTATTATATAAGGGGTTAAAATGAAACATCTGTTTCTTGTGCTTTTCATCATCATAAGCATCATTCATCTGTATGACAGCTGGCAGGACAACCGCAAGGGCAGGGCCGCAACCAAACCTTTCCTGCTGATAATGCTGCTGCTGTTTTATGTTTTCGCAACCAGAAACTTTAATGTCTATCTGGTCTGTGCCTTACTGTTCAGCTGGCTGGGCGATGTTCTGTTAATACCAAAGGGACATAAGTGGTTTACGGCCGGCGGAATCAGCTTTATCTTTTCGCATGTATTCTTCATTCTGACCTATCTGCCGAACATTGACCTGTCAAAGGCCAACTGGCTGATAGTCATACCGCTGACCATCGTCTATTACGGTATAAGCATCTGGGTAATGAAGGTTCTGAAACCGACAACACCGAAATCAATGGTTCTGCCGATGAATTTCTATCTGTTGTGCAACAGCACCATGAACCTAGCGGCCTTACTGCAGTTGATGAGTACTGACAGTACCGGAGGCTGGCTGGCTTTCATCGGAGCAATTCTGTTCTTTGCGTCTGACTGCTGTCTGTTCTTTGTCAGATACGGCAGTCATCCGGAAAAGATATTCAAAAAGCACTTTACGGTCATGACATTCTATCTGTTAGGTGAAATGCTGATCGTACTGGGTATTCTGTCCATCATGAAATAATATGGCTATGGCCGTTTAGATAAAAAGGAGATTTAGCATATGAAGTATGTATTCATTGTCAACCCGGCTGCCGGGGACGGAAGCGGCGTAGAAGCAGTCAATCAGGCTGTCAACAGACTGCCTGAACGGGAAGACTGCCTGGTCTATGAAACCAAGGCTGCTAACGATGCGACCGTATTTGTTAAAAACTGGATTGCCGGACATCCCGGTGAAGAAGTAAGATTCATTGCCTGCGGCGGTGACGGAACACTTAATGAAGTATTCAACGGTGCCGTAGGTGGCGAAAATGTATCGGTAACCTGTTATCCATGCGGCAGCGGTAACGACTTTGTCAAGGCATATGGCGGTTCTGATCTGTTCATGGATGTTGAAAAGCTCATCCATGCACCGTCTCAGCCTTTGGACCTGCTGAAGGTTGGAGAGCGTTATAGCAATAACGTTGTTAACTTCGGATTTGATACAACGGTAGCCATCACCATCAATGAGGAAAGAGCCAGAACCGGGCATGGCAATAAGAACGCCTATACCAAGGGCATCATCAAAGCTCTTCTCACCAGCATGAACAACAAGGCCAAGGTCTACGCTGACGGCAAGCTGCTGAATCCTGACGGAAAGTTCCTGTTATGTACGGTAGCCAACGGACAGTATGTCGGCGGTTCCTTCAAGTGTGCTCCAAGAGCCAGAACTGATGACGGACTGATCGAAGTATGCCTGATCAAGCCTATTTCCCATATACGTTTCATTAAGATACTGAAGACTTACACCAACGGCGAACACCTTGATGATCCAAAGATGAAGGACATTCTGACCTATTGTCAGGCCACCAAGGTCGAAGTTGAGGCACCGGATGGCTTTGCCTATTCACTGGACGGGGAGATCATCTATGAAAACCACTTCACGGTGGAGATCGTTCCGGGAGCCATACAGTTAGCCGTTCCTGAATCCTGATATAAGAGAGAAAAGAGGTTATATCATGAAACTGAAAGTATATATTGAAAACATCAAAGAGACCAGAGAATATGAAAGCGACATTCTTCTTTCAGATGTGCTGAAGGATGTGGAAGACTGTCTTCCTTATCCTGTATATATGGCCAAGCTGGACAATGCCTACAGAGCACTGACCCACCAGCTGACTCATGACTGCAATCTGGAATTCCTGGATCTAAGAAACAATGAAGCCTGGCTGGTTTACCAGAACTCTCTTGTTCTGGTCTTCATCAAGGCTGTACATGACCTGTTCGGCAAGGATGTTCTGGTCAATGTCAGAAATTCTCTGAACAAGGGCCTGTTCATAACCCTGACTCATCACACTCTGACAGAGGAAGATGTTGCGGCTCTGACCGCCAAGATGAACGAGCTGATTGCGGCAGACATTCCTATCGTCAAGGAACACGCTACCAAGGACCAGGCTTATAACATTGCCAAGAAGGGACGTCAGGAAGAGACCATGAACCTGATCGACAGCGTTACCAACATTGACGACATTGAGATCTACTCACTTGATGATGAAACCGAGATCTTCTATAACCTGATGGTTCCGTCTACCGGTTATGTCCGTCTGTTTGAGATCAACCTGTACCGCAGCGGTCTGATCCTGAGCTTCCCGCATCCGGGAAATCCGGATAAGCTGGTTGAATACCAGGAACAGGACATGTTATATGCGGCCTTCAGTGAATCAGCCCGCTGGGGCCGACTGATGAATGTCAACTTTGTTTCTGATCTGAACGAAAAGATCCTCTATGACAACATCGATGACATCATTCTGATGCAGGAAGCCCTGCATGAGAAGAAGATCAGTGACATCTCCGATATGATCTGTGAAAGAAAAGCCAGACTGGTTCTGATCTGCGGACCAAGCAGTTCCGGCAAGACAACCTTTGCCAAGAGGCTGTGCATCCAGTTAGGTGTCAATGGAAAGAAGACTCTGTACATGGGTACCGATGACTACTATAAGGAATTAAGCGAAAGAGTCTATGATGAAAACGGCAAGCCTGATCTGGAAAGCATCAAGGCCATCGATACCAAGCTGTTTGTTGAACATATCAATGCCTTACTGGAAGGCAAGGAAGTAGACCTGCCTCACTATGACTTCAGTATTCCGGGTAAGGTTTACGGCAAGAGAATAACCAAGCTGGACAAGGATACGATAATTGTCATTGAAGGCATTCATGCCATGAACGCCTTATTGACCGAGGGTATTGATGATGCGATGAAGTTCAAGATCTACATCTCACCGTTTACACCGATATCAATCGACCATCATAACCGTGTATCAACGACTGATGCCCGCATGTTAAGAAGAATCGTCAGAGACTACAAGTTCAGATCATCTGAAGCCCAGAGAACCATCGACATGTGGCCGGATGTCAGAAAGAGTGAAGATGTCAACATCTTCCCGTATAACTCAGAGGCTGATGTGTTCTTCAACTCCAACTGCATCTATGAGCTGGCAGTGCTGAAAAAATACGCTGAACCTCTGTTAAAGAGAATCAAGAGAGATGAACCGGAGTATGCAGAAGCCAGAAGAATGCTGAACTTCCTGAAGTACTTTGATTCGATCTATGATGATTCCATGATTCCAAACAACTCCATCATGAGAGAATTCATCGGTGGATCTGTCCTGTTAAAGTAAAAAAATGAAAAAAATATTAGTTATAGGATGTCCGGGAGCCGGTAAGTCGGTCTTTTCCCGCAGGCTTTCCCGGATAACCGGCATTCCGGTATGCCATATGGACGTGTTATATCATAATCCCGATGTCACGCATGTCGACAATGATGAGATGGACAGGAGGATCAGTAAAGCCATGGAACCGGAAAGCTGGATCCTGGACGGCAACTATGCCCGTACCATCAGCTGGAGGCTTAAGGAAGCAGATACAGTCTATTATCTGGATCTGCCTATTGAAGTGTGCCTGCAGTCCATCCAGGACAGGATCGGAAAGCCAAGAGACGATCTGCCATGGCTTGAGGATTCCCTGGATCCGGAGTTCTATGAGTATGTAAAGCAGTTTCCGCAGAATCAGAAGCTGAAGGTGGAAGCGGCTTTAAAACAATGTGATAACCGGGAGATAATCAGATTTACCTCCCGTGAAGAAGTAAACGAATATCTCGACAGACTTGAAAATGATTACCGAAACCTTTGACAGTGCCGAAAAACTGCACGAAGCAGTGCTTAAATACGGATTTCTCCCTTTCTTTCAGAACGAAATAAAGGGTTTTTCCATTGAGGAGCACACTCCGGCGGAATTATGGTTCACGGAAAAGGACGGACCCTGGGAATGGAAAGGTCCGGTTTTAAGAATGGGTGATGTCGTTTACGGCAAGTTCTTCAATAACAAGGCCGGCTATATATCACTGAAATGGTACGGTGATTTCGCCAACTTCCGCCGTGACGGCTATGACTTTGATGCCCGTATTGATGACGGCTTAAGGGTGGATGGAGCAGACATCAATATCTATGAGGAACTGATCCATCACGATGCCATTCTTTCCAAGGGGCTGAAGAAACTGACCGGTTACTGGGGCAAGGACGGTAAACCGGGCTTTGAAAGCAGCATTACCCGCATGCAGATGCAGGGTTATGTTCTGACCAGTGACTTCGAATATGAACTGGATAAAAAAGGGAAGCCTTACGGCTGGGGCATTGCCAGATATTCCACTCCGGAACAGATGTACGGCAGAGGGTTCATAAAGAAAATGTATAAGCGTACTCCTGAAGAATCCTATGATAGGATGTTTAAGCATCTGGTCAAGCTGTATCCGGATGACGGACGAAAAATAGCCCGATTGCTGGGCTATAAGGGCAAAACCGAGATAATAAAGAAATAAGACACCGGAGTGTCTTATGATATGTACCCAGAATCCTGGACATATTGAATAATCAGACTAAATCACAGAATTACAGATGGATGTACTCCTGAATAACGCAGGAGGCATCCATTTTGTTTTCTTCTGTATACGTCTG
>JAFQZR010000011.1 GCA_017405785.1 Erysipelotrichaceae bacterium
ATGATTGTCTCCTCCTTTATATTCTCTTGTGTAGTTTCGCAGGCCACACACGAAATTATATCGCCAGGAGACTTTCTTTTCATTATCTCTCCGCTTAAGCTTCTTTGGACCCCCAGACTATCTGGGGGTTTTAATTTACAATAAAAAACGGACGTTTCACTGAAATGTCCGTTTTCATTTGTCTTTTACTTGCTTAAGGCAAGGTTCAGTACTTCGTCCACAGTGGTTACCGGAACGAATTCCATGGCCTTTCTGACTGTTTCCGGAATGTCATCCAGATCCTTCAGGTTCTTCTGCGGAACGATGATCTTATGAATGTCACTGCGGTAGGCAGCCATGGACTTTTCTCTCAGGCCCCCGATCGGTAAGACGTTGCCTCTTAAGGTAACTTCACCGGTCATGGCTAAGGCACTGGAAACCGCTCTGTGGGTCAGAGCGCTGACAACAGCTGTTGTCAATGTAATACCGGCACTTGGTCCGTCCTTTGGAACGGCACCTTCCGGAACGTGAATGTGGATGTCATGTGACTCGAAGAACTTCGGGTCGATGCCGTATTTCTCGGCATTGCTCTTGACATAACCGACAGCGATGGTGGCTGATTCCTTCATGACATCGCCTAAGGAACCGGTGATGATCAGTCCGCCCTTTCCGTCAAAGTATGTGACTTCGATAGGCAGAATGTCTCCGCCATAGGCGGTATATGCCAGTCCGGTAGCTACACCGATCTGGTCCTGCTGTTCCTTTTCACCGAATTCGTAGATTTCCTTGCCCAGCCACTGCTGAATGAGTTCCTTGGTGATGGTTACACTTTCAAACTCACCCTTGGTGTAGGCTAAGGCTGTCTTACGGCACAGCTTGCCGATGTTTCTCTCCAGCTGTCTGACGCCGGCTTCTCTGGTGTAGTGGCGGATGATGTAGAGCAGTTCATCTTCGTTAAGAGTGAACATCTCCTTCTTCAGTCCGTTGGCATCCAGTTCCTTCTGAATCAGATGCTCAAGAGCGATATGCATCTTTTCGTCTTCGGTGTATGATGACATCTCAATGATTTCCAGTCTGTCTCTTAAGGCATCAGGAATCGAATAGAGGTCATTGGCGGTAGCTATGAATAATACCTTTGACAGGTCATAAGGTTCTTCAATGTAGTTATCGGAGAACAGGCTGTTCTGTTCAGGGTCAAGAACTTCCAGCATGGCGCTGCTCGGGTCACCTTTATAATCTGAACCCAGCTTGTCGATCTCATCGATCAGGAAGACCGGGTTGATGGTTCCCGCACGCTTCATTCCCTGAATGATACGGCCCGGCATTGAACCCAGGTAGGTTCTTCTGTGTCCTCTGATCTCAGCTTCATCTCTGACACCGCCCAGGGAGATCTTGACGAACTTGCGGTCAAGGGCTCTGGCAATGCTCTTGGCTAATGAGGTCTTGCCTACTCCCGGAGGACCGGCCAGACACAGAATCGGGGCATTAAGCGAATTGGTCAGCTTCTTGACAGCGATGTATTCCATGACTCTTTCCTTCGGCTTTTCCAGACCGTAGTGGTCTTCTTCCAGAATGCGGGAAATCTCATTGATGTCTTCTCTGTCTTCGGACTGCTGCCACCAAGGAACCTTTTCCAGCCAGTCGAGATAAGTTCTGATGACGGCTGCTTCCGGCGAACCGGTTGACATCATCTCAAGTCTGCTTATCTCGTCAAGAGCTTTCTTTCTGACGTTTTCCGGATAAGGATTGCTTTCGAATCTTTCCTTTAAGGCATCGATGTCGTTGCCGTCACCGACGTCATCGCCAAGCTCTCTCTTGATGGCTTTCAGTCTTTCACGCAGATAGTATTCCTTCTGGCTTTCATCAATGCTGTCCTTGACCTTTTCATTGATGTCGTTTTCGACCTGCTTTATCTCACGGGAAACCGCAAACTGCTGCAGAATAAGCATCAGTCTGTGATTGACGTCCAGAGCTTCCAGGATCTCCTGTCTGTCAGCGAGATTCATCGGCAGATACTGACCGAACTGGTCAGCCAGCACAACGCTGCTTACTCCGGATGACAGATGATTGATGAGTTCTTTAGGAACAGCACCGAAGTTAGGTGAGAGCTGTTCGAATTCCTCGATTACTCTCTTGACCAGTACTGTTTCTTCTTTATCGTCGCCGTAGATGTCATCAACAACAGTGATGTTGGCCATGAACATCTCGGCTGTCTTGGTTATCGTGTTGCCCTGGGCTCTGGCAATGCCATGGAATTTGACTTTCATGATGCCGTTGTCCTGGCGGACATGCTTTATCGTGCACAGCGTACCGAAGCTGTACATGTCGGAAACATCAGGTTCTTCAACCATGACGTCCTTCTGGGTTACCACCCAGATCATTGACTGGTATTGTTCTCTTGCTTTGTTAAGAGCGTTTACACTCTTTCTTCTTCCCACATCGATAACGATATCCTGTTCCGGGAAGATGATGACTCCTCTGGTGCAGATCACCGGGAAATCAGCATTATTGTACATTTCAGAATATAAACTCATTACTTCACGCTCCTTTCAAGGCAGGACATGTAGAATGGTTGACGGTAAACGGAATTATTTCTTTAACGCCTCCAGAGTCTTTCTCATCTTGAGATCGTCAGATAAATAGGTATCCGGTACCAGTTCCTTGATCTTGTCTACTTCCATGCCATACTGCTTGGCCATTGCTTCGTATTCTTCTTTCAGATCGTCTTCGGTTACTTCAACTTTCATGTCATCCGCAATGGCTTCCAGAATCAGTCTGATTCTGACTTTCTTTTCTGCTTCCGGCTTTAACTGTTCCTTAAAGCCCTTTTCGTCTGTGCCCATGATTCTGTAATACATATCCAGGCTCAGACCCTGCTGCTGAATACGTGCTGCATAGTCTTCAAAGGTACGCTGGGTCTCGTCTTCAATCATGATTTCAGGAATGTCGACCTTGCATACTTCACATAAGTCGTCTAACAGCTTGTTAGTGGCTTTTTCTTCGGCTTCACTCTTGCGCTGAGCCTTCATCTGTTCCTTCAGATGCTTGGTCAGTTCATCAACAGTCTTGACATCTTCGGCAATGTTGACTTCCTGAACGAATTCATCGTTGAGCTCAGGTAAGACTTTCTCTTTGATGCCGTCAACCTTGACGTGGAAGACAACAGGCTGGCCAGCCAGTTCTGCTACACCGTAGTTCTCAGGGAATGTGACGTTGATGTCCTTCTCTTCCTCGGTTTCCATGCCGATGATCTGTTCCTCAAATCCCGGAATGAAGGTTCCTGAACCGATCTCCAGGGCATATTCAACACCCTTGCCGCCTTCAAAGGCAACACCGTCCTTGAAGCCTTCAAAGTCGATGACGGCGATGTTGCCGTTTTCGACCTTGCCCTCTTCCTTCAGGACTTCTTCGGCGTGCTTCTGACGGATATTCTCGATTTCACGGTCAACATCCTTCTTCAGGACGGAAACCTTATCTTCCTTGTATTCAACAGCCTTATAATCGCCTAACTCAACATCAGGATAAACTGTCAGCTTGAATAACAGAGAAACTGATTCTTCATCAAGTGCTTCGACATCCAGTAAAGGACGGTCGATCAGTCTGATTTCCTTGTATTCTTCCAGACCGAAATTGAAGGCTTCCTGAGCAACAGCGTCAACTGCCTCAGCCAGAACTTCTCTCGGGTTTACCCGCTTTCTGACCAGTTCAGCCGGTGCGTGGCCCTTTCTGAATCCCTTCAGCTGAAGATTCTGAGCGATCTTCTTAAAGGCTTTCTCCTGGGCCTTTTTCCAGGTTTCTCCGTCAACAGTGACTCTTAATTCTGCCTGACTGTTTCCTTTGGCTTCATATAATGCTTTCATATAAATCTCCTTTTTCACACTGAATTATTATACAGTTAATCTTTTCCCCTTTGCAACCGCTTAGAACAATTCGGGGATTGCTTTTTCGTCAATGCCATATTCACTGACATATTCCTTCCAGCCTTCCTCATCGCCGTTGAGCCGGCATACGTATCTGACAATCTGATCCGTCAGTTTTTCACTGTCCTTATCCAGCGGCTGCGGGTAGCGCAGATAGGCATATTCACCCAGCATCCCGAAGCATAACTGCATGAAACTAGGGTTGCGGTTTTCAAATCTTTCCTGCAGTAAGCCAAGTGTCCGGGCAAAGGTTTCATTGTCAGTGACATCTTCCAGCAAAGAAGGTCTGACACTGTGCCAGCATCCGTTATCACAGTACTGTAGCTCTCTTCCCACTTCCTGCTGACGGCACAGATCAAACAGAACAGATATGATCATGCGGTCAGTCTGATCTGACAGAAGGTATTCCTGAATGATGTCCAGATATTCCCTGATGTTGATCTTCTTGAGAAAGCTGATGGCCTGATAGGCGTTTTCCCCGCCTCTGCACAGGCCCTCAAACACTTCCTTTTCTGACAGGAAACGGGCTGAAGGTTCTTTGGAAAGATAGCCCTTGATCTGATCACGGAAGCTGATCAGCCGGTCATAGGTATCCATGGGAACATACGGCAGTTTCAGTTCTTCCTCAATCAGCTCACTGGCTTCCTGATATTCTTCCCTGCTTATGTGTTCTGCGATTCTGGTAATTAGTTCCTGATAATAATTAGCCAAGGTAATCCCCTTTCGTTATACATTATATCATGTGTTTTAGCACTGTCAACCTTTAAGTGCTAACGAGGCGCGGTGTTGGCTTTTTTGCCAATTCCGGATAAAGAAAAAAGCACCTGAAGTGCTTTTTCAAACAAATGGCGCCCTCGGGGCGACTCGAACGCTCGACCGTACGCTTAGAAGGCGTATGCTCTATCCAGCTGAGCTACGAGGGCATTGCTCATATATTCTAATGGAAAAAAAAGGTGATTTCAAGTAAATCACCGAATTTTCTCAGACTTTTTTACGCAGTTTCCTCGAGTTTCCTCTTTTCACGGAATGCGTTCTTTCTATCCAGGGCAGTCAGATATCTCTTGCGCAGTCTGATAGCATCAGGAGTTACCTCTACCAGTTCATCGTCATCGATGAATTCCAGAGCGTATTCCAGCGTCAGCTGAATTGGCGGAACCAGCTTCATGGCTTCATCCCTGCCCTCACTTCTGACGGCGGTAGCCTTCTTGTTTTTGGTCGGGTTGACATCCATGTCCATGTCCTTTGAACAGACACCGACGATCATGCCTTCATATACCTCAGTCTGCGGTCCGATGAAGAACATGCCTCTTTCCTGCAGGTTCCAGATCGAATAGGTCATGGCTGTACCGTTGGCATTGGATACCATGACGCCGTTGCCTCTGGTATTGATCTCACCCATGTAAGGCATATAGTCCTCAAACTGACGGATCAGGATGCCTTCGCCTCTGGTCATGTTGATGAACTCACTGCGGAAGCCGATCAGCCCTCTGGTTGAAACAAGGAATTCAACATTGGAGTAATTGTTGCGGGCAGTGATGTTGACCATCTGTCCGTTACGCTGGTTCAGATGGGAAATGACTGCTCCTTCATACTGCTGAGGTACTTCGCATATAACTCTTTCCACCGGTTCGCAGCGATGACCGTTAATGGTCTTGTATATTACCTGCGGCTTGGAGATGGCCAGTTCATAGCCTTCTCTTCTCATGTTTTCAATTAAGATCGTCAGACCCAGTTCACCGCGTCCGGATACCTTGAAGGTATCGGTGGTTTCCGTAGGCTCAACTCTTAAGCCGACGTTGACTTCCAGTTCTCTTTCCAGTCTTTCCTTCAGGTTGCGGCTGGTGACGAAACGTCCCACTCTGCCGGCAAACGGTGAAGTATTGACCATGAAGTTCATGGACAGAGTCGGTTCATCGATGTGGATCGGAGGCAGCGGATCTATGACATCCTTATCGCAGATGGTCTCTCCGATGGAAATGTCAGGAAGTCCTGCTACGATGGCGATGTCACCGCTGACAGCTACGTCAACAGGCTTTCTCTTGATGCCTTCATAGACGAACAGCTTGGTGATGGTGCACTTTTCCTGACGTCCGTCGTTTTTGCTCAAGACGACCTGCTCACCGGTTCTCAGTGTGCCTCTGAAGACACGTCCGATGCCCAGTCTGCCGATATAGTCATCATAAGCCAGGTTGCTTACCTGCATCTGCAGTGGTTCCTGGTCCAGATCCTCAAACGGTCTGGCATAGTTGATGATCGTTTCGAATAACGGTTTGATGCCTTCATCTGGATCGTCAATGTTCTTCTTGACGATGCCTTCCTTGGCTATGCCGTATAATACCGGGAAGTTGATCTGTTCTTCATTGGCGTTAAGGTCAAAGAACAGTTCATATACCAGTTCAATTACTTCTTCAATACGGGCATCCTTCTTGTCGATCTTGTTGATAAGTACGATAGGTCTTAAGCCCAGTTCCAGAGACTTTGACAGAACAAATCTGGTCTGCGGCATCGGACCCTCTGAAGAGTCAACCAGCAGGATGACGGTATCGACGGTCTGGATGATACGCTCAACCTCACTGGAGAAGTCAGCGTGCCCCGGAGTGTCAACGATGTTTATCTTATAATCTTTATAGAATACTGCGCAGTTTTTGGAATAGATCGTGATTCCTCTTTCCCTTTCCAGGTCATTGGAATCCATGATCAGTTCTCCCACTTCCTCATTAGGCTTGAAGACACCGGACTGGTTCAGAAAAGCGTCAACCAATGTTGACTTGCCGGCATCGACGTGAGCGATAACTGCGATGTTGATAATCTTCTGTTTTGCCATGAAATCACCTTCCTGAAAAAAACACAACGTCAGTATTATAACACTTTTCTTTTTACAGAATAAAGACCTGTTTCTTCATTTATTTCCAGCACGATATAGCCAAGTTCATTATCATCTCTGTTATTGACCAGAGAACCCGGATTCAGCAGTCTGACTCCGTTGTATTCAGCGTCATAATAACGGTGGCTGTGCCCGAAAACACATATCTGACAGTTCTTATCCCTGGCCATTTCCGACAGCTGTCTTTTCGTGCTCCAGATGCCATCCCCGTGTACCATCAGAATGTGAATAACCCCGCAGTCGACAACGCGGTAATTAGGCATGTCAAAATCCCAGTCACAGTTACCTCTGACAAAGAAAACATCCGGATAATTACGGCTGTCAGAGCACAGATCACCGCAATGCAGAAAGAAATCAGCATCACGCTCATCGAATAAAACCTTATCTACTCGGCCATTACGTCCGTGTGAATCACTCATAACAACAACTTTAATCATGGATATAATATATAATAAAAAATCTTTTGTTGGCAAATAAAAAAGCACAGATTTTAATCTCTGTGCTTCTTCATTTCATACCTGAACAGTTCCCTGATGTCGTCATCGTCCATGAACGGATAGGCTCCGTCAAAATCAAATTCATATTCACCGTTGAGATAACCTTTCAGCACTTTGTGCCAGCCGTCATCCGAAACAAACGGATACATGGCTTCGGAAGTCTTTTCCATCCTGGCCAGATAGCAGAACACCTCGTCAATGTCATCGTCATCCATAAACGGCATGATCGCTACAATATCCGGATTCTCTTCAAGTTCAACTACGATTCGTGCCAGTTTGCCGGCACCTTCTTCACTGACAAACGGCAGGATATCATGTATCTTACCGCCCTGACGGTAGAGATCTACAGCGATGTCATCAACATCATCCTCATCCATAAACGGCAGCATCTTTGACAGTAACTTATCGGTAAAACCTCTGCCTTCCGCAATCATCTTTCTGGCAACATCACCGACATCGTCTTCATCCATGAACGGCAGTATGGCGGAAATGTCCGGATTTTCTTCATTCTCTATGACTTCCCTGGCCAGTCTGGCAGCCGTTTCCTCGCTGACAAACGGCAGAATACCGCTGACATAGCCTTCCTTATGATATATCTGTAAGGCGATGTCATCGACATCATCCTCATCCATGAACGGCAGTAATTCCATCAGAGGAATTTCCTCATAATCAGGATTATCTTTAAGTATCTCTCTGGCAATTTCCCGGATATCGTCTTCATCCATGAAAGCCAGCATCTTTTTCAGTGTCATACATTTTCCTCCTTCGTCTTACGAAGGCACAGAAGCTCTTCCAGGCTGACATTGTATATGTCCAGCAGCATTATGCAGGACTCAATAGACGGCATCGTATTTCCTATTTCCCAGCTGCTGACAGCCTGACGGGAAACATACAGGGCTTCAGCCACCTGAGTCTGAGTCATTCCGCTGGATTCGCGCAGATTACGCAGATTTTCAGCCACTTTACGGGTATCAAGCATAGCGTCCTTCCTCTCATTTCTACTTCCATTATATTCCTAACCGTTTTACTGTCGAGCAAGCCTTAATTGACATCAGTCTTTACCTTTTCTGAACATAGAATAGATCACATATCCCAGATTGACTCCGGCAGTATTAAGCAGCAGATCGTCAACATCCGAGGTCCTTACCGCAAAAGGCAGCTGCAGTATTTCAATCGCCAGCGACATCAGAAAACCGGTCAGTACAATCTTGCCGAAACTGTTAAGTTTCTTATATATGATCGGAAGTATGATTCCGCTTGGTATGAACATTCCGATGTTACCGATCAGATTAAGTATCATGTGTTTCCTGTTATCATATTCCGCCAGATGAACAAACGGTTCCATATTGACCTTGAACGGGAAAACCTTATCTGCTTCAAAAATCAGAGGCTGAATCTTTCCGTTAATTCGGGCCATTGGGAAAAAGGCAAATCTGATGATCACCGCCAGATTTACATACATCAGTAACAGTAATGCTTCTCTTTTCCAGTCAATCTTTCCCTGTTTCAGCCAGGTTATAACTCGGATGATCAGCCAGATGACTGAAAAGAAGAGTTCACCGGCTACAAAAGAGATCTTTGTCATATGCATTCCTTTTCTAAAGAAACACCCGGACAGAACCCGGGTGTCTTGATTCATAAACTATTATCTTACGATTAGTGCTGTGGTACGCAGAAGTCACATGGGTCGTTTCTGCCGGCATCCAGAGCTTCCTGAATATTACCTTCAAATACGACTGAAGAATTCAGCAGAGCCTGGCAGTTAGGATCAAGGTGATATGATCTGCCCCATCTGGTGTAATAAACGGTTTCGGTTGAGTACTCATTAATAGTCTCAGTCATTTCTTCTTCACTCATCGGGTTCCAGTCCCATGAGAACAGACCAGCGATGACCAGAGCGGCGGCGGCAACAGGAACGAGAATGTTCTTGGTCTTCTTGTCAAGATCCTTGTTGGAGATCAGCAGGATTACCAGCGGTGCCAGACAGATTGCGGCGGCAATCAAGCCCATCTGGTTCCATAAGAAGAATTTAACTTTGTTTTCTTCGCTTGCCGGATCTACGTCATTGGCTCTCTTCCAGAACTGAGCGCCGATGATTACCAGGATGGCGTCAACGATGATGAAGCCAAGCTGCCAGTACAGCATGCCCTTTTCAAAATACAGAGTCTTGTTGAGTGTTAAGATCAGTGCAACTTCACATGCCAGAGCCAGAAGCCAGAATACTACGGCAGCTATTCTCTTGCCGGTAGCCTTTTCTCTTCTTTCCTGTTTGGTTCTAGGGGTGACGGCTGGATTCTTAACTTCCTTACCGCTGTCAGCCTTAACGAATTTTCTTTCTTTTACTGCCATTATATAGTCCTTCCTTTCATAAAACTATTTAATATTATAACACATTCTCATGCTGTGTGAAATAATCATGTATTATCACAGCCTGTTTATTGCCTACAATTTCACTTAGTTCTTCAACACTGGCTTCTTCTATGCGTTTCAGGGTACCGAAATGTCTCAGAAGCGCCTTTTTGCGCTTAGGTCCGATCCCAGGAATGTCATCAAGCTGGGAGTGTGTCATCTCCTTGCTTCTGACTTTCTTATGGAAACTTATCGCAAAGCGGTGGACTTCATCCTGCATCTGGGTCAGCTGGAAGAACAGACGGCTGTCATGGTCGATCTCCAGCAATTCCAGATCACTGTTCATTAATGAAGCCGTCCGGTGCTTATCGTTTTTCACCAGACCGAAGACCCTGATGGAGTTCAGACGCAGCCGGCTTAGGATCTCGTTGGCTGCATTTATCTGAGAAGCACCGCCGTCCATGATGATTATATCCGGCATGACTGTATGTTCCTTCAGAGCCCTGAAGAAACGTCTGTACAGCACTTCCTGCATGTTGGCGTAGTCGTTATTGCGGTTGTGGACACGGTACAGTCGGTAATCCCTGCGGGAAGGCTTGCCGTCAAGATAAACGACCATGGCCCCTACCGCATACTCACCTGAGATGTGTGAGTTATCGTATAATTCAATTCTGTGGGTATCGCATCCCGTAAGCTCGGCCAGCTGTTCCATGACTTCCTCAATGTCTGATTCCTGCTTGCTGGCAATCTCGAATTTCTGTTCCAGATTGATTCTGGCGTTTTCTTCAGCCAGAGCCATCTGCTTTCTCTTCTGGCCTCTTTGAGGCTGCTGAATGCGGCAGGACAGCACTTCTGACAGGCTGGTAATATCCATGGCCTTCGGAACAAACAGGATCTTAGGCTCCGGATTGCGGTTGTAGTACTGCATCAGGTAAGATTCAAAGGCCTCCTGCGGTTCTTCATACAGCGGTTTCAGAAACAGATGGCGGTGTAACAGTTTACCGCCTCTGAACAGTAAACCGACAATGGAAATAAAACCCTTATCCGCATACCAGGCAAAGAAGTCTTCATCACGGCGGTCTTTTTCATTTTCAACCTGATTGCCGGAAGTGACATGCTCGATAGCCTTTAACAGATTCTGGCAGCGTCCGGCCTCCTCATACTTCAGATCCATGGCGTAAGCGTCTCTTTCCCTGGTCAGTTTATCGACCATTTCCGAGGTGTCACCCTTGATGAAACGGGTGATGCTGTCAGCCATTTCCTTATAAACAGCCGGATCGATGTCAAACTCACACGGACCCAGACATTTGCCCAGATGATAATATAAACAGACCTTGGAACCCATGGTGCGGCATCTTCTTAACGGATACAGCTCATGGATCAAATCGACCAGTTCACGGGCATATCCGGCATTTGGGTACGGTCCGAAATAAACGGCGTTCTTCAGTCTTCTGGCATCCCTGACCACCTTTAAGGTCGGATACTCTTCGACTGTCAGACGGATATACGGATAGGAAGCATCGTCCATGAATATGATGTTGAAGCGTGGGCGGTACTGTTTGATCAGATTGTATTCAAGAATGAAAGCCTCCTTTTCACTGGAGGCTACGATATAGTCAAAATCGGCCACATTGGAAACCATTTTTGTGGTCTTGTTGTCATGAGTACCCGTAAAGTACTGGGAAACTCGGTTTTTCAGTTTCTTGGCCTTGCCGACATATATTACTTCCCCGCGGCTGTTTTTCATCAGATAACAGCCCGGTGACATCGGCAGCGTAAGCAGCTTATCCTTCAACATGGCCTTTACTCCTTAAAGGTGACGATAGTGGCACCTGAACCGCCCTGAGAAGATGGGGCTGCCTCATATTTGGCAACATAGCTGCACTTCTTTAATCTGTCCCAGACCGCCTTTCGTAAGGCTCCGGTACCGAAACCGTGCACCACTCTGACAAACGGCGCCTTGGCCAGTAAGGCGCTGTCAAGGAACTTATCCAGTACCGGCATGGCTTCTTCCACGGTCATGCCGATAAGATTAAGTTCAACCTTGAAGTTATTGGTTCTGGCTGCCCTGTTACGTACAGTTACTTCCTTCTTGGTTTTCGGTCTTTCGGTCTTCACCAGATTATCAACCGACGATTTGATCCTGATGCCGTTACACAGAACCGTTGCCGTCTTGCGGTCCAGGGAAATGATCTCCCCACACTGGTTGGTAATGGTTATGCGGACATAGTCACCGACCCGGAAATTGCGGTCTTCCAGATCATGGAATTCTTCCGGAATCTCCTGCCGCAGTTGGGTAAGCTGATGCTTTATCTGAGCTACCTTGTTAAGGTCGTAGGTATTCTGCCGTTTGAGTTCTTCAATTATCTCTTCGGCCTCGTTGCGGGCTTCTTCGATGATCTCGGCAGCCTTATAGCGTGCCTCATCCATCTGATCCTTGCAGCTGTCATGGAACTTCTGTCTTTCCTTTTCAAACTCAGCCTTTTCCCGCATCAAAGCTGCGGTTTCCTTTTCCAGAAACTCGGTCTGCTGCACAGCCGTTTCCAGCTGCTTCTGCAGGTTTTCCATCACGACATCTTCCGGTGCCTGCTGAGCCAGTTTAAAGCGCAGGGCGTCCTGGATAATCTCTTCAGAGAACCCATAGCGTCTGGCAATATCCAGAGCGTTGGACTGCCCTACCGTGTTTTCCAGATAACGGTAAGTCGGCTTGAGCCGCTGGTGATCGAACTCAACGGAAGCCATCAGAATGTCATCATACTGCTGGCCGTAAGCCTTCAGTTTGGCATAGTGAGTAGTGGCCACGGTATATACCTGTTTCTTGCGGAAATATTCCAGTACGGCACTGGCAAGAGCCTGGCCTTCAACCGGGTCAGTTCCGCTGCCCAGTTCATCCACGATGACCAGTGAACGGTCTGTTGCCTTACGGCAGATCCAGGCCAGTTTCTTGATGTGGGCGGAGAACGTTGAAAGATCTTCCCGGATCGACTGGTTATCGCCGATATCGTAGAAAATGTTGTCATATAAAGGTATTGATGCCTTATCGCAAGGTAAAGGCATGCCGCTTAAGTGCATGACGGTAAACAGACCGATGAGTTTTAATGAAACAGTCTTACCGCCGGTATTAGGGCCGGTGATCAGAATGGTTCTGACCGGTTCAATGATGTGATAGCTGTTGGCTACGACCTTGGACTGATCGATCAGCGGATGTCTGCCTTTTTCAATGATCAGATCCATGTTGGAGCTGGTTTCACCGACAACGGCATCCATTTCCTTAGCCCACTGAGCCTTGGCGAAAATTGCATCCAGCATGCCCAGGGTTTCGTTATTGGCCAGGTACTTGGCCCCGTCTTTCTTGACAAGCTGTGATAATGTGAACAGAATACGCGCAATTTCCCTGTTTTCTTCCTCTTTCAGCAGGGATAATTCATTGTTGAGAGTTACTATAACCCGAGGCTCAATGTAGGTTGCGGCACCTGATGCACTGGTTCCGTACTGTAAGCCCTGAACCGAATTCTTATAGGTATTCTTGATCAGAACCACATTACGGCCGTTACGGGTCGCAATTATGTCTTCCTGCAGATACTGGCCGTTTTTCTGCATGAATTCCGCCAGCTTTCCTGCTATGGAACCCTGAGTTCTGATGATCTGCTTCCTGATTCTGGATAGCCGCGGTGAAGCATTGTCATTGATCTCACCGGAGCGGGAGATGCATCTGGTTATTTCATCGGCACTCTTCTCCATGGTTTCCAGAGAATCGGTCAGTTCGCTTATGGCATCCTTTTCACACTCACAGCCCTTCATGTAATCCTTGATGGTCTTTACCCCATAGCTGTGATCGGCAACATTTAAAAGATCCCGGGCTGTCAGGGTCGAATCCTTGAGAGCCAGAGATACCGGGTATGATATGTCTGTTATGCCGCCGAAAGGCATGCTTCCGTATTTATATGTACACTGTATGGCCTGTCTGACACGCTGAAGCTGTGTTTCCAGCGGCAGACGGTAAAAGATCGGCCGGGCTTCTTCGATGTTCTTCTGTCCTAAGGAAAAACTGCAGAATCTGATGATCTGCTGTTTAACTTCAGAAAACTGTAAACCGGAGAATCTGTCAGCCATTTCGTTTTCCAATATTCTTTATAAGTTCATTGACCTTGTCAGGATCAATGCCGTATTTGATGAGGAATTCTGAGATCTGGTCAGCACTCAGCTTGGATTTGTTGAGCCATGATACGATGCTCTGGAGATCTTCTTGCGTCAGTGACAGCGGATCTGACAGCATCTTCTGGATGGCTACGTTTTCCGAGAATGACCTGGAGACAATGGACATGGTCTTCTGAGAAGCCATCTGCACATATTTCAACCGGGTCGTTTCTATGATGTCCTTGCCGTTGGAAATGACGGCTGAATTACAAACGTAAACCAGCAGGACAAAGAATACCATGGTCTTAATGCCGGAGAACCGGGCTCCGAATATTCCGTTGATCTGCTTGAGAACCGGAAGTTCCGTTATCGCATTAAACAGCGGCTTCAGCAGCGCCAGGATGATCAGTATCGCAATGGTGATGATAATGAACCAGACTATATAATTGAGACGGTTGTATACGATGGCACCGACACTGGTCCCCTTAAACGGAGCAGCGCTTTCCGGGAAGACCTTAATGATCTCGGCGATGCCCGGAGCAATTATCCAGGCAATGAAAATCGCCACGAGAACACCCAGTATGGACAGTATTTCCCATACGAAGCCTTTCTTATAGCCAATGGCCATGGAGACCAGCAGCCACACTGCCAGTCCGATATTTATCAAAGGTATGACATTTTCAGGTATTGTCATTTTTCAGCTCTCCTTGTTCTTAACCTATGTATTATAACATATCACAGGTAAATTGCGAATAACAACCCGGATATGATAGTATTTAGGTATGAACTACGTTTTCAAGGCAGATGGCGAAACAATCGAAAGAATAACAGGCTCCTTTGACAGGGAGTATTTCCGTGACCCTGTACCGTACCGGGATTACCGCATTGAATATGACAGCTGTGTCATAAACATCTACACTTCCGGCAAGGTGATGTTCCAGGGTGAAAATGCCCGCACCTATGCGGCTTCTTTCTTTTCTCTGGAAGAAGTTGAGAAGCAGGAAGAAGAAAAGCAGGTCTCCCCTGTTTCATCATTCCCACAGGCCGGCAGTGACGAAGTAGGCACCGGTGATTACTTCGGACCGATCTGTGTCTGTGCCTGTTATATGGACAGTAAGATCTACCGGAAAGTAAAACAGCTTAACTTAATTGACTCCAAACAATTAACAGACAAGCAGATCCTGGAGATAGCTCCTGAGTTATTGAAACATGTTCCTCACAGCCTTCTGATTCTGGATCCCTGGAAATACAATGAAGTGCATAAGCAATCCAATCTCAATAAGATAAAAGCCCTGATGCATAACAAGGCCTATCTGAATCTGAAGGACAAAGGCATAAAGCTGCCGAAGCTTACCGTGATCGATCAGTTCTGTTCGATCAGCGCTTATTATAATTACGTCAGAGATGAACAGGAAATCGTTCGAAACATCACCTTCCAGACCAAGGCCGAAAACAGTTACGTTTCCGTAGCCTGCGGTGCCATAATCTCCCGTTATGCCTTCTTAAAGGAAATGGAAAAGATGAGTGAGAAATACCGGATGCAGTTCCCTAAGGGTGCCGGCAGCAAGGTTGACATCTTCATTAAGGAATTCACTGACAGATACGGCATTGAAGAACTTAACAGGGTTGCCAAGACCGATTACAAAAACACCGCCAAAGCATTATCGCAGTAAAAAAAGAAGCTCCTAATTAAGAGCTTCTTTTACTGTTTCCAGCTGTTTCTGCAGTTTTTCTCTGTCAGGGTGCTGTTCAGGCAGAGAATCAATTATCATCTCCAGCTTTTCCGCCTTCCGGCTGTAGCAGTCGATGAAAGTCTGACTCTTTTCCCTTAACAGGACAGGTCCGAACCTTATCTGCATGTCATCCAGATGCATCTGTCCCTTGCAGACGATCAGTATCTCATAGTATTTATAATCTCTGATGATGACCTCATTTTCAATCATGAAGCTGTTTTCCATCAACCAGCAGCGCAGCCTGTCCATTTCGTGATTGATCTGGATGATTATCCTTTTATCAGCGAAATATTCAGGATCGTCACTGATGATTCCGGTCACGGTAGTCAGGCCCATTCCCGCGATCACCACGACATCTGCCGCAAAGTCTATGCCTCTGACTCCCGGGGTCAGATAGACTTCCACATCATCTATTCCCGCCTCTTCAAGATTCTTAACAGCGTTGTTGCGGGGACCCTTGCGCAGCTCGGTAGCTGCGATTTTTCCCCTGTGGCCGTTAAGTTTCAGCTGTATCGGCAGAAAGGCATGATCGGTACCGACATCCAGAACGTTTTCATCCGGATGAATCAGTCCCGCTATGGTCTTTATTCTCTTACTGATCACACTACACCTTATCGATGAAATCCTTTAAGCGCTTGCTCTTGGTAGGATGCTTCAGCTTTCTCAAAGCCTTGGCTTCAATCTGTCTGATGCGCTCTCTGGTGACGTTGAATTCCTTGCCCACTTCTTCCAGGGTGCGGTTTTTGCCGTCGATAAGGCCGAATCTCAGCTTCAGGACCTTGCTTTCACGTTCAGTCAGTAACTGCAGAACGTTGTCGATCTCATCCTTCAGCAGCTGCTTTGAGGCATATACATCAGGTGAATCGCTGTCCTTGTCTTCAATGAAGTCACCGACCTGGCTGTCATCTTCTTCACCGATTGGCTTTTCAAAGGATACCGGTTCCAGAGCGATCTTCTGGATCTCTCTGATCTTCTCAGGCGGGAACTGATCCCTTCCCATGACATCGGATATCTCTTCAGCCGTCGGTTCGCGTCCCAGCTCCTGGACCAGCTGACGCTGGACCTTGGTCATCTTGTTGATGGTTTCAACCATGTGTACCGGAATGCGGATGGTTCTGGCCTGGTCAGCGATGGCTCTGGTAATGGCCTGTCTGATCCACCATGTGGCATAGGTAGAGAACTTGAAGCCCTTTTCATAGTCGAACTTGTCAACAGCCTTGACCAGGCCGACATTGCCTTCCTGGATCAGATCCAGGAATAACAGACCTCTGTTTGTATACTTCTTGGCTAAGGCTACGACCAGTCTCAGGTTGGCAGTGATCATCTTATCCTTGGCGCGCTTGATGATCTCCCGGTTCTGTTCTTCCAGTTCCGCGATCCTGGCACTGTTATCGCCTTTGGCTTTCTTGAGTTCAGCTATTTCGGCATTGATGACTTCATCACCTTCACGGGCAATGCGGGCAATCTCTCTTTCCTCGTCAGCCTTTAACAGCGGTACCTGGCCGATCTCCTTGAGGTACATCTTGACCGGGTCACTGACTCTGTCAGAAAGGGAGTCGGCATAATTAGCCTGCAGATCCTGCAGATCCAGATCACCCTCTTCAGCTGCCATGCTTTCGAGATCTTCATCGATCTCCTCGTCGTCATAGTCAACGGTGTCATCGATATCGATGTCCTCTTCTTCCAGCAGCGGCACATCCTTTTCATCCAGTTCGGTCGGTCCCTGGTTTCCATACCAGCTGATGATGGAATCCAGTTCCTCATCGCTGAGTTCCATGGTCTCCAGGAATTCCTTGACCTGGTTGATCTGTTCACTGTTCAGGCTGTACTTGTCCAGTTCGTCAGACAGCATTTCTTCGTCGATCATACGTCCTTCCCGACGGGCGGTCTTGAAGAATTCCTTAGCGTTTTCAAAATTAAACTTTGCTGCCATTACTTATCCTCCTTCTTTTTCAGCTGCTGCTTGAGTTCTCTTATCTGCTGAGAGATCTCAACCAGCACTATCGGATCACTCATGAAGGCTTTCTGCTGCTCCAGTTCGGCGATCTTCTTATCAATTTCTCTTTTTCTGTAATACAGACATAATTCGCCGATGGCATCGCTGTAGACCTCATCTGAAGGGTCCTTGTTGATGATATCGTATTTCTCGATGCCGTCAAGTATTTTCTTTTCATCTTCATCAATTAACTGATTGAAAGCTGTCATGTCGATGGCATCGTGATCGATGTAGTAATTGACGATCGTCTCAGCCAGGCGGTTTTCCGTGGCATGAGGCAACCGGTTGAGTCGGTTTTTGAACTGCTGGCATCTTTCACGGGATCTCATCATCCCGTTGATGACGGTCCATTCCGCAATTCTGACACCGCTGAAGTTGACACGGGTATTTTTTACCGGTTTTTTTGTCTCGGTTATCACCGGTGTAACCGGAGCATCCTTGATCAGCGCTGAAACGGTCAGTCCGGTCTTTTCTTCAAGTTTCTTAATGTAGTTCTGTCTGTCAAACCGGTCAGAAAGGTTATTGATCTCCTCCATTACCCGGGTAGCGAACCGCTTGCGGGAGGTGTAGCTGGAGAGATCCTGCTTTCTTTCATAGTAGGCAAAGACAAATTCGATCCAGGTACGGGAATCTCTGACCATCTTCTTGAGAGCATCGCCTCCGTACTTGGTCACGATCTCATCCGGGTCATCCAGGGTATCGTTACCCAGTACCTTTATGGTAAAGCCCTGTGCCATGGCCAGCTTGCCGGCCTTGAATATGGCATTCTGTCCCGCATCATCACCGTCATAAGCCAGTATCAGCTGACTGGTCAGCTTCTTCAGCAGTGCCAGCTGATCCTTCGTACATGCTGTACCCATGGTACATACCGCATTCTCGATGCCGGCCCTGTAAAAGGCCATGACATCCATCGGACCCTCGGCCATGATCACATATTTCATGCTCTTGATGGCCTGGGCGGCGCGGTGATAATTGAAGACGATGTTGCCCTTACGGAACAGGGCTGAATCCTTGCTGTTGATATATTTGCTGTCAGCGTTAGGATCAAGTGAACGGGCGGTAAACCCTATCGGATGACCTTCAGGATCGTGAATCGGTATCATCAGACGGTCATGGAAGACGTCTCTGACTCCCGATGATGTCAGTCTGGCCACATCAGCCCGAATGATGTCCTTTTCCGCAAAGCCTTTGGCTGTCAGATAGCGGTACAGAGCGTCACCGGAGGGATTGTAGCCCATTTCAAACTTATCGATCATGTCCTGACCGAGTTTTCTCTTTGCCAGGTATTCCTTTACTTTGAGCCCTTCCTGACTGTTAAGGGCATTACGGCAATACAGTACAGATTCCTTAAGAGCTTTGTGAACGTTGGTTTCAACGAAGGTATCTCTCTTTTCGTATGAACCGAAATCATAGTTGAAACCGATCAGTGAGGCAACTTTCTTTACTGCCTCAGGATAGCTCACCTTTTCATAGTTCATGACGAAGCTGAAGACATCTCCGCCGTTACCGCACACAAAGCACTTGTACAGCTGTTTATCGGAAGAGATCTGAAGTGAAGGATCATGGTCATCATGAAAAGGACATATTGCCACATAGTTGCGGCCTTTCTGCTGCACGTCAATGTAGTGGCTTATGACATCTTCGATCTTGGCCTTGCGCCTTATCTGCTCAATTACTTCTTCCGGTATCTGTGCCATTAATTCTCCTAGAATTCGATTCTGCTGCCGATGAATTCCTTCAGATCCTCGATTCTGACTCTTTCCTGTTCCATGGAGTCACGGAATCTGACGGTTACGCTGCCGTCGTTTGCCGTATCACCGTCAACGGTGATGCAGAACGGGGTGCCGATGGCATCCTGACGGCGGTATCTCTTGCCGATGTTGCCTGATTCATCATAGACAGCATCGTAATACTTGACGACCTGGGCATATACTTCCTTGGCCTTTTCGGTTTCGTTCTTTGTCAGAGGCAGTACGGCAGCCTTGATCGGTGCCAGAGCCGGATGCAGATGCATGACGATTCTGGTGTCCTGCTTGCCGTCAGCTCTGGTCAGGATCTCCTCGTCATATGCGTCACATACAAAGGCCAGGAATAATCTCTCAACGCCTACTGCCGGTTCCACACAGTACGGAACGTATTTTTCATTGGTATACGGATCAAGATACTGCAGATCCTGCTTGGAATGATCCATGTGTCTCTTGAGGTCATAATCGGTTCTGTCGGCTATGCCCCATAATTCACCCCAGGAAATGGTCGGGAACTTATACTCAATGTCAGCTGTTCCCTTGGAATAGAAGGCCAGTTCCTGCGGAGTATGATCTCTGAATCTCAGGTTCTCTTCGGTTAAGCCCAGCTTCAGCAGCCAATCCATGCAGAACTGACGCCAGTACGGATACCAGTAATCATCGTCACCCGGCTTGCAGAAGAATTCCATTTCCATCTGTTCAAACTCTCTGGTACGGAAGATGAAGTTACCAGGAGTGATCTCGTTACGGAAACTCTTGCCGATCTGACCGATACCGAACGGCAGCTTCTTACGCATCGTTCTCTGGACGTTCTTGAAGTTTACGAACATGCCCTGAGCTGTTTCCGGGCGCAGGTAAACGGCGCTGGAGGCGTCTTCTACGACGCCCTGGAAGGTCTTGAACATCAGGTTGAACTTTCTGATGTCTGTGAAGTCATGAGCTCCGCACTTCGGACAGGCAATATTGTTTTCCCTGATGTATCTGACCATGTCGTCATCCTTCATCTCATCGGTATTAACGGTACCGTTGGTGACCTGATTGATCAGCTGGTCGGCACGGTATCTGCTCTTGCAGTGCTTGCAGTCAATCAGCGGATCGGAGAAATTGGCCAAGTGACCCGTAGCGACCCAAACCTCAGGATTCATCAGAATGGCAGACTGAATGCCGACGTTGTTCAGGTCTTCCTGAATGAATTTCTTCCACCATGCCAGTTTGATGTTTTTCTTCAGGCTGGCACCCAGAGGGCCGAAATCCCAGGTGTTAGACAGACCGCCGTAGATTTCCGAACCCTGGAAAACATATCCGGAAGTCTTCAGATGGGTAACGATCTGTTCAAATGTAAAGTCTTTCATAATTCTCCTCCTAGTCAGTGATTGCCGCTGACACTGCGCCAGCTGATGACATTGAGACCGCTGTGAGTGATCACAAATTCCATCAGCACGGCACTCAGCCGGTAATCGTCAAGGCCTAAGCCCTGCAGTTTATCAAGCACCGCAAACGATGCCTTGTTAATGATTCTGAAACGGCGCAGAAACCGTGAATCCAGCGGTTTCAGATGCCGGTGGCGGTTGCAGTTGCGGCACAAAAATCCACCGTCCAGCACCGAGATGGTCTCGATTGCTGAGGTATTGCCGCACAGCACACAGCCGTCTACTTCCGGTGAGAGTCCCAAAACATCAAGGAACTGTACCAGAAACAGGTTGAATACCATGTAAGGTTCGGGATTGACATCCAGCCGGTGCAGTGTTGACTCCAACAGGTCATATACATTGTCATCCGGCAGATATCCCACCAGCTCTACCACCACACTGGCCAAAGCCAGTCGGTCATAGTCCCCTCTTATGCCCATGAATTCCTTCTTGAGAGTTGCCGTCTTCATCAGATGCATTGACTTCATCTGCGAAAGATCACACAGGAATTCACTGTAGTCAAACAGCTGACAGGCATACCGGTTACGGCTGGTGGACTTCTTTATCCCGCGGGCGTAAAGAGACAGATTGCCGTACTCCTTTGTATAAACATTGAGTATGACGTCGTTATCCTTCACTTCCGTGGTCTTAATGACATATCCCGTTACTGTTTCATTCATCTTTCTTACTGTCCCAATAGCCGAACTGCTGCAGCTGGCTGACTCTGTTGCGCCAGTCTTCTTCCACTCTTACAAAGGTCTCCAGATAGACCTTGGCGCCCAGTCTTTCCTCCAGTTCCTCACGGGCACTGGTTGATATCTTCTTGATCATGGCTCCCTTTTTACCGATGATGATGGCCTTCTGGGAAGGCTTCTCCACGACGATGGCTACACGGACATAAACCACTGAAGGCTTGCGGGTTATCTCTTCCGTGACGACCGCAATGGAATGAGGCAGTTCCTCTTCGGTATTGAGCATGATCTTTTCTCTTACTATCTCCGAGAACATGAAGCTTTCCGGATAGTCAGAGATCATGTCATCAGGATAGTACTGCACGTCTTCCGGCAGATACTTCTTAATGGTACTGACCAGTTCATCGATGTTCTTGCTCTTAAGAGCGGACAGCGGAATGATCTCGTCAAAGGCATCCTGATCGACCTTTTCCAGATATTCGATGAGATCCTTCTTGGTAACCTTATCGACCTTGTTGATGATAAGGAATTTTGGCTTGTTGATATCTCTGATGGATTCCATGATGATGTCATCACCCTTGTTCCAAGGCTTGGAAACATCCACCAGAAGAAGCAGAATGTCCACGTCATCTATGGCATCATAAGCTCTTTTCACCATGGCGGTATTGAGCTTGCCCTGTGATTTATGAATACCCGGGGTATCGACAAAGATGATCTGCGCATCATCAAGAGTCAGAATACCTCTGATATTGTCTCTGGTAGTCTGCGGTTTAGGTGTGGTGATGGCAACCTTCCGGGACAAAAGCGAATTCAGTAAGGTGCTTTTTCCCGTATTAGGTTTCCCTATCAGGGCTACGAAACCTGCCTTAAAGCTCATTACTGCAGATCCTCCGGACCAAAGGTCATAGGTAACAGCTCTCTCATGCAGGTAACGACGGTTTCCTCACCGGTTGAAAGCACGATCGGGGTATCAGGATTCAGCAGTTCACTCAGGACCTGACGGCAGATGCCGCATGGTGCTGCGATCCTGTGGCCGTCGGAAACGATGGCCAGTTTTTCAATGTCATCCTTACGGACACCGTTGGAATAGGCGGCAAAAATCGCACTTCTCTCGCCGCAGTTGGTTGCGCCGTATGAAGCGTTCTCAATGTTGGCACCGAAGAAGTACCTGCCGTCCTTGCATGCAACACAGGCTCCGACATGGAAGTTGGAGTAAGGTGCATAGGAGTTTTCCATGGCCTTGAAGGCCAGTTCGATGATTTCCTTGTTTTCCATTAAAACATACCTCCTGTAATATGTCTCAGTATGAACATGATTCCTACGATCAGCGCAAACACTGAAGCGATCAGAACCCCGCCTGCCGCCATATCCTTGATGTGCTTGACGGCACGGGATATCTCAGGCTCTTCCAGGTTCATGATCCTTTCAATGCTGGAGTTGGTGTATTCCAGACCCAGTATCAGACCGCAGAATAACAGCACGATTGCAAACTCTTCCGGGGTAAAGCGGAAGATCAGGCTCACGATAATGGCTATGATCGCACATATAAACTGTATCTTTATGCTGGAGTCGTACTTGATTCCATGTTTGATGCCGTGATAGGCATATTTGAATTTGCTAATTATCTTCTTTATCATCTTGACTGACCAGTTCATCCAATATCTTCTTCTGCAAAAAGATCATTTCCTTTTCATCCTCAGGTTCCATGTGATCATAACCGCACAGATGCAGTAGGCCGTGAGTAAACAGGAAGCAGATTTCTCTTTTCAGAGAATGACCGTATTCCACTGCCTGTCTTCTGGCTGCATCGAGGTTGATGAAGATGTCACCGAGTTCCTCTTCGATGTAATCCCCTTCACTGTCATTGTCTCTTAGGGCAAAGGAAATGACATCGGTAGTTCTGTCGACATTGCGGTAATCCCTGTTGATCTGATGGATCTGCGGATCATCCACGAATATCACGCTTACCACCGTCCCTCTTCTGAGATCAACATACTTTTTGGCATTACGGAAAATCTGACTGAAATAAGCCTTATACTTGCTGAAACCTCTCTGAGTTGTCTGGTTGTAAACATTTAAAGCCATAGTAAAAACTCCTTGTGTGTTTATTATATCACACTGTATCTGAGTGACACATAATATTTACGCCAAAACAGGCGAAAAAACCAACGCCTCACTCTCACGTAACCCAGTAGCGGGTCACACATCCAGACATGACGGTCATCGCCAGATATCACCAGATAATAATGCCTGTACACTGCATCGTACATGATGTACGGGAAATCGTAGCAGACTTCCGGGTCGTAATAACCTTCACACACGATGCCGTGATCCCGCAACACTTCAATGATATCCTGCATCGCCAACCCTCTGCGGGTGACTCTGCCGTCAAGCTCTTTAATTATACCACCGCTGTCAATACCCATCAGGCGCAGGTATTCGCGCACACAGAAAACACCGCAGTTCATATTACTTTATTGCGGTGTTTAATGTTAATTCCTTATTACTTTTATTTGTTCTCTTCCCGTTCGTAAGCTTCAATGATCTTCTGAACGACCGGGTGTCTGACAACGTCATTGCGGTGCATTTCCACCACAGCGATCTCTTCAATTCCCTTGACGATCTCTATGGCCTTTTTCAGGCCTGACTGACGGGAATTAGGCAGGTCGATCTGCGTTACGTCACCGGTGATAATCATTCGTGAATTGAATCCCAGACGGGTCAGAAACATCTTTATCTGCATGGCAGTGGTATTCTGCGCTTCATCGAGAATTACCACGGCATCGTTAAGCGTACGTCCTCTCATGTAAGCCAGAGGCGCAATCTCAATGACGCCCTTCTCCAGCAGCCTCTCTACTGAACCGGCGCCGAAGATGGCATCAAAGGAGTCATAGATCGGTCTGAGATACGGGTCGACCTTTTCCTTCAGATCGCCAGGCAGAAATCCCAGAGATTCCCCGGCTTCAACTACCGGTCTGGTCACGATGATCTTTCTGATCTTGCCCTTACGTAACTGATCACAGGCATAAATAACAGCCAGGAAGGTCTTTCCCGTTCCGGCCGGCCCTGTTACCAGGGTAATGTCATGAGTGCGGAATGCCTCATAAAGCTTCTTCTGTCCCGGTGTACGCAGATAGAACTTGCGTGAACCGTATCCGGTCATTACCGGTTCCCTGTAGAAGGATGAATCGACCTGATTGACCACGATGTTGGTCACATCTTCATAGTCGATGGAACCCTTGTTACTGTAGATGGCTATCATGTCCTTAATTATCCGGGCCACTCTTTCCACGGTATGTTCATCCGAAGTCAGAATGCTGTCATTTTCCAGAAACAGACGGCAGTCCAGTTCCTTTTCGATGAGTTCCAGATTGCGGTCCGATTCACCGCAGATGGCCATCACGGTTTCCATCTCAAGATCGGTTATATCAATTACCTGATATTTCTCCAAAAGATTATTCCCCCTTACAGTCCCAGTTCACGGCAGGTCTTGCACACAAAGTCAATGTCGCTGTGAACGTATTTTACACCTTTTTCTTCCTGCCAGCTCTCGTGTCCCAGTCCGATGATGGTAATGATGTCACCTTCCTGTGCATTCTTTATCGCATAGGTAATGGCTTCCTGGCGGTTTTTGATAAGTATGTACTGCGGTTTGATTCCTGTTTCCTTTTCAACCTTTTCAAAGGAAGTCAGGGTATCAGCCGTTATTTTTTCATATGTTTCCCATCTTAAATGTCCCGAAGTGATTATCGACAGATCCGCCAGTCGGGCACTGGCTTCGCCCATGCCGTAACGGCGGTCAAGAGAACGGTTTCCGTCAGCGCCGAATACGCATACTACACGCTTAGGACGGTATTCTCTTAAAGCCCGCAGATGATGGAAAGTACTGTAGCCGTTGTGGGCAAAGTCAACGCAGACCTTGAAATGTCCGTTATCGAATACTATTTCAAAACGTCCCCTGATCAGCAGATGGGTCAGAGCTTCGTTGATCACATCAAATCCGATGTTTTCCATCTGGGCGATGGCGACACAAGGAAGAGCGTTTATCGCATTGAATTCACCCGGAAGATTGATGTTGACCTCCCCTTCGATCTTGCCTGTCACCTCAAATCTGATGCCAGGATAACCGTCAAAGGTCTTTTCGATATTAATGCCGCGGTAATCGGCTTCTTCGCTTTCACCGTAATAATACAGGGTCTTGCCTTCATTGAGGAACGCCTTGAATCTGTCCAGGCTCTTATCATCAAGATTCAGGAAACCGATCCTGCTCTGATTGATCATGTTGGCCTTGCAGCGGATCAGATCATTCTCGTCAGCGTGTTCCAGTCCGCCGATATGGTCGGTGAAATCCAGGTTGGTCCAGATGCCGTAATCGAATTCCATGCCGTCCACTCTGTGCATCTTCATGGCCTGGCTGGATACTTCAATGATGACATGAGTACAGCCGCTCTCTACCATCAGCGCCAGATACATCTGCATTTCCATGGCATCAGGAGTGGTATTAGCCAGTTCATAGACATAGTGTCCTGCCGTTTCCTCACAGATTATCGGCTTATACAGATCGGCATTGATGACTCTGTCTCTGGCTTCATCACAGATCGGCATGATGGCGCCGTTGGTGCCGATGGTACCGGTTTTAAATCCCCGCTTGCGGAAAATGTCAGCCATCATGTGGGTCGAAGTAGTCTTGCCCTTGCTTCCGGTGATGGCTACGGTCTTCATCTTGGTAGCCGGATAACCGTAGAAAGCTGCCGCCAGTAACGGGCTGGCTTCACGTGAACTCTTTACCCTGATGGCACAGACGCCTTCAGGCAGTTCGACATCTTTCTCTACCACGATCAGTGATGCCCCCTTGGCAACGACATCAGGTATCAGATCATGGCTGTCAAACCTGGTTCCGGCAATGCATATAAAGCCTTCCTGCGGTTTTAAAAGACGGTTGTCGTGAGACAGACCGCATATTTCACCATCCAGGTCGCCCTGGAGATATTCGTAATCAATATTCTTTATCAGTTCTCTTATTTTCATAACTGAATTATAACACTCGCAAACACGTAAAAAAAGCATACCGAAAAACATTTGCAACATTATATTCATAAAAGTAGAATATATGTATGAAAAAAATTAAGTTGTTACTGTCAGTCATTTTGACAGCCTCGCTGCTGACGGGATGTGCCAACATGCACACTCATCAGTGGAGCGAAGCCAATTATCAGTCCCCAAGCACCTGCTCGATCTGCGGTCTGACCAGAGGCAATCCTCTGACGGCCGATTTTGACCGTTATCAATTGAAGGCTGACATGCAGTTAAATGCCGGCAGAACATATCATACTATCTGCAGTGAAAGCGAAGATCCGACTGAAGGCACGGTAACAGTTACCTCTGTCTCAACCGGTGAACCGTCAGATATATCAGGCTACGAAAACCAGACAGTTACCTTGACTGCCGTCTTTTCCGATGCCGCCAGTAACGCTGCCGGCTTCCTGTATAACTATGTGATAACAGATTTCTATGACATTGAGTCATTTGAGGCTTCCTTCCGGTACAGTGAAGGAAACATACATACCTTCACTGTTAACTATAATGGTCAGGACTATGACAAGTGCCATGTATCCGTTACAACAGGTTCCAGTGAATGGCTCAGAAAGAACGATGTCTATGAAAAGACCGTAACCGTAACATGGAATCTGACAGTACCTCAGGGCTATGACGGCATCGTGGTCGGTTTAAGAAACAGCGGAATCGACAATTCCGGTAAGTACTTTATCTACGAATACTATAATGAAACAGACTTTCTTCTGTTCAGGGTGAACAATCATGAAAACGGTAATTGATTTCCTCAGAAAGTTTGTTCGGTATCCCGTAATGATCTTCGCGACGGAAATGGTCTTCCATGTGATGACCTTTGACGGGCAGCCTGACAAGTATCTGCTGTACTGCCGGTTAAGCGCCATCGCGATCGGATCACTGATCAGCCTGCTATTGTCACTGTTTCCGGCAAAGGTCAGAAACGTGTTAAGCTGTATTGTTCTGTTTGTTCTGACACTGTATGTCTGCTTTGTAATGGTCTACTACCATATCTTCCACTCCTTCTTCCTGTGGAATACCATAGGACTGGCAGGAGATGTCACGGCTTTCTACCGTGAAGCCTGGCAGGGAACCAAGGACAGTGCCCCGATGATCCGGGCAGCCTTTGTACCTCTGATTCTCTGGATCCTGATAACCATTAAGAACAAGGCCAAATACAAGATCGGCGAAAGAATTGCCCTGGCAGTCATCGTCATCGCTGTTGCCGGTGCCCTGACCTGGCAGGTTAAGACAGCTGACAACTACAAGACCTATGTCAGAATGCAGGCCAGCCCTACTAACGCCTATTATCAGTTCGGTTATGTGACATCTACTTCATTTGACATAACCCAGACATTATTCGGAGCTCCGGAAGACACTTCCGAAGTCATAGTCATTCCAGATCTGGAGCAGATCGGATTAACTGACGTAAGAGTCTCCGAAGAAAAAGTCATCCTGAAGAACATCGTGGAAATGGATACTGCAGCCCTGATAGCCGCAGCCCCGAACAACACGATAAAGGATCTCAGCACCTACTTCACCAGCCAGTCAGGCTCAAAGCAGAATGACTATACGGGCATATTTGAAGGAAAGAACCTGATATTCCTGACTCTGGAAGGCTTCTCCTACAAGGCGGTTTCCGAAGAACTGACCCCTACCCTTTACAAGATGATGACTGAAGGCTTTGTCTTCAATAACTTCTATGACACCATCTGGGGCGGCAGTACCGCTACCGGTGAATATGCCAACATCACAGGAAACATCTATCCAAGTGCTTCCTGTCTGCCGGAAGCGGCCGGGAAGTTCAACTATTCCGCTATGGGCAACCTGTTCAAAAGAGAAGGCTACAGTACATATGCTTTCCATAACGGTTACTATTATTACTACAGCCGTGATGAATCGCATCCGGCCTTCGGTTACGATGTTTACAAAGGTGTCGGCAACGGACTGCAGTTAAGAAATCAGCTGTGGCCTAACAGCGATGAAGAGCTGGCTGAAGCTTCTGTTCAGTACTTCATCAACAGCGACAAGCCATTCCATGTATACTACATGACCATCTCCGGTCATACCTACTACTCCTGGTCAGGCAACGTCATGGCCAGAACCCATCAGAATGAAGTTCAGGGTCTTAACTACTCCGAAGGAGTCAAGGCTTACGTGGCCACGCAGATTGAAGTTGAACTGTGCGTCAAGTATCTCTGCAATGAACTTGAGAAAGCCGGCAAGCTGGAAGATACGGTATTTGCGATGTGCGCTGACCATTATCCTTACGGCTTAAGCGATGATGAACTGGCTGAACTGTACGGTTTGCCATTAAGCGATGTCAGAGGCAATCTGGAACTCTACCACAACGGATTTATTCTGTGGTGTGCTTCCATGGAAGAACCGGTCATTGTTGATACACCATGTTCAAGCTATGATATTCTTCCTACCCTGGCCAACCTGTTTGGCTGCGATTATGATTCCCGCTTCATCACCGGGACCGATATCCTGGCACCGGAAGAAAAGATCGTCATTATCAACACCGGTACCCATACCGGAGGCATGTGGAACTGGATCACTACTGAGGGAACCTATCATACATACTCAAAGACCTTTGAAAAATCGGATACCTGCACCCTGACAGACGAACAGGTCGAATACTATGTAGCGGCAACCACTGCCAAGGTCGATGCCATGAGAAAGTACTCGTATGCCCTGTTCGATAATGACTATTACTCATATGTCTTCAACAAGGACGGTACTGCCAAGTATCCGCTGAAACAGTAATTACAAAAGAATCCTGCATATGCAGGATTTTTATTTTGGCACAAAAAAAAGTCAGTATGCACTGACTATTTCTTTCTTGCCTTGCGGGCCGCTTCCTGTTTTAATTTGCGACGTACGCCTGGTTTTACATAGTATTCTCTTTTGCGAGCTTCAGCAAGAGTACCATTGCGGCTTACCTGTCTTTTGAAACGACGTAAAGCATCATCAAGCATTTCGTTTTCCTTAAGAACTACCTTTGGCATGAACTACCCTCCCTTCTGAAACCAGCAAATATCTTTGCAACGGTTCTATTATATACAACTTAAAAATAAAATGCAATATCCCGTTTTACCACCTGACATTTTCCAGATAACGGCTGAATCGGTCACGGTAATTCTCGAATTCCGACTCCCGGGCCACACACAGTAATGTATAGAATCCGTCTTTGGTATCAAACAGTCCGAACATGACCTCGTGACCACTGTTATCAATGTATGTACCTGTAACCTTGTTCTTCTCATTCACTATGATCTGGTGAGAGACGACATTGCTGCCCCGGTAATAACGGCTGCCGTAGTCATACAGATATCCGGTCCAGCCCATCTTGTCGATGTTGGCGCGCGGCTCCAGGATCAGTTCCAGATAAGTCCGGTTATCCGTTAATGCTGCCACGGTACCCTTTACTTCTGCCGGCTGATATTCATGTCCGCAGCAGTATGTCAGGTTCTTGTATTTCTGAGGGATCAGCACATCGTGCTTCACTACGGTAGTGCCTCCGAATCTCTCCATGTTCAGATTCAGGGATATGACTCCGTCAGATAATGAAAGCTGTTTTATGATACCGTTTTTATCGGCCTTTATCTCAAAGCCATAGGACTCTCCTGAAAGGTATTCGTATTCTTCAACAAGATATTCACTGACAGCCAGAAAACCCTTCAGATGCTCTGAAATCGCCTCTGACGGTATCCTGAAACTGTATACTGTACTTTCTTCATCAGAAACAACTTCTATGTCCTGCCAGCTGGCTGCAGCGGCTGAAAGCTGCCGGAAATCAATGTCGGTACTGTAGAACCGGACCAGGATATCGTTCACGGGATTCTCTTCCACGCTCTGTATCTTATTGTCTATTTCCAGATACATGGTATCAGCCATGTAATCGGCTTTGACCTTGCGTCCGGAAGCTGCGGTTATTTCCAGCATCAGATCTGCACTGTTGCGGTTGGACACACCGTTGAGTTTGAAGCCGTTGTTACTGATAAGTCCGGTTCCCGAAACTTCAAAGTTTCCGTACCGGATACTGCCCAGGCCTTTGATGAACTCCGCCAGCTGCTGCTCCGGGGTCTTTGCCGGCTGGCTGCATCCTGAGGCGGTTATCAGCATTAACAGCACAATAAAAAGAGTGATTCCCTTTTTCAGTGAAACCATTCTTCCCTTTTCAGTATCGTGATGTAAACTTAAAAACTTCATTTACTGATCTCCATAAAGCTCTGCGATGATGCTTCTGACGACGTTGACATCGCCTTGCCAGTATTCCTTTTCACCGCGGATATACAGATAGTCCTCATTGCCCTTGCCCAAAATCAGAACCGTATCCTGCGGATTGGCCAGTTCCAGTGCCTGACGGATGGCGGTATAGCGGTCATCGATGTAAACCGTCGATGCGTCGGATATGCCCTTTCTGATGGCATCCGCAATATCCCGCGGCGATTCCATGCGGCAGTCCGAGACTGTAAGGATGATGAGGTCGCAGACTTCATCTGCCAGTTTTCCGTATTCCCGGCGGCGTCCGGTTTCCCTGCCTCCCGGTAAGGAGAAGACGCAGATGATGCGCTTGTTGTGACGGTTGATCTTGTCAACGTATTCCATGATCTTGGCAAAGGAGTCAAGCGTTCTGGTGGAGTCAACGATGATGTTGAACGGCTGACCGGCCTTGATGCACTGCATGCTGCCTTCCATTACCGTCAGATTACGGCATAAAGGAACCAGCTGTTCCAGAGGATAGCCGTCCTCATGCAGAATGGCTAAGGCATTGACCAGGTTATAGATGTTGAATCTGGCAATGAGATTCGAGTATATTTCATATCTTTTGCCCTTGTGCAGAAGAATGAATTCGGTGTGGTCAGGTTCCAGACGGACACCGGTAGCTCGGTAATCAGCTCTGGCATCAAAACCATAGGTGATCAGAGTACCGTTGGTCTGCTGCGCCAGACGCATGCCGTATTCGTCATCGATGTTGATGATGGCTTTCTGAGCGGTGTTCATGTTGGAGAACAGCTTGAGCTTGCTGGCGAAATAGCGGTCATCGGATTCAATGTAATCCATCTTGCTCTTATTCAGGTTGGTAAAGCTGATGTAGTCAAAGCGGATGCCGTCCATGAAACGGGCTTCCACATAACGTGTTTCGATTTCCATCGCCACGGCCGTACAGCCTTCCTTCTTCAGTTCCCGGCAGCTCTTCTGATAGTATATGTGGTTCATTTCATTGCGGGAAACCTCACGGGAAACATTGTCTCTTACCACTCTTCTGGAGCCGATGTAGGCGGTTGGTGTGAAGTGATTGGACAGACACTGAACGATCATGGCAACCGTTCCCTTGCCGTCAGAACCGGCAATGCCGTAGACTTTCAGATTGCGCGTCGGCTGACCGTAGAAAACATCGGCGAAATCGTTAAGGGCTGCTACCGTATCGGAAACCATAATGTAGGTTATTCCCGGGATGTAATGCTCCAGTTCACGGGAGATCACCACGCAGATGGCACCGTTTCTGACTGCTTCCTCAATGAAATCATGGCCGTCATACACCATTCCTCTGATGCAGAAAAAGATGCCTGCTTCACCTCTGATGCGGGAATCAGTCATGATCGTCTTTACTTCAAGAGTAGGAGCGTTTTCGAAGATCTCACCGATATTCATGTTAACATCCTCCGATGATATGTCCTTCCAGATACTCACCCTCTGTACTGTCGTAGTGGACAGGAAGCATCAGGGAAGTGATATCCGTATCGCTTTTGACTTTTACTTCTATGTATTCGCTGTTATGGCCGAGGTAGTAACCGTCTGCTTCTCTTTCAAACAGTACCATGCCCTGCTTGCCAATGAATCTGTTGATAAACACATTATATAATTGCCGTGACAATGCGGTCAAATCGCTCACGCGCTGCCTCTTGGTAACCCCGTTTATCTGTCCCTTCATGGCAGCAGCCACGGTATGATCCTTGGCGGCATACGGGAACACGTGCAGGAAACTCATTCCTGTCTTTTTTATGAATTCACAGCTGCTGATAAAGTCTTCATCGCTTTCCTGCGGGAAGCCGACGATGACATCACTGGATATGCTGATGTCAGGTAATTCAGCTCTGATGTTATCAAGCCACCTCATGAACCTGGCGGTATCATAAGGTCTGTGCATCAGCTTTAAGACCTTGTCACTTCCGGCCTGTAAAGGAATATGCAGATGACGGGCAACTCTTTCATCGCTGACCATCAGATCGATCAATTCATCGGTGACTTCCGTACCTTCAATTGAAGAAATGCGCAGTCTCTGCAGCCCTTCAACTTCACCAAGCAGTCTTCTTATCAGATCAGTAAGAGTAACGCCGTTACAGCTGTAGCGTCCGGTATGGATGCCGGTAAGAACGATCTCACGGTGTCCGGAATTCACCAGATCTCTGGCAATAGCCACGGCTCTGTCAGGATCAAGTGATCTTTCCCTGCCTCTGGCAAAAGGAATGACACAGTAACTGCAGAACTGGTTACAGCCGTCCTGGATCTTCAGATAGGCTCTGGTCTGATTAAACTGTCTGATAGCCATTTCCTCGTAAGGACAGCGTTCAAACTCTTCAACCATCACGATCTTCTCATGAGTTTCCAGAAATCTGTCAATCAGCTCAGGCAGTTCTGTCTTATGGTTGGACCCGATCAGAATGTCACAGTCATCAAAGATGCCTTCCTTCTGATACTCCATCTGGACGTAACATCCCACCACGACCAGTACGGCATCAGGGTTGAGCTTTCTGGCCTTATGCATCATCTGACGGGATTTTGATCCGGCTGTATTGGTTACCGTACAGCTGTTGATAATGAAAATATCTGCCGGCTGCTCACCAAAAGGCACTTCCTGATATTTCTCAGAAAGCTGCTGACTGTACCAGTTTGCCTCATAGTTATTGACCTTGCAGCCAAGATTGCAGATACTGAATTTCATTTATTTCAAACCTTCTATTACACTTAACACAAACATGACCGCCGTTTCGGCTCTCAGTATCCTGGAGCCCAGGGAGACGGATGTGAACCCCTTTTCATTGAGGGAATCTATCTCATCTGCCGTAAATCCGCCTTCCGGACCGATCACAAACGTGATTTCATCACTGCTGAGAGTTTCTCTAAGCTTAGTCTTTTCCTCGTTTTCATAAGCCACCAGATTGACTTCCGAACGGTATTTTTCGATCTGTGAGAGCGGAATCGGTCTTTCCACCACACATAATGAAGCGCGGTTGCATTGCTGGCAGGCCTGTAAGGCGATCTTGTTCCAGCGTTCCAGTTTCTTATTGATTTCCTTATCATCCAGATGGATTATCGTTCTGGATGTCACTAACGGAACTATTACCGAAGCCCCTAATTCACAGGCTTTCTGTATCATCAGTTCCCATTTTTCCTTTTTTATCATAGCAGCCGCCACAGTTATCTTTCCTTCAGGCAGGCTGTCACACTTTTCATCGATATCTGCCTTTACCACATTGCCTTCAAAGCGCAATGAGGCCAGAAATACATTCCCTTCACCGTCAGCCAGTCTGACAGTATCACCGCTTTTCATGCGCAGGACATCGGCAATGTGATGACTCTGAGGAACATCAAAAACCGTTTCGCTTCCAACATGCAGAGCTTCAGGCACATAGAACTGACGCATTACTCTTCACTTCCCTTTTGAGCCATCTCTTTAAGAGACTTGATCTCATGCGGCTTCAGACGGCGGTAGGATCCGCTAGGCATCTGATCGTCACGTACGCAGCCGTACTGAGTGCGGTGCAGCTTGGTTACCTCATAACCGAGTGCTTCCAGCATTCTTCTGATCTGGCGGTTACGGCCTTCATATATCGTCATGTCCAGGGAAGTCTTTCCGTTAGGAATATCCTGGTTTGTTATCGTGACCTTGGCCGGAAGAGTCTTGATGCCGTCATCAAGGGTAACACCCTTTCTCAGCTTCTCTACATCGTTTCTCTCCAGTAAGCCGTTTACGGTTACGTGGTAGGTCTTTGGCAGATGATAGCGCGGATGCATCAGCAGGTTCGCAAATTCTCCGTCATTGGTCAGAATGATCAGTCCGCTGGAATCATAGTCCAGTCTTCCTACCGGGAAGATCCTGGCGGTAGTATCGATGAGATCGGTGATCTTCTTTCTGTCATGTTCATCATTAGCCGTGGAAACATATTTTCTCGGCTTGTTTAAAAGATAGTATTCCAGTTCCTCATGAGGCAGGGCTTTGCCGTCAACGGTGATAACATCGCCTTTTTCAACCTGGGTACCTAAAACAGTAACGGTTTTACCGTTGACCTTTACTCTGCCTTCCGTGATGAGTTCTTCAGCCTTGCGGCGGCTGGTCAGCCCTGATGCGGCTATTACCTTCTGCAGTCTTTCCATCAGCCAAACAGCTCCTCATTTTCATCAGGATTGCCATAGTCAGGCAATGACGGCAGTTCGTCCAGGCTCTTCAGCTTGAAGGTATCCATGAACTGCTCAGTTACAGTATAGGTGAAAGGTCTGCCGGCTACTTCCAGTCTTCCAGCTTCCTTTATCAGATTACGGGCCAACAGCTTTCTGATCATCATGTCGCAGCTGACGCCTCTGATCTCTTCGATCTCCACACGGGTGATCGGTCCCTTATAGGCAATGATGGCCAGGGTTTCCAGAGCGGCCTGGGAGAACGGTCTGGTCTCGGAAGACTCAAACAGCTTCTGACAGTACGGATGGGAAATGGCTTTGGAAACAAGCTTGTAGCGTCCGCCATAGCAGACCATCTCAATGCCTCTTTCCTCATTTTCGGTATATCCCAGCATCATCTTATCCAACAGCTGCTGCATCTCTTCCACGCTTATTTCCAGGGTGTCTGCGAGCTGATTCAAGTTGATGCCATCATCTCCTACCACAAATAAGATTCCTTCTGTAACGGCTTCCAGATTATTCATACTGCGCTCCCTTCACGAAATAAACTTCATCCTTTCTGACCTTGAAGGTCAGGGTTCCGTCATGAACCATGTCCAGTAATGACAGGAAGGTTATGACGACCATATATACGCTCTTGCAGTCCTCCATTGACTTGGTCATGGTGAAACTGCCGTTCCATTCCTTTATCTTCTTTTTCAGCTGCTTGATGCGGTCATCGACCGTCAGTTCCTTGGTCGTGATCGATACTTCGTAAGGCTGAGACAGCTGAAGTCTCTTCAGCACCTTCTCCATGGCCTTTATGAGCTCATACGGTGAGGTCTCCCTGAAGTTTTCCTCCACCTTGATCCATTCACCGGCAATCTCGCTTAACGGCTTGTCGTGCATCTGTAAGCGCTGCTGGTAAAGGCTTTCGAAGTTCTCGGTAACTTCTCTGTATTTCTGGTATTCCAGCAGCCTGTTGACCAGTTCCTCAGATTCATCCTGATAATCGTCATCCAGAGAATCCTCATTCTTTGGCAGCAGCTTTCTGCTCTTATACTCAATCAGGGTCGCCAGCTCTACCATGTATTCGCTGGCCACATCCAGATGCAGCTGCTGCATGGCTCTGATGTAGTTGAGATACTGGTCTGTCAGTTTGACGATATCAAGCTGAAAAAGATCAAGCTGCTCTTCCTTGATAAGGTGCAGCATCAGATCCAATGGTCCGTCAAACTGATCAATAGTTACCTTAAAGCCCATAGTAAAAACCTCAGTGAAATTATAGCATAATTCCCTGATCACATAAACCCATAAAGAAAAGACGGTTTCCCGTCTTTTAATTGTTATTTCAGATAGTCTCTGGCAGTACCCATCAGGGTCCGGATCATTTCCTTCTCGTCTTCCAGAAGGTCATAGACACCGTCCTCGCTCAGTACTCCCCTTTTCAGACCGGACGGCAGCTTGCCGTTTTCATCATCGGTGAAATCCTTGAGCCACAGTCTGCCTTCATAATAGGCGATAAGCTTTTCCAGATCCTTCTGGATATCCTTATATGCCTGAAGATCTCTGTTAAGATCATCTATGACTTTGCGTGATCTGTCATAGATGTCTTCCATTCTGGCGATTCTTTCAACCTGTTTCATTAGATTACCTTCTCAATAACCGGAGCCGGTTCAAACGGTTCATCAACAAGGCCTACTGCCTCATAGAATCTGGCCAGCCATTCTCTTTCCAATGGCTTGTTATGATAGACAAATGCCAGTTCCTCGCCTCTGGCGACAAAGTCTCCGACCTTCTTGTTCAAAACGATACCTACTGCCGGATCAACAACATCATCAATGTGCTCACGTCCGGCACCCAGATTCATGGCCAGAATGCCGATTGGTTTGGCCGGCAGATCGTGAACATAGCCGTTTCTGTAGGATTTCAACTTGGTGACATAACGGGCCTTAGGCAAAAGATCAGGATCATCAACGACTCTCTCATCACCGCCCTGAGCCTTGATCATGGCCTTTAAGACTTCCAGAGCACGGCCGCTGGAAATGCTGTCTTCCATCATGGCCACACACTCTTCTCTGGTGCCTACACCGGCCTGTTCCAGAATTACCGCACCGGTAACAACACACAGTTCAGTGAAGTCCTTAGGTCCCTGACCCTTCAGGGTATCAATGGCTTCCCTGACTTCCAGAGCATTGCCTACCGCATTGCCCAGAGGCTGGTCCATTGATGAGATGCAGGCCGCAACCTTCTTGCCGAAGGATTCGCCGATCCTGATCATCTGATAAGACAGTTCCTCTGCCTTTTCCATGGTTTCCATGAAGGCGCCGTTGCCGTATTTGACATCGAGAACGATGACATCGGCACCGCTGGCCAGTTTCTTGGACATGATGGAGCTGGCGATCAAAGGAATGGAGTCAACTGTACCTGTTACGTCTCTTAACGCATATATCTTCTTGTCAGCCGGTACCAGATTGGCAGTCTGCCCTATCAGGGCAATGCCGATATCGCTGACCTGATTGACGAACTGTTCTTCAGTCAGGGAAATAGAGAAGCCCGGAATTGATTCCAGCTTGTCCAGAGTACCGCCGGTATGGCCTAAGCCGCGTCCGCTCATCTTGGCAACCTTGACGCCGCAGCTGGCAACCATAGGCATTAAAGATAATGATGTCTTGTCACCGACGCCGCCGGTGGAATGCTTGTCGACCTTGACGCCTTCAATTGATGACAGGTCAATGATATCACCACTGTTCATCATGCATCTGGTCAATGTGGAGATCTCTCTGTCAGTCATGCCGTTGAGCACGATGGCCATTAACAGAGCGCTTACCTGATAGTCAGGAATGCTGCCGCCTACATAGCCGCTGATCCAGAAGGCAATTTCTTCATCGGTCAGTTCTTCTTTTCTCTTCTTCTTTTCAATGATATCTACAAAATGCATACGTTTACTTCCTTTCTATACACTTACTTTACCTTTGATAGCCGGCCATGGATCGTAATCGACGATCTTGAAGTCTTCATACTTGAAGTCTCTGATGTCCTTTACATCCGGATTGATTTCCAGCTTCGGAAGCTTTCTCGGTTCTCTGGAGATCTGTTCGTTGATCTGTTCGAGATGGTCGTTATAGATATGCAGGTCACCGAAGGTATGGACCATTTCATATGGTTCATAGCCGCAGACCTGAGCTACCATCGTCAGCAGCAGTGCATATGATGCAATGTTAAACGGCACACCCAGGAAGGTATCGGCGCTTCTCTGATACAGCTGCAGTGACAGCTTTTTCTTATCTGCTGACACATAGAACTGGAAGAAGGCATGGCAGGCCGGTAAGGCCATGTCCTTCACCTGAGCCGGGTTATAGGCAACCACGATATGTCTTCTGGAGAATGGATTGGTCTTCAGCTGTTCAATGACGTTCATCAGCTGGTCAGTGCCGAAGAAATCACGCCACTGCTTGCCATAGACCGGTCCTAAGTCTCCCCACTTCTCAGCGAATTCGTCATCATTTTTAACCATTTCCACGAATTCTTCCATGGTTTCACCGTTATAGATGTCTGACTTCTTGAACTTTTCATATGGCCACTCGTTCCAGATCCTGACATTATCCTTTACCAGAGGCTGGATATTGGTTGAACCGGAAATGAACCATAATAACTCCTTGGCAATGCCCTTGAAGAATACCTTCTTAGTCGTTAACAGAGGGAATCCCTCTTCCAGATTGTATCTGGTCTGATAGCCGAAAACGGAGATCGTACCGGTGCCTGTACGGTCTTCACGGTGCTGTCCGTTTTCCAGAATGTATTTACACATGTCGATATACTGTTTCATATTATTTCCTCGCAGTTCTACATTTTATTTTAACAGTTATGGCAGATTTTTTCATTACTATCTTATCAAAAAAGGGCCGAAGCCCTTTCAGTAATTATTCTGCTTCAAACAGAGATTTGTCTACACCGCAAACCGGGCAGGTGAAGTCCTCAGGCAGCTCTTCGAATGGTGTGCCAGGTTCGATTCCCCGTTCAGGTACGCCCTTTTCAGGATCATAGACATAGCCGCAGACACTGCATACATACTTTTCCATGTGATCTCCTCCTTGTATGTTAATTATTACATTTCAGCCGGTTCGAAGTCTTCCGGTCCGTGGTTGCACAGCGGACAGACGAAGTCGGCCGGTAAGGCATCACCTTCATACGGTTCGAAGTAACCGCAGACCTTGCAGATGAAGCCTTTCTTCTTCTCAATCTTCACAGCCGGAACGTACTCGAAGTCCTCCGGACCGTGGTTGCATAACGGACATAAGTAGTCAGCCGGTAATTCTGCTCCTTCATAGAAGTAACCGCAGACCTTGCATCTCCAGCCTTCCTTCTGCTCGGTGACAGCCTTTTTCTTAGGCTTGATATGAGCATGATAGTAGGCATAGGTGGCACTTGGTTCTCTGTTAAGAGTTCTGGCTTCAATTACATCCGCAATAAACAGTGTACTCTTGCCCAGATCAAACTGAGCGATGACCTTGCATCCGAAGACGGCATTGGTATGATACGGGAAGTAGATCAGACCGTTGCTCAGACGGGTATCGTAGTCAACATCAGCGAACTTGTCGACATATCTTCCGGACTGGAAGCCATAGTGTTCAAATACCTTGAACGGTACGCTTTCGGTAAAGACGGAAACGTTGAACTCACCGGTCTTCTTGATCAGTTCGCAGGTATAGTTCCGGTTGATGACGGAGATGGCCATTTTCTTGACCTCACCTTCAGAAACCTGAGCGGCGCTGTTGATGATGCAGCCATAGTCTTTGCCATCATATCTGGTAGTTAATAATTCCAGACCGTAGGTCAGATTGAAGAAGGCTTCAGGCTTAACCTCAGCCTTAACCAGTTCACCCTGTGCCGGCTTAGCCCGACTACGCTGCGGATAGATATCGTTGGCGATAGCCTCAGCCATCCGTTCGATCTCATCCATGGTACTGGCCTTAGGGGCTGACTTGATGGTGATGCTGTTTTCAATGAACTCTGTACCTGGAATACCAGAGAGTTTCTCTCTCAGCAGTCTTCCGGCCTGCGGAGCCCAGGAGCCGTTTTCAATGATGGCTACCTTGCGGTTGCGCAGGTTATGGGCGATCATGTCATGAACCAGAGCTTCCATGGTCACGAATAAGGAGTTATTATAAGTGGTTGATGCCAGAACAAGATGGGAATTCTTGAAGGCGCTGGCGATTATGTTGGAAGCAGGAATCATTGAAGTATCGAACATTTCGACGCTGACACCCTTGTCAACCAGCTTGCTGGCGAGGATGTTGGCGACGTTTTCAGTATGTCCGTATACTGAGGCATAAGCTAAGCAGACACCCTTGGTCTCATAGCCGTAGCTGCTCCAGATGCTGTACTTTTCCAGATAGTCACCGAAGTGTGAACGCCAGACAAAGCCGTGTAACGGACAGACATATTCGATCTGCAGAGTTGCGGCTTTCTTTAAGACAGCCTGAACCTGTGGTCCGTACTTGCCGACGATGTTGGTATAGTATCTTCTGGCTTCATCCAGATAGTCGCGCATGAAATCCACTTCATCAGCGAACAGATGGCCGTTAAGAGCTCCGAAAGTACCGAAGGCATCGGCACTGAAGAGAATCTTGGCCTTGTCATCATAGGAGAACATTACTTCCGGCCAGTGAACCATCGGAGCATTGACGAAATGCAGAGTATGGTGTCCTGTCTCCAGAACTGAGCTCTCGTTAACGACCTGGACCTTTTCCTGGATCTCTTCGTCATAGAACTGACCCAGCATGGTCTTGGTCTTGTCATTACAGATAATTACAGCTTCAGGATATCTGATAACCAGTTCCTGAATGGTGGCGGCATGGTCCGGTTCCATGTGGTGAACTACCAGGTAGTCCAGCTTGCGTCCGGCCAGTCCGTACTTCAGATTTTCAAAGAACTGCCGTCCAATGGCCTTGTCGACCGTATCAAAGACCACGGTCTTGTCATCAAGCAGCAGATAGGAGTTATAGGATACGCCATCCGGTACAGAATAGACACCTTCAAAGACAGGTACTCTTCTGTCATCGCCGCCGATCCATAACAGATCATCAAGCACTTTCTTTACACAGTACATTATTGTTCCTCCCGCTTCAGTTTATTACTGACTCTACCCTCTTTATACCATATAAATGACCTAATCACCAGCATTTAACCATAAAACCGCAGGAATATGTCCTACACCTTACTAATAAGTACTGAAAGGAGAACAGACAGTGTTTAATCAGATAGCTTTAGTCGGTGTTCTGAAGTCCCTACCCACCGCTTTTTCCAAAGACGGGCTTAAGTATTCCCACATTGATGTTGAGGTTGAAAGATCCTACCGCGACAGTAATTCCCAGCCCATCTATGATACTTTCACCATCTACCTGTGGCGCGGCATCAGCGATGTCATTACCGAAAGGTACCCGGTGGGAACAACCGTGGGAATCAAGGGCCGATTGGAAAAGGAAGATGGCAGATGCATCATCATGGCCGAAAGAGTCAGCATCATTCAGCCAGAAGAAAAGATCCCTTAGGATCTGTTCTTGTCATAAATGATTTTCAAACCTTCCAGCATGAGGTTATTGTCAAGGGTGATGTCCCTTTCGCAATAAGGTATGATCAGTCTGGCCAACCCGCCGGTTGCGATGACCTTGCAGCTGTATCCCAACTCTTTCTCCATCTTTTCAATGAGCCCGTCAAGCATTGAGGCCTGACCATAGACCATACCGGCACTCATGCACTCCTCAGTCGTCGTACAGACGACTTTTTTAGGTGCCGTGAGGTTTATCTTAGGCAGCTTGGAAGTACCCGCAGACAGCGCGTTAAGAGACAGTGCCACGCCCGGCATGACCACTCCCCCGATGAAGTCGCCGTTTTTATCAACTACAGTTACCGTTGTGGCTGTGCCCATATCAATGATTATGGCAGGTGCTCCATACAGATTCACTGCCGCTACCGCACCGACTAACAGGTCAGCACCCAGGGTCTTAGGATCATCGATTCTGATCCTGACACCGGTCTTGATGCCAGGTTCAACATTGAGAGGTGTAATTCCCGTGACTTTCTTGACTGCTTCTCTGATCTCATTGGTCAGAGGCGGCACGACACTGGAAATGATCCCGCCTTCAATGGCTGAAACATCAACGTTTCTGATTTCAAAAATGGAATGGATCAGCACGGCGTATTCGCTGGCTGTCTTTCCCAAATCCGTGGCTATTCTTTCACTTAAAATGACTTCATTGTTATCGATGATGCCGATCTCAATGTTGCTGTTGCCCATGTCTATGGTTAATAACATAAGTTACTCCTTTCAGTCGATGGCTTTAAAACTCTCTTGACTACCGGTACCAGAACGGCATTAAGTGCCAGTTCAAACAGGAAGTTGCCGCCGATGATGCCGACCAGCAAGAACTTGGCAACATCACCGAAACCGTACTCACCTGCAAACTTTTCGGCAACCGGTAAGAACACTGTTACCAAAGCCAGGCAGAAAGCTCCGGTGTTGCATACAGGAGCGGCAATGGATGCCACTGCGGTCGCGACCAGATCGTTTCTATCCTTAAGAGCTTTATATAACAGAGCCGGAACAACACCGGCTAATATGCCTTTTACCAGACAGATGCCTACCGTCATTACCGGATTCATCTGCATCATCATGGTGCTCATAGGTTCAGTACCTGATAAAACGCCGATGATGACGATGATTCCGAAGACAGCACCTAAAAACCCGCCTACCAGCGGTCCGTATAACAAGGCACCGATGATGATCGGAATCAGAGACAGAGTCGGAGTGAAAGGTCCGATTCTGATACCGCTGGCTACGGTCTGCAGCACAACGATAACTGCCGTAAGCAACGCTGTTGTCACCAGTATCTTGGTATTCTTGTTTCTCATAAAAAAACCTCCGCTTTCATTCCCGTAGTACGCTCTTCACGCCTCTTATAGGGATATGACTACTTTTCCGTCATTATTCTATTCTTTTTTTGTCCGGGGTGCAATAAAAAAGAACAGCACATACGTACTGTTCGATTTCAGGAAATTCTATAAATCCTTTACAGCTGCTGCGACTTCTTCAGCCCAGTTGTCAACTTTCTTGTCAATGCCTTCACCTGTAGCATAGCGGATAAACTTTACTACTGCAGCATTGTTGGCCTTTAAGAAGGCGCTGACCTTTGAGCTGCCGTCACGGAAGTAGATCTGGTCAACCAGGCATACTTCCTGTAAAGCCTTGGATACACGGCCTTCGATCATCTTAGCGATGATGTTTTCAGGCTTGCCGGCATTCTTAGGATCGTTCTTGGCGATTTCCAGCTGAATGCTTCTTTCATGTTCTACTTCACTCTGAGGCATGTGGTCTCTGTCGATGTAAGTAGGATTCATGCTGGCAACCTGCATGGCTACGTCCTTGGCAACTTCGTCGCTGCCACCCTCAATTACGGCTAATGAAGCGATCTTGCCGCCCATGTGGATGTATGGTCCGAAATGCTGATCATCAGTCTTTTCAACGATTTCGAATCTTCTTAAATCCATCTTTTCACCGGTAGCAAATGAGATGGCAGCCAGTACTTCAGAAACTGGACCTTCGGCAGTAGCAACGCCCTTGGCTTCTTCCAGAGTCTTGGCATCACTGTTTAACAGGCCTTCGGCAACTGTCTTTACAGCGTGCAGGAATCTGTCGTTTCTGGCAGTGAAGTCTGTCTCGGAGTTGATCTCAACGATAACAGCCTTATTGCCGTCTACGGCTACGATTGAAGCGCCTTCAGCGGCAATTCTGTCACCCTTTGAAGCGCTCTTGGCAATGCCCTTCTGTCTTAACCAGTCAATGGCCTTGTCCATATCGAGATCAGAAGCTTCCAGAGCCTTCTTGCAATCCATCATGCCGGCGCCGGTTCTTTCTCTTAACTGCTGAACTAACTGAATTAAATTACTCATTTGTTTCCTCCTGGGTTTCTTCTGCTGGGATTTCGGCAGGTACGGCTTCGGCAACTACCGGTGCTTCAGCTGCAGCTGCTTCTTCAGCCTTAGGCTGTTCGTTTCTTCTGTTGTTGAAACGACGCTGTGAACTGCGGTTGTTCTGCTGCTTTCTTTCTTCGAAACGCTGTCTTCTTCTTCTTTCGTTTTCAGCGGCGATTTCCTGGACGTTGACGATAACGTCTTCCATGGTAACTTCTGCACCTTCATCCGGTGTATAAGCGAATTCCAGGATACCCTGCTTTGCTTCAACGATGGCATCAGCCATGACACCTGTTAATAACTTGATGGCCTTAACAGCATCATCATTGCCGGCGATGGCATAGTCAACCAGAGCTGGGTCACAGTTGGTGTCGCAGATACCGAAGACTGGGATATGGAGCTTTCTGGCTTCCAGAACAGCATTGTAGTCTTCCTTAGGATCTACTACGAATACTGCATCAGGGAGCTTCTTCATTTCCTTGATACCGCCTAAGAAGTTTTCAAGTCTGGCCTTTTCCTTATTGATGTTGGCAACTTCCTTCTTGGTATAGTTGTCAAATCCGCCGTTTTCTTCCATCTGTTCGATTTCCAACAGTCTTCTGATACGCTTCTGGATCGTGCGGTAGTTAGTTAAGGTACCGCCTAACCAGCGCTGAGTGACGTGGAATGAACCTGAACGTAAGGCTTCTTCCATGACGATGGCCTGAGCCTGCTTCTTAGTTCCGACAAACAGAACTCTGCCGCCGTTCTCGGCGATTCTTCTTAAAGCTGCATAGGCTTCATCGATCTGTTCCTGAGTCTTTTCAAGGTTAATGATGTGGACTCCGTTCTTTGCTGTGTAGATGTTAGGTTTCTGCTTAGGATCCCATCTTCTTGTCTGATGGCCGTAATGTACACCTGCTTCTAACAGCTTACGCATTGTAACAACTGACATTCTTTCTTTTTTCCTCTCTTTCCGTTGTTCCTCCACCATTTCCAACGGCAATAACACCAAATCGAGTCTGATGCACGGATTGCCGAATCCATGGTGTGTGTAATGGGCACATAAAAAAGTGCCTTATAAATAATATCATAAAAAATATGTGCATGTACACACATATTTTCACTATTTTTCGAATGCTTTATCGTATGCTTCACGCAGATGATCCATGGAAACATGGGTATATATCTGCGTTGTAGACAGATTGGCGTGACCTAACAGCTCCTGGACGATCCTGATATCCACTCCTGCGGCTAACAGATGAGTCGCAAAGGAATGTCTTAAGGCATGCGGATGGATCTTCATCATCAGTCCGTGATCACGGACGGCGCCATCCAGAATGTATTCAATTCCCCTGCTGGTCAGCTGCTTCCCTCTCTGATTGACAAACACGTAGTCATGTTCTTCGCCGTTCATCAGTGACGGACGGATGTCTTTCAGATAATGCTGCAGCAGATCTCTGATCACCGGATAAAACGGAATGATGCGGGCCTTGGAGCCCTTGCCTACTACGGTGATGATGTCATTGTGGAAGTCAATGTCGCTGATCTTCAGCTTGGCAACCTCGGAAACACGCAGTCCGCAGCCGTACATGATCTCAAACATCGTGCGGTTACGGTATTCCATGTCATCACTGAGGTCAAAACAGCCCAGGAAACGGTCAATGTCATCCTCATAGAGGAAATCAGGAAGCTTTTCATTCTTCTTTGGTGACTTTACCGCCGCAAAGGGATTGCCCTGAGCATACCCTGCCTCATTGAGATAGCGGTAGAAAGAACGCAGTGAAGATAGATTGCGGGCCAGCGAACGGTCAGAAAGAGCCTTCTTGCCGGTACGCAGGTAATTGATGAACCCCATCACAATGGTACGGTCCACGTCATTGTAGCTCTCACAGCCTTCCACCACACAGTAGTCATTGAATCTTCTGATATCTCGGCGATAGGAGTCAGCGGTATGCCGGGAGCCGGAATTGACGGTATTGAGATTAACCAGAAACTCTTCCAGATAGTCTTCCATTTTACCACTCCTGACTGTACTGTTTCAGCACTTCCAGCGCCTGGACGCTGTAGGCATCCTTGCGCTGTTTCTTAGGTACGTAGTGTTCCAGATTGAAGATGCCGAAGTTGGCATTCATCGGCTGGAAATACTTTTCATCCGCATTGACGATGTAATGCGCCATGGCACCCATCATCGTGGTATCCGGTAATACTACCGGTTTTCTGCCTTCCATTAACAGAGCCATGTTATGGCCTGCCAGTAAGCCGGAAGCGGCGGATTCGCAATAGCCTTCCACCCCTGTCATCTGTCCCGCAAAGAACAGATCGTTTCTCAGTCTGCACTGATAGCTGGGCAGTAATACCTTCGGCGAATTGATATATGTATTGCGGTGCATTACCCCGTAACGCACTATCTCACAGTTTTCCAGTCCCGGAATAAGCGAGAAGATGCGCTTCTGCTCTCCCCACTTCAGATGGGTCTGGAAACCGACGATGTTATATAGGGTTCCGATGGCATTGTCCTGTCTTAACTGTACTACGGCATAAGGACGCTCTCCCTCCCTTTCCAGTCCGACCGGTTTCAACGGACCAAACGTCAGGGTCTGAGGACCTCTTTTGGCCATGACTTCCACCGGCATGCAGCCTTCAAAATATATTTCCTTATCAACGTCATGAACTTCAGCGGTTTCACCGTTGATCAGGGCATCATAGAAGATGTCAAACTGCTGCTTGCTCATCGGGCAGTTGATGTAGTCAGCATCGCCCTTGTCATATCTGCTCTTATAGTAAGCAATGTCCATGTTGATGGATTCCTTGGTAACGATTGGCGCTGCCGCATCAAAGAAGTAGAAGGAATCTTCCTGCAGCAGATTCTTGATGGCCTTGGCTAACGGTGAGCTGGTCAACGGTCCGGTCGCAATGATCGTCGGTCCCTCAGGAATCTCACTGACTTCTTCATTGACGATCTCAACCAGCGGATGATTCCTTAATGTCTCCGTTATCTCACGGGCAAAGCCTTCACGGTCCACGGCTAAGGCACTGCCGGCCGGTAAGGCATTATTGTCAGCGGCCTTCATCACCAGTGAATCCAGTTCCCTCATTTCCTGCTTTAACAGTCCTACCGCATTTGTCAGCATGTTGCTTCTCAAGCTGTTGGAACATACCAGCTCGCTGAAATCACCGGTCTTGTGCGCCCCGGTGCTTTTCTGCGGTCTCATCTCATACAGCCTGACCTTTATGCCTTTTCTGATCAGCTGCCAGCAGGCTTCACTTCCGGCAAGTCCTGCTCCGATGACATTAACTGTTTTTTCCATAGCTTCTCTTTCTGCGATAGTAGCGGCGCGGTGAGGAAGGATCCTGCTTGGTGTACCGACAGCTCGGATAATTGGAACAGCCGATGAAGCTCTGGCCCTTACTATTGGTCTTTCTGACTAACGGAGCGCCGCACTCAGGACACATTTCACCTGTTTCCTGATTGATGTTCTGCGTATAGCTGCACTTAGGATAATTGGCACAGCCGATGAACTCGCCCCAGGTTCCGGTCCTTAAGACCAGATCGCCTCCGCATAAAGGACACTTGTCACCGGTCTTTTCCGGTGCCGGTTTCTTCATGTTGACGTAGGCGTTCTGAACCAGCGGTTCAAAGGTGTTATAGAAATCTCTGACAGCCTTGATATGGTCTTCGCGGCCCTCAGCGATGTCGTCCAGCTGCTTCTCCATATCGGCAGTATATTTTGTATTAATGATGGATGAGAAGAATTCATCCAGTTTTTCGGAAGTCAGTGTACCTCTCTTGGTCGGAGTAAAGACCTTGACCTTGGAGCCCTTCGGGGCTGCCAGTTCAACGTATCCTCTTTCCACGATGGTATCCAGAGTTGAAGCGTAGGTACTTGGTCTGCCGATGCCCAGATCTTCCATGGTCTTGATCAGACGGGCTTCGGAATATCTTAAAGGCGGTTCGGTGAAATGCTGATGGCTTTCAACCTTGTCAGCCTTCAGTGATTCATTCAGTTCCAGAACCGGCAGATAGTGATCTTCACTGCCTTCATACTGACCGTAGACCTTCAGATAACCGTCAAAGAGTTCCTTGCGTCCGGTTGCCGTAAATTCATACGGCCCGTTTTCCATTCTGACCGTCAGTGACTGATACTTGGAATTCTTCATCAGGGCTGCCAGGGCACGGTAATAGATCATGCGATACAGCTTGTATTCATCGTTGGTCAGATATTCCTTGATGGTCTCAGGATTATTGTTGACATCGGTAGGTCTGATGGCTTCATGAGCATCCTGAGCATTGGCACTGGTCTTGGAGCGGTAGTAACCCGCATATTCCTTGCCGTAGTTTTCAACTATGTACTGCTTCCCCTGAGCCATGAAGACATCGGACATGCGGACTGAGTCAGTACGCATGTAGGTAATAAGACCGGTTAAGCCGTTGCCTACATCCTTGCCTTCGTATAAGGCCTGAGCGATCCTCATGGTCTTGGAGGCACTGAATCCCAGCTTATTGATGGCATCCTGCTGCAGGGTGGAAGTGATGAACGGCGGCTTAGGAGCTTTCTGCTTCACTTCGTCCTTGATGTCAGTTATTACAAACGGGTTATCAGAACAGTACTGTCTGATGACCTCGGCATCTGCTTCATTTTTAACGTCAGCCTTCTTGCCTGATACTTTGACCAGGGCTGCGGTGAACTTTTCCCTGTTCTTCTTAAAGGCAGCATCGATGGTCCAGTATTCTTCCGGAACAAAGGCAGCGATCTCCTTTTCCCTGTCAACGATGAGCTTGAGAGCTACTGACTGAACTCTTCCGGCTGACTTGCTGTTGATGCGTCTCTGTAATAAGGTGGAGAGCTTGAAACCGATGATGCGGTCATACATTCTTCTGGTTTCCTGAGAATCGACCATCTTCATGTCGATCTTATGAGGATGAGCAATCGCATTGGTAACAACAGGCTTGGTTATTTCACTGAAAACAACTCTGTTTTCCTGATCCAAAGGTATGTTAAAACGGTCGGCTATATGCCAGGCAATGGCTTCCCCTTCACGGTCCGGGTCAGTTGCCAGATAGACCTGATCAGCCTTCTTTATTTCCCTGCCCAGCTCCTTGATGACAGCTGCGGCATTAGGTTTTTTATCATTTGTAATATCGATGTAGGTGGGCTTGAAATTGTTTCTGATGTCAATGCCCAGACCCTCATGTCCGTTGGTGGCCAGATCTCTGATATGGCCTTTTGAGGATATGACATGGTAATCAGAACCCAGATACTTTTCGATAGTTTTTGCCTTGGATGGCGATTCCACAATAACCAGTTTACTCATAATGCGTCTCCATTTAGATATTTTTATGCATCAAAAGGGCATTTGTCAACACTAAAGAACAATAATCTCTGCTCCCTGCTGGATCAGACGGTTGCATCCCAGACCGTTTTCATCACCCAAACGGTACGGAACGACATAGATGTCCCTGCCCAGATCCAGGGCTTCTTCCACCGTAACCATGGTGCCGCTTTTTTCCCGGGCCTGGGTAACGATTACCTTTTCAGCCAGAGCTGCCATGATGCGGTTACGAAACGGAAAATGCTCCTTACGGGGAGCTGTCCCCAAGGGATATTCCGTAATCAGAAGCTGGTATTCCTTCATGTACTTATACAGAGCATCATTACAGAAAGGATAATGAATATCAAGCCCGTTGCCCAGTACACCGACGGTTTTTCTGCTGTTGCAATGAGCTATGGCATCAATACCCTTAGCCATTCCCGAGACGATCACATATTTCTCCCCTATTAACCTGGCGATTCTCCGGGTTGCTTCAATTCCGTAATCACAGCTGTTACGGCTTCCCACAATAGCCACCATTTTCTGTCTCAGCAGTTCCTTATTGCCCTGCCAGAACAAAACAAAAGGAGGATATTTCAGTTGCAGAAGCACTGAAGGATAATCCTCGTCTACTATTGTCAGGGCCTGCTGTAAGGGAATATCACCGGGATCTTCCTGCTTTTTCAGGGCCTTTTTTATCTGATGGTAGCTGCCATGATACTTTATGGCCAGCCTTACTAGTAATTCTCTCATTGCTGCCTGCCTCACTACTTATTAGTGAGAAAAGGCAGAGATTCCTAAAACAGTGTTGCCTGTAAGGTGTCCAGAACCGGACGGAAGCTCTTTCTGTGTATCGGTGTTGCCCCGTACTTTCTTAAGGCTTCCATGTGCCGTTTGGTTCCGTAACCCTTATGCCTGGCAAAGCCGTATTCAGGGTATTGTTTATCATATTCGATCATGATGCGGTCCCTGGTGACCTTGGCCAGAATGCTGCCGGCCGCAATTGAACAGCTCAGGGTATCCCCTTTTATCAGAGAAGTGATATCTTTATCAATATACAAATCCACGGCATCAGTCAGAACGATGTCGGTCGGAGCAGCCAGAGCGATTCTGCTCATGGCCTGACGGTCAGCTTCCAGGATGTTGATCCTGTCGATCTCCTCAGGCTCCACGATCTCGATCTGATAAAACAGAGCATCTCTGATGATGATGTCATATAACTCTTCCCTTTTCTTCTCCGTTAACTGCTTGGAGTCATTGATCTCACCGGAATCATAGCCAACCGGGAAAACCACACCGGCCACGACCAAAGGTCCGGCCAACGGCCCTCTTCCCGCTTCATCTATTCCCACAACCGTCAGCCCTTTGGCCCAGGCTCTGTTTTCATATTCATTTGTTGTCTTCATCCGGTCTCTCCCAGCTGATGTTACCCACAACACCGTTTTTTATTTCTCTGAACCGCAGTGAAACGGCTTTATCAAAATCCGGATCACCTTCATAATCCAGAAGCTTTCTGTTATCGGCAATACCCGCAATAATGGCATCAGGACTGCTGAGATCTTCAATGCCGTATCTCTTCTTCAATAACTCTGGATATTGCCGTGACAGATAATTCAACGCATAATTGACTACTTCGTCGATCGGCAGGACATCTTCCTTTATGGAACCGCATAATGCCAGGATGATGGCAGTTTTCTGATCGTCAAACTTCGGCCACAAGACACCCGGAGTATCCATTAAGGCAACATCAGGAGAAACCTTGATCCATGACAGATTGCGGGTAACTCCCGGATGATCTGCTGTCTTAGCCCGTTTGCGGCGGGATACGCTGTTGATCAGCGTACTCTTGCCGACATTAGGTATGCCGGTGACCATCGCCTTGATCTCAACATGCTTCAGACCTCTGGCCTTGCCTTTGGCGACCTTTTCCTTCATCAGATCCAGACAGGCATCAGAGATAAGCTTTGATACGTTATCCTTCAGCAAATCCAGAGCCAGAGCCTTGCATCCGTCACTTTCCAGCTGCTTTATCCAGCTGGTTGTAACTTCGTTATCAGCCTTGTCTTTCTTAGCTAAAACGATGAGCTTAGGCTTATTACCGGAGATTTCAGCCAGAACCGGATTGATCGAGCTTAAAGGAGCGCGTGCATCACGCAGCTCAATTACCATGTCTACCAGTTTGATCTTTTCTTCCATCTCTCTTCTGGCCTTGGTCATGTGACCAGGATACCAGTTGATGTTTGTCTTGTTTTCGCTCATCTTGTTTACCTGTTTTAATTCTACTATATCAGTATACCAAAAAACACCCGAAGGTGTTTTCAGTTGCCGTTTCTGATACCGAATTCGCTAAATGGATATATCACAAATATATTCGTGGCGATTATCTCGTCTTCCGTAAACGGCCCGTAGATACGGGAGTCAGCGGAGACAAGTCGGTTATCACCCATGCAGAAGTACTCGTTACTGCCCAGAGTGTAAGTGAAGTCACCGGTAAATAGTTTGGTGCCTCCCGTCTGGGAAATGACATAATCCTGATCCAGGAAATCCTCGCTGTATTCCTGATCATTGATGTACAGCTTGCCCTGGGAATAGGTAATCGTCTCATTAGGCAGACCGATGACTCTCTTGATCAGATTCTTGCCGCGGTCTTCAGCATTGATGACCACGATGTCAAACCTTTCAATACCTGTCAGCTTGCGGGAAATGATGTTGGAAAAACCTATTGAACCGCTCTTGACGGTCGGATACATCGAGGTTCCTGAAACCACAACGATCTTGAAGAAGAAAGTGTTGATCAGAGTGACAACCAAAAGAGTCACTATCACGGTAGTGAAGATGTCCTTGATGTCTTCCCATGCCATCATCAGCCATAACAGGATGACGGCACCGATGTCCTTGAGTTTTTCCTTTAACGTTACCATATTACAGACAAAGAAGAGCCGGTCTCCCAGCTCTTACCATCTTAACGTTTTTCTTCGATACGGCTGGCCTTGCCAGAACGTCCACGTAAGTAATAAAGTTTGCTTCTTCTTACCTTACCATAGCGTACTACTTCGATCTTGTCGATGATTGGTGAATGAACTGGGAATGTTCTTTCTACACCAACACCGCTTGACATCTTACGTACGGTAAATGTCTTGGCGATACCGCTGCCGGTCATTCCGATGACGACGCCTTCGTATACCTGGATACGGGTCTTGTCGCCTTCCTTGATCTTGACATGTACTCTGGCTGTGCAGCCTGTACGCAGATCAGGAACGTCATTACGCATCTGGCTCTTGGTAATTTCCTTTACTAAATTCAGATTCATCTTTTTCTCTTCCTTTCATGCATTATATGGAGTAGTTCATGACCTAATTAACTGACAGCGGAACTATCCAGCTTTCGCCCGATTATTCTATCATAATATAATCTGGCGTTCAAGTTTATTTTTCTTCTGCGGCAAGTTCTTCTCTGATCTGTTCCAGCATCCTGCTTTCTTCGGCAGTCAGCTCGCGATTTTCCAACAGATCTGGTCTTAACTGCAGAGTCTTCTTGAGACTCTCGTAAAGACGGAACTTGCGGATGTTTTCATGGTGTCCTGACAGAAGAACTTCAGGCACCGTCTTTCCGTCATATTCGACAGGCTTTGTATACTGCGGGTATTCCAGCAATCCATTCTCAAAGGTCTCATCTTCGATGCTGTCAGCGGAGATAACTCCCTCTACCAGTCTGGTAACGGCATCGGTTATGACCATGGCCCCCAGCTCACCGCCGGTAAGAATATAGTCACCGATGGAGATCTCCTCATCAACGTAATCACTGATGCGGGCGTCATATCCTTCATAGTGACCGCAGATGATGACGATATCATCATATTCCAGAAGCTGATGGGCCTTAGCCTGAACAAACTTCTCTCCCGTAGGATTGGTCAGAATGACATGGCTGTTTTCCCTTCTGACATCATTTAGACAGTCAAGTATCGGCTGGCACATCAGTACCATTCCCTGGCCTCCGCCAAACGGATACTCATCCACACGGTGGTGCTTGTCCTTGGTGTACTGACGGAAATCAGCCACATTGATCTCCACGATGTTCTTCAGTCTGGCTTTCTTGATGATGGAAGTGTTCAAAAAACCCTCAAACATCTCCGGGAAAATGGTCAGAATGGTTATTCTCATAAGAACCCCTCAATCAGATTGACATCGATTCTCTTGGCTGTTACATCGATGTTCTTGACAAAGGCATCGACGTAAGGAACCAGGATCTCTTTGTCCTGTGTCTGAATTCTCAGTATGGTCTGATAACCTGATTCGACGTTTTCCACAGTACCGATGAAATGATTCTGATCATAGACCGAACAGCCTTTCAGCTGGAAGAAGTAATACTGACCGGCCGGCAGTTCATGGATGCGGTCCTTGGAAATGTAGACCAGATAGCCCTTGAATTGTTCTACCAGGTTGATGTCTTCCATGTCCTTGAACGTGACTAGCAGAAAACCCTTGTGTTCCCTTTTGCGCAGAACGGTTACCGGCTGCAGACCCTTTTCACTGTCAATGTGCAGGATCTGCCCCTTGGCAAAACGCTCTTCCGGGAAATCGGTATATGATTCGATCTTAAGCTCACCCTTCAGTCCGAAGGTGTTGACTACTTTACCGATCTTAATGTATTCCATCACTACCTCCTGAAAAAGGATGCAGCGGCATCCTAATATGACTCAAACTTGATTGCGATGTGCTTGCTGTCCAGACGTGAACAGACTGACATCAGCTGTCTGATGGCACTTGCCATGTTACCCTGACGGCCAATCAGACGGGCAATGTCTTCGCTCTTGGCGTAGACATAGATAATCTGCTCGTTTTCATTGACGCTTTCCATGGTCTGGATCCTGACTGAATCAGGGTCGTCAACCATTGGCTTTACCAGGTCAAGTAATGTTTTCTCGTAATCAATCATTAGTGCTTCTGTTCATGAAATTTCTTCATGATTCCTTCTTTTGAGAGAATGCTTCTGACAGTCTCAGTTGGCTGAGCACCGTTGTTTAACCACTTTAAGATGTTTTCTTCATCAAGCTTGATTTCAGCAGGATTGCTTCTTGGATTGTAGAATCCTAAGATCTCGATGAAACGTCCGTCACGTGGAGCTCTTGAGTCAGCTGCGACGATACGGTATGAAGGCTGCTTCTTGGCGCCCATTCTCTTTAAACGTAATTTAACCATATGTAATTTAACTCCTTTTTGTTTAATTCACCTAGACATAATACCACAAAAAACAATGGTGTCAAGTATTTTTACTTAACACCATTTATAATCTTCAGAATCTGAATCCGCCGCCCATACGGCTCATCATGCGCTTCATTCTGTCAAAGTTATTCAGTAACTTATTGACTTCCTGAACGCTGGTTCCCGAGCCCTTGGCGATTCTGTTTTTATGAGATGACCTTAACATGCTAGGATCTCTTCTTTCTGCCGGAGTCATTGACAGGATGATGGCTTCTGTCTTCTTCATGGCTCCGTCCGTATCCTGGCCTTCCAGCATTGAACTGTACTGATTCATTCCCGGAAGCATCTTCAGCAAGCCTGATAACGGTCCCAGCTTCCTCATCTGACGCATCTGTACCAGCATGTCATTCAGGTCAAACTTGCCGTTCATCAGTCTCTGAGCGGCTTTTTCCATTTCTTCCTGGTCCAATTCCGCTTCAGCCTTTTCGATCAGTGACTGCAAATCGCCCATGCCCAGAATGCGGGAAGCCATTCTGTCAGGATAGAAGATGTCAATGTCATCGATCTTTTCACCGGTACCGACAAACTTAACCGGTACATCAGTAATTGATCTGACGGATAACAAACCGCCGCCTCTGGCGTCGCCGTCAAACTTGGTGACGATCAAACCGGTGATATCCAGCAGATCATCAAAGCTCTTGGCTACGTTGACGATGTCCTGACCGGTCATGGCATCAACTGTCAGTAAGATCTCATCAGGAGAGAAACGGTCCTTCAGAGTCTTCAGTTCGCCCATCAGCTCATCATCGATGTGCAGACGGCCGGCGGTATCGATCAGTACCGTATCATAGCCGTTCTTGCGGGCATGATCGAGACCCTGTCTGACTGCTTCCACAACATTGACTTCAGTTCCTAAAGTAAACACTTCAACATCGATCTGCTTACCTAAGGTCTGTAACTGCTCAATGGCAGCCGGTCTGATGATGTCAGCTGCGATGATCAGAGGTTTGCGGTTCTGTTTTTCCTTTAACAGCTTGGCGATCTTGGCTACGGATGTGGTCTTACCAGTACCCTGCAGACCTACTACCATGATGGTCGTAATGCCTGATGTTCTGAAGTTGATCCCTGCCTGGGATTCCCCTAACAGTCTGACGATCTCGTCAGAAACGATCTTGTATACCTGCTGGTCAGGATTCAGGGCCTGTGATACCTGAACACCAACCATCTGTTCTTTAATTGTATTGATGAAATTCTTGACTACCGAGTAGTTAACGTCAGCTTCCAGTAAGGCAACCCTGATCTCTCTTAACATGGCTTCCATGTTCTTTTCGGTCAGTTTATCCTTGCCGGCAATATGCTTGAAAGCGCTGGTGAGTCTTGTACTTAATGATTCAAACGCCATATGCTTCACTCCCTTACGAGATATTCTAACATAAATAATCCGATTGGTCACCTTCATATACCTTGTCCAAAAGGCATTATTTAAAGTAAAATATAAGTGAACATAAATAAAGGAGCGAAAATAATATGTCAGTAAAGTTACTCAAATGCAATGGCTGCGGCAAGATGGTACTGGAAGTTGTCGGAAGCAAGTGCCCTACCAAGTGCTGCGGCGAGCCAATGGTTGAAATGATCCCTAATACATCAGACGGTGCTGGTGAGAAACATGTTCCATTCGTCAAGGTCGAAGGAAACATCGTTACCGTTCAGGTCGGTGAAGTCATCCATCCTATGCTGGAAGCTCATCACATCGCCTTCGTCATTCTGGAGACGGAAAAAGGCTATCAGAAACATGACTTTGTCCCTGGCGAACAGCCAATTGCCGTATTTGCCTTAGCTGAAGGTGAAAAACCGGTCGCAGCTTACGAATACTGCAACCTGCACGGTTTCTGGAAAGCAGAGATCTAAACAGAAATGAAGTGCCCGTCAGGGGCACTTTTTTAGTGATTAAGTAATGAAAGCAATCCAAACAGTACTGCTGAGAATGCCGCAAATATCGGCATAACCGGCAGCATGTACAGCAGTTTTACCGGCAACAGTTTCCACATCTTCTCCAGGATGATGTTGTCCGGATACCAGGTAAATACATAATTTGACTTTTTATTCAGTCCGGTTTTTCTGAGAATGTAATTTACTATATGAGCTATTACCGCCAGAATGAAAGTCCAGATGGCCGGCCATAGACAGTCTGATATCTTTGGTATGTATAAGCCTAAGGTATAAAAGCTCAGACAGGTAACTATCAGTAATCCGTGATACCCGTAAAAGCCATAAGCCTGCTTGGAAAAGACCAGCTGGTCTCTGTTGTAGCTATCAGGCATTACAAAGGCCAAGACAGCTCCCAGGGTGCCAACCGATACACAGTAAGCCATCAGGGTATTGTCTTTTATGATAGAGGCAATGATGCAGATAATGGTTGACTGATTGCACAGATAACACGGCAGTTCGTTATACCAGTTATAGTCATCCCTGATATCCTTTAAGGAATATTTATAAAGTCTTAATATAATAAGTTCCGCAATGCTGAGATAAAGAACCATTCGGTATCTTCCGTTTTCATCAAGCCCTCTGCCAAGCAGTGTTACCGCAGTTAAAACAACAGCTGTAAGAACCACATACATCCACCACCATTTGTTAAAGACTTTTATTCTGGCATCTTTGTTAAGATGTTTCATCCTCAATTAACCCCACTTCAAATCATATTGTATCATCTCAGAACATTTATACAGTCATAAATGACCAATAAAAAGGTAATGCAGACCAAGTCTCATTACCCTTTCTTCATTCATAATGTTTTCCTAGAGAATATCTTCTTCATCAAAAACAGTGGTCGGATAGATCATGATATCTTCCGTTTCCTCAACGGCCTTATCGATCAATGGCTGCCAGTTGAATCTCTGTTCCTGGTTTTCAACCTTGTTGATGTGAGGTCTGGTTACCGGATTTTTCGGAGTGAAGATCGTGCAGCAGTCTTCATACGGCAGAATGGATACTTCATAGGTATGCAGTTTTTCAGCCAGGTCGATGATTTCCAGCTTATCATAAGTGACCACCGGTCTGATAACCGGAATGTCAACTACCTTATTTATTACGGACATGCTCTCAAGAGTCTGGGAAGCAACCTGACCGATGCTTTCACCATTGACAATAGCCAGACAGTCATTTTTCTCAGCTATCTTCTGGGCAATGCGGTACATCATTCTTCTCATGATGGTTATCGCATACTGCTCATCGCAGTTACGGTAGATCTCCAGCTGAGTTTCGGTAAACGGCACGATGTGCAGCTTGATTCGGCCCTGATACCGGGAAATGATACGGGCCAGTTCCTTGACCTTGTTAAGAGCTTCCTGAGAAGTATACGGCATAGAAGCATAGTGAATGCACTCGATCTCCACACCCCTCTTCATGGTCAGATAACCTGCTATCGGAGAGTCAATTCCTCCTGATAACATCAGTAAGGCCTTCCCTCCTACACCTACCGGATAACCGCCCAAGCCCATGGTTGTTTCCGCCATCAGGTATGTGGCTTCGTTTCTGATCTCTACAATTAACGGATAATCAGGTTCATGAACATCAACCTTCAGTTCCGGTCCGTATTCATGTAATACCGCTGAAGCAACCTTGCGATTCATCTCATCGGAATGGATCGGGAACTTCTTGTTGGCACGGCGGGTAATGACCTTGAAGGTCCCCTTCTTATCGGACATCAGTTTCCTGGCACCCTCAAGAATAGCTTCCTCATTGTTTTCAACTTTAACGGTTGGCGCAAAGCTTCTCAAACCGAAGACATTCCGCAGAACCGGAGATATCTCTTTCGGGTCAACACCATTCAGGTGGATGTAGATATGGTCTCTGGTTTTCTCATACTTCAGCTGCGGGTAATCCTTAAGAGCCCTCTGCATGTTGAGGGTCAGTCTCTTAATGAAATCGTTTCTGTTTTTTCCCTTGGTGCTTAATTCGCCAAAGCGCACCAGTATGTATTCATATTTCAGTTCATCCATAGACTCTGATTATCTCCTTGAGATCTTCAATCAATCCCTTTACATCATCCCAGCTTAAGGTGGCTGACAGTGATATTCTTACTGTTCCTTTCAGTCTCTTTTCATCCCTGTACATCCGGGAAATGACATGGGAAACCGCAATGTTTGATTCGCAGGTGCTCTGGGCACTGACACAGTACCCTTTCATGTGCAGAGCGTTCATCATGACCTCACTCTGAATGGTTAGACATGAGAAGTTAATTATATATGGCAGAGCATCATCAGGTGAGTTGATCACCACATTATCCATGCCTTTCAGGTTTTCAACAATATAGTCACGGTACTGTTTTACCAGTTCATATTTCCTGTCAAGATCACTCAGAGCCAGTCTTAAGGTCTTGCCCCAGACCATGGCACTGCAGGAATCAACCGTACCGCCTCTTAAGCCCTGTTCCTGGACACCTCCTGAGATCAGCGGTGCCATCATAACGGACTGCTTGCGGTACAGAACACCGCTGCCCTTCAATCCATAGATCTTATGAGCGGAGAATGACGCCATGTCGATACCCTTAAGATCAATATCGATCTTACCTAAGGCCTGGACACAGTCAACATGCAGAGCGCAGTTACGGTAACCTTTTACTATCTGCTTGACTTCATCGATCGGCTGAATGGCTCCGGATTCGTTATTGACATACATTACCGATACCAGAATGGTATCCTCTCTCATCAGCTTTCTCAGTTCTTCCGGATCGATCTTGCCCTGCTGGTTGACCTTCAGCCAGGATACTTCAAATCCGCCATAGGTTTCCAGCCAGCGGTAGCTGTTCAGAACACTGGAGTGTTCGATGACCGTTGTGATGACATGCTTGCCCTTATCCTGATTCTTCAGACAGTACCCCTTGATGGCCATGTTGTTGGATTCACTGGCTCCGGAGGTAAAAATGATCTCATTAGGGTTAACACGCAATAAATCCGCCACTTGCCGGCGGGATTTACTGATCAGTTTATTGACTTCGAGTCCCTCTGGATAAAGGGACTCGGAGTTGACATAATACTTCTGCAGAACCTTCCCGTAGGTTTCCAGGACTTCCGGATTTACGGGAGTGGTTGACGCAAAGTCAAAATATTTCATTAATTACTACCTTTTTTCTTAGTTAATTCGTCAATGGTTTCCGGATGTACCTTGCGGATGGTGTTCAGGGCGATAGTTAAGGCCTGAGTGTATTCACCGTTGCGGTATGCCAGTTCAGCTCTGGTGAGTTCGCTGTCGATCTCCGGATAACTTGAACGGTACATGTTGCCGATGACGATGGCATTCTCTGCCATGATGGCTGTTCCCAGAATGCGGTTGACGCTTTCATATAACTGAGAAACAAAGTCGACGGCGCTGTTCTTCATGGAGTTCACCAGTGAAACGTTGATTGGGACTTCCTTCAGCTGGTTTTCCAGTCTCTTGATATAATCTTCAGCCTTGACCAGGTCATTGTGATACTGATCGGAAATGCTTGGAATGCGGTTGTTATCGATCTTGGCCTTTACTTCGTTGAGAACGATTGACAGCTTGGTCAGCTGTTCCTTGGCTTCCTTCTCATCTGCGGAAGCAGCCAAGACGCTTTCACTCATCTTGTTGATGTTGTTGAGAGCGACAGTGATCTCTGTGTTCATCTGATTCAGGTTGATCAGGCTGGTAGAAGCAGCGGCAGTGTTCTTCTGCAGGCTGTTCATCAGGATGTGGCATGAATCGTTCAGAGCCTTGACCTTGTTGTTGCTGTCTTCCAGAACGTCACTGTAGTCATTTAAGCCATATCTGACAGTCAGATCATTGAAGTTTGCATTAAGGTTGTCAACGGTCTTATTGAGCTGATTCAGATTTTCGATAGTAACTTCTTTCAGTTTCTGCAGATCCTTGTAGGCTTCGTTTTCCTTTTCGATCTGACCCTTTAACTGGTTCAGTCTCTTTTCGCAGTCCAGCAGATGTGAATTAACATCAGCGATATCGCACTGCTTGATCTTTCTGAGGTCTTCCTGTAAGGAATCGTTGATCAACTGCAGATTGGCAGGAACCTGTAAGTGATCCAGGTAAGTACCCTGCTTCCTGCTGAGAGTATAGTTATTGCTGACTTCTTCGATCAGCATAGGGATCTCACTCTTTGATACATTGATCAGTTCCGGAATGGACTCAACGATGGTGTTGAGGTTTTCGATTGAAGACTGGATCTCTTCAATCTTGCCAGGTGCCTGGTCAAACTTGGAGGTGGCCATGATGGTTTCAAACTCAGAGAACTTGTGGTCAATATCATTGATCTTTCCATCAAGAGCTTCCCAGCAGAACAGATACTGATCGGAATGCTGGTTGATGTTCAGCTTGATGTTATGGTAAACCTCTTTGAGGTCATTGATCTTTTCTCTCTGGACATTTTCCTGTTCCAGGATCGTGCTTAAGGAGTTCTCCAGTTCATCAACTGTCTTCTCTGTTTCCGTAAGCATCTTGTCGATCTTGACGTTGTTGTCCTTAGCCATGCCGTACTTGCGCAGCTGAACATATTCGTCAGTATCGGCGATCATGTCCTGTAAGGTCTTCAGGTTGGTCTGAACCAGATCAAACTTGCCCTGGTTTTCCTTGACGGTGGCATCGATGTCCTTGTTGACGCGGGCCATTGCCATGGCACGGGAAATGTCAAAAGGCAGCGGTACGCTCTTGAGGTTATTCAGACGGAACTGATTGTCTTCGTTCTGCTTGACGACTTTCTTGCGGGCGCTGTTGCGGCTTGATGCCCATAATACCAGAATGATCAGCACAGCCAGTGCTGCATAGAAATATGGTGACTTGATGAATTCTTCGATCTGTGTCATGAAGTTATCAGTAGTAACTTCTGTTCCTGTTGTTTCAAATGTTGATATGACCATAGTTAAAACACCTCTTGATAATATTGTATCACAACAGCGTGTCTAAAGGTATGAAATTATATAATAAAAAACACTGTTTTCGGTGCATATTTTGCAACTCTGCAATTGACAAGCATTTAATGAAAATAATATAATAATCAAGCCGATTATTAGCAGCATACAGAGGTTGCCCCATAGCGTTGGCCAAGTATATGTATGTGAAGAGTAGCTTGCTGCTAAAAGTGAAAACACCCAGGGCCAACACTAAGGTAATTGATCTGTACCTGTTGATGGCATTGCTATCAAGGAGGAAATTAGATTATGGCAAGAAACACAGGACCAGTATGGAAGCAGTCCAGAAGACTTAACTTCTCAGTATTGGAAACAGGTGAAGAACTGGTAAAGAGACCTTATATTCCTGGTCAGCATGGTTCTTCAACAAGAAGAGTCAAACTCTCATCTTATGGTCAGCAGTTAGCTGAAAAGCAGAAAATCCGTTTATTATACGGCTTAAACGAAAGACAGTTCGCTAACACCTTCTACAAGGCTGTCAAAGCCAAGGGTGTTACCGGCACAGTATTCCTGCAGTTACTGGAATCACGTCTGGACAACGTCGTATACAGAATGGGCTTAGCCAGAACCAGAAAAGGTGCAAGACAGTTAGTCAACCATGGACATATTCTGGTTAACGGCAAGAAGGTAGACATCCCTTCATATTCATGCAAGCCTGGCGACAAGATCGAAGTCAAGGACAACATGAAGAATGCCGCTGTTATCAAGGAAGCTCTGGAAGTTACTCCACACACTCCTGATTTCGTTACATTCGATGCTAACAAGATGGCCGGCGAATTCGTCAGATTACCTGAACGTAACGAACTGAATCAGCAGTTCAACGAATTACTGGTTGTTGAATACTACAACAGAAAGATGTAATTGAAGACAGAACGGACCCAATGGTCCGTTTTTGTTTTGCTTAATCCCAATTAATCTTTCATAACAGAACTAATTAGTTACAGTTTATAATCGCTACAATTGAAGTTGACAATAAACAGACAAGAGCATCTTCCTGCGAACTTCACGTGTATCTATTAGACTTCCATAACAATTTAATAGACATAATTGTATGTAAATATAACCCTCTCATCCCAAGGCATTTCATATTACCAGCATTCACAACAACCAGAAAAGTATTTATGTTATAACACGCTTAGTACCGCCAACGTCCGGTGATAGTTAAGCACAGTTCTTTAGTGCTTTTCCCGTTTTCAAACACATAATAATCCTTATCTAGTCTAAAGCCATCAGCTATCCATTTTGAAGTAGAACTGTTAATGCTATACCAGACATAATTATCTCCATTTTCATATTGTTTATAGTCTAGATATCGAACTTTAACCTGCTGACCTGTATCAAGCGACCCAACAATTTCTCCAGATAGGGATGGTTCCTTGCGTATATTCATCATAGAAGCATTAACACTCTTAAGATAAATAGGATCCCCTGTCTTTTCTTGAACAGTTAATTGATACTTATTTCCCGGATTTGCGATTATACTGAATCTTATCATTTCAAAAGACATACGTTTTGATAATCCGTTTCCAACTAAATACACATAATAATAATCATAACTATGATCAGTCATTTGTCTGTAATTTAATACATCTGTTAAGTAACCATTAAGGTAGTCTGTATGATTATCATTATAGTTTATTATAAAGTTTACAAATTCATCATTAACCACACTGTCTAGTTCAGCTTTTGTAAGATAAGACTCTTCTTTATGAAAGAGGCCCATTTTTGAAGCGATTACAAAACCCATGATTATTAAAGCAACCACCGCACAAATAATGCCGAATACTTTTGTGCTTTTCTTCTTTGATTTATCCTGATCTATTGTTTTTGAAGTTGCTGAAGTGTCTGTTGGTGTAATTATGACTGCTTCCCTTTTTGCCTTTTGAACTCTTTGAGCAGAGATTTTATCTCCACAATTTGGGCAATATCTATCACTTCTGTCTATTGGATAACCGCACTTTTTGCATACTAGAGTTGATGTTTCCTTCTTCTCTTCTCTTATTACTAAATTGTTTTGTTTGATTTTTGTACCACATTCAGCACAAAAAACATCACCTTCATTTATCAGCCGACCACATTTGGAACAATGTTGTTTTTCCTCTTTTTCTGTTATGGTTTTTTCAGAATCAGCTTCTGATTCTACATCTATACCAACATATAAAAACTCTACAAACAGTTTATTCATCATTCTACCATATTGCCACATTTTACACAGTATTTAGCGTTTTTCTTTAATGGCGTTCCGCAATATCGACATTTTAATGATTTCTCTTCTGTTTTTTCTTCTTTTTTCCGTTGACTGAAATCCAGTTTTTGTATTATTTCTCTGGTCTTTTTGTCTGGCATCGCTATAGCCATAGCAATACCTAATGGCATAAGGAAAAAACAAACCCAGAAGATTTTTGACCCATTATATCCTTTATCATCCGCATACGATTCAAATGATTTAGCGATTAAAATGTGAATTATTAAATATAATACCGCTATGGTTACAATATACCAAAAATATGCTTCGAAAAACCAACGAATAAAATACCCAGAATTATTCATTACAACAAGCCTCCCAACTCATGTATTTTGACATCTCATACTCATCGTTTTTTTAGTTCCTTAATCAACTTAAACAATGACCAGATAAAGTATAACGGCGCTAATATAGCACAAATCAACAATATTCCAAACAAGATTAAAGTTGCTAATGAATGCATTTCAAAAAACCACTGCAACATAATAAATACTCTCGTGAATCAAACACCTGAATCGAAAACCCATCTAAAATCAAAGATCATATCCTTTGTACTACAGCCATTACCAAAATAGTAATAATCTTTAGATGCATCAATCCCATCCGCCACCCATCTAGACCCTTCATCGTTTAGTGAATACCAAATATAAGGTGATCCCATTTCATGTGCAGACCAATTCATCCCATAGATTTTTATGGTTTCTCTAACATCTACGGATCCCTTTATTTCTCCAGTAGTATCTGGATAATCGCGAATATTCATCTCTCTGTCATTGGCATTTGTTAGTCCAATCCACGCAGAATATGGCTCTTCTATCTCCAGCTTATACTCTTTGTTTGGTAAGGTTGTTACAGTAAAATCTACTCCCCTGGCATCTGCATCTGCTCTTGGACTCCATTGGCCAAAGAACACAAAAGTGTATGTGTATTGGTTTGACGATTCTATACAATCAAGATACTCTGGAAGATACGCAACCACATGCTCACCGTAGTTTGATAGATAATCACTTATAAACTGACTAAACTCATTATTAGCAATTCTATCAACCTCTGTTTTGCTTAAATATGAACCACTATTAAATGGAGCATTAGAGTTATTGTTTTCTTTATCAACATTCCAGTTCACTGTTGTTGCATTAGGAACCCTTGTAAACGTAGTTGTAGATGACAAAACAGATATAGTCAGTTTATCGTTTTCAATTGTAAACGGAATTAAGTATGTTCCACCCAATATGTATAAAAGAATGGTATTATTCTCCTTTAGTTCGTAAGGATATCTGCCCACAGATAGCCCAAGCAGAATCTCTTGTGTAATTATTTCATTTTCTGTTATTTCCAGTATCCTGCTACCTTCGTCTGATTGCCATACTCCTATTAATGGTTGTTTTGGACTACACGCAACCAACTCAACCAAAAAGGATACCATCAATACTATTTTGAGTAATCTTTTCATTAATACCTCCGATGATTCAGCAGACTTAGCCTAATAATTCTCCATATTTTTTAACATCATTTTCTTTCAATCAACATAATGAACATATTATGGTTTGTATGTAATAATCTGATTGCTAGATTTCAAGCCAAACAGTTTCTTTACAAGTGAATCACTTATAACTGATTTGCCACCTAAAACATATCCAAAATCCATACCTTTTGATTTCAAATATGATGATGTAGCGTCAGCATCATTGTCTCTTGTGAGAATCAGCGGTGCATTAGCTTGATATGCTAACGGTCCTCCACATAATCCATCAGGGAAGTTATGTGAATAGGCAATTACCGCTGTTGTAGCATTAGGGAAGAACTTTTTTGCTATTTCTAATGATGTAGCAGCTCTATTAGCGCCTGACACTCTGCTTACTGTACCATAAGCTCTCAATTGTGATTCAACGGTACTATTAACTGCATTTGTTCCACCTAATATTACAAGTTTTTTATTACTGAAACGACTCAAGAATTTTTTTTGTTCATTTGTCAAACTGTCCTTGACCAGTAATATTGGCAATCCAGTTGCGGAAGCGGAGAGAGAATCTGCATAGTTTGTTCCTGTAGCAATAAGTATGGTGTCTGAATCATACAAATTAATTAATGAATAATTAAATATTTCAAGATTTGTTAGATATCTGTTACTTCCTGCCAATCTTGTAATGTTGTAACCGCCTAAACCTTGAAGGCATGATTCAGGTACTGCTGCAGTGCCACCAAGAACAATTATTGTTCCTTCAGGTGAAAGTATACTTTTTATGTACTTATTAACTTCTGTTTCCTTACCGGCTCTAGTAAGTATAATTGGAGCATTTAAAACAGCAGCAAGGTAAGAGCCAGCTAAAGCATCTGCAAAATTATCTCCACTTGCCAAAATGACAGAATGTACACCATAAGACTCGTTGTCCTTAAACATTGTTGCAATATTCTGACTTGTTTCAAATCTATTATTTCCAGCAATTCTTAATGCACCGCTTTCTCTATGCCAAATTCCTGACCATGAAGATGCATGGCTTGGGTATTCTCTGTATAATTCATTTTCTGTTTTCAGTAAACTATCATTTACCCAGATACCACGAGGTAGATATGCATTATTGACCCATTTTGTAAAACCTTTACCCAATTTGATCTCAACCAATGAATCACAGTTTTCAAACATAACCTGCATTCCCGTGGTGACCATGTATTGCTCCGCAATTTCGATGCTCATTGTATCAAAACTACTTAAGTCCAGGCTAATTAAAGAACTACAGTTCCAGAACATCTCACCCATATTTCTTACTTTACGAGTATCGAAATTACTTAAATCCAAATCAGTTAACGAATTACAAGCAGCAAACATACCATCCATAAATGCTACATTACTCGTATTAAAACTGCTCAAATCCAAATTAGTCAACGCAGAGCAATAAACGAACATAAACCGCATATTCGTAACACTGCTGGTATCAAAATTACTTAAATCTAAATTGGCTAAAGAATAACAATGGCCAAATAAAGTGTCCATGTTCGTAACTCTACTTGTGTCAATTCCATTACTATCAAATGACTCAAGATCATTAAAACCACTGAACCACCACATCATTGACAATGGCTTAATAACCGTATTATCAGATACATATACTCTCTTTACATAATAATCGATACAACTAGGTCCTGCATCACCACCACCATCAGGTAACCAATCAGCCAATTCCCCATTTTCTACATTTGTAAATACTGTACCAGTAAACTGATTACCATGAATATCGGTTACAATTGTATATTGCTTGCTGGTATACGTATTGTTACTTCTAAAGAATATGAAATCTCCATTGTTTTGCAGAATAGCATATGCTGTGCCACTTAATGGATCAATTCTTTTTTCGGTTAATTGCCATGTTCCTGACCAATTAGCTGCATGACTTGAATACTGCTGATATAGTTCAATTTCACTCTTTTTCAAATTACCATTTGACCAATACCCCTGTGGTAAATACGCATCATTTGTCCATTTTGTAAACCCTTTACCAAGTTTTACTTCACTTAAAGAATCACATCCACCAAACATTGATTCCATACCGTATGTATCAATACTTTGCAAATAAATGTCTATATTAGCTGTATTGAAACTGCTTAAGTCAAGTGATATTAAAGAACTACAGTTATAGAACATTAAGCCCATATTTGTTACATTTCCTGTATCAAACTTACTTAAATCAAGGTTTTGCAGACTAGAACAACCAATAAACATCATTCTCATATCTGTAACTTTACTTGTATCAAAACTGCTGAGGTCTAACTCAGTTAATGAATTACAGTAAGCAAAAGTGCCTCTCATACTAGTTATATTACTAGTATCAATTCCTTTACCATTAAACGATATGAGGTCATTACATCCAGCAAACCAACAATCCATTGAAACAGGATGAATAATTGTGTTATCTGCTACATATACTTTTCTTATAGACCAATAATTATCCCAAGGTACCCGATCCGAATTCTTGTTATTAATCCATTCGCCATTACCATTCTCAACATTTGTAAAGACTGTACCGGTGTATTCTCGGCCATTTATATCTGTAACAGTTGTATATACTCCGCTGGAATATGAGTAATTACTTCTGAAAAATATAAACTCTCCAAAATTAGTTACTAATGCATAAGCAGTCCCGCTTGATGGTTCTGCTAGTTTATCAAGATTAATCCATGTACCAGCCCATTCAGAAGCATGGCTTGGGTACTGTTCATATAATTCTTTCTCTGTTTTTGTAATTGTTCCGTTTGACCAATTTCCTTCCGGTAAATATGCATTATCTATCCATTTTGTAAAACCTGTTCCTAAAACAACTTTAGAAAGATTTGGACAATTATCAAACATACCTGTCATATTCTCCACTCCAGAAGTATCAAAATATGAAAGGTCTAAATACTCAAGACTTATGCAGTTTTGGAACATATAACTCATATCTGTTGTTCCAGTAGTAACAAATCCTTTTGAGTAGAACTCTTCAAGTTTTGTTTGTTCCTTAAACCAACTGCCCATGTTGATATATCCTATCCTTGCATTTTCAGGTATATCTGTGTACACTCTCTTAATATTGTAAGACCAATAATCACGGTTGAGTGGTACTCCTCTAGTGCAAATACTAACTACATATCCATCTCGTGAAGTGCCATCGCTGTAATTAGTTGTGATTCTTTGGCCAAGAGTGAAAACATCATCATCAGTAATGAACACCAGATCACCATCATCATATTCAACCACATACAGAATATTCAGGTTTCTTATCCAAGTACCCGCCCATGAAGTAGCATTCTTAGGATATTCACTGAACAATTCTTTTTCTGTTTTAGCCAAACCGTCATGTTCCCAAAGACCGGCTGGTAAATATGAATTGCCAAACCATCTTGTAAACTTTTCACCTAAAACGACTGTAGTTAAGGAATTACAGCCTGCAAACATATTGTCCATCATCTGTACAGATGACATATCAAAACTGCTTATATCAAGATAAGTTAAAGCACCACAGTTGTTAAACAATGAGTACATAAATGCTACATTGCTTGTGTCAAACCCGTTCCCGTCAAAATACTTTAGGCCAGAGCAATTATCAAACCACATGGCCATTGTTGTTGGTTTTATTATTGTATTACCAGCAACATATACATACATAGGATCGCCACTGTAATGTCCAACAAGATCATCTCTGTTTTCAACATCAGCATAAATACGTCCTCTGTATTTGTTGCCATGTATATCAGTTACAATTCCGTTAAATCCATCACTGTAATTGTTATTACTCCTGAAGAATACTAATTCTGTATATCCGTCATAATAACATAATACAGCATATGCTTTTCCACTTAACGGATCTACTGCAGGCTGTGAGACAGTGACATTGCAGCTTGCACTAATGTTTGTTCCATCAGTAGTTGTTGCTGTTATTGTAGCTGTGCCAGCTGATATTGCTGTAACTAATCCATTCTGATCAACTCTTGCAACACCAGTATTACTACTGGACCATGTCAGAGTTTTATTTGTTGCATTATCCGGAGATAAAGTTGCTGTTAATTGCAGTGTATTTCCTGGATCAATCTGCACAGAAGATATGTTGAGTTTCACAGATGTGACATAGATAACAGTTGATGAAGAAAGAACCGTAACAGAACACTGTGCAAACTTACCAGATCCGTCTTTTGCAGTAGCAGTGATTACAGCTGTTCCAGATGAAATACCTTTAACTACTCCATTTTGATTTACCGTTGCAATTGAGGTATCGTTACTCGACCATGATAGAGCCTTGTTATCTGCATTATCAGGTAATACAGCTGCAACTAATTGTGTAGTTTCTCCTGTATTCACTTGTATCGAGTTTTTGTCTAGTGATACGCTTGTAACAAGTACTGGTTGTATTGGTTCTGTTCCTTTGTACCACGTACCAGCCCATTCATTAGCGTGAGACGGATACTCTTCACACAATTCTGTCTCTGTTTTACTTATCTCTCCATTTGTCCATGTTCCCATCGGTAAACATCCATCTGATTCCCATCTTGTAAATCCTGTACCGAGTTTTATACTCTGTAAGTTGTAACACTCATAAAACATAGATGACATTCTGGCATTACTTGTATTAAAACTACTTAAATCTAAGCTCGTCAACGAAGTACAATTACCGAACATACTGGACATATCTTCAACTTTACCGGTATTAAAACTACTTAGATCCAATTCTGCCAATGATGAACAGTCATAAAACATAGCATCCATGGTTGTTACATTGCTTGTGTTGAACCCACTTAAGTCCAAGTTTGCTAAATCATGGCAATAATAGAACATACAACTCATATCAGTTACACTACTGGTATCCAGATCGCGTAAGTCCAGGTTCGTTACATAACTGTTACCGAACATATAACGCATATTGGTAACATTGCTGGTATCAAGGCCACTTAAATTTACATTAGTTAAACGTCCACAGTTTGCGAACATATATGACATGTCTGTACATTGTGAAGTATCAAGGCCACTTAAATTTACATTAGTTAATTGCCAACATGAGTCAAACATTTCTGACATACTGGTTACTTTGTCTGTGTTAAAACCACGTAAGTCTGCACTTGTTAAACCGGAACACCCATAGAACCATCTTCTCATATCCATTGGATATATTGTATTATTATCAGCTACATACACCTTATAAACACTGCCAGAATAGTTGCTCCAGCCATGATTCCCAGACTCCACATTGCTAAATACTGTTCCACTGTACTTTGATCCACTTATATCTTCTACTTCACCAACGTACAGGTTGTCATATTCTCTTTCACTTCTGAAAAAAATCAAATCTCCTTCAGTCGTTAATACTGCGTAGCCTTTGCCTGTTAGATCAGCCTTGACTGGTAATTCATTTACACTAAATGATGTAATTATAATTATAAAACTTAACAACAGTTTTGCGATTGTCTTTATAGTTTTCATGATTATCTTTTTTTGATACACATATATCTTATCAATCAATATATGGATACAACTTTCCTTTCTAACCCTTTAATAGGATAACACGTATTTATCTGTACACTGACCTAAAAACCGGGACAATCTATTGGAGAATTTCTCTTTTGATATTAATCATATAGAGAAAAACAGGAATCAATAGATTATATGTTGTCCTTTGCTAAACTATTATCATTTTTGCAATATTTGAATAACTGTTTTTCCAATCATTATTTACAACATATATCGGATCAACTTCAATTTGTAAACTATGTAGATAAGAATACAGTGCTTTAGCATCCTCATCAGGGCAATAATACCTAATCGTGTTTTTATCAATTAAGTTTTGAGCTATTAATGATGCTCTATAAGCTAATAACCACCAAATATCAATTTCGCTTTTATCTAAGCCAAATCCAACAATATATAAATTACTAAAGAATATGTGTTCTACCCAACTACCTTTTAGTGCTTGTTTTAGTTCATCAGAAAAATTATTCTTATTATTCATTTGATATATTGTGTTTATCTTTCCTTTTATTTGCATAATGTTATCAATATAATGTTGCATTCCTATACATACTGTATCTGGAAAACGTTCCTCCCCATGAATATGGTATACTTTTTTATCATTGATGATATTTGCTCTTTTGAAACTTCTTTTCGTTTCTCTATTATCTGTGCACATATTCTTCAAAACATCTGTATTATCATCAAACCCTAAAGCATATTCTATTTCATAACCATAATTGGTTGTTAAAAAAACATCAAAGTTCAAATCGGTAAACTGCTTATATAAACCTGACTTTACTATTTTATTTCTCTTAACTTTTGTTTCTTTAAGAACTAAATCAATTAAGTTGATTGGTTGTTTTCTTTTGAGGGCTTCAATCTGTTGACAATCAAATGACAAGACATTTAAGAAGCTATCATCTGTTCTAAAAGAAGTTTTGAAAGAGATCATATCAATTATTTCTTTCCAAGATTTAACCCCAAGAGTTCTATTAAGGCCATTACCAATTAGAATTACACTTTTCATTTTCACTATCCATCTTTCTATTATTAGCTCATATTATTATATAGGTTGATATACAATCAAAAACCATATGATCAAAAAAATTATATCATATAATTAAGCCCTTATTAATTACTTATTGCTTCTTCGAAAGCTTCTTTGTTTTTAGACACAAACATTTTCTCATAATCTTTTCAGATTCATAGATTATATATTTGAATTACCCTTAGAAGTCCTGAAGTGTACATGTTCTATTTGATTAATATACTCAAAAAACTTCCTACACCTTTAGATGTAGGAAGTCTTTTCAATTGTTTTCTTTATCTCTTTACTTCTTTGATAACTACATTACTTCCAGCCCCAAACAGTTTTCTCACTGTTGCATCAGGTAATACACTTGTTCCTCCTAATGCATAGCCATCTGTAATGTTCCTCTCTTTAGTATAAGGTCTCGCTATGTCTGCTTTATCATTCCTTGTCAGGATCAATGGTGCTCCTACCTGATTAGCTAAAGGTCCACCGCATAATCCATCAGGGAAGTCAGAACCATATGCTAAGACTGCTACTGTTGCCTTATCGAAGAACTTCTCTGCTATAAGCTTTGATGTATCAAATCTGTTATTTCCAGCGATTCTTGATACTTCTCCATACTTCTTAAGTTCACTCTCGAATGATGATGATACTGCCCCTGTTCCTCCTAAGATTATGAACTTCTTATTAGGATTTGCCTTAAGGAATTTGATCTGATCATCATTAAGCTTATCTGTTCCCTTTACTAACAACATTGGTAATCCTGTTGCACTGGCACTCAATGAGTCTGCATAGTTGGTTCCTGTAGCTATAAGGATAGTATCTCCATCTATTCCTGCTTCTTCCAGAATGGCGATATTGGTTCCATATCTGTTAGATCCCTGTAACCTTATGATGTTATATCCCTTTCCTGTTAATCCAGCTAAGCTTGATTCAGGTACAGCAGCTGTTCCACCTAATACATATATAGTTCCACCATTAGCCAATACAGATTTGATATAGGCATTTACTTCACTTACCTTAGCTGCTCTGGTAATGATGATCGGTGCTCCCTTGACAGCTGCCAGGTATGAACCGGCTAAAGCATCAGCGAAGTTATCACCGTTAGCCAGGATAACTACATCATGTTTCTCTTTACCTGAGTTAGCTAAGATAGTATCTGATATAGCGAATGAGGTTCCGAATCTGTTACCGCCATAGACTCTGGTGATACTGTCTATTACCGGATTAACACTTATCTCTTCAGTATATGTGCCATTGCAAACAGAGCATGTATAGGTGATGATATTACCATCTACTACTCCATCATCAAATGTACAGTTCTCTGTTTCTTTATGACTTGAATCATTAGCACAGACATGGGTATGAGTCTTAGCTGATTCACCGTCATAACTCCAAGCTCCGTACTTATGTCCTAAAGCATCAATGTCTCTAGTTTCCTTTGTATAGCATACTGTGCATTCTCTTGTTTCTTCACCTTTTTCAGTACATGTTGGCGTTTTTGTCTGAGTCCAATCACCCCAATTATGAGTTATAGAAGGAATTGTCTTATGTTCTGAAGAGATGATCTCATTGCATCTTGTACAACGAACTACTAAATCATATGACCCTTCAGATTTACAAGATGGTTCAACTCTATTCTCTTCATGAGCATCTCCAGGAATATGTCCTAAAGCATCAATATCTCTGGTCTCCTTTTCATGACATACTGAACATTCTCTGGTCTCTTCACCCTTCTCAGTACATGTAGGTGCCTTTGTTACAGTCCACTCACTCCACTTATGTCCTGTAGCAGCTTCTCCCTTTACCTCCTTTGTCTGTGTTTCAAACGCCGGATTACTGAACTTCGCAGTATATACAGTCTTGCCTTCAGTATCGCATGTTGGCTCTGTAACCTTTACTTCAGCAGTGACTGTCTCACTCTGAGGATGATCACCGTTCTTACACGTTCTTACTGCTGTACAGGTTGTATAATCATCTGACCATGTATAACTCGGAGTGTTCCATTCATGCTGCAGTGCTTCGATTACTTCTGTTTCTTCTGCACCGCATCTCACACATATATGCTTTCTCTCACCTGCTTCTTCACACTTAGCTTCTTTTGTAACAGTCCAATCACCCCAGTTATGACCTAAGGCATTTACTGTTACATGTGTTCTGCTTAATTCTTCACCACATACTGAGCAGTATACTACTTCATCATATGAACCAGCCGTTGTGCATGTTGCAGGTACTTTATTCTCTTCAACAGGATCTGCTTCTTTATGACCTAAAGCATCTGTCTCAACTTTCTTTACCTGTTTCTCAAATACAGAATTAGTGAATATGCCTGTATAGGTTATCTCACCCTTTTCAGTACATGTAGCTTCTTTAGTTACCTCACTGGTTGAAGTTACTGTTTCAGTTTCAGGGTGATCACCGTTATTACATGTTCTTGTTGCGGTTACCTTACTGTTATCATCTGACCATGAATATGTCGGTGCATTCCAGTCATGTCCTAATGCATCAATGTCCTGTGTTTCCTTCTCATGGCATCTTGTACATTCTCTTTCTTCAGTACCCTTTTCTGTACATGTAGGTTCCTTGGTTGTTGTCCAAGCACCCCAGTTATGTCCTAAGGCTTCTACTGTCTTAGGTGTTCTGCTTAATTCTTTATTACATACTGTACAGTATACTACCTCATCATATGAGCCAGGTCCTGTGCATGATTCTCCTACGATGTTTTCCTTAACAGGAGTACCAGGTGTATGTCCTGTAGCAGGGATTGTATGAGGTTCTGATGAGATGATTTCATTACACCTTGTACAACGTACTACCAGATTATATGAACCCTCTTTTTCACACTCTGGTTCTACTCTGTTCTCTTCATGGGCTTCACCAGGCAAATGACCCAATGCATCAACAGGCTGCGTATCTGTTGCTCCACATCTTGAACATGTTCTTTCTTCTGTACCTTCTTCAGTACATGTTGGTTGTGTCTTTACTGTCCACTGTCCCCAGTCATGTCCTAAGGCATTAACCGTAACAGTTTCTCTGCTTAATTCATTACCGCAGACTGTACAGTAGACAACATTCTGATATGAACCTGCTTCTGTACATGTAGGAGCCTGCTCATTTTCAACTACAGTTGTACCAGGTGTATGACCTGTAGCAGGAATCTCTATTGTCTGACTCTCAGTATGCTCTTTTTTGTCTAAGCTAACAGTTTCATTTACTGTTACTGTATATACAGTTTCTCCGTTTTCTTCACATGTTGCCGCAGTTGTTACTACATTGATTTCAGCTGATACTACTTCTTTGTGATTTGCATCATACAGACACTTGTAATTTGCTACTGCACTCTCTGTACCATTCCATGTGAAACCGATAAACTGCCAATTATGTCCCATAGCCGGTATATCAGCAACTGTCTTTGTCTGTTCTTCAAATACTTCATTTGTGAAGACTGCAGTGTATGTAGTCTCACCTTTGTCAGTACATGTTGGCTCCAGAGTAATCTCGGAAGTAGTGTTCACCGTTTCAACAATGTCATGAGCTGAATCATTAGCACACGGTCTTGTAGCAGTTACCTGGCTGTTGTCTTCACTCCATACATATGTTATTTCACCCCAGGCATGACCAGTAGCCGGAATTGATACTTCTTTGGTATCAATATGTTCAGTTGAATCCAAACTATTGTCCGCGCTTACGGTTGCTGTATAAACTGTTTTACCAGCTTCTTCACAGGTTGGATCTGTAGTTACGGAAACAACTGTAGCCTCTACTGTATTTGTATGGCTTTCATCATTTCTGCACTTATAATTTGCTACAGCGCTATCAGTACCATTCCATGTGAAGTTAACAAATTCCCACTGATGTCCTAATGCACTCTGCTCGACTTCTTTTGTCTGAGTTTCAAAATGTAAATCAGTGAATGTTGCGGTATAAGTAGAAATACCATCACTTTCGCATGTTGCAGTAGATACAACTGTTGTATTAACAGTCTCTTCAATTACATGAGATTCATCATTCGAACATACTGTTGTCCGGGTAACAGTACTGTTATCATCGCTCCATACGTATTCTGGTTCTCCATAATTATGACCAGTCATAGGAGCTATATGATAGATATAGTCTTCATGATCAGCATATCTGGCAATTACCTTTTCTTCTCCATCAGTTTCACACGTCGGAGCAGAAATGAACTGTATCTCGATATGTGCATCATATTGTACAGTATCTTCTGGATTACTGCTCCTTTCATAACAAACCTTAGCCGTATCATCATCCCAGACAAATCCTTTGAATACATAATCAATGCTGTCTTCTATAACATAATTAATTCCATTCTCTTCAAAGAATTCAATCATATATGGATAATTACCGCAATGAACTAATACATCATCAGCACCGTATAATGCCAGCTGGTCAATATAGTCCAACTCAGTTTCTATCCAGAGATCCTGAAGATTTACACAGCCATAGAATAATCTATCTTCAAGTCTTGTTATGTTAACTCCAAGAGTAGCTGTTTCCAATAAGTTGCAGTCATAGAAAACGCACTTACCTAAATGCTTGATATTATCTCCTAACTCTATTTCAGTAATAGAGAGGCAGGATCTGAATGCATAATCTCCGATAGACTCTACACTCTCCGGAATAACAATTTCCGGAACTGATTTACAGTTATAGAATGCATAGTCACCAATGGTTGTACATGTGTCAGATAATGACAATGAAGTTGCTGATGAACAGCCATAATATGCATACTCACCAATAGACTCAACGGTATCTGGAATATCAATTGCCTCCAGACTTGAACAGCCATGGAATGTATATGGTAAAACAGCAGCAACACCTTCCGGTATATTGACAGAAACCATACTGTTACAGTCGTAGAATGCATATTCACCAATATAGTTTACTGTTTCAGGCAGTGTCATACTCAGCAGTGCCTGACATGTCTCAAAAGCATGAGCTCCTATAGTCGTTGTATTTGTATCCAGAGTTACAGTGGTTAATGAGTTGCAGTTCCTAAATGCAGCTTCACCAATAGAATCATTGTTTCCACTTATATTGCATGTCTGTAAACCAGTGCAGTTTTCAAATGCCTGATTACCAATAGTAGCACAGTTATCAATAACACAAGTCTGTAGCCCTGTACAGCTTTCAAATGCTTGATTGCCAATAATCGAACAATCACTGATACTGCATGTCTGTAATCCCGTACAATTCTCAAATGCTTTATTGCCAATTGTTGAACAATCACCACTGATTGTACAAGACACTATTCCAGTACTATTTGCAAAAGCGTTTTCGCCAATGTCACTTGTAATAAAGAGGTTCAAACTATTGTTAAGCTTTCCATTATATACTTCTGCATCAATCAATCCATCAACATTCCTGATAATTAAGTCAAGATTGTTATCGTTAACAAAGACATCATTACCAAATGAAGTGATTGTATCAGGAATGCTTACCTGGGTTAATGTGTTCGTATTAGAGAACGCATTATCTCCAACCTCATGAACATTATCTTCAACATAGATAGTTGTCATTACCTGTGTATCCAACAACGAAGAAGCAATGGCTCCATTGTTAAGATAAATGTATACTTCGAGTTCTTTTGAAAAACTCAACTCGTCTCTATCAAAGCAGTTGTTGCCAATAGCACTTACGCTGTCAGGTATTTCAATTCTGTATAGTGAACTATTATATCCAAAGCAATTATTACCAATACTCAAAACAGATGCTGGCAAATGTATCAAAGAAACGTAATAGTTATCATAGAATGCTTTGTTTCCAATATTAGTTACATCATTACCAAACTGAACTGTTTCAAGATTATGACAGCCTTCAAAACATGAGTTGCCAATATCAGTAATTCCATCTTCAATGATAAGGTGTCTGATATCCGTTCTGATTAAGATGTTATCTGCTACTGATCCTGTATGGAATCTTACAGTTGCCGTTTGATCATCAACATTAAAGGCAAAAGGATAAATACCAACTGTAGCCAAACTATCCGGGATTGATATTTCAACTAGACCAGGATTCTCGTAGAATGCCTTATCTCCTAATTCCTCCAATGAATCAGGCAAATGAACTGAAGTGAATTCATTATCACCAAATGCATGGTGGCCAATCCTGATCAATCCCTCCTTAAAATCAAATGAAGAAAGATCACAATTATAGAATGCTCCATTATCTATAGAAGTAAGAGTTCCGTTATGTGTAACAGTCTTTAGACTTGTACAATTTGCAAAAGTATACTCTTCAACTTCTGTTAAACCTGCTGGCAAAGTAAACGATGTCAGTCCAGAACAACCACTGAACGCATAACCGCCAATTCTAGTGATGGATGAGACAACATTAATTGTAGTAAGAAGACTATCATTTCTAAATGCACTGTATCCAATTGTTGTGATTCCATTTCTGAGTATAACTCTATTAAGATTTGGACACTCCGCGACAGCAAAATCACCAATAGATATTAGAGTGTATGGTGTTGTAAGCCTTGTAATAGCTGTATTATATAAAGCATAATCACCAATGGTCTTAACACTTGTTCCAATAACAATTGTTGATAGTGATGAACAGTTACAGAATGCATAATCATTTACATCCTCAACTGCAATACCGATGGTCGCTGTTGAAAGACTAGTACAATTATAGAACGCATATCTTCCAAGATATAAACATGAGTCAGGAATAACTATTTCTGATAATGCTGTGCAATTATAGAATGCATAATCATCTACTCTTAATACGCCTTCTGCCAGTGTAACAGAATGAAGACTTGTACAATCCTTGAAAGCATACTTTCCTACCTCTGTACATGTAGCCGGAATAGTAATAGTGACAAGATTCGTACATCCAGCAAATGCATTTTCATCAAGTCTTGATATACTTGCTGGAATAGAAACGTTCTCGAGAGATGTACAATTAGCAATACCATTGACTCCCACACTTGTAACAGTATGTCCGTCAACATCTGATGGTAGCGTTATATTTGTACTGGTTGTTGTACACTGAATAATCGAAGCATTACCTTCATCATCTAGTGTATATAAGAATGTATCATTGCCATTAACAAACTGATTATATTCTTCAAATACAACTAATTGAACATTATTGAAAGAATCACTGAAATAAGTTAAAGCAGTTTCAGCCATTGGAATGTTAATTGTCGCATATGTACAACCAGAGAATGCACCATTACCAACAAATCTAATGTTTTTAGTTAGATATACATTATGTAGTGATGTGTTATTTTCAAAAGCAAGTGGAGCAATAATAGTTACATTATCAGGAATAGTAATACTGTTACTATTTCCAGTATATTTAATTAATACAGATCCAGAAATTATATAATCATCTTGTTTAGGTTTTTTAATGCCACATTTTCTGAACACATTCTGTTCAATAGAAGTAATCCCTTCATTCAAATTGATTTCTTCTATAGCAGTACAGTTCATGAATGCTTCTTCCGGTATTGTTGTCGCATCTGTTACTGTTACTTTCTTTATGCTTGATGGAATGTTGTA
>JAFQZR010000012.1 GCA_017405785.1 Erysipelotrichaceae bacterium
ATCACGACGACGATGACGATGATGAGATCTTCAAGAACCTGATCCTAAGACCGACACATATCTTTACTGAAGAAGAACTTGCCGAAATACTGTCAAACATGGAAGAAGACATCATCCGTGTCAAAGGCTATGTAAACGGTGAAAAGGGTACTCTGTATTTCAACTATGTTCTAAATGAATACAACATCTATTACTATGACACCAGAGAGGATACTCTGGTATCCATCATCGGTACAGCCATAAACGAAGAAAGAATGAAAGAGGTATTCCATGGCTAGAATGAAGCCTGTCTATGTCTTCAGCGGATTTCTGGATGCCGGAAAGACTACTGCCATAAAAGAGAGTCTACTGGATCCGGGCTTTAATCAGGGAGAAACCAACCTGATCATTGCCTTTGAACAGGGAGATGAGGAATATGATGACGATTTCCTTTTCAATTCCAATTCCTACATCGTATATCTTGATGATATAAAGGAACTAGACCGTAAGAAGATTGCCCAGCTGGATGATGACTATTATCCGGACAGAATTATCATTGAACTCAACGGCATGCAGGATGACAACGAACTTTTTGCCAAGGACGGTTCTCTCAACTGGGTCATCGCTGATTATCTGACTTTCTTTGATGCCACCAGACTGAAGAACCAGATGCTTAACATGCGTCAGTTTGTCTTCAATCATGTTGTGAACTCAGCCATCTGCTACATAAACAGATGCTCTGATCAGGATCTCATGTATTTCCGCAATAATCTTAAGGGAATTAACCGCTATCTGATGGTAGTTTTCCTTAACGAAGACAACAAGATCATCAACATTGAATCACAGATGTTTGATGTAACAAAGCCACTCGACATCAGTGATGATGATTTTGGCCTGTGGTACATGGATGCCCTGGATAATGCGGATAAGTATGACGGCTGCCAGATTACTCTGAAACTCAAATGGCTTGATACTGTCAAGGAATATGAAAACGTCTGTATCATGGGAAGAGAAGCCATGGTATGCTGCTCAAATGACATACAGAAGATCGGATTGACCTGTACCAATGTCGATCCGAAAAAGATCAGGAAGAAGAAATTCTATTCACTGACAGGAAAGCTCAAGGCTGTTGATGATGAAAACGGTGACAGAACAGTTATTCTCTATACCGACAGCATTACAGAAGCTGAAGCTCCTGAAGATGAATATGTGAGTTTCAATTAACTGTTAGAGGTATTTTATGAAGAAGTTTCTAAGGATCATATTGTTAGCAGTTCTGGCAGGCGCTGCATTCTTCGGATACAGGTATTTTTCTCCTGAACAACAGCTTAACAGACTGAACAGTCAGGCTGAAAAGCTTATTCAGGCAGAACAGTATCAGGAAGCTTTTGAACTGTATGCAAACGCTTTGGATGAAGGCAAACTGGATCATGATGAATTAATAAATGGTGTATGCAAAGTTTGCGGACATTGGTTTCCCTCCCGGACTGTAGATTATCAGGATGATCCGGAAAAACTGTTTGACCTTTATGATGTTGTAATGGAAAGACTTCCGGAACTGAAAGAACGGTGTGAAGACAGTCTGGCCATGAATGCAAGCCTGATTATGAGTGTTAAATACTCAGGTGATCTAAAAGGACTGAATCAGTTCTGGCAGGATGTAATAACCCGTTATTACTGGAGTGATACTATCTGTGAAGAGATAGATTCTCAATATAGGATGGAACGGGAGAGTGTTCTGGAACAGAACGTTAACGATCTGGTAAATGCAGGATTCATTGATGACATGATCAATAAGGAATATAAGAAAGTATTTGATGCCTTTGAAGTCAGTGATCTTCGTGCTAATGCATTGGCTCTGAAGAAACAGATAGATTTCCCGTTCTATGGAGCAATAAGAGGTAAGACGTTTGTTGTAGATTTTGTCAACGGCGGATTAACGATTTACTATGGCGAATACAGCAATGAAAAACGTAACGGCGAAGGAATACATCTGTTCTTATACAAAGGTGAAAAAGTCGGTTATAAGAGTCTTGTTTACGGAAACTTCACCAATGACATGCTTAATGGGGAATTCGAAGAATATTCCATAGTTGATGCTGATGCCTGGCGTGAAGGAATTGTAACCGGTAATATGGTCGACAGCAAGTATGACGGCCAGATTCAGATGACACTGACAACTCCTAAGAGCACAACCGACTATGCTATGCGTTTTGATAACGGAAAAGCCATTGCGGAGGGCTCATATGTTGACGATAACGGTGAAACGATCTACGTTGTTGCCAGTACCTGGATCGACGGCAAGCAGAGAGTCTACGGCTACCCGAAGGATTTTTATGACTGTGAGCACGGATTACAGCCGTGGTATGAAAGACCTTATTAAGCTGATATGAAAAAGTGAGAAATCACTTTTTTCTTTTGAGCTAATCAATTGACTCTATCATAACTGAAATCTATAATAAATATAGGGTATGGGGGTATATTACACTACCATAGAAAAGAGAGTTTATGGAACAGTATACAGTAACGGGAATGAGCTGTGCAGCCTGTCAGGCCAGAGTGGAAAAAGCAGTCAGCAATGTTCCGGGAGTAACCCGGTGCAGTGTATCTTTACTGACTAATTCCATGGGTGTTGAAGGCAGTGCGGATGCGGCTGACATCATAAAGGCTGTTGAAAATGCCGGATATGGTGCATCTAAAAAAGGCGACAAAGCCAGAACCGATAAGATCAGAGAAGAAGAGGAAGCTCTGAAGGACAGGGAATCACCAGTACTTAAGAAGAGACTGATTCTTTCACTTGGTTTCTTAGCGGTTTTAATGTATCTGTCCATGGGCCATAAAATGCTTGGCTGGCCGGTTCCTTCATTTTTGAAAGACAATCCATTATCACTGGCAATAACGGAAATGTTATTGGCTATTACAGTAATGATCATAAATCATAAATTCTTTACTTCCGGATTTACCTCACTGATGCATGGGGCACCTAACATGGATACCCTGGTTGCCTTAGGCTCTGCTGCTTCATTTGTATATTCATTAGCTGAACTGTATATGATGTCAAATGCCATGATGACAGGTAATCACCAGACAGTACACAGTTACTACCATAATCTGTATTTTGAATCAGCGACCATGATCGTTGCCCTGATAACAGTTGGTAAACTGCTGGAAGCCATCAGCAAGGGCAGAACTACCAATGCTCTTAAGAGTCTTTTGAAGCTTGCTCCGCAGAAAGCAACCCTGATAATAAACGGTCAGGAAAAGGAAGTCGGCATTGAAGAAGTCAGTGTCGGAGATATCTTCGCCGTAAAACCGGGAGAAAGCGTACCGGTAGACGGTGTTATTGTTGAAGGCAACAGCGCCATTAATGAAGCCGCTCTGACCGGGGAAAGCATTCCTGTTGATAAGCAGGAAGGTGATCTGGTATCTGCCGCAACCATAAATCAGGCCGGTTATTTCAAAGCCAGAGCCACCAGAGTAGGTGAAGATACTACGTTATCTCAGATAATACAGATGGTATCTGATGCATCCGCTACCAAGGCTCCAATTGCCAGAATAGCCGATAAGGTATCAGGCATATTTGTACCGGCGGTAATCGGAATTGCCTTAATTACTCTGGTTATATGGTTACTGGCAGGAAAGCCGTTCAGCTTTGCGATAGCCCGTGCCATTTCAGTACTTGTCATATCCTGCCCGTGTGCCTTAGGTCTGGCAACGCCTGTTGCCATCATGGTAGGCAACGGTGTGGGAGCTAAAAACGGTATCCTGTTCAAGAATGCCGAAGCTTTGGAGCAGGCCGGGAAAACTGACATCGTTGTTCTGGATAAGACCGGAACGATCACTACAGGACAGCCTGTGGTAACCGACATTATCGGCCTTAACGGAACCGATGAGGATTATCTGCTGAAACTGGCAAATGACATTGAAAGAAAGAGTGAGCATCCTTTAGCTCGTGCCATTGTTCGGTATGCTGAAGAAAAGGATGTTGTCACGACAGATGTTGATGATTTTACTGCTTTACCAGGTAATGGTGTCAGTGCATTAAGAGATAACAGGAAGATCATTGCCGGCAGCGGTAAGTTCATGAGCAAAAAGACCGCTTTTACCAAAGATGTCATCGAGATATCAGACAAGCTGTCAGAAGAAGGAAAGACACCTCTGTTCTTCATGGAAGAAAATGAACTTAAAGGCATCATTGCGGTTGCGGATGCCATTAAGCCTGAATCTCCGGAAGCAGTAAAACAGCTGCAGAACATGGGTATTCAGGTAGTTATGCTGACGGGAGACAATCAAAAGACTGCCAGAGCTATTGGCAGGGCCGCAGGCGTTGATAATGTGGTAGCACAGGTATTACCAGACGGTAAGGAAAAAGCCATCAGAAAGCTGCAGGAAAGCGGCAGGGTGGCTATGGTCGGAGACGGCATAAATGATGCTCTTGCCCTGACTTCTGCTGATATGGGTATAGCTATCGGAGCGGGAAGCGATGTGGCGATTGATGCTGCTGATATCGTATTAATGAAGTCTTCGTTACTGGATGTCCCGGCAGCGATCAGGCTGTCCAGAAAGACTGTTACGAATATTCATCAGAATCTGTTCTGGGCATTCTTCTATAACATCATCTGCATACCATTGGCAGCCGGTTTATATCAGGCGATATTCAAGGTTAACTGGCAGATGACACCGATGCTGGGAGCTGCAGCCATGAGCCTGTCAAGTTTCACGGTCTGTTCAAATGCCTTAAGACTGAATCTGGAAAACATATATGATGCCAGTAAAGATAAAGCTAGTAAGAATAAGACAATTAAGATTGAAGATATTGAATTAAAGGAGGAAGAAACCATGACAAAGACTATCAGAATTGAAGGAATGATGTGTGAACACTGCGAAGCAACAGTCAAGAAAGCTCTGCAGAAGATCGACGGAGTTGTCAGTGCCGAAGTATCACATGTAGCTGGAACAGCCATTGTTACTCTGGAAAAGGATGTTGACAATGAAATCATGAAGACAGCCATTGAAGACAGAGACTATACCGTACTGGGAATTGAGTAATATGGAAGAATGCTGCACCAAACATAAGGAAAGGTCTCCTGAAGAGATCAGAGCGCTTACTAACAGACTCAACCGCATCGAGGGCCAGATCAAGGGACTTAAGAAAATGATTGATGAAGAGCGTTATTGCGTAGACATCATCACCCAGGTTTCTTCCGTTCAGGCTGCTCTTAATGCCTTCCAGAGAGAGCTTCTGAACAGCCACATCAAGTCATGTGTTGTCACTGACATCCGTAATGGCAATGAAGAAGCCGTAGATGAACTCTGCGGTCTATTGCAGAAAACCATGAAATAGGGAGGGATTGCATGAGTGAAAAGAAAGGACTCGGACGGACAATAGAAAAGTTTGTTTTCCTGGTAAAAAGAAAATTCAGGAAAGACAAACTGGCAATGCGGGGCAAACCGCAGTATACCGTAAATCAGAATAACATCTTCCTGCAGCTCAAGCCCGGTGATATTTTCCTGGGCAAAATGCCAATGTCAGACAGTGAACTTTATGACGTACCGGATGGACATCGTCACAGACCTTATCTGGTAATTAAGAAGAATAAAAAGAATGTAACAGCCTTGCAGGGTTCTCACCGCCAGTACGGCCGGGATAAGGAAACCTTTAAGATCATCCTGCCGGACTTTGGCCAGTATAACGGTGAAACGTATTTCAGTACCCTGGAAACCTTTGAGGTTCCGATTGAAAACATTAACAAGTACATATCTTCTTTAACAGACAGTCAGATGTCCGCTCTGCAGAGAATGCTGACGGTTCAGGAAAAAGGTTCAGCTAAGATAAATAGTCTGGACAATGTTCCTGTAAAGTTCAAGATGGGTGATATCGTCAGCGACGGTAAAAACACATATCTGGTCACTAACGACAAGGATGGAGTTGCCAAGGGTTATCTGCTGGGAAAAAAGACGTACCGTAACGGTTTCAGTATCATGCTGAATAACGAGCAGTATCACGCCGACATCTATCAGTACAAGATCCTTAACGGCAATAATCTTGAGCTTGTTACGACTCTCAATAAAAACAGAATGACAGAGCTGCACCGTTTCCTCAGTGCCGGTGTCTTTGTGAAAGTCGGAGACATAATCAAGATCGGCAATGAATACTTTTACGTATTCAAGACTTACCGTGATGAGATACAGACCTATCCGCTGTCAAACAAGAAATCCGCTAATACCATAAAAGTGAATTTCGGTAAAAAGGAAATGTATCTGAATCCACGTAAAGTAGTGAAGTTCAGCAATCTGAGAAGAGATGTTGTCTATTACAGCGGCAATGAAAAGCTGATAAACTACGTTAACATCAACCGTAAGAACATAAAGGTCAAGGAAGATAAGAAAATGTAATATGAAAAAGTGCCACAGGTGTGGCGCTTTTCAGTTTAGATAGATATGAAAATCTGAGAATATTTTCATATACTTTCTGATCTTTTCTTCATTAAGTGAAACTGTCTCTCCCTCAGTATCACTGTCAACAAGCAGTATGTTGCCGAAGAGAATGTCTACCAGTTCATTGTTGTAGTAAAGAAAACGATTAGCCAGTGAACCGTTGAACTTTCCTTCTTCATTAACCACAACATCAACATCATCAAAAAGATAAGGCATTTCAAAAGAGCCTTCAACCAGTTTCTGTAATTCCTTATATCCTTTCTCAAACTCAACGATCTGAGGCATTTCATTGGGCTTTACCAGTATACCTGTAATCATCATCACAGCTCCTTTCTGATTACAGAATATGTTAAGAGACAATAACTTTGGTCCTGAGGTTGTCCCAGATTATGTAGTTGTACTGGTGGAAAAGGGATTAGACATTGTCATGCCGTGGTAGTATGATTTATACAGGTTGAAAAGGGGACAGACATGAAAAAAAGAAACATTGCGGTCATGTATATGATATCACTGTTTCAGGGCATGGTATTCTATGCCTCTATTTCAACGTTGTACAGAACCGCCAGAGGACTGACATTATCACAGTATGCCTTCATCGATTCTGTCTCATTACTGCTGACACTGCTATTAGAAGTCCCATGGGGTGTTGTAGCCGATAAGATAGGTTACAGAAAGACTTTATTATTGGCAAACGGGTTCTATGCTCTCAGCAAGCTTGTCTTTCTTAACGCTTACGGATTCTTGGGATTTTTGATGGAAAGGGTATTCTTCTCTCTGGCCATGTCCGGTATTTCCGGTGTTGACATGTCTGTACTCTATCTTTCCTGTGATGAAGGTGAAAGTCAGAAGGTCTTCGGAAGATACAGCGCCTTTGGAAACCGGGGCATGCTGCTGTCTGCCGGCATATTTGCCATATGTGCCTTAACACATCAGCAGGCTGCCTTATTCACGCTGATTGCCTACAGCATCTCATTAGCTCTGACCTTCCTGGTTACGGAAGTAAAAGAAGAAACCAAAGAAGAAACAGACAGAATTCCTTTCAAACTGTTATTGAAAAATACTGTAACCGATATCGAGCTGATCGTCTTTCTGGCCAGCTGTGCCCTTATAAGTGTTTCAACCTGGGTCATCGTGGTATTCCTTAACCAGAATCAGTATCTGGCAAACGGACGGAATGAAAGATTCATAGGTTTCACATTCATCATATCCGGTCTGATCAATTTCATTGGCGTCTTCTCTGATAACTTTACCAGAAAAACAGGTGATAAGCTGGCTGGAATAATACTTTTAGGGTGCCTGGGAGTTACTGCCATGCTATTATCTTTCAGTAAAAATGTATATTTGTCTTTGTTCTTAATAGCTTCTACTGATGCTTTATATAATCTGTTTATTCCTCTGCAGCACCGACTGGAAAGTGACTATATAAAAGCTAAAGACAGAGCTACGGTTTTAAGCATATACATGATGTGCATTGATCTGTTTTCAGTAGTTCCTAATACATTAATGGGAATAAGCGGTGAAAACAGTCTGCCGGCAACCTTCAGATGGTGTGCATTGATGTCATTTGCCGCAATGGCAGGATATATCTATTTCATAAACAGAAAACAGGAAAAATAAAAGAGTGCTTACTTAGCACTCTTTTTTGTCTTTTCAGCAGCAACTGCTTCGTTAAGCTCAGCGGCTTTTCTTTCTGCTTCTTCGATCTTCCGAGCTTCTTCTTCCTCAAGTACACGGTAGGCAACCTTGCCGACAAGTGTCTTAGGCAGATCTTCACGGAATTCAATGTCATATGGCATTGCCCATCTGGAGACATGCTGACGCAGGTAATCCATGATCTCCTGCTTGACGCTGTCATCAGCGACAACATTAGGTTTCAATACAACGAAGGCCTTTACTTTCTGCATCTTGTATGAGTCCTTAACGCCGATAACGCAGCTGATAAGTACTTTCGGATGAGAATCGATTACGTTTTCAACCTGGGAAGGATAAACATTATAACCTGATGAGATGATCATTCTCTTGATTCTCTGCTTGAAATAAACGAATCCGTCGGCATCCATATAACCCATGTCTCCGGTATGCAGATACGTTCTGCCATCTGCGTGAACTCTTAATGTTTCGTTTGTTTCTTCTTCATTGTTCAGATAACCCAGCATGACGCTTGGACCTGACAGACAGATCTCTCCGTCCTGACCGATCTCAACTTCCTTATCGGTTCCCGGTTCACAGATGATGTACTTGGTATCAGGATAAGGTAAACCGATACTTCCTTCACGGTAATCATTTGCCGGAGTCAGACAGCTAGCTGTAACGCATTCAGTTGTACCGTAACCCTCACGGACCTGAATTGTTGCTTTGTGTTCCTTAAGGAACTTGTCAACTTTGGCTTTCAGTTCAACAGACAGTGAGTCACCGCCTGAATACATGCCCTTGAGGAATGACAGGTTGGCGTTTTCCAGACCCTTGGTTCTTAACAGAGCTTCATAGAGGGTAGGAACGCCGGCAATGAAGTTAGGCTTTTTCTTGATAAGCATCTGAGCATAGGTCTTTACGGTAAATTCCGGAATCAGGTCACAGCAGATACCCTTGACCATGCAGGTGTGAATGCCGATACCTAAGCCGAAACCGTGGAATAACGGCATGACGGCAAGGATCTTCTGACCTTTTTCATAAGGAACTTCCATGGCTACTGAACTCTGCAGGGCACAGGCGTTGAAGTTAAGGTCACTTAACATGATGCCCTTGGTTGTACCGGTTGTACCGCCGGAATACAGAATGACTGCGGTTCTTTCAACATCGAATGTTATTTTCGGTAAAGGAAGAGGGAACTTGCTGCCGTAATGCATGAAGTCCTTCCAGGTGATTGAATAGGCTTCATTCGGTACTGACGGATACTTGCCCATGTTCTTAACCTTGAATGGAACGACCAGATACTTAGGCAATTCATCAGCAATGTCAGCCATGATGATGATGACGGTATGGTCAGCACCCTTACGGGCTTCAACCACTTTGTCATAGAATCTGTCCAGAGTCAGGATGGCCTTGGAATTGGAGATGTTCATATAGAAGGTGATCTCCTTGACGGCTGATAACGGGTGGATCATGTTGGCGATGGCACCGATCCTGTTAAGAGCGTAGAAAGTATTGATGGCCTGCGGGCAGTTAGGCATGCAGATGGTGACGGCGTCACCGGCTCTGATGCCGATACTGGTCAGTGACTTGGCAGTCAGTTCAATGTTATCCATGAATTCGCTGTAAGTGGTTTTCTTACCCATGAATTCATAGGCAATGTTATAAGGATATTTTCTGGCACTTTCCCTGACGAGCTGATACATCGTCATCTGGGGATAGTCTATTTCGTGTTTTTCGTTAAAGAAGTTTTCCCATCTTTCAGACATTTTTACTATACCTCCATATAGTCAAAGGACATTTTAACACAAATAAATGAAATGTGTATTAAAATTTTATAAAGTATTATGAAACGGCACTTCGAAAGAAAGTTAAGAGGTATTGAACAAAAAGTTAAATAAGGTATTGCATTATCGAGAAGAACGGATATAATGAATATGGTAAAAGTGACTTAACAATTTGTTCAGTAACACTTTACAGATAGGAGGACGCCAATGGATCTGGGAAAAAGAGTAAAACAGTTAAGGGTCAAAAACGACATGACTCTGGAAGAACTGGCCAGCCGTACAGAATTAACCAAGAGTTTTCTGTCACAGGTTGAAAGGAATCTGACAACACCATCATTGCCTACACTGGAAAACATTGTTGAAGTGCTGGGTGTTTCAATGGGTGATTTTTTCCAGGAAGAGAAGAATGTCCAGATTGCATTCACTGAAAAGGATTATTATGAAGATGAGAAGGATCTGGTAAAGATCACATATCTGGTTCCTAATGCTCAGAGAAACAACATGGATCCGATCTTACTGACCATTGAGCCTCACGGAGTCTCACAGGTCATACCGCCACATGACGGGGAGGAGATGGGCTATGTGATCCGGGGAAGGATCGTTCTCCGTGATCTCACCGGTAATACCAGTGTTACGGTTAAAAAGGGTGAGACATTCTACATTAAGGGAGATTTCAGACACTGCCTGGAAAATGACGGCGGCAGTGTTGCCAAAGTACTGTGGGTATCAGCACCTCCGGTATTCTAAGAGGGGAAGAGTTTTATGAAAAAGTTAATTGAGTTCAAGAACATCGTCAAGTCATTTGACGGAAACGTCGTCTTAAAGGGTGTAAACCTTGATATCTATGAAAATGAGTTCGTTACGCTGTTAGGCCCGTCCGGCTGCGGCAAGACCACTCTGTTAAGGATCCTGGGCGGTTTCCTGGATGCCGATGAAGGTGAAGTGATCTTCGACGGCCAGGAGATCTCCAATGTTCCCGCTTATAAAAGAGAGATCAATACCGTATTCCAGAAGTATGCGTTATTCCCGCATCTCAATGTCTATGACAACATCGCCTTCGGCTTAAAGCTAAAGAAGCAGTCCAAGGACGTCATTGAGCAGAAGGTCAACCGTATGCTGTCACTGATCGGTCTGGAAGGATACGGAAAACGTGACGTCAACCTGTTATCCGGCGGCCAGCAGCAGCGTGTTGCCATTGCCAGAGCTCTGGTAAATGAACCGTATGTACTGCTGCTTGATGAACCGTTAAGCGCCCTGGATAAGGCCTTAAGAAAGGAAATGCAGTACGAACTGAAGAGAATCCAGCAGGAAGTAGGCATTACCTTCATCTTCGTCACTCATGACCAGGAAGAAGCTCTGACCATGTCAGATAAGATCGTCGTCATGAAGGACGGGTCCATCCAGCAGATCGGAACTCCGACTGAAATCTACAATGAACCGGTAAATGAGTATGTCGCTCACTTCATCGGTGAGTCAAATATCTTCGAAGGCATCATGAAGGATGACTATCTGGTATCCTTCGATGACAAGGATTACAAGTGTGCTGACCACGGTTTCAGAAGAAATGAACCGGTTGACATCATGATCCGTCCGGAAGACCTGGAAATCGTCTCCAGAGGAAGAGGTATCATTCCGGGTGAAGTAAAATTCGTTCTGTTCAAGGGTGTTCATAACGAAGTAACTGTTCAGACCGTTTCCGGTGCATCCAAGACCATTACGATGCATGTTATCGGTAACCATGACTTCACCAATGAAGAAGAGAAGGAGAAGATCTCCGCCAACGACTTCTTCATGGACCTGGAAGACGTAGATGAACTGACTGACGCTGAAGTCATTGCCCGTGCCAACGCTCAGGCCTGGGACGAGGATGACGAATTGCTGTCTCTGCACAGAGTAGAATATGACATTCAGAAAGTCCCTGGAACCTACGATGTAACATTCGCAACATCAAAGGGAACTTATATCACTATAAAGGCTTATGTTCAGGAACCTAAGTTCATCGAGGATGATAAGAAAGGTGTCGGCGTTGCTGCTTTCGACTTCTTCATCACCGCTGATGAATTAAGAGAATCAATCGCTCTGGATACAGACTTATGCATCTGGGCCGCAGCGGAAGCCTGGGATCTGGAAACCGGCAAGGAAATCGAGATCTACGATGTAATTTACAATTTTGATGAAGAAAACATCACCGAAGGAGACTACAAGATCACTTTCGCTACACAGGGTCATGAATTTAAGGTTCATACAAATAAGAATGTTGAAGTAGGTAAGAAGGTCGATCTGACATTTGAACCTGATGATATCCATGTAATGAGCAAGATGGGGTACTAGCCTATGAAGACCTTCTCAAAGTTAACGTGGCCTTACATAGCCTGGATCAGTGCCTTTGTCGTACTGCCGATGCTGCTGATCCTGCTGTATGCCTTCACAAAGGAAGGTAACAGCATCATCACCTTAAGCTTCACACTGGAAAACTTCGCCAAGTTCTTCTCCGATGCCATTTTCCCGATGGTATTATGGAGATCACTGAAGATCGCGTTCTTTACAACCGTTATATGTGTTCTGTTAGGATATCCGGCAGCCTACATCATCGCTCAGATGAGTGAAAAGAAACAGGCATTTGCCATTCTGTTAATCACCTTGCCGATGTGGATCAACATGCTGATCCGCACCTATTCCTGGAAGGGAATCCTGGCATACTTCGACTTTGATTCACAGATCAACGTCATGATCGGCATGGTCTACAACTTCCTGCCGTTTATGATCTTACAGATCCACACATCACTGTCAAAACTGGACCGCAACCTGATCACGGCTGCCAATGACCTGGGAGCCGACAGCGTTCAGACTTTCTTGAGAGTAACCTTACCGCTGTCAATGTCAGGTGTCATCTCCGGTATTACTCTGGTATTCTTACCGGCTGTATCCAGCTTCTTCATTCCGAAGCTGTTAGGCGGCGGTGAATACGTTCTGATCGGTAATTTGATCGAGAACTACTTCATCTCAGTAGGTAACTGGAACTACGGTTCCGCCATCTCACTGATCATGGCTCTGGTCATCATCCTGTCAATGTTTGTGACTAAGAAGATGGATCAGAAGACAGGAGGTGAAGAATAATGAAGTTCATTAAGAAATTAGTGTCAAGCGCCTATTTTTGGCTGACAATGTTATTCTTCTATCTGCCGATCATCTATGTTATCGTCTTCAGCTTCAACGAATCCAAGAGCCTGACAAGATTCACCGGTTTCTCCTTACAGTGGTATCAGAAACTGTTTGAATCCCGCTCCATCAGAGAAGCTATCTACTATACACTGCTTATTGCGGTAATTGCGACCATCATATCTACGATAATCGGAACCCTGACAGCCATCGGCCTGTCCAAGAGCAATAAGATCTTAAGAGCCATCGTTCTTCAGATCAACGATATCCCGATGATGAATCCTGATATCGTAACCGCCATCGGCTTCATGCTGCTGTTTACATCACTGGGTGTCGACAAGGGTTTAGGAACGATCTTACTGGCTCACATCTCGTTCTGTATTCCGTATGTCATTCTGACTGTCATGCCAAGATTAAGACAGCTGGATGACAACCTGGCAGAAGCTGCTCTGGACCTGGGAGCTACACCGCTTCAGGCCCTGACCAAGGTCATCATTCCTCAGCTAAAGGGGAGCATCATCTCCGGTGCCCTGATTGCCTTTACCATGAGCTTCGATGACTTCGTGATCTCATTCTTCACATCAGGACCGAAGGTCAGCAACATCGCAATCTACGTATATTCATCAATCAAGCGTATCAATCCAACGATCAACGCTTTGTCAACAATCATTGTTGTTATCGTTACGACGGTATTGATTATCGTCAACGTTGTTCCTATGATAAAGGATAGAAAGACAAGAGGTATCGAAGAATGAAAAAGTTATTAGTTAGTATCCTGGCAGTATTGATCTGCTTAACAGTTTCCGGCTGCAAGGGCGGCGGAAAGACCGATTTTGATCCAATCGCTGAATTCGGATCAGATGAGTTATATGTCTTCAACTGGGGTGAATACATCGATGAATCCAATATCGAAGCCTTCGAGAAGAGATACAATGTCACGGTTTATTACAAGACTTTCGACTCCAACGAGGAAATGTACACAGCCATCGTCGGCGGTGACAAGTACGACATCATCGTTCCAAGTGACTACATGGTAGAACGTCTTATCAGGGAAAAGCTCATTCAGCCTCTTGATCTGAGCCTGATCACCAACATCGGTGCCATCGCTGAAGGTCTGAAGTCACCTGACTATGACCCGACACATGCATATTCTATTCCTTATTTCCAGGGTTCAATCGGCATCATCTATGATTCAACCAAGGTTACCGAGGAAGAGATCACTGCTAAGGGCTGGGATATCCTGTTAGATACCAAATATGCCGGTCAGATCTGCATGTACAACGCTGACAGAGACAACTTCCTGCCAGCCCTGAAGTCACTGGGTTATTCCGTCAACACCACAAACGATGACGAGATCCAGGCTGCCTATCAGTGGCTGCTGACCCAGAAGAAGACCATGAGCCCGGCTTATGTAACTGACGAAGTCAACGACATCATGATCGAAGGAAACAAGACACTGGCTGTTGTCTACAGCGGTGCTGCTGCCTATATCATGAGTGAAAACGAGGACATGGCCTTTATTGAGCCATATCAGGGAACCAACATCTGGTCAGATGCCATGTGCATTCCTGCCACTTCAACCAACGTCAAGCTGGCCCATGCCTGGATCAACTTCTGCATGGAACAGGAAGTAGCAGAAAAGAACTCCATCGCCGTAGGTTACACTTCAGGCTATCAGGCAGTTATCGACAAGCTCAGCAAGACCGAGTTTGACGGCATCAACGCCTATCTGCCAAGAGTCGGCTATGACAAGGACGAAGAATATCATGATGACAACGTCCTGAAGACCAAGCTGGCTGAACTGTGGAACCAGGTAATGTTCAACTAATGATGAATATGGCATCGCTGTGATGCCATATTTACCGAAAGGAGATAACCATGAGAAAGGTAAAGGTAGCCATGATCCAGATGTCCTGCTCAACTGCCCAGCAGGAAAATCTCGAAAAGGCTGAAAGATATATCAGAGAAGCAGCCGGAAAGGGGGCAAATGTCATCCTTTTACCGGAACTGTTTGACCGCAACTATTTCTGCCAGGAAAGAAGATATGAGTACTATGACTATGCAATGAGTGTGGATACTCATCCAAACATAGCCATGGGAAAAAGACTGGCCAGGGAATTAGGTGTTGTCTTACCGGTAAGCTTCTATGAAAAAGACGGAAATGTACTGTATAACTCACTGGCTTGCATCAATGCAGACGGAACGGTTTTAGGTGTATACCGCAAGACACATATTCCTGACGATCATTATTACCAGGAAAAGTTCTACTTCACACCTGGTAATACCGGATTCAAGGTATTTGATACAGCATACGGCAAGATCGGCATCGGAATCTGCTGGGATCAGTGGTTCCCGGAAACAGCCAGAGCTCTGGCTTTACAGGGTGCGGAAATGATCCTGTATCCGACTGCGATAGGTTCTGAACCAATACTGGGTGTGGATTCCATGGAACACTGGAGAAGGGTAATGCTGGGACACGCCCGGGCTAATTTAATGCCCGTCTGCGCCGCAAACCGCATTGGCCTGGAAGAAGTATCACCTTGCAGGGAAAACGGCTTCCAGCAGTCTTCTCTTGATTTCTACGGCTCTTCGTTCATGACTGATGAGACCGGTGCAGTTGTGGAAAATGCTTCCAGTGACAGAGAAGAGATCCTCATCCATGAGTACGATCTGGATGAACTGAAAACCAACCGTATCGCCTGGGGACTGTTCCGTGACCGCAGGGAAGAAATGTATCAAATCATAACGGGAGAAAAATAACTTAAACAAAGACTTCATTTTCGTGAAATTCCTGTGAAATTAATCGAAAAGAAGTCTTTTTATATTGATGTGTACATGCTATTATATAAACAGGAAAGCGATTTCAATCGCAACAATAGGAGGAAAATCATGAAAAAATTATTAGCAGTTTTACTGTCTGTTCTGATGGTAGTCTGCATGTTTGGCTGCACGGGCGGTGGCGAAAACGAACCAGAGCCTGATACAGGTGAAAAGACAGCTGCACAGGTCCAGAAGGAAATCCTGGCAAGCATCGAACCGGATGTATCAGTTACCGGTAAGTTAGTTGTATATTCACCAAACTCAAACGGTGAGATCAACGCTATCAGACCTGGTTTCACAACCAAGTATCCTAACGTAACACTGGAAATCATCTCCATTGGTACTGGCGACTGCATCTCCAGAATTCAGGCTGAAGCAGAAAACCCTCAGTGCGACGTCATGTGGGGCGGCATGAACTTTGAAAAGTGGTATAACTTCCAGGGATACTGGGAAAACTACATTTCACCAAATGCTGACAATTTACCAGAAGAATACCAGAACAAGACTGGTCAGGGTGCCGGTTACTTCACAAGCTATGGCTTAAGCGGCAACACTGCATTTGTCATCAACACCAGAATTCTGGAAAGATTAGGCCTCAAGCCAGAAGACATCACAGGTTATCAGAGCTTAATTGATCATGCTGACAAGTTAAAAGGTCAGGTATTATCAGGCGACCCAGTCAAGTCATCAAGTGCTTGGCAGGAACTGGTAGCTATGCTGTATGTTTACGGCGACGGCTTCAACAAGGGCTGGGAAAACCTTGACATGGACAAGGGCTGGGCATATGTTGAACAGTTCATCAAGGTTATCGACGGTTCAGTATTAAGCTCATCTTCAGCTGTTTACAAGAACGTTACAGCTGGTGAAGCTGCAATCGGTGTTACATATGAGGACCCTGCATTACAGTTATTAAAGGATGAAGCAGAAGACATCATCATGATCTATCCAGAAGAAGGTAACAACTGGACACCATGTGCAGCTGCAATCGTTAAGAATGCTCCTCATATGGATCTGGCTAAGTTATTCATCGACTTCTTAGTATCAAAAGAAGGCCAGGGCTTATACCAGTGCACAACATTACGTCCTGCTGACAAGAACATGGTCAACATCGTTAAGGGCATCAAGACATTTGATCAGATCCAGAACGTATTCGATCAGGATCAGCTGTACATTGCAAGCAACACTGCTTCATGGAAGGCAAAATGGACTGAACTGCTGGATAAGTACAACGCTAGCAAGTAATACTTAAAATCGGCATAAAACCTATGAAGAGTGATTTGGGATTCTTTATACTCGAATCACTCTTTCTTTGAAAAATCTATAATAGGAGGAGAACCCAATGAGTGTTGGTATTAAAATCAATCATGCCGTTAAGGCCTATGGCGATAACGTTGTTATTCCTGACCTTTCTCTGGAAGTAGAAGACGGGGAATTCTTTACACTGTTAGGACCTTCCGGCTGCGGCAAGACCACACTGTTAAGAATGATTGCCGGATTCAACTCAATTGAAGGCGGAGATTTCTATTTCGGAGATAAGCGCATCAATAACCTTGACCCGGCAAAGAGAAACATCGGCATGGTGTTCCAGAACTACGCCATCTTCCCGCATCTGACTGTTGAAAAGAACGTTCAGTTCGGCTTGAAGAACCGCAAGGTCTCCAAGGAAGAAATGGAAAGAGACACCAAGCAGTTCATGGACTTAATGCACATTACCGAATACAAGGACAGAATGCCTGAAAGACTCTCCGGCGGCCAGCAGCAGCGTGTTGCCTTAGCCAGAGCTCTTGTTATCAAGCCGGATGTTCTGTTAATGGACGAGCCGTTAAGTAACCTGGATGCCAAGCTGAGAGTTGAAATGAGAACAGTCATCAAGCAGATCCAGCGTGAAGTAGGAATCACCAATGTCTATGTAACACATGACCAGGAAGAAGCCATGAGCGTATCAGACAGAATCGCTGTCATGAACCTCGGCGAGATCCAGCATATCGGCAAGCCGAAGGACATCTATCAGAGACCGGCTAACTTATTCGTTGCCAGCTTCATCGGCCGTACAAATCTTGTCAATGCCAAACTGGAAATCAGAGACGGTGAAGCACATGTTGTTTTCGCTGACGGCTATGATCTGGTAATGGACAACATCCTGCCTGAGGAAATGCATGACCAGGATGTCATCGTGGCAGCCAGACCTGAAGAAGTAGTAATCAATGCCGAAGAGGGCATCCATGCCAAGGTAGATGACTCTGTATTCCTGGGTCTGAATACTCACTACTATGTCCTGAGCGATCAGGTACACTGCATCCATACAGAAGACAAGGATGATGACCGTTTTGAACTTATTCAGGAATCAATGATCGATGAGATCATTCCTAACGGAACCGAAGTACGTCTGAGAATCAAGAAGGAAAAGGTCAACGTCTTTACCGCTGACGGTTCAAAGAACATTGTGAAAGGTGTCAAGAACGATAAATACCTTTATGGCAATGACTAAAGGTGACCGCTATGAAGAAAGAAAATAAAAAACCGGTTCAGAAGCAGAAAAGAAACTATGACAGCTGGCTGATAGTAACTATCATCCTTCTTGCTTTCTATGCTTTCTTCATGCTGTACCCGATGGTTGCTCTGGTTAAGCAGTCATTTACAGACAAGAATACCGGTGTTACGTCTCTGGTCAACTACATGGAGTTCTTCAACAACAAGTCCAATGTACTTGCCCTGCAGCACAGCTTCAAGGTATCAGTCTGGGTTACCGTATTTTCACTGCTTCTTGGTGTACCGCTGGCTTACTTCACAACCTGTTACAAGATCAGGGGAAGCAAGCTGATAAGAGTTCTTATCATCCTTAGTTCCATGTCACCTCCGTTTGTCGGAGCTTTCTCCTGGGTCGTATTCGCCGGTAACAACGGCATATTCACCCGTTTCATGGAGAAGACATTCGGAATCATAATGCCTAGCATATACGGCTTTACCGGAATCGTACTGGTTATGACCCTGGGATTCTTATCCCTGGTATATCTGTATGTATCCGGTGCTCTTAAAAACATTGATAACTCTCTGATTGAAGCCAGTGCCAACCTTGGTACTTCCGGCATCAGAAGATTCATCAAGGTCATCATTCCGCTGATCATGCCTACCATTCTGGCCAGTGCCCTGATGGTATTCATGAGAGCGTTCGCAGACTTTGGTACGCCTATCTTCATTGGCAAGGGATATCAGGTATTTACAGTATTGATCTATGACCAGTATTCAGGTGAAATGAGCCAGAACAAGGCTTATGCTGCTGCACTCAGCGTCATTGCGATCATCATCACCACGATCATATTCCTGCTGCAGAAGTGGGCTAACTCTAAATTCCAGTTCACCATGAATGCACTGCATCCTGTTGAACAGAAGAAGGCTAAGCCGTTACAGTCATTCTTCATGCACTTCTACTGCTATGCCATTACTTTCCTGGCATTCTTACCGCAGATCTATGTCATCTATTCATCATTCCAGAAGACATCAGAATCAGGTCTGGTATTCAAGAAAGGCTATTCACTGAACAGCTACAAGTATGTTCTGGAAGCTTATTCCGATACCATCTGGAATACAATCAAGATCGCTGTAAGTGCCTTGTTACTGGTAGTACTGCTTGCGGTTGTCTGTGCATATCTGGTAGTCAGAAGAAGAAATCTCTTCAACCAGACTCTTGACGTTCTAACCATGATGCCATACATCATTCCTGGTTCAGTTATCGGTGTTGCCCTGATCGTTACCTTCAACAGAAGCGTCTTAGGTTTACCGGTACTGACAGGAGGACCGTTCATCATGATCATAGCGCTGATCATAAGACGTTCACCATACACGATCAGATCATCCGTTGCCATCCTGCAGCAGATTCCGCAGACTATCGAAGAAGCATCAATTTCCCTGGGTTCATCCAAGGCCAAGACCTTCTTTGCGGTAACGCTGCCTATGATGCTTAACGGTGTTATTTCCGGTGCAATTCTGTCCTGGGTTTCCATCATCACAGAGCTGTCAACGGCTATTTACCTGTTCACTTACCGTACAAGAACCATGACCATTTCCGTTTACGAACTGGTTACAAAAGGTTCATACGGATACGCATCTGCCATGGCTGCCATCCTTACAGTATTCACGGTAATTTCTCTGGTACTGTACATGGTAGTAACAAAGGGCGAAGGTTCAGGTACTGCATAAATACGGATTCATTGATCTATGAACAAGATTCACAAGTATGTAATACAGACACTGGCATTGGTTATCTTCGGAGCATATGTTCTTATCAACAGGGAAGATGTCAATCCTTACTTCTCTCTGGTAATGCTGTGCTGCCGGGAAACGGTAATAACGCTGCTTTATGTGTTTGTTAACAGGAAGAACCTCAGCAAGGAGGAATCCCAATGGGAATTCATCTGCATCTATGCTTACATAGTTGTGATCATCATAGTGTCGATGTTCTTCCTCATGTAAGAACGACCCGCAATAAGCGGGTCTTCTGCTTTTAAAGAAATATTGAGAATTGTCAAAAAAGGTATTAAAATGATATTAACGAGAGAAGGAGACAAGAAATGAATCTATTACAGTTATTGTTAAGCACTCTGACAACACAGAGTTCAGTTAACACAGTTTCAAAGAAGACTGGTGTTAACTCCAAGTTAACTTCAAAATTACTGCTGGTTGCCATTCCTCTGTTAATCAAGTACATGACAAAGAACGCCAGCAAGAAGCCAGGAGCTCAGTCACTATTAAGTGCTCTTGGACAGCATACCAACACACAGACCATGACTCAGCAGCTGCAGAACGCTGACCAGAACGACGGCAGCCGGATCATCAACCACATCCTTGGCAAGGATAAGGACACAGTTGTCAATTCACTGGCAAGCGAAACAGGTCTGAATAGCAACCAGGTCAACTCAACATTAAGCACAATCGCTCCGGCATTACTGTCTGGCTTATCAGCAGCTACAACCCAGGCTCAGAACCAGTCTTCAGGTGTAAACCTGTCCGATGGTCTTGACTTCGGTGACCTGATGGCATTATTCGGCGGTTCAAACAACAATGCAAGCAGCTCACTGTTAGGATCATTATTAGGCGGGTCAACCCAGCAGCAGACTCAGCAGTCCAACGGCATGGGCAACATTTTAGGAGCATTATTAGGCTCAGGTACAACCCAGCAGCAGACTCAGCAGTCAAGCGGTTCTGATCTGACTGGCTTACTGACATCACTGTTAGGTGCAGGAACTACTCAGACTACTACTTCCAAGAAGAAAAAGACTCAGCAGTCACAGCTTGACGGTACTGATCTGTTACAGCTGTTAACAGCTCTTAGCAAGTAATCAACAAACGTAAAAAGTGCTGTACATATAATAGGTACAGCATTTTAATATTGTTTAAAAGCGTTGTTTATAAAAAATAATACAACGTAATGGGAGGATATTTATAATGAAGAGAATGACATGTGAACTATGCGGAAGCACAAACTTCGTTAAACAGGATGGTATGTTTGTCTGCCAGGATTGCGGTTGCAAATATACTGTTGAAGAAGCCAGAAAACTGATGGTTGAAGTTGATGGACCGGCTCCATCTGCAACACCGTCTGCAGCGCCAGCTGTGGCTCCGGCTCCAAACAATACTCAGCTTGAAAGCCTTTTGAATATGGCCCAGATTTCATTTGATTCGAAGAACTATGAAAAAGCCGAAGAATTCTGTAACCAGGTCATTGCCATGGATAATAATAACTACACTGCCTGGAAATTAAAAGGTGAAGCAATTAACTATCAGATCAGTTCTAACAATCAGAGGATTCTGGAAGTATATAACTGCATAATGAATTCATACCGTGTTCTTGATGATGCCGGCAAGGAAGAGAAGAAACATGAGATCATTGCATCCCTGAAAAAGTGTTTTGAAAGTGAAATTACTTTCTGGATCAGTGAATTTGAATCAAAAAGACCTACTAAAGCTGCATTAGGAAGAGTAGAAAGCGCATACTCAGACAGTTATGCGAAACTCAAAGCAGCGTTCGAAGAACTTGGTCTGGAAGATGAAAAAGAAGAGTATCTGATCAAGTTTGACAATTACTTCATCGGACACTGCAGTGCAATATGCAACTCCGCCTGGAAGACAACTGTCGGATATAATTACTACCGTGATTATTTTGGCAAGGGAATAGATCCGTTTGGCCGCACTGACAGACGTTATGTTATCACAAATACAGATATGTGGCGTCCTATGAAGAAAACCTGGGATACTTTCCTGGATGAAACCGACAACCTGATCTCACTTCTTCAGTTTGCCGAAAAGAGATTCAATGATGATACAAACCCTCAGGTAATGAGTGCCATCTACGCAAACATTGCATTCTTTGAGGAATGTGTGATTCCTTCAGGAAGCTGGAAAATCTCAACAGGATATGCTCACGCTTTCGATGAATACAAATCCGTTGGATGGGCTGAAGAGTATTTCCTGACTGAAGGCGCAAAAACGATCAGAAGAGTCATCATGAACGATTACAGAAAAAAACATGATACTCTGCCGGCACAGATAGAAGCTAAGCAGAAAGCTAAGCGGGAACAGAAGAAGCAGGAGAGAATAGCTAAATACTGGGAAGAGCATTCAGAGGAAAAAGCTAAACTTGATTCGGAAAAAGATGAATTGGAAAAGCGTATGGAAGAGCTCAATACCCAGATAGCTGAATTAGACAAGGCCAATGCTCCGAGAATTGCTGAACTGGAAAAGAAACGCTCGGAAAAAAATGATGCTGATACAGAAGTTGAGAACCAGGAACGTGTTATCCGTGAAGTAGAAAATTTACGTGATGGTCTCAGCATATTCAAGGGAAAAGAGAAAAAAGCACTTGTCGAGAGATTGGAAAAAACGGAAAGACCTCTGCTTAATGAACTGAAAGAAAAAGCAAAGACAGCCAGACAGGCACTGGACAATGAAGTCAGCCGCAAGATCCTGGAAATCAGAAACGAAGGAAAGGAAATGCGCGATGAAGTTGCTTCATTGAAGAAGAAAGTCGCCGAAATTGTCAATGAGCTGACAAAAGACAGAGAATAATGTCAAAAAGAAAAAACCGAAAGTAATCAATACCTTCGGTTTTTTGATGACTGGTAATGTTACAGTTTTATCATTACAGCGGCATTGTCTATAAGAACATTGACGTTGTAATAGAAAGATGTATGATCAATCAGATGATAAAGGTTGCATACTGCATCAACAAGACTCTCACTGCTTTTATTAAAATGATGATTACCGGCACACAGCACTCTCATCAGTCCGTAACTGACACATAATCCTCTGTAAGATAGGGTCTGGTCAAATCGGCTGTCAACGAAAGGGAAGCATTCATACATCATGGAGTTATTGATAACTCGTTCGAAGAAATGCATCCATTCAGGAAAGTCTTTCTCAAACTCAGCCATATCTGAATCGTAGAGAGAAGGATCTTCGGTATATCTTTCAATTATCGGAGCGGCTATTTCTTCAAGTACATGATTTGAATTATACAGTCTTTTCAGAACAGTAAGAGCGTTCTGAAATGCATCTGCATCTGAGTAATAATCTTCTGTAAATTCCTTTTCATTAATGATCATGCATATTTCATATAAGCTTTCAGCCAATGTAGTAGAGCGGTCCTTTAAAAGTCTTTGGAACAGGGAGATCTGTTTAAGGCTGTCTTCAGGTATGTTGATGAAAACTTCCGGGTGAGCATCTAGCCTACCGGCAACCATGTACATCTGATCACTGTCGAGCAGCCGTTCTATGACAGCTTCACATGATCCGGAACATGAGACATAATTCTGACCATTGATGCTTTTGAAACTGCGTGGATACAGTCGACAGATGCGAGGAAGGAAATCTTCACCTTTGTCTCTGTGAATGGTGCAGAGTTTCTGATCCTGTAATGGACATTCTCCAAGCCAGTTGAAACTGATATAACGGTAACGTTCTTCGGTTGGAAAATCAGGTTCTACAAATGCCATGGTAACTCGTCTGTAAAGATCATCTGAACATTCCATGTTAATCAGCTTGTTGTATTCTTGATGAGAGACCGGAATCTTCCAGTTACTGCAGCAGTTATTACGGCATTTGGAAGCCTTGCATTTAAAATTGGTGTAATACTGAGGATAATACCATAGATTTTTCATGGAAATATTATAATTCAACAAAAATCCCGGTTAAAGAAAAATCGTATCTGTAAATGCCGATTTTGGTTGGGGGTCAAAACAAGTAAATCACGTTGTGTAAAGGAACCATTTAAAGTATGATATAAATGACAGAGAAGGGCCTTTATATGTACGAAATATATGAAACAAAAGAAAGAATAATGGCCGATAATGAAGCGGAAGCAGCTAAGCTGAGAGCTTTATTACGTGAAAACGGTACATTCATGGTCAACCTGATGGGTTCACCTGGTTCCGGAAAGACAAGTGTACTGATAAAGACTATTGAACGGCTCAAGGAAAAATACCGTATTGCGGTAATGGAAGCAGATGTGGATTCCAGCGTTGATGCGGAAACCGTCAGTAAGCTTGGCGTAAAAGTCATTCAGCTGCATTCAGGCGGATTATGTCACATGGATGCAGACATGACAGCCAGAGGAGTTGACAGATTAGGCATTGAAGGAATTGATCTGTTATTCCTGGAGAATATCGGAAATCTTGTTTGCCCCGCAGAATTTGATGTTGGAGCAGCTCTCAAGGTAATGATCCTGTCTGTTCCGGAGGGTGATGACAAGCCTCTGAAGTATCCTCTGATGTTTACCGTCAGCAATGTCATGCTGATAAACAAGATAGATGCCTTACCTGTATTTGACTTTGATGCCGATAAGGCACTGGAAAGAGCCAGAAAGCTTAATCCCGAGATCATTTGCTTCCAGATCAGCGCTGTTAAGGACATCGGCATGGAAGAATGGATCAGCTGGCTGGATCAGAAGATAGGAGAATGGAGGAAACGGTTATGAGAGTAATTGAATTGCATAAGTCCGTTACTGACTCCAATGACAGAGACGCTGCACAGTTAAGAGCACAGCTGGAAGAAAAGGGTATTTTACTGGTAAATCTGATGAGTTCAGCAGGTTCCGGTAAGACAACATTGCTGGAAAGAACAATCAGAGATCTAAACGATAAAGTCAGAATTGCTGTACTGGAAGCAGATATAGATGCATCGGTAGATGCTGAAAGAATACAGGCTATAGGAGCAAAGAGCATTCAGGTTCATACCGACGGCATGTGTCACATGGATGCCGGAATGACCCGTAAAGGTCTGGAAGCGATGGGACTTGAAGATACGGATATAGCATTTCTCGAGAACATCGGCAATCTTATCTGTCCGGCTGAATACGATACCGGTGCCAGCAGAAATGTCATGATCCTGTCCGTACCGGAAGGAGACGACAAACCGCTGAAGTATCCGTTAATGTTCATCAAGAGCAATGCTCTTCTGATAACCAAGATAGATACCATGTCATACTTCACATTTGACATGGATAAGTGTATTGAGAGAGTAAGATATCTCAATCCGGATATCAGGATATTCCCGTTATCCGCTAAAACCGGAGAAGGAATGAAAGAATGGGAAGAATGGCTGTGCCGGCAGCTCAGAGAAATCAAAGCAGAGGTGTAACTTATGGCAAAGAAAAAAGTAACAAATGATCAGATGAGAATGACAAATTCGGGTGACTATGTACCGGATCCTAATTACAAAAGTATAGACAAGGAAAAGGAAAAACTGGTACTTAAGTTAGGTACCATGATCACTGACAGATACCTTATCAAGTATACAAATACCATGAAGACCACAGACCCTGAATTCTGGGCTCTTAATGCGGTACTGACGAAGGAAGAGGTCAAGTTCCTGTTATCCTTCAAGAAGACCAGAGTTGCCTATTCACCGGAAGAGATAGCTGCCAGAAACAACATGTCTCTGGAAGAAACTCAGAAGATGATTGACCATCTCTGCTGGGTCGGTGTTCTGGAAATGAACAGAGAGAATGAAGATCACCACAAACAGTACAATGTCCCGATCTTTGTTCCTGGCTCAGCCGAATTCATGATGATGAACGACAAACTGACAGATGAGCATCCTGAGCTGGCAACATTCTTCAACCTGATGACACAGATGCCTCTGGAAGATGTCACACCGATGATTCCTCCTGGAGGAGCCGGAGTCGGCATGCATGTCATTCCTGTTGAAAAGGCCATTGAACATGAAAACAAGTCTGTATCAGTGGAACACATTTCCCATTGGCTGAACAAATATGACAAATACTCCATCGGACAGTGTACCTGCAGAAAGCAGCAGGCGATGCGCGGTGAGGGAACTGGTGAAATACCGGGTGAATACTGCATCGGTGTCGGAGACATGGCTGAATACTGTGTTGACAGAGGCATGGGCCGTTACCTTACTTATGATGAAGTTGTAGCTTATCTGAAGAAGTTTGAAGAGAAAGGTTATGTACACCAGATCACCAACATTGACGGTGAAGAGAAGATCGTTGCCATCTGCAACTGCGCTCCTGGCGTCTGCAATGCCATCAGGACATCACAATTATATAACACGCCTAATATGTCAGCTTCAGCCTACAGAGCTCACGTAGACGCTGAAAAGTGCGTAGCCTGCGGTAAATGCGTAGAGGTATGTCCGGTTGGTGCTGCCAAACTTGGTCAGAAGCTCTGCACTAAAGAAGGAGAGATTGAATATCCTAAGACAGAACTTCCTGATGCCTTACCATGGGGTCCAGAGAAATGGAATAAGAATTATCGTGACGATGCCAAGATCAATTGCTATGACACCGGTACCGCACCTTGTAAGACAGCCTGTCCGGCACACCTGCCAATCCAGGGTTACATCAAGATGGCCAAGGAAGGCAGATGCCTGGAAGCCTTAAAGCTCATCAAACAGGATAACCCGTTCCCGGCAGTATGCGGTGACATCTGCAACCGCCGCTGTGAAGATGCCTGTACAAGAGGAACCATTGACCAGCCTATCGCCATTGATGAAATCAAGAAATACATTGCATCACTGGAGATCAACGCCGAAAACAGATATGTTCCGGTATGCGAAAATGATGAGGGTAATCAATGGGGTGATGAATATAAGGTAGCAGTCATCGGTTCCGGTCCGGCAGGACTGACCTGTGCATACTATTTAAGAGAAAACGGCTATCCGGTAACCGTATTTGAAAAGGAAGCCAGAGCCGGAGGCATGCTGCTTAACGGCATTCCGTCATTCCGTCTGGAAAAGGATGTTCTGGAAGCTGAGATCGATATCCTGCGTCAGATGGGTGTTGAATTCGTATTTAACACTGAGATCGGCAAGGACATTACCATTCCTCAGTTAAGAGAACAGGGCTATAAGGGATTCTATGTAGCCATCGGTGCTCAGGGCGGCAGAATGACCGGTGTACCGGGTGAAGACAGTGAAGGTGTCGTAACCGGTGTCGACTTCTTACGTGAAGTCAACATGGGCAGACTGACAAAGCTTGAAGGCGATGTAGTAGTAGTGGGCGGTGGTAACGTTGCCGTAGACGTAGCCAGAACAGCAGCCAGACTGACTGACGGCAAGGTTACAATGTTATGTCTGGAACAGCCTGATGAAATGCCGGCTGCCAAAGATGAAGTTGAAGACGCCAAGGCTGAAGACATCATTGTCAATAACGGCTGGGGTCCAAAGGAGATCATCGCTGAAGACGGAAAGGTCAAGTCCATCGTCTTTAAGAAATGTACATCAGTATACGGTGAAAATCATGCCTTCAATCCTCAGTATGATGAAAACGACACTATTACAATCGAGTGCAGTCATGTACTGTTAAGCATAGGCCAGTCAATCATCTGGGGTGATCTGTTAAAGGATACCAAGGTTGAAATCAACCGTAACGGCACTGCCAAGGCCGATCCGATTACATATCAGACAGCTGAACCTGACATCTTTGTCGGCGGTGATGTCTATACAGGTCCACGCTTTGCCATCGATGCCATTGCGGCGGGTAAGCAGGGATATGTATCACTTAACAGATTCGTTCATCCGGGTCAGTCACTGACACTTGCCAGAGACCTGCGTCATTTCATTGAACTTGACAAGGACAACATAGTCATAAACGATTATGACCATGAAAAACGTCAGGTTCCTGGCAGCAAGGCCGTCAATCCGAGAAGCACATTTGAAAATGTCCGTCTGGCTCTGACAGAAGAACAGGTTAAGAAGGAAGCTTCCAGATGCTTAAGCTGCGGCAAGAGTATTGTTGACACCAACAGATGTATCGGCTGCGGTCTGTGCACGACCAGATGCGAATTCGATGCCATTCATTTAACCAGAGATTTCCCGGAAGCCAGTACAATGTACAGAGCAGAAGACAAGTTCGTTCCTGTCGGTAAATATGCCGCCAAGCGTGCTGTTAAGATCCTGCTCAACAGGAATAAGAAATAATCATGCATGAACTGGGCATTGTCATTCATGTGGCAAAGACCCTTAACGAACTGGCCGATGAAAATCATCTGACAAAGATTGGTTCCGTTACACTGGAAGTCGGTGAAGTATCAGGCATTATAACCGATTACTTCATTGACTGCTGGAATTATTTCAAGGTCAGACATCCTTTGCTGAAGGAATGTGAAATGAAGCTTGAGATGATCAAGGGTGTTACCTTTTGTGAAGACTGCAAGCAGGAGTATGAAACGATCAGGTACGGACGAATATGTCCATACTGCGGATCGGAACATACCTATCTGCTGCAGGGAAATGAATGCATAATCAAGGAAATAGAAGCAGAAGACTGAAAAAAAGCAGACATATGTCTGCTTTTTGTTAAAAAAAGACCCAGTATCAACCGGGAATCTTACAAGATGGTGGGGATGGCGGGACTTGAACCCGCACGGACTCATCATCCAAGGGATTTTAAGTCCCTCGTGTATACCGATTTCACCACATCCCCATAATGGAGGTTCCTACCGGAATCGAACCGGTGATCACTGAGTTGCAGTCAATTGCCTTACCGCTTGGCTAAGGAACCATTGATGCTTACTAATTATAAACAATGTTCATAACATTTGCAAGCCCTCTTATTGTAACATATTTTGTAAATGTTGCAATAAAGAAAAAAATGCGTAATACTTAAAATATGGGAAAAGACATAGAGAAAATAAAGAAAAAAGCTGCTAAGGCAGTCGTTGCTGCATCTACCGCCAGTTCGGTTATTGTTGGCGGTCTTTATTCGTCTCCTGATGATCTGCTGCATCCTAAACCTGTTATATATAATATCGATGAAGATGAAGATTTCTACGATGAAAATGTAAGAAAGGAGCCAACCCTGAGAGACAGATTGAGGAACTACATAAACAATCTGCCGTTTGTCATAAGGGCAGTGATAGTATTGCCGTTCTGGCGGGTTGGGTTCGTGATAATATCACTTACCAGCAATCTGTGGAAAATGATTCTGTCACCGCTTCTGGCACACCGGTCAGTATGGATAATAATCGCATTTGTCATGCTGGCCTCATTTGTAGCCTTCGGGAAGATCATGTATCCGAAGCTGAAAGCGCGACAATTCATCAATAAGAACACACTGTTAATTACAGGGATTACAGTGGGCCTGCTGATGATAGGACATCTTGTCATTCCTAAATACTGGGATGGTTATGACAAGTACATCAGGCAGGTACAGGTAGCAGCAGTAGCCATCGGTCTGATATGCGGATCATATCAGCTATACCATCAGTTCTATCAGAGCAAGATGGTAGTTACAGCAGATAACATGTCACTGGAAAGCCAGGAAAAATTGCAGGGGAGATATTAATCTCCTCTTTCTTTTTATGGTATAATTGAGAAGGATAAAAAGGAGAATCATAATATGAGCGATAAAGTATTTGATGTTGTACTGCTTAACGCTTTACCTGCTTCAGGCAAGTCTGAGGTCAGAAACTTCATGGCCAACATTGATCCTGAAGTACTTAAGAGAGATTTCCATATCGGCGAAAACCTGCAGCTTGATGACTTCCCGTATGTGCATTTCATGAGAAGGATTGATGATGAGCTGGAAAAGATGGGATATTCGAGAATATTCTATCAGAGCACCGAGAAATCATTCATCAACGACTGGGACTGGGGTACTCTGATCCAGCTTCTGAACGATGACTTCCTTGATCTGATCAACCGCAATGTCATCAAACCTGATTCAGTTGCCAGATATCTTTTCAACCGCATAGATAATGCTGCCTTAAGAACAGGAATACCTAACAGACTGGGCATTCTTCCGGAGGAACTGATCGTAAAGCTTTCAGAGGTTCTGGAAGAGGATGCCAAGGCCATTCTGGAAGGTAAGCTTAAGGAATACCCGGAAGATTTTACTGACAAGACCATCGTCATCGAATCTGCCAGAGGCGGTCATGACGGAGCCAGCTGTCCGCTTGAAGATCCGTTTGGCTATCAGTATTCCTTAAGACAGTACTGTCCGGAACTGCTGAGCAGAGCTGTCATTCTCTATATCTGGGTAACACCTGAGGAAAGCAGAAGAAAGAACTTTGAAAGAGCGAATCCGGATGATCCGGGAAGCAACCTGTTCCATGGTGTACCGTTAAGCGTCATGCTCAATGACTACGGTACAGATGACATGGCTTATCTGATCGCGAATTCTGAAGTTGAGGATACGGTAACCGTCAAAGCTCACGGCAATACTTATCATCTGCCGATCGGTGTATTTGACAACAGAGTTGACCAGACTTCATTCCTGAGAAAAGACAAGAGTGAATGGACGGATAAGGAAATCAGTGAGATGACTGAAAGCATTCAGAAAGCCACTGATGCCATGTTTAAGAATTATAAGAAATAGCAGTCAGAAAGATAAAAAAGGGCATTGCGGTCAAGCAATGTCCTTTTACTGTGATTTGTCTTTCTTATTATCGCGGTTGAGAAGTTCGCTGATCTGATCAGTTGTTTCCTTGACTTTCTGCCTGATCGTATTTCCGGCTTTTTCACTGGCCAGTTTACCGAAGACGCTTAACAGATCGATGAATGACTGACGGGCTGATTCATCAACACTGACAACTTCCTTCAGGAATTTGATGACAAGAGGGAAGCCTTTCTGAGTAAAGTCGGTAGTGTTCTCAATGCCGGCTTTGTCAAATGTTTCAAACATCTTGGTTACAAGTTTCTCTCTCTGACTGATGTCCATGGAATTAAGGAATTCAAAGAGACCCTGATGTATCAGAAGTGATTCTTTGGCCAGCTTTCCTTCTTCAAAATGAGTACCTAATATCTGCCAGCTTACAGCATCATGCTGCATCATCAGTGCCTTGTCGGATTTTATGACGAGATTGTCCTCTTCATTATCGAACAGTAATCCGACAATGCAGAATTCCGGAATTATCTTGATGATTCTTGACTTGATTGAATCATAAGCTTCCTGATCCATTGACATGCCGGATAAGCCCGGGCCGTCATTGCTGTATACATTTATCAGCTTTTTCCTGATGTTCTTGTTAGCCTTCATGGCTGCATAAACAGCCAGAGTGCCGCCTTTGGAATGGCCGCCGACGTTATATGTGAAGAAAGGTTTCTTAGCTACGCTGTTGAGATACTTGGCAGCTTTCTTCTGGGCATTGATAACCTTATAGGACATCTGGAAGTCTTCCTTCCAGCCGATGATGGTATCGTCAGTACCGCAGAAGGCAATATAGGCTTTTCTCGGTTCATATTCAAAGCATACGGCACTGAACTGTTCTGTAGAACTTTTATCAACGTTACGGATGTAACCTGACATCTTTACATCACCGAAACGATTCGACTCACCCATGCGTCTTAAGATGACGGGAGCATGAGCGATAAAACTGCCGGACTTGAGCACTTCTTCTTCCTTGTGAGTTTCAAAGTATCTTTCAGCAGCTTCCTTTAACGTTATGGTTTCATCTTCCTTAATGACTTCGGAAAGATCTGTGTAACAGGCATAGGAAAACAGCAGGTTATCAACGATGTTAAACCCGTCCTGTGCGAAACTTAGATCACCGCGCCATTTCAGATAATCATACATGTTCATGAAAAAACACCTCATTGAAACAGATGGATTCTGTTTCTTCATATGACATTATACATAAAATGACAGGCCAATTAATAGAACAAATAGTAATGTTAGTGTATTATTAAGAATAAGTCAGGAGGTTCTTAATGAGTCAGTCATCCGGAAAGCAGTACAGCAACAAGGAGCTTTTAAAGAGATTTGCACCATATCTGCTTAAGTATAAGGGCATGCTGGTATTTGATCTTTTCTGTGCTTCAATGACGACATTATGCGATATAATTCTGCCGCGAATAATGCATTATCTGACTAACTCCGCCATGAATGAACCTGCCTTACTGACAGTTAACCGCATATTCCAGATGGCAGGACTGTACATCATCTTAAGACTGATTGACGCCTTTGCCTATTACATGATGAGTTCGCGCGGACATATCATGGGTGTCTACATTGAGACAGACATGAGAAGTGATGCTTTTAAACATCTGGAAAGACTGTCTGACAACTTCTTCGCCAATAACAAGATCGGCCAGATAATGGGAAGAATATCCAATGACTTATTTGATATCACTGAATTTTCTCACCATTTCCCGGAAGAGACTTTTATTGCCATTATCAAGATACTGGTATCATTTACGATATTATGTCACTCAAATGTACTTCTTACAGTAATAATCTTCGCCTGTTTGCCGGTGATGATAATTGTATCCATCAAACTTAATCACCGCTTCAGAATGGCTACCAAAGCCCAGAGAGTACAGCTGGGTGAGATCAACTCTCAGTTAGAGGATTCTCTGCTGGGTGAAAAGGTGATAAAGGCTTTTAACGCTGAAGAGCATGAACTTGACAAATTCGGCAAAGGTAACCGGAGATTTAAGGAAATCAAGATAGAACGATATTACGCCATGGCCAACTATAACATGTCAACACGTCTGTTTGACGGTCTGATGTACTCTGTAACGATTCTGGCAGGCGGTTTGTTTCTGATCAGGGGACTTATCAGTGCTGCTGATCTGGTAGCGTATATTCTGTATGTTCAGTCACTGATCGCGACGATCAGAAGATTTGTCGAGTTTGCTGAACAGTTCCAGTCAGGTATCACAGGTATCGAAAGATTCTTTGAGATACTGGATACACCAATTGACATCAAGGATAAACCGGATGCTTATGACCTCAAGGTTACAGAAGGTGAGATCAGATTCAATGATGTTACCTTTGAATATCCTGATGACGGTAACCGTGTACTTGAACACCTGAATCTGACCATTAAACCTGGTGAGAATCTGGCACTGGTAGGAGAAAGCGGCGGTGGCAAGACAACCCTGGCTTCTTTGATTCCCAGATTCTATGATGTATCACACGGTTCAATAACCATTGACAACCAGGACATCAGTGATGTTACCTTGAAGAGCTTAAGAGACAACATCGGTATCGTTCAGCAGGATGTGTATCTTTTCTCAGGTACAGTATATGAAAACATCGCTTACGGTGATTTCAATGCTGACAGGGAAAAGGTTATTGAAGCAGCTAAGCTGGCAGGTGCAGATGAATTCATAAGAGAGCTGAAGAACGGATATGACTCCTATGTAGGCGAACGCGGTGTCAAGTTGTCCGGCGGACAGAAACAGAGAATTGCCATTGCCCGTGTCTTCCTTAAGAACCCTAAGATCTTATTACTTGATGAAGCAACCAGCTCACTGGATAACGAAAGTGAAATGCTGATAGAAAAGAGTCTGAGAAAACTGTCTAAGGGCCGTACAACTCTGACGATTGCTCACAGGCTTTCGACTATTAAAGGTTCAGACCGTATAATTGTCTTAGGACGTAACGGTATTGAAGAAGAAGGCAATCACGAACAGCTGCTGGAAAACAGAGGCACATACTACCGACTCTACAACGGCATCTTTGACGATGAAGATTAATAGACAAACTCTGAAAAGAGTTTTTCTTTTTCACAGTATTACTGAATCATTGAGTTTATAATAAGAATAGAAAGTTTGATAACCCTGAAAAAACAAGAGGATAAGGATATGACAGAATTATATGAAGAAGCACATCTGAAAAAGCTCAGACCGTACCTGGGTGAATGCTGCGTACTTCTTAAGTACAACGGTGCATTTCCCCTGGAAAAACCTTGCAGCATTGCCTGTTTCGGTAACGGTGTAAGAAATACCGTCAAGGGCGGAACCGGATCCGGTGAAGTTAATTCACGTTATTTCATCAACATTGAAGAAGGCCTCACTAAGGCCGGTTTTACCATCAGTAATCCGCACTGGGCTAGCCTTTATGTACCGTTTCTGAAAAAAGCCAAAGATGCTTTCCATAAGGAAATAAAGAGAAAAGCCAGAGAAGAGAAGACTAATGTGATAATCGCCTCAATGGGAACAGTCATGAAGGAACCGGAATATGACATTGATCTGGACATGAATGCGGAAGCAGCATTATATGTTCTTTCCCGCATTTCCGGCGAAGGAAATGACCGTACAGATGAAAAGGGAGATTTTCAGCTGACTGACAGTGAAGTCAGAGACATACTTGCTCTTGATGAGCATTACGATAAGTTCATGCTGGTAATCAATACCGGAGGTCCAGTAGATCTTACACCGGTATTATCTGTCAGAAATATTCTTGTTCTCTCTCAGCTGGGTGTTGAAACGGGGCACGCTCTGGCTGATATTCTGCTGGGAATTCAGAATCCTTCAGGTCATCTGACCACTACCTGGACAGGATATAAGGATTACTGTCACATCGGTGAATTCGGCAACAAAGATGATACACGGTATAAAGAGGGAATTTACGTCGGTTACAGATACTTCGATGCTGTCGGTAAAAAGCCTCTGTTCCCGTTTGGTTATGGCTTAAGCTTTACGGAATTTGAAACAAAGATCAAGAAGATAAAACTGATAAAAGGCATATTCATTCTCGATATCTGTGTAAAGAATACAGGCCGATATGAAGGAAAGAAAACCGTTCAGATCTACATGTCATCACCTGATGGAAGACTTGACAAGGAAGTCAAATCACTGGTTGCCTTCAAGAAGAGCAGACTGCTTAAGCCGGGACAGAGTGACGAGCTGGTTATCAGTTTCAATATCACTGACTGTGTCAGTTATGATCCTGAAAATGCAAGCTACATTCTTGAAAAAGGGAAATACATCCTCTTGCTGGGTGATAACAGCCGGGATGTACAGCCTATAGGAGTTTATCAACTTGATAATGACGTTACTGTCAGAAAAGCCAGAAACCTTTTCGGTGATCCCGGTTTTGAAGATTACAAACCTGAAAAGGAAAGAAAGTTTGATGTATCTGGATTAACAATTGAAAAGATAGACTTAAGTGAACTGAAAACCATTGGGATCAGCTACGATTCTTCAATAGAAATACCTGAACTGCTTAATAATCTTAGTGATGAAGAACTGGCTTACATGAACATCGGTTCCTTTGATCCGAAAGCCGGTATTCTGTCAATAGTGGGAAATGCTTCGGTAAATGTTCCGGGAGCAGCAGGGGAATCAACCTCTTTGTTAAAACACCATGGTATAGAGAATCTGATAATGGCTGACGGTCCTGCGGGATTACGTCTGGCAAAGGAGTATTATACAGACAAGGACGGCAAGCATGTAATAGGATCACCGATACCGGAAAGCATGATGGAAGTAATGCCTAAGGTAGTAAAGTGGATACTTGGAAGAAAGCCGCGTGCCAAAAAGGGCAGTATATTCTTTGAACAGTTCACTACAGCTTTACCGATAGAAACAGCCATAGCCCAGTCCTGGAATACGGATTTTGCCCGTTTATGCGGTGATATTGTCGGCAAGGAAATGGAAATATTCAATGTTGATCTGTGGCTGGCACCTGCTCTTAACATTCATCGCAACGTTCTGTGCGGCCGTAATTTTGAGTATCTTTCCGAAGATCCGCTGTTATCCGGTAAATTCGCTGCAGCTCTGACAATAGGTGTTCAGGCCCACAAGGGAAAAGGTGTCACCATTAAACATTTTGCCTGCAACAATCAGGAAACTAACCGTTATGCCAATAACTCCCTTGTGTCCGAAAGGGCTTTGAGAGAGATATATCTGAAAGGATTCGGTATCTGTATAAAAGAAGCTGATCCTGCTTCAGTAATGACATCGTATAACCTGATAAACGGTACACATACCTCAGAATCATTTGAGCTGACCACAAACATACTCCGTGATGAATTCGGTTTTAAGGGACTGGTAATGACAGACTGGGTAATTGCCAGTGATTTCCTGATGAAGGATCCTAAATATCCTGCACCGGATGCTGCCAGGGTTGCCAAAGCGGGGTGTTCATTATTCATGCCTGGCAGTAAGAAAGAATTCTCACAGATCATGGAAGGTCTGAAAAACGGTTCAGTTTCCAGAGAACAGCTGCAGAGAAATGCAGCATGGTTACTGAAAGTTTCCGAAAGACTGGGTAAATAACAAAAAAAAGAACAGACGTTTGTTCTGTTCTTTTAGTTTTCAGTGGTGGATCCGGCCGGAATTGAACCAGCGACACGAGGATTTTCAGTCCTCTGC